>JADYZV010000125.1 GCA_020852965.1 Pirellulaceae bacterium | reverse complement strand
GACGTTTCGAATGTAATCAACTTCCGCTTGACGATACGCCGTGCCGTCTTCCCGAAAGATGTCGTGGAACCAGACCGGCGGTTCGTCGTCATACGGTTTCTGCCACGAATCCCAAGGATAGATTGTGTTCGATTTGCCGGCGACGAAGCCCCAGTTATAAGCACCAATTTTCTGTGCGGCGAAGTAGCCCAAAATCGGATCGAACTCGCTTCCGTTCGGGCGAGCCATATATTCAGTGCAAATCAGCGGACGACCGAGCGGCCGCAAGTTGTTGACCCACGTTTTCAGTCGCTCCAACCCATCGTAGCAGTGAAAACTAATCACGTCGGATTGTTCGAGCTGAACTTCCTCGATGTCGTTTAGCTTGTTCGGATCCGCTTTGCGATCGCTCAGCCAAACGCCGGCAGTCAACGGCTGCGTCGCTCCGGCTTCGCGAGCCCACTCAAACGTTTTCGGAAGCAGATCCAAAACATATTTCAGTTTGTCGTTGGGTTCTTGCTTCAGATTATTTTTTCCGTAGCTGTTGTCATTCAGGTTGTCGGGTTCATTCCAGAGGTCCCAAACTTGCACGCGCTGATCGTCTTTGAAACGCCCAACGACGCCCTTCACGTACGCCTCGAGCAAACCGTGTCGCGAGCTATCTTGCAAGTCCTTCACTCCGGGACTCTGCACCCAACCGGAATTGTGCAAACCTTTTTGCGGCGGACGTTGTTTGCCGAGTTTCGGATTGGGATCCCAAACGCTGTCGAACAGCACGAACATCACGCCGATCTTGTGCTTGTCCGCTGTCTTCAGAAACGTATCGAGTCGTTTTAGAAATCCGTCAGCATCTTGTTCCCATAGCAGGTGATGCAGATAGACACGAATGCTGGTAAATCCAAGATCCTGGCCCCACTGCAATTCGCGATCGATCGCCGCGACGTCAAACGAATCGGCTTGCCACATTTCCAACTGGTTGATTGCGTAGGCGGGCGTGTAGTTCGCGCCGACCAACCATTTCGATTCATTGTGCCATGCGTTCGCCTTTTCTTGCGACCAGCGTTCGGTCTGAGCGTGCGATATTGTCGAGCCCATCGCTCCCATCACAAAGGCAATTACCGGAAAAGGAACGATCCGAAAGACGATAGGTGAATTGGAAAACATGACCACTCCCAAGTATACGAACTACTGAACTCGACGCATCAGTCTACTTTAAACTGGCATTCACTGGAAGAAGATTCCCATTGCATGTTCAGAGCGCCGCATTCCAGCAGCGTGTTTGGAAAGTTGAGCCAGATCCCGCGCGGCAACACCCTCATCGATCCCGAAAGTCGCGCAGCATGACAGCCTGCAAAAGGCTGTGGGCATGAGGCTGTAGGCGTGAGGGAAGAAGAAAACCCTCCAGTCTCTAGCCTGTTCATGCCCTTGAGTCCATCTGGTGGTGAAGGCTGATTGTCGATCAGTTCGCGGCGAGTTCGATCCTCGTTAAGGGCGCTTTGCATTATTGGAAGACATCCGGCTGGATGAGGAAACCGACTTGAAAACGGCTGGCGCTGATACGGCTTCGGAGACCTGAGTCCCTGGTCTTCCGCCTTATTTGAAATGCATAGTCCTGTGGCCTAGCGGCGAAGGCTTCTGTTTTACAAACAGATTCATGCTGGTGCGAAACCAGTCGTCGGCTCTGGCATTTGAACTGCCTGTTCGGAATCCATGCACCACCAATGAAGTGACCAGTGAGCCTGGGGACTGAGAAAGTACGGAGGCGGAGGAACCAACTGTGCCAGACGGTCCATGCGGTGGAGCGTAAGGACATCCTCAACATTGGTGGCTTCAGTGACGCCGTGTTCGAAATTGTCTCCAACTACTTCATCGACGACACCGCCCGCTTCGTCCGCGAGGTCGAAGCAGCCGAACTGTAGATAGTGGGACAGGCAACTTGCCTGTCGAAACAAACCCAACACCCGCGTTTCGGCATTCCGATTCACGGGTGTCTTCGTAAGCAAACAACTGACAAGGACGCATGCACGCATTTCCTACTGTGCAAGACTAAGCAAACAGTTGCTAGCAAGACAAGCTCTCAATTTCAAGTCATCTATATCTTCATACATTCTTTCTGCCCAATTCGGATTTGTCCGGCTAACAACGGCGCCGAAAAGTGGAGCCGCCACCATTGTTGCACTTTTGAGCGGCAAAAGATTCTCCAATGCCTTCTTTGCTTCTTCTTCTGTCAGACATGCGGCTGCGATTTCTGCGTCCGAGTTCCTTGAGGATCCAAACATCATCTTGTTGAAGTCGAATGCCAATTCGTCGCTCTCCACTGTATATTTGCGGAATAAGCTTGCATATAACGCTTTCGACTCTTCCTGCTTTCCGGCTCTATACATCAGTCGAGCCAGCAACAGTAATGCTCCATCATTTTCTTCCATTGATTCTGCTAGTTGTCGAGCAGAATGCGATTCACGGTCAAAAAGCGTCTGGTCATCAAGCTCAGAGGCCACTTCGGCTTGATAGTAGTGCTTCAGAAACTCCAATTCCGAGTTTGAGGCGCCGGAAAACGGTCGGCTGCGAGCTGCAGCAAGCTGAAACGCAACATAGCCCGTGTCTGTAACAGACGGGCGCTTACTTTGACGGTCCATCTCCTTTTTTACGACGGAAAGAACCTCTTCGTCTGAAATACCCACTGATAGTCGCCGTGCATCGTCGAATCTGCCAACCGTTACGTATTCACTACAAATTTGCTTGACCGCTCTATCACGATAGGCTTGAGTAGGTATCCGATTTAGCAGACTCTCAGCGTCTTCAAAATCGCCTCTTTGCGATTGCCGGATGGCAATGAGGCTATAAGCAGACCCTTGCAGGAATTCATTCTCTATAGTGCCGGCAATATCTATCGCGACTTCAACATGGTCACCCGACGATAGACCGTCTGCCAACCATAAAAGTCCCTCCTGGCGTATTTTTGAGCTTTCGGAGAACCCTGCTCGATCGAAGAGTTCCAGTGCTTCATTAACACACCCAATTTGTCCCAAGGCTAGGCAAGCCATGCCCGCACTGGCATCCTTGTCGTAGTCTGGTCGGGTGGTATCGACTAATATTGCTGCTGTAGTTTCAACAGTGCGAACAATCCATAGTTGGATTCGCTGGTCTCGGTCCTCAGCAATGCACTGTTGTCCAATTATTACTGTGACTAGTAGGCCGAACATCAAATGTGCATTTAACTGCATGACGTAAATTCTCGGGGGGAGGCTCATTGAAACTGCGTCCGACCAACACTCTAACAATAAAAGCCAAATTTTGCAGGTTGAATAACGGTCCGCGCTCCACAGGTTTAATTCACAGGGGGTACTTTCGACAGGTCCGGGATCCGACGACTTTGAACGCAAATACCTTCAAAAGCGCGCGGCTGTGTGAGCCAAAGCTTCCACGTGGATGATTACCGCCAGCGAGAGCACTGTCCGTTCTGTGCAGAACCAGCTAACTGTCGAACTAAGGCTGTTTGCCATGCGTAGGTTTCCGATCAGCGAAAGCAGGCAGATTTTCGCTAGCCGAATCATGGGGAGTCTGTCTGGAATATGGATACGCTTGGCTCGAGACAGCGATAGGTCGAGTTCATGGAGTTTTGCTGTCTCGCGTATCCTTTGCGCAATCGCCTCGCTCGACATTTCCACCACAATTGCTCTTGTCAGTTTTGGATGACCGCTTTCACTACTGCTCATTGGGTTCAAATCCAAGAGTTTAAATATCAATCAGATCGTTGGTTTCGAGTATTGTAGTAAATATAGAGCGAGTGGCCTGCCAACTAAATCTACTTTAAGCCAGAGCAACACGTTTCACCCCTCCTCTTTGAATTGGAATTCGACGAGCCACCGAACTATGCGTGATCATCCTGATCGTATTCCAATGGAACAATGTCAGCATGGTTGGCTGTACCGCATCTACTCGCGAAACTTGAATCTTGGCGTTTACCGAGAGTCGGATCATGGGTTCGTCGGGATCAGGCGAAAGTTCACGCTGCGTTACCTGTTCGCTGAGTTTCATTGGGACACGGGAGAACCTTACGGAACAGCGAATCCGCTTGAAGCCATTTGCGAGTGCCCGATCAGCTCTCTAGATGAGTACCATCCAAGCGCGCCCAATGTTTACCCTGAGCAGAATCAAGAACTATTCGATTGGATTGAGCAACAAGCGCAGTTGCTCGGAGTCACTCCAGAGAGTTGCTAGCAGACATTTTCCGTTCGAGAGGATTTGTGGAAGCGTAACTCGCTGACGTACATCCTCGTTGTGGGCACGGTCGTGCATTTTCGCGAGCAGTTGCCTGAACTGCTCGATACGGCGATTCTTGATTTCGACCGTATTGTGCATTTGACTTCTACTCCTCAATAATGCTCGAAGCTTCGACTTAACCTTGCGACACTATTCTAATTTAGGCTACGAGCGTGACACCTTTGGTCACGCAAGCAGCCAATGTTTCCATTGGTTTTTCATGGATTATGGCGCCTGCTGTTAGCTCAAACGGTGCCATATTGAATGCGTTAGGAGCGAATGTCCACCAGCTCAATCGGGATGTTTGCGGCTGCCAGGCTAACGTGGATGTGGGAAATACGAGTCAATTGGATCGCTTTGAAGGGTAGATGTACTTGAAACAATTTGCGGGATACGACCTCATTGGCGATATTCACGGCCACGCGGACGAGCTGCATGCCCTGTTGCGCAAGCTTGGCTATCACGGTAGCAGCAGCGACGGGTTCTCCCAGAGTGAGCGACAAGTCATCTTCCTGGGCGATTTCATCGATCGTGGTCCGAAAATTCTCGAAGTGCTCGATACCGTGCGAGCCATGTTGTGTGCAGGTACCGCCCAAGCCGTCATGGGCAATCATGAATTCAATGCACTGGCATTCCACACACCGTGCGACGCCACATCCAAAGGGACACCACAAGCCAATGTTACGTTACGACCTCGCTCAGTGAAAAACATCCGCCAACATACGGCTACACTTGCGCAGTTAAAAGACTTTCAACTGGCTGACGCCCTTGCATGGTTTCGCAAACTGCCCATGTGGCTTGAGATTTCGAATACGCAAGGCTCGACCTGTCGCGCCGTTCACGCCTGTTGGGATGATGAGCAAATTCAGAAAATTCAGATGGAGCACCAATCCTGCAGTGGAGTGACGGATCAATTTCTCGGTCGGGCAAGTAGCAAACATTCCGACCTGTTCAAAGCAGTCGAAATAGTGCTTAAGGGCAAGGAGATCAAGCTCCCTGAAGGGCACTCTTTCAAAGATAAGGAAGGCCACGAGCGAACTGCCGTCCGCGCCCGGTGGTTCGAGCGTCCGGAGGCTGATAGGACTTATCAGTCCTACGCATTGCAATCCGATCCGATCGACTGCCCAATTGCGATTCCCGCTGGCGCCCTCGACGGCATCACCGCCTATGCGCCACAGCAGCCTCCTGTATTTGTCGGCCACTATTGGCTCAAGGCAGATCAACCTCAGCGTCTGGCTCCCAATGTTGCTTGCCTTGACTACAGCGTCGCCAAGCACGGTTTCTTGTGCGCCTATCGTTGGGATGGCGAGTCGGAGATCGACGACAATAAGTTCGTGTGGACGAACTAATTCATGAGTCTTTTCGTTGCGAGGGTCCTTTTAGGGGAGCTCCTATTATGTCGAAGAAGAACTCGCAATCGTCTGGAAGGCTCAGGTTAGCATGTGGCACGGAGATCAGTCTCGTGAGCCTCAACCAATCATCCACGTACGGTGGGATGCTTGAGGGACATCCTAACGGCGACATGAACGCTGGCTTAATCCAGCGATTCGTGAAGCGTGTTGAGAAGCAGTCCGGTTGGAAGCCGTATTTAATAACTCCGACTGAACGTCCGGTATCGCACGATCTAAAGGTCGTTAAACGTCCATGGGTGGAGCTACCGGGAATTGCATGCGAAGCCTATTTTTTCAGCCGATCCTTTGGCGAGTTTGGCTCAAGCATCAATGTATGTTGGTATCAAGACGATTTTGCCTTCCCGATCGACGCCCATGTTCTTGAAGCGTTGCAAAATATTGCGTGGACCGAACACGCCCGACCTCACGATGACTTTTGATTTTGCCACAGTCCAGAACTGAGCGACCGTGCGCTAGCACTCGGTAATTCAATACCCGCAGCCAACACCACAATCGCGCACATTGCCCCACAGCGAACGCCAGAATCCGTCAGCCTTTAATATTGACTCTCGTCTCGCACCCTGGATCAACAAATTGCCAACGAGGATGAAGACCTTTTTCGATCATCGAATGTCCGCCCCGAGCGGCAGCTTTTCGCCGTCGGGTGAAAAACCGTCGTCGGTCGTGGCCGATTGGCTGGCGCACCAGTTGATCGAAGTCGTCGGTTTTGAGCCAGCCAGCAACGTGGACCTGGAACTGGCGCATTGCGCAGACTACGTTCGTGACATCTTTGCTGGGAACATCGCCAATGGACACCACAACTACGACTTGGCCGTAGCTGAGTCTACCCGCTGGACCGTGGGCTCGATGGTAGCCGCTGCCATACACGCAGTAACGAACGGAACGACCACTTGTTCGCCTTCGAGCGGCTTTCACCACGCAAGCTACGACAGCAATCATGGATATTGCACGTTTAATGGCTTGATCGTCGCAGCGCGCAAAGTTCTCGACTTACCGGGAGTCGAAAGCGTTGGCATCCTTGACTGCGACTGGCATGCCGGCGATGGTTCCGAGCAGATTATTGAACGGCTTGGGCTGAGCCAGCAAATTCATCATTACTCCTCCGGCATGCTTTGGATCAAATCCGTTTCTGACTACTTTGACTGGCTTGAGGACTCCATTCAGAATCTGCTGGATCACGACGTCTCAGTGATACTCTATCAGGCTGGCGCGGACGCTCACCGCGATGACCCGTTGGGCGGTTTGTTGAACGACAGTGAATTACTGGAGCGGGATCAGTTTGTTTTCACTCAAATGCGTAAATATCAGATTCCAGTTGCTTGGAACCTAGCCGGCGGCTATCAGCGTGAAGCCGATGGATCGATCGAAAAAGTTCTGTCGATTCACCGCAATACGATGAAGGCATCCCTGCAAAACTTGTTCTTTGACTAGGAAGGCACGACGAGGAGATAGGCCCGTTCGCGAGCAATGTTGGGCGAAACGCAACTGGGATTTCGGTTTGTGCATAAGTCGCAGCCAAGAATACTCCGAGTGCTTGGTTGTAGGCTCGTAACGAGTACCACGAGTTACGGCAGACCGAAGCAATTGACTATTGTGCCGCGTTTCCACGTCATACTGACTCCTTACTTCTGACAATGGAGGCTTGTCAATTCATGTCTTGGCGCTCTTCGGGCGTAAACTCATTGACGACGGTTTCACCCTGACTGCGTTGCTTTCGCATCCTGGCCACTTTTGCGCCGGTGTGGCCATAAGCAGCAGCAATTTTATGCTTCGAAAAGTTAGCGGCACCAGCGGCGTCCATCCCCATGGCGCTGGCTTCGGCAAACGCATCCTGATCGGCTCCCAGGAACGTAAACTGCCAACCGAACACGTTTTGTTGGTGCTGGATCATTTCTTTGATGCGCGGCTTTGAGAATTCTTGGCTCGAATTCTCCAGTCCATCCGTCATCACCACGAAGACTACCAAGCCTGGTCGATCCGCCTCGTTCATCTTGCTCAAACGCTCGCCGGTTTCATTGATTGCGCGTCCCACGGCGTCCAGCAAGGCCGTCGCGCCGCGCGGGACGAGCTCATATTTGGGCACGTCGCCGATCGGAACACCCTTGTGCAGGAACTCGTAGTCGGTATCGAACTGGACCAGCGTCAGCAGCGCTTCGCCCGGCTCTTTAGCTTGGTTTTCGATGAACGCATTGACACCTCCTTCCGCGTCCGAACGAATGTCCTGCATCGAACCGCTGCGATCGACAACCAGCGTAATATCAGTCAGGTCAAGTTTCATTGTGGTGCTCCTAGGTGGCAGATAAGGGTTTCGACAAGCTTCTATTATTATGCATTGCCGTGACACCTCAGGTCACTGGGTGTAACAGCAATTATGAAGTCCTGCGGCTCGCCGCAGCCTTAGCGTCCGCTACGTCACAGTAAATATCAAACGGTAAGCAGGTTTTCTGGGCTGCGCAGAAGCTCTGTGGAGTGCTGCGACTTGTCGTAGCTTTGAAATTCGTTCCGCTCCACCGAGGGCCAAACGGTACGCAGCCGTTCCTGTGCAGCGCGAAGCCCCTTTAACAATATTATTATTGCGACTTGCCATCCCTTTCAGTTACCTGTTCGCCCGCCACTTGGTACGGTACGTCAGTTTCCCGTTCGTGCGCAAGCGCTCTTGAACGATGGGGCTCTGCTGACGTCGCCGTTGAAGTGAGCGTTATAGACTGCAGGATCACTGTCCTAGCTTTCGATCTACGGTTGATGGCCGGGACGGTAGATTATACCCGCAAGTCACTATCATAGTCGTGAGGATGAAAGACCGGCCTGCGCGAACTAAGTCTTTAAACCGCCTACAGATCCCTGCTGGAAAGTTTGAGAAGTTTGGGACATTGTTCGTTGTGGCGGACTTGTAATTCGGGCGACAGTCAACTGCGCGATGACGTCGTCTTCTTGCAGAACAATGTCGAATGGTCCAAGGTTCGCGATCTCAAGAACGATTTTACCGGCCCATGAAGAGTGAATTGTTGGAGCCGTGAGGTGGACGACGATTCCGGCGCGAGCTCTAGTGCTTTTGCCATCAACAAAACAGATCAATTCAGCTCCATCTGTCGGCGTTCCGACTCTCTCTTTTTGTTTGCCAGAGTAGAAAGCCTCCTGTTCGCACGATTACTTGGTTCATTCTCCGCTGCACAAGCTCAGCAGAGTACTCATTGTACTGCGGTGCCTCGGTGAGATAGCGAGACGAGAATTTCGCCAAATTATATTGCCCGATGCGCAATTCGGGTCGCTGACGTCCTGCGGATTGCTCGTCCTCAGAGTACTTCGCAATATTCCATATCTTGGCTTCTTCAATCCTATCCAAGTGTAGATCAATCGAAGTGGCGTCGATGCCTTCTGGGCTCGGCTCAAAAACAAGCTTGCCTGAATCAATCGCTTCTCGAAGATCCACATCGGACAACTACATGGTTTACACCATTTAGAAACCAGTAGTGAGTTTAGTGGCAATCGGCAAAGTCAAGAAGATCCTTGGTTGCGACATGAATCATATCGCTGCTAGGGACCTCAACTAATACTTCATCATCTTCTTCACGAATCTTGCGGCAAGCAACAAAACCACGGATCTTCTCGCCATAGCTTGGTGTGTCTTCGTCCAAATGTTGTCGCCCCTCTGTCCGCAGGTACTCCACATCTGCCGTTCCAATCAACTTACCGCTGTCTACCGATATCTCAAAGGTGCGCTCGCTAGTGAATCCACCCCGCTCGATCTCACAGGGGATGAAGAACATTTTATTGCTCATGATTTGAAGCTCCTTTTGTTGTGCAAAGTCCATTTTGCCGCAAGCCGAAACTTTCTAGCATGGGACGATAGGGTATACCCACGGTCTCGTCAATTCAAGATAGGGGGAGGCGGATCTTTGAGCGAACCCTATCCCTAACTTTCCGTAACTGGCGAATTCGGAGCGAACCGCCTAACCGGCACAGATTCACCTTCGGTGGGGAAAGCCAATTCATCGACGCGTTCACTGGAGATTTTGTGCGTATCCCCCTCGAGCGTCCCGTGGTACAGGCTGGGGACACGGCCTCCAACCATCTGAGTCGTTCGCGCTGATAGCGGTGTCTTGTTGTCGCCAATGTCGAGAGCGGTCGGGTACGCGATCAGCCGTAGGACATCTTCTAACGTTGCGTTATCGAGCGCGATGCCGATTTCAAACGGTACATCGGAATCAACTTCCACTAGCGAAATTTCGCGTGCTGGAAGGTAACAAGGCTTCCTGATCTCCTGGTGATCCGTCACAACTTGATATACGTCACTTCAAACTGCTTGCACGATCGGTGAGTCTGGAGACGGTTGGCAAGCGAAAATGTGTCTTTCATGTCGTACTGCTGAAATACGTCGAAGCCGCGATCGAGCGATATCTTCCAGCCGTGGTCGGTGACGATGTGCCGCGCGTGGATACCGGACTCGTCGTATTCCCAAGTGAACTTGATGCCCGTTCGAATGCAGTTCTTCTGAATCTGCTGAAAGAAATCTTCCTGTTGGTCGCCTTTGAACTCGTCTTTCACGGTGACTAAGTGAACCTCGATCGAGTTGCTGTCGCCCATGAACTTGGCAACGGTCTCCATGAAATCCATGAGGTTCTTAGCCTGGAAGAACATGCGAATGTAGGGGTCGGTGACCACCAGTCGCTTGGCCCCGCGAATATAGGGGCCGAATAAATTGTCGAAACTGACCCCTTTCTGGTTTTCTGCAATTTGGACATGGCCGGTGGTAGGCTCTCGCGGATCCGTGGCTGAGCTCGCTGGGCTTGGCGACGCCTCCACCGGTTCAACATCGACATTCGTATTGCCCGCAGTCTCGCGATAGTAGGTCTTCGGATACTCCTGCTCTTCAAGCGTCCGCACGCTGACCTGCCGGCCGTCGGCGCTGGAAAAGGTAAACTGCACAGGCGTAAACGTTTCGTCGATGCGCATGAGCTGATCTTTAACCCGCTTTCGCCCCTCGATCGAAAACTGCAACAGCTCCTCGATCTCCTGGTCGGTCGCTTTTCGGTGAGGATGGAGAATCTTCATCAATCCCGAAAACGTTTTATGGATGGCGTCCCGATCCCGCGTCGAAATGTCTTCCGATATCGAATAGCCTGGAGCATAGTAGCGCGAAAAATCGAGGTTGCGCTGGCTTTTGAGAATCTCCGCCAGGTAATCGACGACGAAGCCAAAGCCATCGGTAAACAGCTCGCTACGAATAATGTCTACCTCCCAACCCGGGATAAAGAAATGGACACGGTCGAGGAAGGCTGAGTCATGATACGCGTCGGGCAGCTCGTCAAAAAGATCGGAGTGGCGCAACATATAGGCCACCGTATTCTGCGTGTTGCCGATGAATACCATCGAGGCTTCCGCGCCTAGCGACTCAACGCCCCGCGAAAACGACTTGTTAGCCATGTAGTTCTTGAGGATGTCGACCAAGGCCTTGTCGACACGCTTTTTCTTCCCTGCAAATTCATCAAAGGCGACGCAGTCCCAGTAGCCAACCAAACCCAATTTGCCCGTCGAATTATTGACGAACAGTTTGGGAACAGTCACTTCGCCGCCGGATATCAACATGCCATGAGGTGAGAACTCTGAGTATATGTGGGACTTCCCCGTACCCTTCGGCCCGAGCTCGATCAGATTATAGTTGCGCTCGCAATAGGGAATCAGCCGCACCAACTGCAGCAGCTTGCTTCTGCGTCCAAGCACTTCGGGGTTAAAGCCGATGCTCTGAATCAGCGTGTCGATCCATTCGTCTGTTGTGAACTCCGCACGAGCTGCAACGTAGGCGTCGTAATCAAAATGGGAAAGCTGGATTGGCTTAAGCGAATCCAAGATCCAGGGCACACTCTTCTCGTCAGAGTGCCCATACTCGATGTCGGCGATGCACCATACACCACTGACCAGCAGCTTAGGATGCTTTTTTACAGTGTCGGAACCAACAATGACCTTGTTGACTCCCAGGTTGGAGAATGTGGCCTCGTAGACGTCGTCCTTTTCGTTGAGGTCCACGCTCACTTTATCGATGACCTTATAGCGCCCCTTCTCGCGGATATTCGAGCGGATTAGGCCGGCCTCGTTGCGATGGACATAATGCTTGGCCAAGATCTCCTTGACGGTCTCAATCCCGCTGTTGATCGAATCCTCGTCAGCCGTCGCACAATACTGCCCGAGTAAATACTCGAGCACATAGGACGGAACGATGGCGTTGCCCTTGATCGATTTTACAAGGTCCTTACGTACCACCAGCCCTGCGAAGTGCTGGTTTATCTTGTCATCCAGTTGGGTCATTGATTGTCTCTAGATTGTTTACTCAAAGTCAAACTCGCTGGTGAACGAGCGACGGAGCGTATAGGCAATGGCTTTGTAATCAGTGTAATGGGAAGTCCCCGCAACCGGTTCCTGTAGGCGGAGCGTGACCTGTTGCTTGTTAAATTCATCCGCCAGCTTGGAAAGCAGCAATCGAATCTTCAGTTCTCGTTCACGCGGATTTTCCGAAGTCAGGTCAAAACTCAGATCGTGGCTGTCCGAAATCAGTTCGCCAGTCGCAGAATACAGGCCGACTCGCAATTTGCGCGCCTGCAATTTGTCGGTCACGGGTGCGGTTTGGTACAGCGCCACCGCCAGTTGGCCTGAAGAGATCAGGGAGGTCGAACTCGGAATCAAATCGACATCGACGATGGAGATATTCGTCGTACGTTTTTTATTGACCTCAATGAGCGGCACAACAATTTCCTGCAACGTGGATCCACCGTGGACAAAGCGCGTCGACGAGCCTCGCTTGCGGAAGCGATTGATCGAATTGGGGATGAGCACCTCCATATCCCCCTCAAGCCCCAGTTGAGCGGCCGTGTACTTCTTGACGCCATCGACTTCCTTGAGGTTTCGCCCAAGTATGAAGCGACGATCCATAAACAGGATGTCCCCCTCGGGTTCCGCGACGGAAAAGTCGCTCTCCTCCACAACTTCGTCTTGATACAGAAATCCGTGGTCTGCCGTGATCAATAGGTTGTTTGCGTTGGCAGAGGTAAGCTTCTTCACCAGCTTGGTGATCTCATCGATCGCCTCCTCGACGGCGATGAACACATCCTTTTCGGTGTCTCGTGAATGCCCCGTTTTGTCGATGCGATTTTGGTAGATGTAGATCACGTCGTAGTCGCGAACCAACTCTCGGCAACTCTCCGTGGTCTTGTTTAAAATCTCCTCAGCTTGGATGGCCAGTCCCTTACCGCCGGCGATGGCCGCACTGAGCAATGCGTTGCGATTGGCGGTTCCTTGAGAGCTACCCCCATCGACATTGACCGTGGCGGATTTGTCTGCATTGATTTGTCGCTTCCCATGTGGCAGCAGGGACGCCATGCCGAGTTGTGTGTAGCTCGGCAGGCCGGTCACCATGGGCTTCAGCTCGGCATCAAAGCGGTCCTCCTGTCGAATGATCGCGGCGAGTTCATCTGCTACCTCGTACCGCAACGCATCTGAGATAATCACGTAGATCTTTTTGTTCTTGCTTAAAAAGCGATCAACCGTGCGGCTGAAGAACTGCGATTGCGGCATAGAGCCCGGCAGCGACCATTCCGGCAGACGGTTAACACAGGATTGCCAGTGATTACAAAGCCGAACCAAGTAGGTATTCGTATAATGATTCCGCACTTCGTTGGCCAGTTCCTCCAGTAGAGTCACCTGCCGTGAACGCCGGTAGTTGAGGATGAACTTGCGGTACAGTTGGTCAATCTTGAAGAGGTTTTGCGTGTACGCCTCCAGCCCTTGTTCGATAGACTCGCACTCGACCTTGGCATTATCCAAGGTGTGGAAGAATTGGGACGCGAGGTCGATAGCGTTGTACAGCTCGGCAAAACGAGAGAACCAGTGACCCGAACGTCGAGAGCGTATGTACTGGGTACACTCTCCCGCCGATAGCGTGCGGTTCTTCACCTGGGAGACCAAGTCGCTCAGGATCTTGCGGTCGATGAGCTCGAAGTAGTCCAAGTCGATGATATGCCGATAGTCGCAGTGCTGCAGCTCATCTTCAATGCCCAGGATGGCGGCGCATTTATTCGATAGATCCTCGAAGGGGGCCTCATGCTGACGACTGTCCTTCCAGCGTTTGAGAAACACGAGCGCCTCGGAGTTCAAGCGAACCTCCCCGTCGGTCCCCATGGCATAGCATGATTTGAACAGCTCGATAACGAAATCGTGGACGCCTGGCGTGTCTGAGCGATAGCTGTACGTCTTGTTGGCCTGTTCCCACAGGAAATCCTCCAGATTCGCACGCTTGATCTCTGCCATGCGATCGCTCCGCCCCGCAGAGTGCTCGGCCAACAGGTTTTCCAGGATCGAATCCAGTCGAGGATCAGACGACGCGCATACGGCCAGCATTTTCAGGCGGATGCGGCCATGTGTGTCGTCCGGCGCAACAATTCGTTTGAGGCTTTCGCGACGCTTCTTGTTATTGAAGAATGCGCTATGATCTCGGACGACGCTACTGAATTCGTACCCTAGCTCCAACTCTGCAAGCCATAAAGCGGCTTGGTCCGTACGAAACTCATCGTGGGCCAACTGCACATCGAGCAACCAGTTGGAGAGGTCCGGTGGCTGATCTCCCTGCTTATACACCAGAAACTTTTGGCTGGGTTGTTCGCGAAGCAACCGATGCTTCAGTCCAAACTCGTTGTTCGCAATTTCCAGCTTGACAACGTCCGCCAAGTCTAGCTCTTCAAATTCTTTTCGCAGCTCCTGTTCGCCGTCGTACCAAAAGACGATCCGGTGTTTTTCGAACTTCTTTTTTAGAGTCTTTTGAATGCGCTGGCTCATGTAGCTATTTTTCTGCGGAGGGCTGAGTTGGGGGGAGAAAGACGTTAGGTGGCGACATCCACAGAACTAGTTGATATAGGGCTTCCGCATCTGCCATGGCTTGCCGTATAGCATTGTTGATGTGTTCAACTTTATCGATTAGCTTTTCCCAGATGCGACTTTCAACCCTGGAGGGGTTGCGGAATGATTACAGTCTTGACTGCCAATTGGAAGAGTCCCACTACAGATCGACTGTCCAGTCCTCAAAGACCAAATTGGGAATCCGCTCAAAGTCGACAGCATTTCGTGTCAAGAGCGTCATTCCATTGGCAATCGCAATTGACGCAATTCGCAAATCCATGGCTCCGACCCGTATCCGTTGGGATCGAAGTTCGTCGTAAACTTCCGCTGCGGCTGAGCTGAATGGGAGGACTTGGGCGCGTGCGAAGGCGTCGAGAATTCCTTCAAGTTCGGTGTACCCACGAATCAATCCATCCGATTTCGCCGCTCTGGCGATATACTTCGTCCAGCCGTTGACCTGTTCGTGAAACGAAACGATCGAGACAAAGAACTCGCTAGCTGGACGTTCGGAGCAACGTCGCGATAGGTTCGAAAACTCGTCCATATGGGGGCGTTGCAGAATGCTCAAATGATCGGAATCGAGAACATACATCTTAGTCGCTATCCTCGGGTTGCTCAGCGTCCCGCATTTCCTTGCCCAACCGTACGATCTCGTCAAAGTCGGAGTCGTCCTTAAAGGAGCCCGTGATTTCAGCAATCCAATTGGATTTATCACGAGAGGTTCTAGCTTTTAAAATAGCCAACTCGCGCTCGATTCTTGCCAAGCGTGATTCAATGGTCCCCGACATGGTTACATCCTGTTAGGTAGAGACAACTAGCAACATTCAGTACAGCGACACATCTACTCAGTGTCCTCGACTCGCCTCCGACGTTTCCGAAACTCCGAATGCGGTAAGTTACGGACAAGGCTCATTGTAAACGAAATGAACTGACGGCAGCGGTCTGCTCCAAATTTCTGCTGGGGGTACTGTCATCAGCAGCCATCCTGTGACGCTTCTGTGCAGGTAAGCGTTCACGGGCTGGACTAATAAATTTTGGAAAGTTGATCTATTTGGGATTCAACAATGCTACAAGCGAGGTGTCCGGCGCCGTAAACAATTCGCCGGAAGCTAGCGCCGTTTCCAAAGCGAGGGCTCCGGCTTCTTCCAGTCGGGAGTCAGTGACGAGCGGGCTTCCCGTGAACGTTTCCGGCATGGCTTTAAGACTGTGGGCGGAGAGCGAGTTCAGCGTTTTCAACAGTTGCCAATCAGGTAACACTCGAATCTGTCCGTCAGCAGAAAATGCAGCTCCATAGACCAGCGTCTTGCGATTTTGGGCATCAGTTGTAATTCGATCAAAGACCCGGTACACAGCGATTGGAGACTCAAGACGATCAGCGGTAATGAATGCTGTGGTTGCCTCTAGGTCCAAAGCTTGGGCCAGGGCAGAGTCGACTATTACGTGACCAACCCCGAGGAGGCGGTCAAGCGACCGAGATTCCCGTTGATTGCGATCAAACACCATGCGTTCATATTCTGGTAATACCCTTATGTCTGACATCCAGCAATCAGGCGTCTTAAAGCTTAGCTCGCCATCTACGAGTCGCGGCTGACGTCGATTCAGAACAAGGCTGTTCTGCATAAAAGGGATCAGATCGGGAAGATCCACCTTGGGCAATTTTTCCGATATCTGCTGGAAATCGAAGCGTGAGCAATTGCCAACTAGCTGCTTCACCGTATCAATCACATCCGCGTCACCGAAAGTCGCGGTCTCGCGATCGAACCATTCGTCAAACCGTTCGGCAGGAACGTCACCACCCGAAGCGAACACATCCCGAAAGACGTTAGGTGGCGTCATCCCCAGAACTAGTTGATATAGATCTTCCGGATCTGCCATGGCTTGTCGTAAAGCATTGTTGATGTGCTCAATTTTTTCAGTTAGCTTTTCCCAGATGCGACTTTCAACCGTGGAGGGGTTGCGGAAGCTAATCACTTGAACCCGCTCCGTTTGACCGTAGCGATTGAGCCGCCCTACACGCTGGTGCAATCGCATTGGGTTCCACGGCAGGTCAACGTGAATCAAAGTGTGGCACTTCTGCTGCAAGTCAATTCCTTCGCCGGCCGCCTCTGTCGAAACCAGGAAACGCACTGTACCTTCATTGAACTGGTCGGCGGCTTCCGAGCGACGTTTGCGAAGCGTGGTCTCCTTGCCATTGGGCAGTCGAACCCCACGAGCTTCCTCATCCCCGTTGATGAAACTCACGGATTCAATTCCGAATCGAGCAATCAGACGTGACAGTAGCAGCGACTGGGTCGCTTTGTATTCTGTGAACAGCAATACGGAGGTGTCTAGTTTCTCGATCTCGGCAACGATGGACTGGATCTTGGTTTCCTCGTCTACCTCTTCTCCGGCATCAATGAGCTTCGTCAGCCACTCCTTCTCGTCCTTCATCAATCGCAAGCGAATTTCGGCTATGCGTTCGTCGATTGCAGCCGCGTCGTCCAAGTCTCCATTTTCTTCCAACTCCTCCTGCTGATTAGCAAGGCGTTGACTTTCAATCGAATCTGTCTCCACATCTATCCTCGCTAGCCGTCCACGCAGTGCGCGAAGGATGGCCGCGACGGAACTAGAGGCTAGCTTTTGCATGGAAATGAGCACTAGCATGACGGCCCTGCCATCGCGTCCGCCTAAATGACTCGCATAAGCTTTGCCTGAAACGATAAACTCGGTCAGCATATCGTAGAATTTTGCCTCAGCGGCAGAGTAGGTATAGGTGCGGGGCTCAACGACGAGTGGCTGAAACAACTGCTTGCCGTGGAGGTCCGTCACGTTCTGCTTGTTGTTGCGAATCATCACGTTTGGCAGATTGCGCAATTGCTCCTTCATCGCCTTCTTGGGGCCAAACTCATCGGGTCGCAGCAAGCTCAGCAGTGATAAAAAACCGAATGGCTTGCCACGGTGCGGTGTGCCGGTGAAAAAGATCATCGATCGAACTCGGTTGGCGGTTTCTAGCCGTTGAACCAGTTTGAATCCCAGCGTGGGACCTGCCTGCTCGTCCGCATTCAAGTGGTGTGCCTCGTCGACCAGCACGACATCCCAGGGTTCCGACTCAATGAGCCGCTTCTGACGACCCTTATTTTCGATGCGTAGTGTATGGAGCGACGCAACCACTCGTGGATTGGTATTCCAGAAATCCGTACGCTCCCCGTCAGCGTCAGGCGCATAGACGCTGGTTCGCAGATCGAACATCGTGCGCAATCGGTACTGCCATTGCTCGACCAGCGACGCTGGGCAGAGTATTAGTAATCGCTCGAGCAATCCCCTGGATTTCAAGGCAGACAAGATCAACCCCGCTTCGATCGTCTTGCCCAGGCCAACATCATCGGCGACTAGCCATCGGGCGGGCCATGTTTCGAGCACTTTCCTGCACACCCAAAGCTGATGGGGCAGCAGGGATATTTTGCTGCGAGCGAACATTCCCCAAGTAGCATTGATGGAGCTAATGCACTCAGCTTGCACTCGCGTGACGACTTCCAGGGGAGAGTGTGCGGTCCCACTTGCAAAGGCTTGTCGCGCGTCTTGTATGACCTGAACGCTGCTGCGATCACATTCGTGGATCTCAGTTCCAAATCGAACAATAACGGTCTGACCTAGATCTGCCTGCACCTCTCCCAGTCCGTGGCCGGCCACGCGCACGCGCTGACCACGATTCAGTGGTTCATTCATTGTTTTCTTCCGATTCTGCCAAGAAGTCCAGTTCGTTAGGATCCGAACCACTGTCCGAACTATAGCCAAAGATACATGCACGGTCTTCAGCGAAATCGGTCCAATTTAGCGCCAACAAAGGAATGTCATAATTACCGCCAAAAGTTGCTCGCTCTGGACCAAGATGCTCGGTAAGCAATGTACTAATTCGTTTGGATTGATACATATAAGCTTCACGTGAGCTGGGCACTTCAGTCCAGCTATAGTCCCCAGTGATATCCTCAAGCAGCCGAAGCACCGCCAGCGAGGGCACAAACGCCTGCTGAGATAACTGTGGATTCACTTTATACTTCTCAAGATTCGCCTCCGCCTGCTTGATTCTCGACCGTATGACCTCCCGAAGTACGAAATGCGAGCCTTTGCCCATCGTTACGTAACAAGGTGGGGCGTCAAAGCCGGTGGCTCCTTCAAATATGTGGCTGGTGCGAAGATTGGTGATTTCCGTAATCTGCCCCAAATTTTTGAGATTGACTCCCGGTCTCGTCACGGCCTCAAACGCTCGAACATAGTTTGGCAGCCAGCGAGCCACCTGATAGTAAGCTAGAAACTGGTTCATGTAGTGGTAGTACATCGAACGCTGGGAGTCTTGCTCCAAATACTCGTCGAGTATTCGAAACCACTCGCTTGGTGTGTCGTTGTCTGCCAGTTGTGCAAGCCACCCCCGATCTTCGAAGTCCCGTAGGAAATGCCTCGCTTGCTGAGGAGTCAAACGGCCAATGCGAAACATGATGCCGCGAAAAAAAAGCTTTAGCCATTCCTTTTTGGCATTCAGATCAGAATCAAGCTTCGCGGGAGAAAAGCTCAGTAAGGGTAATTCGCCGGAGGCGTAGACGGCGGAATCATGCGTCGTAAGTATGTCGCGTTTGTTCTCGGCCCACCATGAATAAGTGTCTTCAAGAATCTCTTTACAAGTACGCACGCGTTGTATGCTTGCAGAAACAACTGGAGCTGAATATGCCATGAAGCCCAACGTAATATCTATCAGCGCCTTTTCATGGTCCTCAAGACCTTGGGCTGCCCGGTGGACTTCCAGTTTGTCTAGTAGCCATTTCGTCCGATAAGTACTCGCGGGTGGGCGAAGAATATTTTGCATTTGCAACCTCTGTAAACCCGTACTCAGATATTTGAGGCCAGCCGTTCGAGCTGCGTGATTCGTAGCTTCTGCTAACCAGGAAACCATCGTTTCAGCATCTACTCTGAGTCCACCTCTGCATACGAAATAGAGCTCCAGTCCTTGGCCTTCGTAGTCTTCTCCCAGTAATCTCTCTAGCGGTGCAAATGCTGCTCGTGCCTGCTCGTCATCGCTACAAGAAGGATGTTCTTTGTCGCAAAGCAGCTCTTGCGAACGCGCCCAGCCACCATCTTTAGTTTGAAACATCAACTGGGAAAGACGCTCTGTCACTGTCTCAAGTTCAGGTCGTAGAGACTCAATACCCTCAATTTCTTTCCATGCAGCCTTGTTGATAAAACGCGAAAGTTCACCTGCAAGCTCAGGCGAAACGGAGGTTTTGTTGTCCAGCAGTTCAAAGAGGATATCGTTGAAGGTTAGTGGATTGAGCGCGAGGAAAAGTTCCTCGCTGATATCTGCCAGTTCCCTACTTGTTTTAGAAGAAAGAACGGTTCCTGGCTTGAATTTATTTTGTACTCTCGCTATCTGGCTGACGCTTTCCCAAATGGCTTCTCGAGCAAGAATTCCATCCAATCTCCATCGGCAACTAGTCAATTGCGCGAGAACATCGTAATCACCACGTAAACCGGTGGGTAGCGCGGGATAACTGCTGATCAGCTTCAAGATGCCATTATGTTCACTCCCAAAAAAAACAGTCTGAACAACTTGTTTTGCCGGGTCAGTAGAATTTGAGCTCAGTGCGTTAGTTGCAGCAGTCCACAGGGAAGACCAGAACTGTTTCGAACTTAATTGGGTGCATCCTAATGGCTGGCGGCAACTATTCCAGTCATTTGTTGCGAACTCAAACAAATGACCTAGCGCATTTCCGAGAGCTAGACCAATTTTGTTTGCACGCTGAGTATTCTGTGGTGTATCTCGTAACTGAGTCCTTCCAGGATTAACGTCAAAGGCGCCGTTCACCAGCATTCCGCTCCGCCCCTCATGCCCGGTTGGAGTCGTTACCCAGATTTCAGGAACACCAGCCGTTAGATTCGGATTTACTCCCAATTTATCGAGCGGTATCAGCACGGCATCCGACGAGTCCGCTGACTTGACGACGAGCGCGGTATGCCGACCCGTTGGCCCAACTAAATCACCCACATCGATATTTTCGAGGATGCGTTGGGGTTGCCAAGTAAAAGAAACAGGCGAAGTGATGCTACCTACATCGCATTTGCGAATCGCACGGGAGAAGACTACCAAGTATCCGGCATATGCACGAAATCGGTTCAGCAATGCGTCTCCGTCAATCCCATCCTCAAGAAGCAGTTCGACGATCGTTCCCTTGTGATTGTGATCCCCAAACTCTTCCAGACGTTTTTTGAGACGCTCTTCATCCCTTTTGTCTTGTCGGTCCGATAGTGACGCAGGGTAAACACCTGCCAGCACACGAAAACGACTCCTCGCTCCGCTGAACACGACAGGTTGATCACATACGAAAAGGACACTCTTGAATCCTAAACCGAATCCTCCGGTCCGCTTTTCAGTGCCCTCACCATGTTTACCGGAGCCCTGTAAAACGAGCATGCGTTCCATATCTCGGCTGAAATCTTGATTTTCCCTCGAGATACCTCGGTATTGATTGATGCCGCGCCCCCAGTGGAGAAAGCGTAGTACCGGGCTGTCGCCAATTCGATCGAATTCAATCAAGAACTGGTCACGCAGCGAGGCGGGCCGCATTCGTTCGAGCTCGTCGTCAGATGCCAGACTTGACAGTTCAATCACCGCGTCATCAGCGTTTTGAAACAATTCAAATGGAATCGATGACTGATCGTAGCTTTGAGACTCGAGTCGCGAGCGAATCATTTGAATGAGATGCCGCTTGACCTCCTCGTCCTCAGATAGGCTATGACGCAGCCGCTCAAACACTTTTCTTTTTTCTTTCCGAATTGACTCCAACTCTCCCTGAGAACAATCAGATTGCTCGGATACTTTTTCACGTTGGCGAACTGAATGTAGGTCTCTGAAGATTTCTTTCAAAACGGCGGGCAGATTACCGGCGAGCTGCGTTTCCAACAACATCGCGCTGGAGTCGAGAATCAGCTGTTGAGCAATGTCAATATCAAGCTGATTGACATTGGTGATTTTCTCCCATTCCTCATCGATTTCCCCTCCCGAGATTTGATAGATGCCGCTGCGAATTGCGATGATCGTATTGCGGAGAATCTCGAGTTGTTGGCTTTGATTGAGCTTATCGACCTCGATCTTGCGAAGGCGGATATGAAAGCACTTCTCATTACCGGGCAAGAGAATGAACTGGATATAACGACCATCCCCGAAGCCGTCAAAAAGACTCGTAATCTCAGTGGCAACATCCGCATGAAATCGATTTCCGCGGATGTTTATGGCATCGACTTTGCGAGGCTCAGCCTCGCTGATCCAGAACCGATAGGAGTCGTACCGTGACTGAATGCTCGGCGAACCAAACAATAAGTTTTTCGTGGCTTGCCAGTCGCGTCCATCCTTGAATCGATCGTACATCTCACGCAAGCCATCCTTCGCGCCCAGCATCGCAATCAACGAGGCAACGGCGTCGCCGGGAATCTCATCTGTCCGCCATTGTTTTAAATACTCTTCGAAGGCCCTCACTCCTCTGCTGATGTGCGACTCATCGAAGCCGTCTCCGCTCAATATCCCACCGGTCAAATGACTTTCCGGCGCCTTGCCCACGCCCACACGGTGTTTCCGGAGGACTTCCAATTGCGTTTCGTGCACCAGGCTCGTGGGAGCTATATTGTAACCTTCAATCGCCAGCTCCGAGGCTTCTCGCCATTCTCCGATCTGATTGAGTAGGCTGATTTCGTCGAGCCGTTCGGCAAATCCGTCTTGTAGTAATCCTTCATCCAATAATGAATTAAAGATCCGTAGATAACCTCTTTTCTGCGCCGATGTCGCTCCCTCATGCCTGCCCCGAATATGATTCAATGCTTGAACGGAGCAGGCGACGTCGATTCGTTTGCCTATTACGGGCAAAAGCAATTTCTCTAGCTGCTGAAGACCAATGCCAGGCAGATTCCTCAGGGCTTCTATCAGCCCAATTGCAGGAAGGAGGTCGTTTGAATCCGCAAACAGCTCAAGCAGACTCTCCAGGAGTCCATCCTGCCATGTGCCTGCCCCAACCCGATAGCAGGGTAGGACACGGACGCTTTCTCCAATTGTTCGGCACAGAGAATCCGTTGTTGGACAAAAGCCTGTCGCGACACGCTGCCATTTTTGATGAGCCGTTAAATCTGACAGAAGCTCGGATTGGTGGACGAGCGTAGCACCCTGCGCCTTCAGCTTAGCAACGTAGCTTTCGAGCGTATCTTCACAAATGACATGCTTTGGGCTAACTGCCACTCCGTCCTTGGTCGTCAGCCAAGGAGCCTGTCCAAGCAATGACCTAACAGCCGGATCCGTCGCTGCATCCAACTGATCCATGATAAACAGCCAGTGTTTGTGACAGCCTTTCTCTTCCAGCAGTTTCTTGAGGATGTCCTGTGAGTTGAGGGTTGGAGCTAACTGGCGAGATGCCAAAACTCCGTCAGGATCTTCAATCAGTTGAAGGTCCGAAAAAAGGTCACTTGGTGGTGCTACGTTACCGCTGTTGATGAAAGTATGCTGAGTGATCGGGGTAAAACTACCGTCGGACTTGCTGAAAATCGGTAGACTCCTGAGCAATTCCTCCTGGTCGGCTGGCCAATTGCGAATAATCGTGTAGCGCGCAGCGCGGTCTGTTGCGAGCGAAGAGAGATCCAGCGTTAGCGTATCCACTTCCTTAACTAACTGCGCAACAGTCGCGGGACCGCAGCTTTCGATCCAAAGATTGCGTTTATCTGCCGACGTCAAATTGTCTAGCAAATCCTCACTGATGCCTCGCCAATCTTGTGCATTGGCTTGTAGCAAGCGTTCTGCAAGCATGCTCCACGGACCTTTGTCCATCGCAACCAAACCCAGCTCATCGGCTACACCCTCGGGTTGACCGTGAAGCAGGTAGCGTATGCTCGCCCAGTCAGCGTCGGCTCCAACCGACGTCAACTGCTCAAGCAGTGCAACGCGAGGCGCAAGCTCTGGAATCAGCCTCGGCCGCTTGCCAAGCAACTCAGTACAATACTTGGGCGTACACGGAGGCAGGTCGGAGCCGAGCGCTTTGGTAAAACAACCACTTGGGGAATCGATGTACAGAACAGCCAGATCAACCACACAAGATTGCAGTTTGTCACAAAGTTGTGCGCTGCTGCCAAAGAGTCGATGCTCGTAGGCTGCTGCGTAGAGTTCAAATGGGCTGAATTTAGTAACAGTCTGAGACGAAAAATCCCGTGCGTAGAACAGCCGCAGATCACAAAGGGGGGCATCCAGAATCTTATCAACAGCCTGAGGCCAGGCGTCAAGCATCCAGTCCACGGTTTCGCTCATCAGTTTGCGATAGCCGTCCTCATTGGCCCCAGTGGCTTCTGTGCTCGCTAACTGAGCAAATATCCTGAGAGCTTCGTCATCCGCGAGATCGACTGACCTCTTTCGCGGATCTAGCACGCTGGGTATCACAATTCGCTGTTTCGTGACGGCCTGAAGCCCGTCCATCAAATTCTCGGACTCCCCCACCAAGTCATCGCGAAACGGTATCCAAAGCTTTCTTGAGTCGGCGACTAGGTTGAGGAGTGCAGCAAAGCAAATGCGATTGGATTCATTGCTCCGCAGCCGAGATAACGGCACTTTCTCATCCGACAGGATCCGTCGAATCAGATCGCAAAGGGCGGATTCAATTGCACTTCCAAGCTCACGTTTCAAGTGTTCGCAAAATTCCACCAAGGCACTTAAGAGATCCGGATCACGGGTGACGGGATCGACCGGCACAGAGCTCAGCAACTGCTCCGCGATGTGCACCGGCCATTCGTAGGTCGCACCGCTACTTAACGACGGCATATCACACAGTACAAATACATGATCCTTTGACAGGGAGCTTAGAGCTGGAAACAGCTTCAACAGAGTACCTATTTCATCCTGGCTACCTGGCAACGAGATCAGCGGAGTTGCATTAGGACAGATTTCCCACTGGGCCTTTTTGCCCCTAAGCAAGTAATTCCAAGAATTGTCGCGGCAGATGCAGGATTCATAGTGGTGTGAAAACGCTTTGCTCAGACCGTCCGTAAGATTTTTCAGGCGTTCATCTCGATCCGCCAACTGGCCAATTTTGTTTCGATACTCCTCGAGAGCTGGAATAACAAGCGGTAGGACTACGTTATCAATTAGCGTTTGATTCCAGAGTTGGCGGGCCGACTGCTCCTCGCCCTCGTTCGCCTCGTCGATCCCCAATCGACCAGCATCGACGAAACAATAACCGTGAAGCGAAATCCGAAAACTGCGGCTCCCCCCACAGCAGATCTCTGATTGAAAACCTCGATTGTTGGTTTCTGCCAAAGGCAGGAAGACAGCCCGATTGATGCTGACAACTCCAGGCCCTTCAGTATCGAGGATCGCAACAGCCCCGTGCTGCTTTGCCACGGCGGGTTTTCGTTGCCATCCCTGGTCTTCGTCTAAGGCATCCATCCACGGCCAGCTGGCAGATTGTACGATTCGCTTAAGCTCTGGCAGTTCCGCTAGTGTATGTGCCACAGCATAGACTGATTCGAACGGTGCGATTTCATTTTGCTGAACGACAATTGCGCCGTGTTCTCGGTGCGTGCCAGTGCTCATCCTCCGCCAGTTGAGGCGTTCTGTTTCGCAGCGGAATTCAATGGTTGCCGTGACCTCAGGTGTCTTCCATGTCTGTGCGGTCGCCCGGCTGAACCGAATCAGGCGCACCCGTGTCAAAAGTGGCATCACGCCATGAACTCGTTCAATGTGTTGCCTGGCGTCCAGCAGGTCGCGTTCGTCTGCACCGGGTAAGGTTGGGAACTTCGGTTCTAGGGCCCATTGTTTCGCCAGCGTGAGTTGCTCTGCTGGTGTCAGTTCTTGCGCGTTGGCCTGCGCCGGATCGATACAGTGCTCAGGCAGTCTCAACGGAAGAAAAATGGCAAACCAGTTCTCCGGCAATCCAGAAGGTGACTTTCTTAATTGTGCCTCAACTAGTAGTTTGAGATTCTTGATGTCGTGCTCTTCGAGCTCGTCCCAGTGCTCATAGCGCTGCTCATGCCACGGGTTCAGTAATCCGTCGCGACGGTACTTGTGGGCGTGGCTGGACAGAGGTGCTGAATTCTCGCCAATTGCTGAACTGACGTAGAAAAGGGCCTCGCAGAGATGGAAGACACTCTTGAGGCCAAGCCCAAATTTACCTATCTTGTCTTCGTCGAGTCCTTTGGTTCCAATCCCCGCCTGGTGAATCGCACATGCATCGTTTAGCGTGAATTCCGCGTTATTGACAATGCAAACGAGCGGGCCCTTCAGCAGTGGATGCTTGAAATACGCTCCCATTGCTTCGTAGCTTGTCAGATGCAATTCGTCGGCACCGGCATCGTCTGCGTTCTGGACAAGTTCCTTGAGAATTGAATACGAGTCTTTGTATCGATCTCGGAGGTTGGTTCTCAGGTAGCTGACGACATCTACACTAATTCCGGCCATTGCTGTTGTTGTCTCGAAATGAATCTGTGGTGTATGGGTGAATGCGTCGTGTTATTTTGGCGCGCTGACTATATGTTGTGTTTCGTGCAAATGACAACTGCACTACTAGAATCCTTTTCGATGCTCGTCCCAGACCTGAATACACCGGGAAAGGTCCTCGCCCATTCGATGGTACGGAAGGAATTCCTCTTGCGATGCCATCCGTATCCTGTCTGCGGCCCAGACGTCGTTTATTGCCTCCAGGACACTAAAGACGAGAGAGCCGTGGTAGATCGGTGGGATCTCGGAGTGATACATTAAGCGGAATAAATGGAGAGCTGTCTGTGACTTGCGTTTTGAACTGAGATTTGAACTCGCGAACTCACGGAGAATCGCAGTGAATGGATATCTCCGCGCGTCATACTCTGCGATAACAAATGCAGCTAATGCTGTTTCCGCATCCCAGCGTATTGGATTGTAGCGCCAGCCAACCAATTTCGCGTTGCAGTCAACATACTCACCGTGCTTCAAACGCCTCTGCTTCTTGAGCTCATCAAGAAGTACCTGCGTCCAGATGCCAGATAGTCCGTGATCGACGCCGGCTGCCCAATGAACGTAAACGTCGTCTGCTAAGAGCACGGCGCCGGTATTTTCTTTGGTTAGCAACAGCGATTCTAGAATGGGTATTGCTTCAAGCTCTTCGTAGTATTCCCGTGCCTCCGGCAGGCTAGGAAGCGTTCTTGATTCCAGGATCTGGCAGCGCGATTGTATCGCTTCTTGCAGCCTTTTTGCGTTCTGTTTACGATCCGCTACTTGCTCGGGCATGAACTCAATCAATCGCAGTTGACCATCTTCATCGAGGTAAGTTGTACCTCCGCTTTCGAGGCCGTTCTCTTCAAGGTTTCGCACCCACGCGTTGAAGTCATCGACAATGGAGCGAGCGACAATGAGCTCGTAGCCGCTGAGCTTTTCCCAGAGTCCAAGGTTATGGATCGTGACGATGGCACTTTGGTCTAAGACCAATTTTGGGGCAGCTCGAAGTTGTGTCAAAGCTGTTTCCAAGCCCTCGCTACGACCAAGGCAGCATCGAATGCCAATATCTGGCAACATCGTGAGCGATTCATGAGCCTCGTAAAACGACAGCCCCAGCCATTTCGCTAGGAAAGCGGTCGCAGCAGGCAAGCGTTTGAATTCCTCGAGGACTTGGTCCACGTACTTCCTGCGCTCTTCCAGACTCTTCACGATTGGCGAAATATCAAATTCGCCTTCGTGCTCCATTTGGATCATCTGAATTGCAGACGTTCCAGGAAAGCGAATCTGCATGTTGTGCAGAACATCTTGGTAGCGATAAATATATTTCGATTGGATTTCCACTATCTTGATTTTACGAGGCTGAACTCCTCCGGGCGTAAGTTCAATCTCTGCTCCTACTTTGGCCCCCATGAGCAACTGCCCAAAATCGGAGTCTGGCCGCTTCTCGTCTCCGGCCAATGGTTCAGCAGAATCACCGTCGATGAGGACGGTCTTGATTGGATCACCCTCTTCCTGATAGTGAACTGCGCAACCGTTTTCCACTTTGGTGTAGTCCAACTTCAGCCCACTTCCGCTGGCGAACTGCAAAAACAGCCACATATATCGGCCATGCGCCAATTCTTCAGCCCAGTTTTCACGAAGCTGGGCATAGGCGAAATCGATCGCTTCTTTGTGGTAGTTGGCTGCAATTAGGGGAAACAATACGAGGTGCGCATCGGTGAACGCGATTTCATTCCAGCCGGGAAGCCGACTAATGTCCAAGTCGTCCACTCTCCCCTTTAGTCGTGTCTGAACGAAGCATCTACAAGCGTACAGCCATTTGTTCGCCGGGTCGTTGTTGAGTGCCTGATCGAGTACGTCCAATGCTTTGGTTGGACTGTACCTTCCGAGCAACTCGATTTCCAAGCTAAATGTGCTTGAATTCCCACTACTTGCTGTGCGTAGCTTTTCACAGACTGCTAATGCGACGTCGTGCTTGCCAGTTTTCATCGCGCAATCTAGCAGTGCCCGAGTGTCGTCGGACAACTTCGACTGATCAGCGATCTGTTCAAACAATGGCAGCGCTACATCAAAAGCATCTAACCGCATTAGGAGACGGCCAAGCAGTGAAACCACTTGCGCATCCGAACCGTCGGTGACGATGGCTTGGGCCACCAAGGCTTCCGCTTTGGCCTTTTGCTTTTCGCCCTTCTCAAGTTTCAGCCAAGTCAAGCACGTATGAAAGACTAATGCGTCGGTTGAGTCCTTCGAAGATTCCAGACTGTTAATAGCTGTATCGACGAGTTGCGATTGCGTTGACCACTGAACTGCAAAGACGAGACATTCCATTCTGCGGTTGTTACCTTCAGACTGTCCGAGCTCAAACATTGACTGAATCAATGCCGGTTTGTCAGCGTCTGCATTTGTGTTGTACTCGATCACATTCCGCAGGAATTGCTCATCCTCGAACTCAGCTCCCTCAGCTAGTTTGGCCAAGTAGGAACGCGCCGCTTCATAGTCTTCTTGTGAACACAGGTAATTGAGGTAAGACCCGATATAGGGAGCCTTATCTCGAGCTTTCTCGATTGCTGCTTCAAATGTCTTCTTGGGATCATCCCTCCCGAGTAGGAACTGGACCGACGACAGATTTCTTAAAGCATCTGGCTTCGATCGCTCAGGCAAATCATCAGTTTGGTCGCCGAGAGCAAGATTGTATTTCTCGTATGCCTGCTCCAAATTCGAGTTGCGTGTGTCGCCCCGCGCACCGACACCTCGATTGTGGAACACCATCGCCTCGAATAGTTCAGCGCGAGAGGACTTGGAATTGATTCTCTTGACGCGATCGGCGGCCTTCAGCACTTCTTCAAGGTTTCCCTCGTCCAAATGCTGCATCGCGTAACTCAGATTAAGCTCTTCGGACGTATCGAGAAAATCCTCAAGCCACGCGTGCAACTCCGCGGCAATAGGCTTAGGAGATGTTTGAAGCAGAAGAGCTGGAATTGGTTCGGATCGGACGCCCTGTTTTTTCAGTTCTGTGGCGAGTTCAAACGCGCGTTCAGTGTTTCCAAGTAAGCCGTAGGCGATCGCCCGGTTGATGCGAGCCTGTTCCAATTCGGGTTGCTCGTTGAATGCATCCAGAAAGCGCTTTGCTGCTACCTCCACTTCACCCGTTAACATCAAAAACTTGGCGTTGAGCCGATAAATCAGATAGCGGTTTGTCCGGTTCGTTGTAGCGGTTGAAATCCCTGCAATCTGCTCGAGCTCGTACTCTGCAAGTTGCCGGTTCTCGTCCCTAATGTGCCGCTCGGCAGCTTCGAGCCGCGACTGCAAGACGTGGTCCGTCGCGACTAGCGTATTCTCCGCGAGAAGTTGTTTATTTGCTTCCCTGATTAGCCCGACGATCGCCGCAGCGTCGCGCCCTGTACCGCCGTGAAGCACACTGTCGCGCTCGATATCATTCAAATCCGATAGAATTCCCTCAATCTCGTCCCATGTCCAAATAAACGTTTCGAACGACTGCCTGTGGGGGCGGTCCTTATTTAGATTCAAGAGCTTTCGTTGGGCATGCGTCGATTTTCGCCCAGTGGTTAATATGTAGTACTCGTCAAGTTTTGGCCGAAATTGCGTCGTCTTCTGAACTTCAGCGTCAATCTCGCGAGGAGGCAATGTCTTGCCTGGGTGATGTTTGCTCTGCCAACCGCGTAGCGGCTTGATTCCCGATAAATCAACAACGTCTACACCATCCTGCTTTTCGCCGCGTTTGCCGTAAAGCTGTAGCGATGGTGACTCAAATTTCTTTGCCATTAGTCGCTTACAGAATGCCTCAAATGCATCTTCATTGTCTGGCATAGGAAACAGGAAAGACATATTAGTCCTCTTTCTTTTCCAGGCCTGGGATCTTCTTGAGGGCGGCGCCGAACTTGGGGTAGTTGACTTTGACGCCGTCATCGAGGTCGATGGGGATCTGCTTTTGCGCTAGGGGGAAGAGCGTGGTGCGTTCGTAGTCGTCGAGCTCCTTCAGTTGCTTTTTGAATTCGTTGATCTGCTTGAGGGCTTTGGTCTTGTCGGACTTGGAGCCGTCGGCGCGGTCGGCGACGGATTGGAGGTGGGCGGTGTGGTGGGTGAGTTTGTCGCGGAAGTCGCGAAGGTAGCTCAGCACGACGCTGACCGTGTCGGGGCGGTAGCGGTGCATGTAGATCAGGGCGTTGAAGGTCCCCTTGGGGCTGCTGAAGAGCCAGTAGATGGGCCGCTTTTTGTAGAGCTTGAGGTGGTGGTTATAGAACTCTTTTAAGAAGTAGTCGCGGATGGTCTTGCGCTTCCTGCCGGTCAGATTGTCGGGGTAGAGAGCGTTTTCTAGGAAGGTGAGGTTCTCGTCGTAGTGCTCGGTGCCGAAGGTGACTTTGAGAAACTCTTTGAAACGCTGGCTGATATCGTCGGTGAACCAATCGCCATCGAGAAGGGGGATGACGTTGTCTTCGTCGGGTGAGAAGGACGGTTCGGGAATCTGCTGACGGTAGTCGTCGACCGTTTCGCCTTGATTGGCCAGGATCAGTCCCGGTTTGTCCAGCGAGTAACGCCCCAACATGCAGCCCACGGCGTAGCTGATTAATTCACGCATCGTGTCCGCAAGAAGAAGGACTTCAAGTTCCGACTCGCTCTTGTCCGAGCCGTAGCGAAATGCGGGGTTGCAGTAGAGCGTGACTTCGGAAAGGTCTTGAATTGCGGAACTTAATACCGATCCCACCTGGTAGGATTCAATTATTAATTCGTCGATCATTTCCTCTAAGCGCTGCGCCTTCTGGGTTATCGATCGCGAAGATTCATTGAAACGCAGATAGGCGTCGCACATTTCTCCGCGAATGCTATTGTCGAGAAACGGATTATTACTGAACCCAAGTGACGTTTCATTGGTGTTCCAATCGCTTTCGACAATTGATATTAGTGACTCCGTATTTTCGCGAATAACTTGGACTGCCGAAGAAGAATGAAAAAAAGGAAGAGACCCAATTTCCCATGCTTGAAAATTCACCGTTGGATTAATAGCATTCAATAGTGTCCTAGCCACACTTGAGTTTAGAAAAGCGACAACGGCCGGCACCATTTCTGGAGATGGAAACGCTGCTGAGCCGCTCGCATCGAATAGACAACCGCCTCGCGTAAATCGGCAAGCAAAGTTTGTAGTGGAAATTGCCGACCAATTGGCGTTGGGCTTGAAAATGTAGTCTTCGTTAAATGCATGAGCCGGTACTTTGCCGTTCTCATCCGTCGTAGTGCGAAGCCTGCGTCCGTCCGATTCCCAATCAACTACATGTTCGACATTGCCAAACCACTTTCGATACGTACCGCCCTTTTGATAGGGGAACCACTTTTTGCCTGATTTTGATGCCGATTCACGGCTAGTGCAATTGAGGCCAATCTTCCTTCTCTCAACCTCAAATGCGAACCGCACGAACTGGTCGTTGTTTCCGGTAATCATCCCAGCTCTTGGCGTCGCGACCGCGTGCAACGGCTCGAAATACTGAAAACATTCTCGCACCTTCCGATGTACCCAATAGGCAAATGGAGAACCTGGGATACTGGAGAACGTCGATGTTTTTTCAATGATTCTACAATTTGGGTCTTCACGGAACGACTGCTGTTTCTCCGCTTCGCTCCCTCCATCGACTAAGCGCAAGAAAGTTGTTGGATAGTCTGCTCCCCGCAGGTTCGCCAACACAAAGCAAGTAGTTGACACCACCGCGCCTCCGATGGTGTCGAAAGCACGCTCTCCTAATTGCGCCATCGTCAATAATTTTATGTTGGAAATCAGGCGCTCTCTTAGTTCCCTGTACGAAGACAGGAACATCCAGCTTTGCATCGTTATCATCGCAACGAGCCCGCGTTCAAGCGCAAGTTCTAGGTTGCGTTCCATAAAACCTGCAAATAAGTCGGACTTGGCTTCATTGTAATTGCTGGTCGTGAACTTCTTCATAGAAGAATTCATGCCGCGGCTGCCTAGATACGGAGGGTTTGCGACGACGACGTGATACTTGGGACTCAGATAATCGGCCTGCCGCAGCGCCTTGAGCACTTTCTGGTGAATGTTGGCAATGAACAGGTCTTCGCCCATCTCGCGCTCGCGAAGTAATTCCAGTACGTCACTGACGTCGCTCACCTGCGGACGAATCAACGAACCGAAGTTCTCAGCTTCCTCCCACTGATTCACGACACCCTGCAAGCAGTCGCTGAATAGGTCGCGACCGACCTTGTCCATATAGTCGTCGAGCTCCTGTGGATCGACTTTGATATTCTCCAACACGCAGATGTTAGGCTGCACGACTTTGCCGCTGCTCAAAAAACGCCGGTACTTTTCCCTCGCCTTCATCGTCAGCGCAAATGCGGCCAACGCGCCGGCGCGCGGGTCGATCTCGACGCCGTAAAGATTATTGGTGAGGATCAATCGCGGGATGTCGGTCGCCTGATAACCCTGCTCTTCGTAGATGGCGTACAGTAGATCAAAGGCATACGTCAGCATGTGACCGCTGCCACACGCGGGATCGCAGATCTTTATTTCCTCCGGTGAAGATATGCGGGGAAAGTTAGTTGACGAGGGATGAGGGGCGAGGGACGAGGGATGAGGGGCGGGGGACGAGGGGGGAGGGGCGGGGGACGAGGGATGAGAGGCGGGGGGCGAGGGGCGAGTCAGACCAACTTCTGCATTAGTGCGTTGACCATCTTGTTGACTTCGATTTGTATGGCCATCAGTTGTGCCAGCCTTGTTTGATCCAAGTAGTTCAGATTGAGCGAGATCAGAAGCTGCGTTTCCACTTCTGCCAGACTGCCTCTCGCTATCGATAGAAAGTTCCTGAATTCCGCTGTTCCTTTCCGCGCATGATTCTCCGCGATGTTGGATGGAATCGACACGGCCGCCCGACGCAACTGACTCGTCAGACCGTACATTTCCTCTTTGGGAAACGTCTTCGTCTCCTTGTAAATTTGCGTCACTAGTTCCATCGCACGCTGCCAGACGATCAGGTCTTTGTAGCTCTGAACTGCCATTCGTATCCCCTTGTTTTCTACTCGTCCCTCGCCCCTCGTCCCTCGCTCCTGTCTCTGCCTCTGCCTCGGGTTTGATGTAATAGTCCATCCGCTCGATGAGCTTCGAGTCGGGATGGTTGAGCATCCACAATCGGCCCAGCGAGTTCTCGACGAGGTAGCGCACGATCCAGTGCGGCGTGAACAACTGCGTGGCGGCTGGAATGTTTTCTGGCGTGATCTTCTTGCCCTTCTTCAACGCTGCAAAGACTTCGTCCTTCTTCTCGGCGATGTAGAATTGGTAGAGCCAGCCAATGACCTCGACCGACTCTTGCGTGTGCTCCGGCGAACAGTTGTCGGGTACGAGAGCTTCACGCGTGGCGGCGGGAATGGAGCTCGCCGATAGCAAGTCGTCGGGTAACAACAGCTCGGTGTAGTCGGCGATCTTTTCAAACATGAAGGGCATCAGCGAGTGGTAGTGATTGCAAACCGCTACCAGCAGCAAGCGATAGGCCTCCCCCTGCGGATCGGAACTCGGATCGCTCTCATTCAGCAAACGGAGCACTTTTTGCCGCACTTTGTCGGGGATCAGGTCTTCGTCGATGTGCCCCATCTTGGCTTCAGCCAAAATCTCTGGCTGGAATTGGCCTTCGGTGGGAGAGAGAACGCCGATCCGCGTGTAACGGTTGACATCCATGTAGCGCAATGCGCAAAAGCGATTGAACCACGTGTAGGCAACGGTCTCGATGACTTGGACCTGGCCAGCTTCCCGGATTCGCTGTTCGAGCTCGGCGACGGCACTGGCGCTTTCGCGGCGAGCTAGGCTGCCGTCGGCCAGGACTTTGGTAAGTCGTGTGCTGACTTGTTCGATGAGCGCCTGGCGAGCGGAGGAGGCGAATTTGCGAAGCTTGCTGGTATCCATGTTGGTGGCCGATGGTGTGCTGGGTAGAGATTTGTGTGTTTGTATATTCGGGCTATCCGCATTTGTTGGAGCGCAATCTTTAGACGCCTCTGCATGTGGAACGCCGTATAGCGGCTAAAGCCTGGACTCCAACGCAGTGTGGCGATGCCCAATCAGCTATCGTTCCAAAATGCTTACCGGTATTTGGCGCGTGCTCAGCAATCGAAGCGGTGGGCTTACTCAGATTCCCCTAGGCAGTCGGGGTTTTTAAGCGACTTCTTATCTTCTGAAGCTAAGCGTCGCTCTACTTTCTTCACGTCTTCTGCAGCAGGCAATTCTTCGGGACGAATGCCACGACTGAGCAACGTATTGCGCACCGCACGATTGTTGCTGATATGCTCGCTGGAAATCTGATTCTCAGTCGAGAGTTGATGCTGCCTGGCATTATGAATCGTTATCTCGGTGGCGAAGTCTTTTGCTTTCAAGATGATCGTTGGAGCAAAGTCGGCCAATGCACGGCTCGCAGGTACTTTCCAATGCGACTTCATCGTTTGTGTGGATTTGTTGAAAAGCGCTTGATCTCCCTTGCTGCGTATTATGGCAAAGTTCTGATTTCCACCAGTCTGTTGGTAGATGACTGACGATAGTTCTTTCTCAGTTCCGGTTAGCTTTTGTCTGGCAGAGATGCGTTCGGCTGCAAGCAGTCTTTCTTCGATGAGCTCTGCTTTACGTGTCTGCATCGCAAAATACGTTTGCGCAAAGGCAATCTCTTCCTTCTGTGGATCGCCATTCTGCGCGATAAGGTAGCAAGCATAGCGGGTCAGCATGATGTCGTCGATTTCGCGCTGACTGCCCGAACCGAGCTCGACCATCTTCCCGACGTCAGCAAAATGGTCCAAAACCTCATGTCCAGATACTTCACATGCCGTTTTAGCCTTGGAAATCGGATTGAGAAAATTGTCCCATTTGGAATAGCCAAGCAATTGCTGAAGGTCACGGGCGAGCCAGTAATCGATGCCGTTCTCCGTCTCTTGAGCGTGAGCCTCAAAGTTCTCGGTAAGCGATAGTATTAATTCACGTTTCATATGACTGGTACTCCGTTCGTGGAAGAGTCGGGAAAACGAACAACCGGGAGCTAACGTTCGGCGGCTGATATTGGCGAATCGGCGAATAAAGGCTGATAGGGTTTGGGGAAGGCTCTAAATCTGAATGCGTTTGTTTTCACTAATGGCCAGCATCATCGCTTTCTTCATGGTCGCTAGGTAGGCGTCGACGTCTGGCTCACTCTCCAACCAGGGCTTGGGAAATTCGACGTTGAGACTCGAAAGCGATATGAACTGGGCAACGGAAGCTGGTTTAGGCGAGGTAGCTGCATCTCCCTTGCTGGGAATCCGATATCCCTCTGTTGTTGATCTAATCCACAGGGTGACTTTCGACAAGATGTCGTTGTAGCCGTGGTTTTCAAAGCGACTGGCCGCTTCCTTGACAACTGCGATCAGCGGCTGAGATCGAATTTGCTGAATCGTCTCCTGTACAATTTGTTCAATCTGCGCTCTCTGTTCACTGGTCAGTTGGTCATAGTCCTTGATCGACGTCAGCCTCTGAACCTTCGATGTGACTGCGGACTCAGCCGCTACGCGGGCATCGACGGCCAGCGTCTCCAATCGCTGCTGGAGGGCCTCATGCAGCTTTTTGACCTGCTGGATTCCGGTGCCAGAATAACACTGCGGATCATTGAGTAGCTCTTCGAGTTGGCGGTGCTCGCCGCCATCAAGATAACTGAAGTTGGCGTCGTTCTCAGTCAAGAACTTGCGAGCCTTCGAGTACAGCTCCAATTGGGTGCCTGACATGAAGCGGCGAATGGGGTCCAACAGGTTCTCTTTGAGATCGAGCAGCCTTTCGAATTCGGACTCGAACTCAGTGAAGAAGTATTTGACCGGCTTCTTAGCAAAGACTTTCAACTGTGCTATCGGCTCCGCCAGCGTGGAGAGAAACGGGATGGCATGACTGCGCGACATCATAGCCGTCAATTCCTCCTGCAGCCCCGAGAACCCGTCGGTAAGTTCTTCGGCGATCCCTTTGGGTTCGGTGGAGCGAACCGAGCGATCGAAGAAGTCTTGAAAGAACTCCTTCACGCGGCGGATCACGGGACCGGGAAATTCGATCTGGGGCTCGAGAACTAGATTGCCATGCAGGCGTGTGTTTTTCAAGGCGGCCGCCAGCTTGCCATCCTCCAGAATCTGTCCGTCGGACCGAACTTCGATCCTGGATCTACCGCAGAGCTTGGCCAACGTACACTGGATGGCGGCCAAGTACCAGCCAAACGGCTTCTTTTCAAAATCCTCGACGAGTTGCTTAACGGTGACTCGCAGACCACTCTGTGTCTTGCGGGTGATGGCGGACAGCATTTCTGTCTCGGCTTCGCTCATCACGGTTGCGTCGCCAGCGAACAGACTATTGTCGTCCCCTCGCAAGCACTTCTCAATCTCGTTCTCCGAGTACTGAATACCGCGCAGCATAGGCAAGTTTGTGTAGGTGTGACGGATGAGCTCTTCGAACCCCTCGTGAATCCGCGTGTTGGGATCTTGGCTCTTCGATTCCACCTCGCTATTGGCTACGAACATCCTGGCCATGCCGAGCGCTTCCTTGAGGCTATCGGCGATCTCCGACTGGCGATCTTGGTTGCTGAACGTCTTCTCGGTCAGAATCCGCTTGACCGAATCCTGTTTCGCGAGCGAAAAGTTCTGGCTGATATACTTCTCCGTCTGCTTAAAGAGCTGGATATCGCGAAACAGACGATCATCGGCGGGGAGTACGACCAATAGCTCGGGCTGGCCCATGTGACGCATTTTAATTTGGTCAAGCTGCTGGTATTCGTCATGAAAGGGGCTGACGATGTGGACCGACAGCTCGTGGGTGCGTCCGAACACTCGGTCGTCCAGCTTGCGCGTGAACGGATAGTCCTGGCGGGTCTCATCGTAACGCAGCTTTTTCGCGCGGATGACTTGGTCGAAGATGATCTTCGATAGCTCTTCGGCGATGTCGGCCGTGTCGACCTCGGTGTTCTTGATCTCCTGCTCGACGTCCTTCTCCTCATCGGTCAAGAATTCGTAGAGTTCGCCGCTGCGCTGAATGTAAACCTGATTTTCGAGAAGGTTCAGCGCTTCCTCGACGTCGGTTTGCAATTGCCCCAGATCCATGCCGAAGCGGTCGAGCATCAATACGCACAGATTGCGGACCGTCGGTTTGAATTCGCGGACATACTTGACCAGGAAGAGTGCTTTCAACAGGCGGACGGCTAGCGGGTTGGTGATATTCCGCTCGGCATTGATAATCGAGCTTTGTATCTGCGATTTGAGCACCGTCCGCAGACCCTCGAACATCATGTCAAAGGTCGCTAGTTGGCCCACTGCGTGATCGGCGATTCCCTTGGCTACATCCTGGAAAACGCCCAGCATCGAGCGTTCGCCCACGCTACTGTGCTTGCCAGTAAATGCATTGCGTTCGGAGAGATTGCGGATCGACGACTGAAACAGGTCGAACTGGTAGGGGACGAAGGGATAGCAGTCACAGAAGTGTTCGTTGTCCTGGTAGTTGCGAAACTGTACGGAGCCGTCGGAGAAGGTGAACAGCGTTTGGAAGTTGTTGGACTGCTCGGCGTATAGACGGTCGAGTTGCTGTTTCCCGGCGTCAGTTTTGGCTAGCAGTCGCTTTTGAATGACCTCAGCAACATCCTTGCTGGTCAGCGGGAGCCGGTTCTTGAATCTGGCTTGGATTTTGGAAAAGTCATTCCCCTGTTGCTTTTCCATTTCACCGACGACGGTGTTCATGTCCTCCTGACCGGTAACGATGATCCACGCCTGGCCTTTGCACTTAGTGGCCAGGCTTTCGGCGATAGTCTGCAAGTTGGTCATCAGCTTGATGTTGTCGGCGATGAACTGGCCTACTTCATCGACGAAGAAATTGAGCCGGAAATTTTTGGCCGGCTGCTTGCGAATGAAGCTGTTTACCTGGTTGGCGAAGTCCTCGATCGAAACGCTGTAGTCCGCGCGATAGCGATCGATGATGCCGTCGACTTTCTGCCCGGTGACCGCCGCGTAAGCCGCGTCAATTTGCGTGATGAATCGATTGACCCGCATCCGCGCCCACTCCCACCCGCGCTCCTCGAGCTTGGCGAATTCCTGCTTGAAGCCATCGAGCAGTCCATCTTCATCCAGGACTCGTTCGAATTCAGCGATATAGCCCTGTTTGCCGTAGTAGCCGCACGACTCGTTGAAGACTTTCACGAACACCGATAGAAGCGCGTCGATCTCGGTTTTACTAATCACGTCGGCCTTCTGATCGATATTGAACAGAATGCTCTTGGACGCGATATCGCCCGATTTTTCGATCGCCCCCTTGAGGATCTTGTTGTCGCCACATTTTTGAAGGAACGAATCGACAACTGAGCGGCCCCCCACGTCCTCATTGGACAGCAGCAGACTGATCATTTTCAGCAAGTGAGATTTCCCCGAACCGAAGAAGCCAGAGATCCAGGCTCCATTGGCCCCGTGGTAGTTGTTGTACGCATCCAGGAATTCTTCGAGCCGCTTTTCAACTTCGTTGGTTAGAACGTACTCCTCGACTTCGTCCTGTAAGTGTTCGCTGTCGTCGGCCTTAATGACGCCTTCGATAGCTCGATCGACGGGCTTCAGAAAGATTGAATTGAGTTTCACTGCGATGGCCTTACCTAAATCTGCTGATCGAAGATATTAAATGCACGGTAGTACTTGTCGTCGCGCAGGCGACCAAATAGGTCGAGCGACGCGCCTTTCTCGAGTGAGTGGGAGTACTCGCCCGGGAAGAACATCAGTGTGGGCTGCGCCTTGGCTACCTTTTGCAAATTATTTAAAACGTTGTGCGAGCGGATGTAGGGAAACACTTCGCCCACACCGCTGAGAAACATGACGTCGAACTCGTGAGCGTCCATCTGCTCCACAATGGCCGGGACTACCACCGATTCGACGTCCAGCATACTCTCCAGGTTTTCCAGCTTTTTGGCTGGTGTTTGACTGGCTTCGTTGCTGATGAACCACTCCCAGTCCCCTTCGGCTTTCATCGTCTCGATGCACAGGTCGTACAAATTGAGCGAGAGCACGCGCACGCCGGTTTGGGACAGGCGATTGATAAGCTGCTTGACGGCGCGTTCCATCTCCACCGCTTCATGGGCTTTGTAGGGGCAGATGAAGAATGGAACCTCATTACCCAACCCTTGTTTTTTCCGGAAGCGTTCGCTGCTGATGACTTTAAACAGATGGTCCACGCGTTGGGCATGGGAGGCATGTTGTAGAGGGCTAGTCATCGTCCCGCTCCTGGCACGTCAGCATCTGCAATCGGGTAGACATGCAATAGTTCGATATCATCGGCGACAATGGCCCGTGCCAGCTCTCGCGATAACAACACGGGTTGAATCACGAGTTCCTGGGAGATCAAGCCGGCTTCGCTTAGCATCTGGTAAGCCGCCCTGGCGAGCTTCGCTCTGGTGCTGTCTGCCAGGCCTTCGATTTTGGGATGCCACACCGACTTCTTTTCCAGGAACCTGTCAAATTCCTCTCGTGAGAGCACGAGTTGCAGGCTGAGGAAGTGGCTCCGCACGACTTCGTCGGCGAACTCGCGCAGGATTGCGTAGCGTTTGCAGACAGCCAGCCACAGCAGTAACAACTGATCGACTTGCATTGGCTCTTGGAATAGGGCGAGTTGTCGTTCTGTCAACATTCTGAGCCTGGCGCACACTTCCCCGACGCGACGCACACTTGAGCTGGGGGACCTAGCCTGTAACAGGTTGTCAGCCACCGCACACTCCCGGGTTCGCGACCAGTCACCAGTTTGCGAATGCAACGTCGCGATGCGAGTCGATTCCTGGAGTAGCAAGCCGCCCGATGTGAATGACAATCTGTATTCCTCGCTTTGAGCCATTGGGTCGCTAGGTAGGTTGGGAAATCGTTCTTTTTTGCAAAGCTTGCCATTGTACGCTATAAGGACCAGGCATAGCGTTCCCCAGCACTGCGTGCCGCCCGTTTTGTGGGGCGATTTGATTCTGGCCTCATCACTCTCGGCGATAACGGAAAAGTCGCTACTCATTTGGTGCTACGAGCTAACAAAGGGCGCCTAGCACCTAAGGGTGGGGCCGTCCAGAAACCAGAATGCCTTCAGGCAGAAGACTCGGGCGATGGCTTCCGTGCCAACTGGTCGTTGGCCAGAGCTTTTTGCGGGTAGAGGAACAGCGAAGTTGCCGAATCGTCGCGGCACATGGCATCGAGTGCCGGCAGCGCGAAGATCAGCGACTTGCCGCTACTCGTCCGCGTGGCGGCGATCGTATGGCGGCCGGCCAAGACCGACTCGATGGCCGAGTGTTGGTGTGTAAACATTCCCTGAGGAGCCACCTGCCCAACCACCTCACGCAGCTCATTGTGCAAAGACGACGCGGCTAGTGGTACAAACCGCCCGTCCCGCGATTCATCCGCCGGTGGATCGAACTGGATCGAGAGATTTTCGGTAGCGGCCAGAACTTGGGAGACCGTTTCGATAACCGAGTGGTTTGGCATGGTTCAGACCTGCTGGTTGTGGGTGAAGCGACGAAGATTCACCTAAAGCAGCAACCGTGCCAAACGTCCGCTCAACTATTGGTATTGAAACAAACTCAATGATTTGTTGGGTATTCGATAGGCAACAGACTGGTCTTGGTTTGATCAACACAAGCCCGTTTACACTGACATAAAATTCTTTATGCGATCTCGGGTGTATAGAAACGTGTCGCCTCGTGCCTGCACCTACGTAGTCGGTACTTGCGCGCTGGTTCAACCGCAGGTGCTTTGTAGCACCAATTCACCATAGACATCACGCGTAATCCGCCGACTACTACGGTTAGGCTTTAAGCAATTGCATCGGTACGCTGAGTTCGTTTAACGCCGAGCCGCAGCAGGCCGCGATGAATGAGATAAATTGATCAACGGGTGGGACTCCGATGCACCACAGGATATGCCAACTGTCGGACGCGGCCTGCGCAGGCGACGGCACCTGCGGCAGCCAAACTCTACATCCACACTCGTCTGCCGCATCAACTGCCGCTGGTCATCATGCAGGCACCCCCGATTTCCCATCAACATGCCGCGATAATTCGCGAGCGCAACAATTCGCGAATCTGGGAGCACTCTGTTTTGAAGTGTCATGGCGGGGATGGTCTTTCAGTTTGAATCGACTATGCACTGTTGCATAGGTTTCCAGGGATATGAGTTGGACAGCGCGACGATGCGCTGGAGTCCAGGCTTCAGCCGCTCTTTCGACGTTCGACATGCAAGGCGCCTAAAGGCTGGACTCCAACAAAGCACTTAGCGTACCAAAGAATTTTCACATACGGGCGCTGGTTAGCTGACGAGCATCGCATTATCACTCGCTGCGACTACCGCGAATCGGATCCGTTTAGGCAGGATAGAAAGTACCGGAAGCTACCCAATCCAAAGAATCGACTCTTGACCGCTTTTTGCTCTCTCTATTCACGTGGCTATTCACGCGAATGGGTTAATCACGGTAACTGAATCGTAGGTCATGCCTGCCGATAGGTCTTCCGAATAGAGCGTGTCAATTCCAGCATCGATGCAAGCAGCCAGCAACATGCTGTCCCAATGCGAAAGTTGATACCGAGACGATAGCTGAAGAGACGATGCAAGTATGGTTTGCGCTGGAAAAACGAAAGTGAACATGGATTCCAACTGGGACAAATGACGCTGAGTGTCATTGCGTTTGATGCGTCCCGCATTCTCCCAGCGTCTCAGACAACATAGGAACTCGCCACCGACTTGCCATGGCAAGACAATGCGTTTATTTGAGCGACCCAATGACTGAAGAAGTGAGATAGCTACAGCTTGTTTAACTGGTTCTTGGACATCGACGAAGTACACCAATACATTTGTATCAACGGCGTTCATGCAATTCATCCCGAGTGTATTTCAGGCCACCTGAGCTGATTGGGTGATCCTGGCAGGACTGAATCCATGCCTGTAGACCTTGCACGTAACGCGACTGACTATCATCCAAATCCAAAGTTTGCAAGACAACTTTCACTCGAGTATTGTTCGGTATGTCCACGCACTCATCCAGCCGAACAATGCCGTCGACAAGCGTTCCCATAACTTGTGTTTCCACGGTTGAATCCTAACTGATGGCGTGGGAGCAGTAATGCAGTGCCTTGTGAGCAGATCCCATTGTAACATAACTCCACACTTCATCGCCAATCTTCGTAGAGTAGCGGTAGAGCATAGCTATTTGTGCGTTGCGAATTGCGTCGAGCTTGCCTTGCTTCTTACCGCAGGCCGATCGCTCTGCCCTGCATCAGGTGCGACCGCTGTGAACCCAATTGGATCGGGTTGCACAGATACATTGGCTAGTTCACGCCGACTTGCGTGCGTCTAGCACTGCAGGGTGGGACCGTCGAGAAACCAGAACGCCTCCAGGCAGAAGGCTCGGGCGATGGCTTCCGTGGGAACCGCAGCGGCTCGTTTTAAAGTCATCAGTATCAGAACGGGCGCGGGGCCGCGGTGGAAGTGGTCGGTCAGGAAGCTGGCAACAATTTGGGGGCGGTCGTGGATGGAGCCATTGCCTAGGCGAAGCGTACGGGCGCGATGGATCATACAGGTCGGGTCAAGCAGAATGACGCTGTCGATCGGCTGTTCGTCCATGTCGAGGCGCCTGAGCCCTTCAACAGAGCAGAACGCAAGATTGCCAACTTGCCAGGACTCAGGCGTGCGATGACAGGGGACACAGTGTCCAGTGGAAACCATCGAATTGTAAATTGAAGCTCCGGCCTCTTTGCTGGCGTATAACGCGATCGTGCGCGTCTCACGCGGCTTGGCGGCCAAAGGCAACACTCGGCGTAGCATCATGTCCAAGCTCAGAAAGCCATCGGCGAACAGGCCGATCTGAGAAGAGCCCAGTCGCTCAAGCGTCGGTTGGTCAAGCTTCAGCCTTCCGAGGTACTTGTTTCCCAAGCGGCTGACGCGATCGGCTCGTAGCAGGCACATCGTGTCGTGGTCGGTAGTGATTTCAAGCGTGGGCATGGGTGGGCTCCTGCATCGAGTGACCGCAATTGGAACAGAATTTACACGGAATCTTTACTTGTGCCTGGCAAGCAGGACATTCCACTTCCGTTGGTGAAAAGCTTCCGGCTTCGTCGCTCGGAGCAAACTCGACTGTCGCCGGCGTTTTGCTTTCAAGTATGTCTTGCAGCGACTGCAGCGTGCTCAGGGTGGCAACCTTGCTGGACAGGCTCTCGCGCATCGGGTCGGCGATACAGCGGACGCAGCCAGCGTCATCGCTGCAGTCGCAAGACTCCACACGCTGCCGTACCTTCCCCAGGAGTTCAGGCAGACGGTCAAAGACGATTTCAGTCAAGTTGACGCCATCGTACACATTGTCGTACAGGAAAATGGCCAGCTCGCCTGTCCGCGTGCGATCGATGCCCGAAGAGTAGTCCTGGCTGTCGCAGGGGCCACTGACGGTCGGAAAAAGGTTGGCCATCAATCGCTCAATCGATGCCAACGCGGTATCCAATCGAACTTCGATCACGTCTTGCAACTGCGCCATCAACGTTTGGCTCAGTACTAGACACACGCCTTCGGTGGGCAAGTAGTGCGTCGGCATGCCGGCCGGCGAGTGGTTGCGGACGGTCTTCCCGCTGGCATCTTTTTCACTCACCGCCTTCAAGTACTCGGTGACATCCAAGCGAGAGACCGACAGCGTCAGTTGTGGATACTCTCGCATCCGCAGCGGCGTTTTCTGGCGGATGGTCTTTTGGACGTAGGAGGTCGTCTCGTTGCGAGTCCTCTCAGGCACGACTCTCACGATGCGTTTGCCACGAATCACGTCCTTCACGCGGTAGGTCCGTCCGTTGTGTCGATAGAGTGCGTTGCGAGGTGCCTCGCGTAGCAAGTGAAAACTGCCCAGGTCACCGATCGTCTCATTGCCGCAGATCAACTGGTAATTGCATTCACCCGTATTGCGGAGGCTGACCTCGATGTGTGGGTCTGCGCAATAGAACTCGGCACGCTGCAGTTTCCCTGCGTCGCGCATCGATTGGATCTTGGCGATCTGGTCCCCTAGCACTTCGAGCTGCAGGCCCGTTTCCCCTTTTCCCGTCTCGTGGACCGCGCAGGTGTAGTGCTGACAGGAGACGCGTTCGTTGGAGAGGTTCAGAGCCAGCGTCTCGTTCTGGCGAGTGAACAATTCGTCGGGGCGCTGAGCATAGTAGGTATCGAGCGGCGATTCGCCTGGGACCAACACGATAGCCCCTTCACGCCCAGCTCGTGCTACGCGGCCGGCGCGTTGCCAGAGGCTCATCATCGAACTCGGAAGCCCTATGCACACCACCACGTCGAGCCCGCCGATGTCGATCCCGAGCTCCAGAGCGCTGGTTGAGAATACGAGTTTTTTAGCACCGCTGCGCAATTGGCTTTCAATATCTTCGCGTTCGCTGGCGGTTAGGCCGGAGCGGTAAACGGCGACGTGCTTTGGTAGCTCGCCGTCTGCGTCGCGCATCTTGGATAACATACGCTCAGCGGAGACTCGACTCGGGCAGAACGCTAGAACGTTCAAGCCGGCGTCTGCCAAGGAAGTTGCCAGCTTTCGTCCCGCCTGGTAATGATGTTCCGTACTGCCAACCATCCAGAATTTCCGACGACCTTGGAGACTGCCGTCTTGTTCCGGACCAACCAGATCGAAATCGGTTCCCACCAAGTTGTGCAAGTGCTGCTGTGGATCAGCGATCGTCGCGCTGGTCGCCACAAACGTCGGGTTTGAACCGTGTTGGCTACAGATTTGCCGCAAGCGTCGCAGCACGTAGGCTACGTTCGTACCGAAAATGCCTCGGTACTCGTGGCACTCGTCAATTGCGACTGTCTTCAAGTTCGCGAAGAATCTGGCCCAGCCCGTTTCATGGTGCTGTAGAATCCCCAGGTGCAGCATATCGGGATTAGTCAGCAGCAACTGCACCTGCTCGCGGATTGCCTTGCGGTCATCCGTAGGGACGCCGCCATCATAACGGCTGACCAAGAATGGCTTCGCTGCCTGTAGTTTCGCCAAGCTCGGCACCGCAGAGACTTGGCCGCGCAGCTTCGCCAACTGGTCGTTCGCCAGAGCTTTTTGCGGGTAGAGGAACAGCGATGTCGCCGAATCGTCACGGCACATCGCATCGAGCGCCGGCAGCGCGAAGATCAGCGACTTACCGCTACTCGTCCGCGTGGCGGCGATCGTATGGCGGCCGGCCAAGACCGACTCGATAGCCGAGTGTTGATGGGTAAACATCCCCTGAGGAGCCACCTGCCCAACCACCTCACGCAGCTCACTGTGCAAGGACGACGCGGCTAGCGGTACAAACCGCCCGTCTCGCGCCTCATCCGCCGGTGGATCGAACTGAATCGAGAGATTTTCGGTAGCGGCCAAAACTTGGGAGACCGTTTCGATAACCGATTGAGTTGGCATGGTTCAGACCTGCTGGATGTGGGTGAATTGATGAAGATTCACCTAAAGCAGCAACCGTGCCAAACGATTGTTCATCTATTGGTATCCAAACAAACTCAATGATTTGTTGGGTATTCGATGGACAGCCGGTCGGGCTTGCTTGGTTTAGTACAAGTCAGCTTACATTGACACAAAATTCTTTATGCGATCCCGAGGGTATAGAAACGTGTCGCCTCGTGCCTGCACCTGCGTAGTCGGTACTTGCGCGCTGTTTTAACCGCAGGTGGTTTGTAGCGCTAATCCACCGTAGACATCATGCCTGCTCCACCGACTACTACGGTTAGGCGTTAAACAATTTGCATCGGCCCGCTGAGTTCGTTTATAGTGGAGACGGAGCAGCCTGCACCTGCGTAGTCGGTACTTGCGCGCTGTTTTAGCCGCAGGTGGTTCGTACGCGAATCCACTATAAACATCACGCGTGATCTACCGACTACTACGGTTTGGCGTTAAACAACTGCATCGGTACGCTGAGTTCGTTTAACGGAGCCGCATCAGGCCGCGATGCACAAGTAGATTCAATCAATGCGTGGGCCTCTGGTACACCACAGTGTTAATCAACCCTCAGTCGCGGCCTGCGCAGGCGATGGCACCTGCGGCAGCCACGTACTACATCTACACCCGCTTGCCAATCAACCCTTCCCTCTCGCACGCCGGTGTCGCGCCGCTACCGTGAACAGCACAATCAACTCCGCTCCGTGCCTGCACCTACGTAGTCGGTACTCGCGCGCTGGTTAGCGATCGCTTCCCTTGGATACCCTGCCACTTCAGCAGGTTCATGCCTACCACATTTTCGAGATCAGTGCGATAAATGACGCAACACTCTGGGCTGCGGTGCTGGAGCGTCTGGGACCTGAACTCACGGATTGGACGAACTGGTCGAGAATTGTAGCAAGCTATTTCGCTTAGTGGCGGGGCGTACCACCATCGTCGACAGCGGCTTGATAGTAGGAACGCAACTTCACTTTTCGCCTTCGGTCAGATAAAATGAAGGCGTAGCAAGTGCCATAAGGAGGTCGCCCTAAGGAGGTCAATGATGAGTTCAATTGAAGAGCGAGTTGCCAAACTCGAG
>JADYZV010000124.1 GCA_020852965.1 Pirellulaceae bacterium | reverse complement strand
TGACGCTCCTGCCGGGCAAGCCGGCGAGGGGGCGGGAAAGGAAGGTAGATTGAATTGTGGAGTAGGAAGACCGCCATTTCTGGGGGCAAAACTGACGCTCCTGCCGGGCAAGCCGGCGAGGGGGCGGAAAGGAAGGTAGATTGAGTGTTCTAATAATGAAGGACAATTCATAAGGAATTTTGTATTTGGGAATCCGACGGCGAAGCGTCGGGGTAGGTTCAATCCGACGGCGGAGCGTCGGGCCATATTGGGGTGGGCTGCGGTCATACGAGAACTAGGGCGAAAGGTCACTTGGGGGTGATCTCGTTCTTTAATGCCTGGACTAGGGTTTGGAATTGGGTGTTGTCGGGGGAGCGGCTCAGCGCCTCCTCAGCTCGGCCGAGCGCTTCCTTGGGGCGCTGGGCGCGCTGTAGGGCTTGGGCCAAGTTGTAGACTAGCTTCGGGTTATAGGCATCATCCAATATGGCTTGCTCCCAAGCATCGATTTCGCGATCGAAATCTTCCTTCTGAGCCGCAAACCAGGCAACTTGAGGCCAATCGGCGGCGAAACGGGCCGTGTCGAAGGCGCGATCCAGGTCGATCGCGCTCAAAATAGCCTCGGTGATCTCTGGCGCGGTGCGCGAGCTGGCCTGTCTAGCCAGCTCGATCTGTTGCAAGGGGTTTTCCGGCAGGATGGCGACAAGCTGTTCGGCGGTCAAAAAGCGGTCGACTAAATTGAGAACTTGGGAGCGCGCGCGTGGACTGACGGGCAAGAGTTGACGCCAGAGCTCCATGCCGGCTGGTGCATCGCCGATCATCAAGGCGTGTGTTCCAGCAGCTTGCAACACTCGCTGATTGTTGCGGCAGGTCAGTAGGATACGAGCGTAGTTGCGACGGCGCTGCTCGGCGCTCATTTCTCCCATATCACTTCGGAGTAGTCCCCAACTGGCCCTCCAGTCGAGCGGGCAAGCAGTTATGGCAGCCCACATATCGGCCTGCGAATCGGACAAGTTCTTTAGTACGCTTGGTTCTTCGTCCAGGAATTCTCTCAAGCTCTGAAGTTCGGGATCTGGCGTAGCGTGAAAGGCAGTATTAAAAAACTCGGGGTTCGATAGCGATTGACGCATGGCCGAGTTGATTTCCTCCGGCCAACGTGGTGAAGCCTGCAGTTGTTTTCGCGCCAGCTCCTGGCGCCAGCGTCCGATCTGCAAACGCGACTCGGGGAAGGTTGCCCACTGCGAGTTCGTGGCGCTGCGAATCAGCTCGACTACGTCGCTTTCGGGCTGCTGCGATGCGTGTAGTTTCTCCGCAAAGGCAAAGGCCGAAAGTGATGGAAAGCCTAGACCCACTGCGGCGGAGATCAAAAGTAGACAGGCGATCAAGGTGCGCGGTGCCCAGTGGGGTTCCAGCGCCCCATCGGGGCGTGGCGTGTATTCGAGCGAAGCCTCCACCGAGTCGTCTGACGCAGTGGCTGCAGCGGAAAGCCGCCTCCCCGAGCTGCTAGGCCGGTGATGTTTGCGCCGGTGTGCATAGCGCTTGCGATCGTCGGCAACGTCCTCGGCTAAATCCGATTCATCTCTACTAGCGTCCAAGTCCTTCCGGCGCCCCTTGCGCTTGGAGGGGAATTCGGACGAGGATCGCGGACGCCGCACCTTCTGACGGACCTGATGCCGCGTTCCTAGGTAAGCACCGACTAAACAGGCCACGGGGAGAAAGATCGCAGGCAACATCAGGCTGAAGTCGACCAGGTTCTGCAATGCGACGGCGAGAACACCGAACAGACACGCGAAACGCACCGAACGTCCCGTGTTGGTTTGCGAAGGGTGACTGAGCAATTGCCAGATCAACCACAGTAGACCGGCCATGGCGACCAGCAGCGTAATCATTCCCGCACCCGAAGCGAGCTCAACGTAGATGTTCTCGGCATGATAGAACCAAGAAGATTGCGGTGTGGCGTAGGCTGGCAGCAGAGCAAAGTGGAAGGTCCCCATTCCGCTTCCGAGCAGCCAAGCGCTGGGTTGAGAAAGAGCCATCTTCCACAGTTCCAACCGAGCATTGTTCATCTGATAAGCTTCTCGGGAAACGGTGTCCATGCGCGCTCCCACCAATTCATCCAGTCCGTAGAGCGATAGAAACAGCCCCGAACCGACGACCAGAATCGCCACGGCGATGATCGAACTAAAGCTGGCTTGTTTACCAAGTGCGTAGATCAATAGGACCGCGAGCCCACTGGCAAAAAAGGCCAGGGTGCCTCCACGGCTATTGGCGACCAAGACACTTGCAAACAACAGGACCATCACGATCAGTAAAGCAAACGATATTGGATTGGCTTCGGTGATGAACTCTTCGACGCGACGACGTAGGCGTGCCACCATATTCACCGACGGATAGACCACTCGATAGCGTTTGTCGAAATTTAACTTGCTCTTGTCGGCGCGATATAGCCCCAGTAGCCCTGCGGTGGCGGCAAAGCAGCAGGCCAAAAACTGCGGTGCCGAGTTGCGACTATAAAAGGTGGCAAACGACGTCTGCTTGGGGACATTAATCAGCGTCCAGTCTCCCGCCACAACCGCTTGATATATCCCCAGTAGCGCAATGGCCAAGCCGCTGAGTGCTAACGTGCCGAGCAGCAGGCTGACGCTCTGCCGATCTCGAAATAGGATGATGCTCGACAGAAGCACGGCCAGTCCCATAGCGAACACGCACATGGTCGCGCGCGTTTGCAGCGGATCGATACTCAGCGTTCGGCTACCCCTCTCTTCCAATGTGGCCCGACGCTCCGCGTCGGTTTCCGCACCCGCACCCGCACCCACACCCCTCTCCGCACCCCCCTCCATTTCACCTACCACCCCATCTCCGCCGGCTTCCGAAGCATTTCGATCTGATTCATTCTGCGGAATGTTGTCGTCGGCGGCTTGACTAGCTGCCTCGGTTTCCATCGCACTTGCAGACTCTGCCAGGTCGCTAGTCACCTGTTCAATTCTTTGTTCGAAGCCCGCCGCAGGTGCTATCATTTTCCAAAGCGGTTCTGGCAAGGGGGCAACCTGCAAGAGCCCAATAGCTAGCACCGCCGCCAGGCTCCAGACTAGCGGATTGCCAACCGATTGGCGGCGCGACAGCGCTACCAGCGACGCGAGCAGTAGGATGGCCCCCACTACGGGAACGAGCCACACTTGGCTGGACCATTCCGCCATGGCATAGGGCCAGGGGGCGACGAGTAGTAAGCCAAAAACCAACCCTCGCGCGATCCAGGCGAGGACCTCTGTTATGAATTGAAGTCGAGCAGTCCGAGTCGGAGGCATATAGATGTAACCGTAGGGAGTTCTTTTTGGGGACTAAGGGGAAATCGCTCGTGGCCGCTGTCTCTAGCAGCAAAACTATGGCTCCAGTGGCACAAGGCCACGGGGGGCCGCTAGAGAGTTGAGTCATTTAGTGAAGTTATTTAATAGGACAAAGCACTAGTTTAGACGATCGCCCGAATAAAACATCCGTTGAAGCGATAGAAGCGAAAGCAGTCGTTCAAGGGGAGTGCTACAACCGATTTAAGTGTCTCCAGCCTAATAAACCCGAGAATTCCTCAACTCGGCACAGCTTAACGCTCGATCTAATCACTACGCCTGACCTGAAAGCACTGCGCCCAACGTAGGGGTGTCGTGGTTCGAGCAGGTAATCAATCGATCAATGGACTGTACTCCGGGGGGGGAACGACACGATGTCGCCATTTTGGAAATCAAATCGCGGGCCAAGCGGCCCGCAGAATTTGCCGGCCCAACTGTTGGCCAAGGGGCGTAGCAAGGCGGCGATCGTGGCTGCCCTGACTCTGCTCACAATATCCACGGCGGGTTGCTCGGTCGTCCACAACGGCTACACCGCTATGACCAGCAACAGCTCGTGGAATGATACGGTCGTAGTGCTGCGGAACCGAACCAATTCGGCAAGGTCATGGCATCGCCGCAAGCAAAACTTCTGTAACGAGAAGCACGTCCAGGATTTCTGCAATGGCTACCGAGCCGGATACGAAGCGATGTGCAGCGGCTCCGATGGCTGTACGCCAGCGTTTCCACCCAGCAACTACTGGAGCTGGGAATACCAGTCGGGTGAGGGCCAAGCTCGCACATCGGCTTGGTTCGCTGGCTATCCGCAGGGTGTCCGAGCGGCCGAGGAAGAGGGGGCTGCCAACTGGCATCAGCTGCAGATGTCAGCCGGAATGCAAAGCCAGTTCCACAATGCAGGGGTGCTAGCTCATCAAGGGGCACTTTATCCGATTCCCGACGGCAGTGGACTCGACGGCAGTGGACTCGGTGGCTTGCCAACACCAAACATGAGCGGGGCCCCCATACCGGCACCTGCCGCAGGGAACCTCGTTCCCATGCCAGTACCCAGCAATGGACTGCCGGTTCAAGGCGTAGTGCCACAAATCCAATAGGCGTTCGGATCAGTCGGCGTCTGCAAGTGAATCAGTAAGCGACTGAAACAAGTTCCGTGGCCGCTTCGGCAAGAAACGGCCGCAGCCCATACCCTACCCAAACTTTCGAATTCGTAACTGACCAGAAAAGGCATCGTGCCATGAATTGTTCGACGACACACGACAATCGATTGAATAACCTGCACCCAGGGGTGGCGGCGGGTCGACGAGTCTGCTCGGTGGCCATGTTGGCTGCTATGGCGATGGCTTTGTCTGGCTGCACCGCGTTGACGCAACCGATCAACGGCATTCCGTCCTCGCGCTTGCCGCCGCAGTTCTTCCAAGGGGAAAAGGACGATCTCGTTCCCATCGATATTAGCCTGCTGGCCCAGGAAAAGCCGCGGCAGTATACGCTCGGCCCGGGCGACGTGCTGGGGATCACCATTGACGGCATCCTGCCATACAATGAGCCGGACCAAGTCCCCGAGCCACCGCCGGTTCACTTTCCCGAGAAAGATAGCACTCTGCCACCGTCGACCGGATTTCCAATCACGGTCGTAGAGGATGGCACGATTTCGTTGCCGTTGCTCGAACCGGTCAAAGTCGAAGGGCTCACCGAAGATCAAACCCGCGACAAAATCCGCAAGGCTTACATCGACTCCAAGATCCTGAAGGAAGACGAACAGAGAAAGGTCAGCCCTGTGGTGACCATCATCAAGAAGCGACGTATCAACGTCGTCGTCATTCGCCAAGATCAAGCTGGGGCTGGTAGCTACTACTTGCAACAGGTCAGCCGCAGTGGTCGTGGCGTAGTGGGATCTGACGAGAGTGGTGAAGGCACCGTCGTCAAGCTCGACGCTTTTGAGAATGACATTCTGCATGCTCTAACCGAAACGGGTGGCCTTCCCGGGACAGGCGCGAAGAACGAGATCAAAGTCTTGCGTGCCAAAGCGTCCGACAAAGCGGCTCGGATGGCCTTCCTAATGCAGTACCAGCAGACTCTGGCCCAGTTCAGCGACCCCTGCAGTTGCCCACCGCCGATGCCCGACGATCCTTCGATCCTCAAGATACCCTTGCGTCTCCCACCTGGAGTACTCCCCAGCATTCGCCCTGAAGATGTGCTGTTGGAGGAAGGGGACATCGTCCTGATCGAATCTCGCGAAAATGAATTCTTCTACACCGGTGGACTGCTGCCGGGTGGACAATGGCCGATTCCTCGCGACTACGATTTGGATGCCCTGGGAGCCATGGCCATGGCTGGTGGGGGTGTGTCAAGCAAGCTTGCGAGCGGTTCGACCGGGATCATTGGAAATACTCAAGTCGTACCGCCGGGACGGTTGTACATCCTGCGTCGCACTCCCTGCAATGGTCAAATGGCCATCGAAGTCGACATAGCTGCTTCGATCAACAACCCGGCCCAACGTCCGATCATCCAGCCTGGCGATACCCTGATACTGCAGTTCAAGCCCTGTGAAGAAGCGATCAACTTTGGTGTAGGTGCCTTCTTCACCTACGGTATCAGAGAACTCTTCCGCTAGGTTCGGTAGCGAGTTGCTCTAAACAAAAAGCTCAAACGCCGCACGAGATTTCTCTCGTGCGGTGTTTATTTTTTTGAGTGGCTCGACAGCGTATACGGGAGACATTCGAGCAACCGATCGGCGGGGCGATCAGCGACAATCACGGCGGGGACCGCCGAGCCACATTGAAGGGGTCAATTACCTAGTGGGGCAAAGTGGCTGGGGGCGAGTGACGCGTCCTGGGGATGCAAGCCGATCTCGTGCGCACCCTGCTGATTCTCGAAGGGATTGTCGGGCATGTGTGCAACTGACCGATCCAGCGAACTGAGGCTCTTGACTGTCAAGAAACGCACGTGCCCATCCTCGAAGAAGATATTGATCCCCTTCCCTTCATGAGCAATGAACTGCTTGCGCTCTGAATTGCGGATATTGCCGTTGGATACCAACATAACCGGAGCGTCGGCAAGGATCGCAAACTGGCTGCGCCCCTGACACTTGGGTGCTTGTGGGCTGCCACCCTCGGCAACTCCCAAACTATAGGCGTAGTCTCCCCCCACCGCCTGTTGGACCAATCTTAATTCGTCTCCCGCAAGTTGATGTAACTCGGCGAAGCTGGGGAAGTTGGTTCTTTCCGGTGCCGGGCTGGCGCTTGGCCGGTCGTTGGCCGGTCGATCCATGCCAATCAAGCTCGAACAATGCAATTGTCCATCGGAGATAATCCCACCCGCTTCGCGGAGGTAGAGAGCGTACACGCCTGCAAAGGCTTCTGGACCCTCCAAAGCAACAAATGGAAAACGACTTTGAGGATGATTCAGCGCATAGCTGATCAGTTCAGAACCGGTCAGTTCCAGATTCCGCGCACACTGCGCCTTGCGCGATTCGTATCGCACACGCAGTAAGGCAGGAAGCGCTAAACAACAGAGAATCGTCAAGCTTACCGACAGCGCGGTCGAATCCCACAGCCACCGGCGGCGCGGCGGGCCGGCCTGACTGGAGCTCAAACAGACGCGATTGGCCGGCCGCTTTGCACCTGCACCACTGTCGACGGCCGAAGATTGGGGATCGGCAACCCAATTGTCGGGCGTCGTAGCAGCCGCAGCCACTTGATCGATAAGCTCGAGTGTCGTATCGACCAAATCGGCAGGTGGTTCGAACCTACCCGCGGGCGAATCGATTTGGCCGAGCATACGTCGCAAATCTGCCAAACGCTGGAGTAATTCTGAATCGACCGCTAAACACCGATCGATCCGTTGCCCAAGCTCGGCAGTGGCATCTCCCAGCAGATAAGCGATCAGTTCTTCGTCCGAAAATAGCATATTTTCAGTCGCAGGGGTGAAACAAACGGTCAACTATCTGTGGTACGTTGCCAGATGGTTGAGAGTTTGCGAACCGCCGCATGAACACGGCTTTTTACCGTTCCTACCGGTACGTTTAATGCCACGGCAGCTTCTCGATAGGGAAGGCCTTGTAGATAGATCAGCTCGAGCGCACTGCGTCCGGGCTCACCGACTTGTTCAATCGCTGCTCGCAAACCATCTCGCAGCTCGCCTTCGACCAATGGATCTTCCGTCGGTTGTCGATAGTCGGGGAGTGCGGCCGCCGCCGAGCTACCGCGTGCACCGGTCGGATCCGAAGTAATGTCGAGGCTTTGGTGTGTACGACGTTTTTCACGACGCTTGAAATCGATAGCTTGATGCGTGGCCACGCTATACAACCAAGGTCGAAAGCGACGCGTCAAATCGAATTGTCCCGCTTTGCAGTAAACGTTGACGAAGGTCAACTGAAAGACGTCTTCCGCCAAATTGTCGTCCGCTAGATAGTGACGCAAATAGTTGTATAGCTCGTGTTGATAGCGCCGAATCAGCGTCTCTAAACTGCGCCGATCCCCCTGCTCGACGAATTGTCGCAGCAGTTCTTCGTCGGCTACGGTTTCGTCGGCTACGGTGAGCTGCTGCTCCGCCGTTGGCATGGTTGTTGACATTGACGAACAGGCTCCCAGTTAGTGGGGCAGAAAGCGATATAAGACAGGGGTAAAAGGTAGTGCATTGGCAATTCTAACCAAAGCCGAGACAAATAGGCAAGAATTAAAGGGGAGAATTAGTAAAGAACGTTTGCATTTTACTTCCGCCCCCTCGCCGGCTTGCCCGGCAGGAGCGAAAGTTTTGTATTTAAGGAGTGAAATCAAATGACGCGCGCTCGCCGGTTGGGCGGGCCAACTAGGGGGGAAGGGCTTCGTCGGTTCTAGTCTAAAAACTTCTGCTCCGGCCCGGCAAGCGGGCAGGGGGCAATTGTGCAGGCTACTTTGGGAGTGCCTTTGCTTCAAAACGCTCGCTGAAGGCTCATCAGACGAAATGCCGAAGGAACGAGCGTCAGCGATATGAGCGTGGCACCGGTGACACCGGCACCAATGCAGACAGCCAGCGGTGGCCAAAAATCTCCACCGCCGAGCACGAGGGGCAGGAAGCCAACTACGGTCGTGGCGGTCGTAGCCAGCACGTGCCGGGTCACCTCCATTACTCGGCGTGCGATGGCGGCGGCGTCCCCCAAGCGAGCCTGAGAATCGTCCGACAAGGCGGCGACCACGACAATCGAATCGTTGATGGCAATGCCGACGAGCCCCATGGTTCCGATAATTGCCATGAACCCAAAGGGATAGCCAAACAACCACAAAGCCCCCATACCCAGGCCAATGCTGAGCGTGGCGACCAGTCCAATCAGCGCCGTCAATCGAAACGAAGCCAGCGCCAAGACCAATGCGGCGATCATGCCCACAGCCAGCAGGGAGACGTTGGCCAGCAGACGCCCTACAGCCGCGTCGCGCTCCGATGCCTCGCCTCCATGTTCCAACGTAAATCCCGGCGGCAATTCGAAACCGCTCGACGCAATTCGCTCTTCCAACTGATGTAGCACCTTGGAAGGGAGCATCCCAGCCGTGATGAAGCCTTGTACTTCATTCATGCGCCGACCATTAAACCGAGTGATGACCGCTCGTTGTGGGTTCAGAGCAATCGTCGATACACTGCGAATGGGGATGGTCGCCGGCGCAGTCGGCCCTAGGGCCGACTGCGCCGACCCCGAGGCTCCGGCCAGGGGCTGATTGGATGGAGCCTGTGTAGACTGGTTGGGTGGCGCCGTGACAAACAATCCGGCGGCAGCGAGCTGCTCGAGCGAGTGTTCCTGCGATCCGGCCATGCGAACGCGAACCGGTATCTCTTCGACTTGTTCGATGATTGATCCAGCGGGCAGACCTTCGAGTCGCGCGAACAACTGCTGGCCAATCTCCGACTCCGATAGCCCCGCCCAATCGGCTTGGCGAGCATCGACGGAGACGGTTGCTACGGGCCGCACGTCGCTCAGGGCGGTGCGGGTATGCAGGACACCCGGTATTTGCGTAGCCAACACACGCAAGTCCTCTCCCAATGTCCTAAGCTGTTCCAAGTCGTTGCCGAACAGTCGCAGTTCCACTGGCGCGTCAAACGGCGGACCTTGTTCAAGCTGTCGCACCAGCAACTGGCTCTCGGGGAATTGCTCGTCCAAACGCCGCTGCAGCGAACGAATCAATTCCAGTGGCCGAGTATTATCATCGAGCGTCACTATGGCCTGCGCGTAATTCGGAGAATTCTTGCGCCGGGAAATGATGTTGTAATAAAACGCTGGGGCGCTCTCTCCCAAAAACCAGGCGGTGTGCTCGATGCGCGGTTCGGCCATCAACACTCGATCGACTTCACGCGCTACCTGTTCGGTATGGGCGAGCGAGGTGCCCGGCGAAAGTTCCAGTTCGACATGGAATTGGTCGCGATCGGCAGGCGGGAAGAATTGCTCGCTCAACTGCGTCGCTGCCACAAAGCCTGCCGCCGGCAAGACGCAACCAACACAGACACCAATCCAAGGGTGTGCAACGAGCCAAGTGACCATTTTCGCGTAGGCGCGCTCGAGCCAACGCAATTGCAAACCATGCTCGAACAAAGCGCTCACGAAACGGGAACGCATCGCTGCGGAAGTGTGGTTCGCCGCTGCCGTCGCGGTTGCAACCGCCGTGGCTTGATGTAAGTCGCGATGCAACGTAGCTCGGTGGTCCCCCACCGAATCCATAGAGTTCAATGTAGTCTTTGCTTTGCGCAAGTCGCGATGCAGCCAAGCCGCCGAAGCAGGCAGGACGGTCAACGCCAGCAACAACGAACTAAAGATAGCCAACATGACGGTCAAAGCGATCGAGCCGACGAACTCACCAGCCGGACCCTCCATCAACGCAATGGGGGCGAAGGCTAGCGCCGTCGTGACCGTCGATGCCAACAGCGGAGCGAACAGTCGCGACACCATATCGCGCACCGCATCGACGGGGGCCAAGCCACGGCGAAGACTGATATCGATTTCGTCCGCCGAGATGATGGCGTTGTCGATCAGCAGCCCCATGGCGATGATCAGACCGGTTATCGACATCTGATGAATGGGAATCCCCAGGAATCGCATGCCTGCCACCACCATGAATGCGGCTACGGGTAGTGTGGCGGTGACCAGCAGCGAGCTGCGCCAACCGAGAAACAGAAACGTCACCACCGCTACCGCCGAGACGCCCAGGAATAGATTCTTCAACAGCGATTCCATGCGATCGTCGACGTATCGCTGCTGCTGCATGATCACATCGAGCGAAATTCCGCTGGGGAGACGCTGCTGGAACTGCGCGATCTTTTGTTGAGCCACCTCGGCCCACTGGTCGATGCGAAACTCGGGACGCAGCAGCGCAGCGACCACAATGCCGGGGCGACCATCGACGATCGCTTTGGATGCCACCGGCTCTGGCGTCGTGCGCCGCACTGTGGCCACATCGCTCAAACGCAGCGTCTGGCCGGCTACCGCAGTATGCAGCGTCGTGTTGAGGATGTCTTCCAGCGAGTAAAATTGATTATCGAGCTCGACCACCACTTCTGAGTTCGCGCTGCGCAGCATGCCAGCCGACGACTTGACATCGCCCTGTTGCAATTGCCGGGCGATCGTCGAAGCTGGAATGCCAGCGGCGGCAGCGTGGTCGGGATCGATCTCGACTAAGATTTGTTCCTGAGGATCACCGAACATATCGACCGATTTGGTTCCCGTCAGCGCGTACAATTCGTCTTTCAATTCGCGTGCCATGCGGCGTAGCACTCCGTCGGCCACAGCATCGCTGCGGTCCCACACCAGCGCGCCGATCCAAGCGTAAGCGGAGATATCGAGCTCGTCAAAGTGCGGCCGCATGGCACCGTCGGGGAGCAAGCTGATCGAGTCTTCGAGTTTGCCGCGAATGTCCGACCACACCGGATCGGGATCGACGACTTCATCGCGCAGCTCAATCGACACGAACGACGAACCCGCTCGACTCTGCGAACGCATACGTTTGATTTGAGGAACATCGAGCAGTTGTTGTTCGATCTTCTCCGTTACCAATGCTTCAACGCGATTGGCGTCCGCCCCCGGAAAGACGGTGATGATCTGCCCTGCCCTGCCCGTCAGCAGCGGGTCTTCCATGCGCGGAAGCACCCATAGCGATGACAGCCCCGAAGCCACTGCTAACAACAGGGTCAAGACGATCAGGCGCCGGTCGCGATAGAACTTTGCCGCTAACCGACCGACGGGATGTTGATGGGCGATGGTGGTATTGGTCATTAAGAGTCCGTTTAACCCGGATTATTCATGAGTGACTAAAACGAGGTGTGTGGTAGCCTCCCGTATGGTGGGTTGCGACGGGCACCGACGCGCAGCGTTGGGGACTCGTAACCTCGTCCACTACATCTAACGCGAACATTTGACGGTAGCGCAGCCACAGGTCGAACGCACACGGCTTGCGTTGGCTACTTGGGTTCAGTCACTCGCACGGCTTGGCCGGGCACGATGCGATGTACCCCCTCGACGACCAAAAGTTCCTGGGCATCGATAGGTCCGACTACTTCCGACCACTCCGCTTGGGAACGCAACAACTCGACTTGCCGCCGAGCAATGGTGTGAGTGGCCGAATTGGGATCGTCCGAGCCCGTGTGGCTATTCGCAACCGCCACAAACACGCCCCACAGGCCTCGCGCACCGGCAGTTAGGGCAGCGGTCGGAATCCAAAATCCTTGGGCCTCAACCGGTATCTGGTATTCGACGTTGACCGCACTACCGATCGCTGGCGGATAGTATTCTCCCGGCTCGACCGTGAGCACGACTTCGCGCGTGCGGGTCGTCGATTGAATCGTCGGAGAGATGCGATCGACGCGAGAGGACAAGCGGCGCGAACCGACAGTAGTCAGAAGCGTTTGAGCGCCTCCGCCATGGTTGAGGCTATCGGCCAATTCGCTGGGTAGGCCGACATGCACTTCCAACTGATCGGTCTCGGCGATCTCGAGCAGAGGCTGTCCGGCCGCGACGATGGCCCCTTCGTCGACGAAACGCGCTTGAATGTGCCCCGCGTAGGGTGCGACGATCTGCTTTTCTTCGAGCTGGATATCTATGTTCTTGATTTGTGCGGCCAAGCCAGCCACGGTCGCTTGTTGTGCATCGATGCGCTCGGCGCGCGTGCCAGCTTGCAACAGCGCGTCCGCATGTTCGGCCGCGCGAAGTTGTGCTCTGACCGCATCGGTTTGAAAGCGGCTTTCATCCATCTCCTGTTTAGAAATGGCAGACGAGCCGTTGAGTTGTTCCGTGCGCGACAATTGGGCTTGTTGCATTTCCATCAGCGACTGCAACTCTTTCAATCGCGCTTGGCTTTGATCCAGTTCCTGGATGCGCGGACCGTGTTTGAGTTCGGCGAGCAGCGCTTGGGCAGCAGACAAGTTTGCCGCCACCACTTCGCGCTGGGCGAGTAGTTGTTGGCTGTCGAGTCGCACCAGGAGCTGGCCCGTCTCTACGCGATCTCCCAGTTCGACTGTCAATTGCTCTACCCTGCCAAGCGTTTTGGCAGCCAATTGAGTCGTCCGCCGAGCGGCGATGATGCCCGTGTATTGTTGTTTTAAAAATGGAGGGCCCGCCTGAGCCAAGGGAAGTGTGCTCACCAACAGCGGTCGCGCTGGGCTCGACGATGCTTGGCCGGCAGGTGCCGTATTGGAAGTGGTGCTGGCGGTCGGTGCGGAGTGCAGGTAGGACTTCACTACCGGCATCTGAAACAGTAGCAATGCCGCCACGCTCGGCATGACGGCACCGGCAAACAGCATTAGCTTGCGCCGCCGCGTCAAAAAATGACGGCCAGTCAATATGCGGGAAAAAAAAGAGTCCGCCACGGCGGGAAATTTAGTGTTGGACACCAATGGATATCCTTTCGGCTAAGTCATGCATGCAGCGGTCCGATTCTTCAAAGCTCATCAGCGGTTGCCAACCATAACCGTTCATCAACGTCCAGCCGTGATAGCGGATGCTGCGCACCGGTTGATTGACGCCAATGTCCGGCAGCGATGGGCTCGACGCAATCAACACATGGCTACCGAACGTCAACGACCAAAAACCGAACACGAACTCCTCGGGAGTCATCTCGGGCAAGTGCAAGTCGCCCAGCGCCACGGCATCGCGCACCACACCCGCCACCACCCCCATCGCTCGCAGTTCGCAAGTGCGAATGAGTTGCTGTCGCTGCTCTGAGGCTTTCTCCCAAATGATCGCGTTGCGCAACATTAACTCGACTGCAAAATGTTGTTGGCATTCGATTGCGTATTTTTCGCAGGCTGCACCGATCGCCATCATCCGCTTCCGAGAATTGTCGCTAAGTGTGGATGCCTGTTCGAACATCTGCCGCCGCAGTTCAAGCGACTCGAGAGCCAACGCGGCGACAATCTCTTCCTTGTTCGGAAAGTGGTTGTACAGGGTCCCTTTGGCATATTCCATCTCCACCGCCAGCCGATCCATGCTCAGCCCCGCGTAGCCATCGCGCACTAGCATCGGCCGCGCCATGGCCAGAATCTGCTGCTCGCGTTGCTGGATTTCTCGTTGTTTTCGGCTAAGTGTGTGCATGCCGTCAATTATTGACGTCGCGTCACAAAGTGTCAAGCGCAATGTGGCCCGACGCTCCGCCGTCGGAATCGAATGTGGCCCGACGCTCCGCCGTCGGAATTCCGCAACCAATGTGGCTCGACGCTCCGCCGTCGGTATTCCTGCTGCCCCACGCCCGCTTGTCGGGCATGAGCCAAAGTTTTGAAGGGGGGCTTGAGGCTTGAGGCTTGAGTGGACAAGAACGGTGTTGAAGATCATCGCATCTGGCACCAAAACTGATTCACCTGCGAGCAAGTTCGCGGGGGTCTAAGAGTAAGTTCGCGGGGGTCTAAGAGCAAGCTCGCGGGGGTCTAAGAGCAAGCTCGCAGGGGTCTAAGAAGAATCGATCTTTGCTACGCGCGCATGGCGGCGATGGCCTGCTCGCGCGCAATGCCAGCGACCAATTCAACATGTCCCATGCGGTCGGGAAGAATGAATCGCAGCTTGCCGTGCTCCACTTTCTTGTCGTGTTGCATCGCTCGCCAGAGCTCGTCGGGGTTGGCCGCCGCAAAGCTTGTCGGCAGTTCGAGCAATTCCAACAGTCGCCGTTGCCGCGCAACCAGCTCGGTATCGATGCGGCCCAATTGCGCAGCCAGACAGCCAGCCATGTGCATGCCGATGGCGACCGCCTCCCCGTGCAGCAGTGTCCCATAGCCGCTGGTCGTTTCCAGAGCGTGGGCAAAGGTGTGTCCATAGTTGAGTATGGCGCGCAGGCCGGTTGTTTCACGTTCGTCTAGTTTCACTACCTGGGCTTTGGCCAAACACGACTGGGCGACGATGTGTGCGATTGTCGCGGGGTCTTGCGCCAAGATGTTCTGCGCGTTGCGCTCAAGATACTCGAACAACTCCGGCAGCAGGATCATGCCGTACTTGACCACTTCCGCCAAGCCGGACACGAATTCGCGTCTGGGGAGACTCTTCAAACTCTGCGTATCGATGACTACCAAGCTTGGTTGCCAAAATGCGCCGACGATGTTCTTGGCGCCGGGCAGGTTGATACCCGTCTTGCCTCCGACGCTCGAGTCGACTTGGCTGAGCAACGTGGTGGGAACTTGGATCAACGGCAGTCCACGCGCGAAGCTGGCAGCAGCAAAACCGGCCAAGTCGCCGACGACACCACCGCCGACCGCCACGACGGTCGAGCCGCGATCGGTATGGTCGTGCAGCATTCTCTCCCACATGCGCTCGAGCAGTCCGAGCGACTTGCTCCCTTCGCCACTGGGGACCTCAATGTGCGTCAAACGAAAGCCGGCGTCTGTTAGGACGTTGGCTACGTCGGTGGCAATGTGCTCAACGTTAGCGTCGACCACCAATACGGCATGACGACATTTCGGCAAGCATTGTTCTAACCACAGTGGCAATTGCGCCGCGAGACTCTCTCCGATATGAATGTTGTAACTTCGTTCGGCCAAATCAACGGGGACGGAAACGATCGGAGGTCGAGTCATAGGGCGTGTGTATAGGTTGCAGCGTGGTAGAAGTCATGTTTGGGAGCCTGCAGTATAAACTATTTCCACGAATGGTCGTTGTTCCATGGCCCCCCGCGAGCTTGCCTCGCGGGTGAATCAGTTTTTCACGTAGCCCTCATGCCATCAATCTTCTAAGACCCCCGCGAGCTTGCCTCGCTGGTGAATCAGTTTTGGTGCCAGATGCGATGATCTTCAACACCGTTCAGCGTTCTTGTCCGCTCACGCCTCAGGTCTCAGGTCTCAAGCCTCAGGCCTATCTTCAAAACTTTGGCTCGTGCCCGACAAGCGGGCATGGGGCCGGTGGGAATACCGACGGCGGAGCGTCGGGGCACATTCGATTCCGACGGCGGAGCGTCGGGCCACATTGGTCTCAGGCACCGCGCTGTAGACCGGCGTGAATGTCGATGTCTAAAGGAGCGAACTGTCCACGATCATAGAACTCCCAGGCGATGGCACCCATTACGGCGTTGTCGGTGCATAGCTCAAGCGGAGCGATGAGCAACTCCACTCCGATCCGCTGGGCCATGCTCGACAACTGCGCGCGGAGCAGCGAGTTGGCGGCCACGCCTCCGCCGATGCACAACCGCGGGCCTCCGGTGCGGTGCATGGCCAGCTCGGCTTTGCCTACCACGCAATCGAGCGCCGCTTGTTGAAAGCTGGCAGCCATGTCCTGCTGCTGTTGCAGCGAAAGCGATAGCGTCGAGAAATCCTGCTTGCCGGTCCCTACCAAATGATAACGCACCGCCGTCTTGAGACCCGAGAAGCTGAGGTTGAGCGTGGTGCGATCGGCCAGCATCGGACGCGGCAATGCGTACTTGCACGCATCTCCAGCTTTAGCCAAGCGACTGATGTGCGGGCCACCGGGATAGGGTAGCCCGAGCATCACGGCGACTTTGTCAAACGCCTCGCCGACTGCGTCGTCTATGGTACCACCGAGATATTTCCAGTCGTCGGCAGAATGGCACTGGTACAAGTTGGTATGGCCTCCGCTGACGACAAAGCCCACGCAGGGATAGATATTTTCCTGTCGAGTCAATTGACAGGCGTAGATGTGTGCCTGGATATGGTTGATCGCGATCAGCGGCTTTTGCCAGGCCACACACAGCCCCTTGGCTGCGGCCAATCCAACGAGCAGCGAACCCGGCAGGCCGGGCTCGGTGGCAACGGCAATCGCGGACAGTTCCCGAGCTGCTTCAATACCCGCTTGGTCGAGCACCTGCTGGATGATGGGCACGATGCGTTCCAGGTGAGCGCGCGCCGCCAGTTCAGGGACGACGCCCTGGAACCGCTGGTGGATCTCTTCTTGGCTGGCCACCGCTGAAGACAATACGCGTCGATCACGATCGATCAACGCGGCAGCCGTTTCATCACAAGTAGTCTCGATGCACAGTAGCATTAAGCCTGCCCCAGCTCGCGCAGATACTCGAAGGTGAAGATGCCTGAGTCGTGGCCGTCGGAAAAGGCGATATTGTAGGCATAGTTGCCGACCGGACGCATCCCTTCAATACTCAACGGCTGAGCTTCGGCCATCGACAGAACGGGCAAGCTCAGTGGTCGAGCTTGAGTCGATTCCACTGGTGTGTGCTTCTCGCGACAGGTGGCACACGGGCATCGCTTGCGCAGTTCACTCGCGGCATAGCGGCAAACCAGCTCGTCGCTCCAGTGAATGACGATAAGGCTGGGGCCATCGCGCGTGATGTTTGTCGGAAGTGGGGGCATGTTGGTTCTTGGTTCTTGGTTCTTGGTTCTTGGTTCTTGGTGCTTGGTGCTTGGTGCTTGGTGCTTGGTGCTTGGTGCTTGGTGCTTGGTGCGCGCGTGATACTCGGCAAATGAGTGATTGTTGGCAAGACATTCTAACAAACGACATGAATCCTCGCACGGATGGCAAAGCCGGAGCACGGATGGCAATGTTGACTGAATCAGTCGGCTAGCGCTTCAACGACATTTAAATCTAGGGGAGTGGACGAGGCCCGCGAGTCCGTTTGAATCGTTGACCGTTGGGGACTCGCGGGCCTCGTCCACTACCTCCAACCCAAAGTTAAATTGTGACGAAGCACCAGCCGCTTGCCTCGGTTGACGGCGTTGGTGTCGTGGCTATCGCCATAATAGCCAATTAGGGGTGTTTGTCGTCCATCAGTGCAACACTTCACTTGCCAAACTTTAGAAGATCCTACGCAAAAGCGAAGAGAGTATTCCTGCGAGCCAGTAAACCTCGGACGAATCCTGCGAGCGTGCTTTAGTGGGCTGCCGTCTGGTGCCGACGATAGGTTTATACGCCCGTTAAGATCGGTTCGATCCGAACACTTGTTCCGCAACAGTCGATCCAATCCCCAATCTCTTGAAGCGAGTTAGACTACGATATGCGACGAATCGCTGTTGGCGCGAAGTCACGCTCACATTCCTCCATAGTAGGCTCTGGTCTCGTGGTCGTGTTGCTAGCCAGCGTGGGCCTAGCCGATGATCCCTCGACCAACCTACCAACTGCCGATGCGCCGAAAAGTGGCGTAATCATCCGACTTCAATTGCAACCGTCGGCTCCTGAGCCGGAGAAGAATGTCGAGCCGGAGAAGAATGCCGAGCCAGAGAAGAATGTCGAGCCGGAGAAGATTCCGGCAGCGGAGGTGCAATACCGCAGGAAGTCGAAAGGTCTGGACCCGTCGCAGTCAAGCCGAGCGACAACCGGTCTTCTTCCGAGACGACTCGCTCAGCGTCGCGCTGAGTCGGCACCTCAGCCCGTTCCCAACAAGCGACCTGGTCTTGAACTCTCCCCTTCCCCGAAGCTGCCTACCGAGCGCTCGGCAGAAGCTGCGACGGACAAATTCTCATCGGCAGAATCCACTTCGGCCAGCCCCGATGTGTTAGAGCTGTCACCGCGCGCGGTGCCTCCGTCTGAGCCGAAATCGTCGGAGCGTGATTCACAGTTGTTGGAGTTGGAATCATCCCTGGAATCCACCGGCAGCTCGCCTGAGTCGCTGGAGTCACTGGACACGGACGAAAGCTTGTCGCTCGATGCGCCACGTTCGCTCACATTGTCGGGATCAGGATCGGCCAACAAGGACAAAGCTTTGGACCTGGATTTCTCGAACGAACGACCGCTGGATAGTCTGGCAGACGATTCCGAACTCAAGTTGGAGCCGGACGATGTACCGCTCGAACAAGAGCCGCATCCTTTTGATGCACCGCCTGCGGAGACCATTGCGCCTATCATCAAACGTTCGATGAAAGAGGCCGAGCCGTTTAGCGATCGAGAGCGCCGTATTGAAGCGGGCATTGCGCGTTGTTTGAACTACTATATGACGCATCCCGAGAACACCACACGTCGTGGCCCTTGGGCGTTGATGCATGCCACGCTGCCGTTTGGCGTCGAGGGAGAAGTGCTCGCGGGCAATCGGCGTGTCAACACGATCGGTTGGCTCAGCTTCAACGGCACTAGCGGCAAACAACACATGTTTCAGCCGACTCGCACCGGCTTTCGACCCAACGTCGGACCTGGCATGCAAGGGCACGAGGGACAGTTTCTCGCCATCTTGGCTCAATGCGACGTGCGTGGCGACTATCCGCTGCAAATCAATGGTCGCCGCTACACGGTGATGGACTTAGCACGCTACGAAATGGCTACTTGTCGGGAGAAATCGGAGCTGACCTTCAAGCTCATCGGCTTGTCCCGCTATTTGGAGCCCAATCAACGCTGGCGCGACAATCGTGGTCGGCCTTGGACGATCGAGAAAATGCTCGTCGAGGAGATGGCACAGCCGATCAACGGAGCAGCCTGTGGCGGCGTGCATCGTCTGATGGGATTGAGCTTTGCAATCGTCGAACGTCAAGCCGGCGGTCAGCCGCTCGACGGAAATTGGAAGCGCGCCGAAACTTACTTGAACAACTACGTCCAGTACACGATGTCGCTGCAAAATCCAGATGGCAGCTTCAGTACCAATTGGTTCGAGTCGCGCGGGATGAATCCGGACATTGAACGCCGCGTGCAAACTTCGGGGCATATCTTAGAGTGGCTGGTGTATACGCTTCCCGACGATCATTTGCGTTCGCCGCGAATTGAACTGGGAGTCGAGTTCTTGATCAACACGGTCGGTCGCGAGCTGGGGCGCGATTGGCCAATCGGTCCACGTGGCCACGCCCTGCGCGCGATGGCACTGTATCGTCAACGAGTGTTTGGTGCCGAGTCGGGACAGCTCAAGAGCTACGTAGCCGACGCGCCGCGGGACGCTAGCATTCGCTAAGACTGGATGCTAGTGCATCGTCCACTACCCTGAATTTAAATGTGGACAGAACACTACCCTAGAATTTAGCTGTAACAAAGCACTTGTACGAAGCCCGGCTCCCCTCGCCAAATTGCTGGAGTCTAGGCTTTAGCCGATCCTCGTCCCTCCCAAAATCGCCTAAAGACTACACGTCAATCTTTTGCGATCGGTGACATTCTTCAAATGAACTCGCCCTCCCCTAGGTGCTCGGGGAAGCGGCGCTAAGGCTGGGGGGTGAGGGGATTTTCTGCCTTTTCTGGCCACCTTCGACCAATTCTGGGCTACTCTTGGGGGGGCGGTTTTGCTACGAACCCACATAACACGACCCCAATGAGTCCCGCCGTGGCCAGCCTCGATACGGCGCAGGCTGGGCCCCCGCCAACTTTTGCCGACACGGACGTCGACACATGAACAAGACAACAACTCGCCTGGCAGCCACTGGTGGCGTCATCGTGCTCGGTGCCTTCGCATTGGTACTCGCTCAAAGCGATGCGCGCAAACGCGAACGTGAGCAGCCGCAAATCGAACCGTTTGCCGCCCAGGTAGCGGTCCCCATTGCAGTCGACGACAGCGACGGCCCTTGGAGAGCGTCACACGATTCGCCTCCCAAACAACTTCTGGTGCGAGCCAACAACGATCAGTTGACGCGCTATGGTGCCAGCCGTGGTGAGGACCACGAGCAGCTCGCCCCCTCACTTTCTGAGAACGATTCTCTTGCCGAAGACGTCGAGCTGCCGAGCGAGTTGAATCCCTTGCGATCTGCTGCCGATGCGCTCCTGGATCAATCCCAAGTCGTCTTGGCTGCGGCGGACGTTCCCGTCGAACCAGCGGCTGCGGGCCGACCATCGACCAGCAGCCCTCCGGCGTGGTTGAGAGAAGGTGGTTCGGGGACCGACGCTGCCAGCCCAACCGATCTCAAACCGCTGGCTCCCATTCCCAATGATCGTCAGGCACCGAGTCTCCCCACGTTTCCCATCAGCCAAAGTTCTGCGGCCGGCGGAGCGACGCCCGCTGCTACGGCTCCCGGCGGTGCCCCACTCCCCTCAATGGCGGCCCCCCTACCGACGTTTCCGCCGACGCTTTCCAGCGATGCGGGCGATATGTCCGACGTGCAGCGCGGGGCCCTGCCTGCCACGAATATGCTTCCCGCAGCCGGCTTGGCCGCCGCTGGGCAGGTACCTTCCCCGGCACCTTCCCCGGCACCATCCCAGCCGCAGACCCCGGGTAACATGCCGAGCCAATTTCCAGCCGCTTCGTCGTTGCCATCGGCTAACTTGTCGACTCTGGCGGCCCCGCTCGCAAATGAACCTGGCGCACCAGTGGGCAATGGTTACAATCCGCCTGGCGCGCGGCCTCAAACGAATCCAGCCAATCTGCCGGACGGTCGCGAATCGCAGCCGCTGCGCACCGCCGCGCTGGCGGGGCTGGTCAGCAATCAACCGGGCAATCGGTATTTGGACGGTTCCCAAAACCCGAATATGCTGATTCAAAAACGCGCTCCGGAAGAAATCCAAGTTGGCAAGAAGGCGACCTTTGTGATCGCGGTTCGCAACGCGGGCAACGCTACGGCTCACGCCGTGCGCGTGGTCGACAGCGTGCCCCAAGGCGCCCGCTTCGTCGAATCGCTACCACCCACTACACCGAATGCGGAGGGCCTACTGAACTGGGACTTGGGTGAGATGGCCGCCGGTGATGAACGGACCATTACCCTGCAGATCGTCCCCGAGGTCCAAGGTGAAGTGGGGAGCAATGCACTGGTCTACTTTGCCGCACAAGCCTCCGTGCGCACCGTGGCGACCCTGCCCAAGCTCGAACTGCAATTGCAAAGCCAACCTGACATGTTGATCGCCAGTCGCCAACAACTATCGGTGATCGTCAAAAACACTGGCACGGGCGTGGCTCGCGGCGTGCGCTTAGAAGCCGATTTGCCAGAGCTGATCAAACACGACAGCGGCGAAGCTCAATTGGCCGCCAGCCTCGGCGATATGCGTCCCAACGACGTTCAGCCCATTACGCTCGACGTAACCGCTGTAGCCGCCGGACAATCGCAAGTCGTCATTCGCGCCGTCAGCGAGGATGGTGCCGTTGCGGAAGAGACTGTCGCGCTGCAAGTCCTGGCACCCGCCTTGGCCGCATTGATCGAAGGGCCCAAGCTGCGTTACCTGGAACGACAAGCCACCTACCAAATCAAAGTTAAGAATACTGGGACGGCAGCAGCCACCAATCTCGATTTTGTTGTGCATCTCCCCGCCGGCTTGAAATACAATTCGGCCAACAATCGCGGCACCTACGATCCAGCTCAACACACGGTCAGTTGGGGATTGTTCGAATTGCCTGCTGGAGAAATCGCACCGATCGAATTGACGGTATTGCCCGTCGAACTGGGACCTCAAGCGATCGCATTTACTGCTACCGGAGACTTGGGGCTCAAAGCCGAAGCCAAGGGGACGGTCACCGTCGACGGCTTGGCCGAGCTGGCGTTTACGATTGGACAAGACAATGGCACGATTGAAACGGGTGCCAGCTCGACCTACTCGGTGCAGGTTACTAACGTCGGCAATAAAGCGGACAAGGACGTACGGTTGGCGGTGCAGTTGCCCAACGGTTCAAAACTGCTCAAAGTTGTCGATGCCCAAGTCAACTACCGCGAAGAGGGAAATCAAATCATTTTTGATCCCATTCCTGAGATGCGCAACAAGGATCAGTACACCTATCGTTTTCAGATCCAGCACAATCAGCCTGGAACACAAATTGTCCGCACGCAGTTGACCAGTGCCAATTGGCCAGTGGCAGTCATTAAGGAAGAGGGGACGTTGGTATACAACGACCAGAACTAATGTGGCCCGACGCTCCGTCGTCGGTTTCCACCTTTCTAGTATTTCTACTTTTCCCTTAGACCCCAGCGAGCTTGCTCGCTGGTTAACCCGTTTGGGGTGTTAGAGCTAGCGTTAACGTCGTTTAGACCCCAGCGAGCGTGCTCGCTGGTGGATCAGTTTTGCGTGTTAGAGTCGTTTGTTTGCGCCAATCTTTTTTCTTGCCGCCCCGATCGCCGCCGTCAGCGGCGATCGGGGCGGCAAGAAAAAATGAGATCTCATCCAAGGACGTTGCTACTCACAAAACTTTGGCTCATGCCCGACAAGCGGGCATGGGGCCGGGGGGAAACCGACGGCGGAGCGTCGGGCCACATTAGCAGCGGGCATGGGGCCGGGGGAAACCGACGGCGGAGCGTCGAGCCACATTAGAAGCGGGCATGGGCCGGGGAAAACCGACGGCGGAGCGTCGAGCCACATTAGAAGCGGGCATGGGCCGGGGAAAACCGACGGCGCACCTCCCAACTATGGCGCTTCGCGATAGGCTTCGACCTCGAATGGGTTGTCTCGGTACGCATCGCGACCGCAGAACCAAAGCCAGGCTGAGGCACCTAGATAGGCTGGGCCCATAAATGGTCCCCAACGTTCGAATTGCCGCACGTGTACGCGTTCGTGTTTGCCGACTATTTCGAGCCCTTCGCTGGTCTGCCCAAGAATCACATGCCCGAGCGTAAAGCCGGCGGTGGCGGAACCGGTGGGCAAACGCCGCACGAACCATGCCGTGGGACCTTTGTAGAATTCGAAGGCTCCGTCGCGGAATCTCCCCTGGCCGCCAAGGAGCATCCCCAAACTGCCGATGCACAGTCCCAGCAGACTGTAGGGACTGACCCACAGCACTAATAGGCACTTCCAAAGGACGCGCAGGGCCCTCGACATTTCATTCCTCAAACTTGAGACAATTCCAAAAACATCTTGACGCACGCGGACACAATTGACTAGTAGCTAATGGTCCCTCGTCGCGCTAGTGCTTTGTCACTACTTGATTTTAATGTGGTGGACGAGTTTACGAGTCCCTTGAATTCCGGAGCTGTCTGGGACTCGCAACCTCGTCCACTACCGCTGACCCTAAAGTTAAAGTTGGTTGGAGCACTAGTGCAACTCGTTTACGCCCGTTGCTTCGTTGCGTTGTCCTCATAGCAGCGTGATGAAAACCTTATTGAACCGGCTCATGCGCATTCCTTGCAACCCTCGGACGCTGATTGTCAGCGCGCTATTTATTGGCGCCTGCTGGTTCAGTGGTCCTGCGCAGGCGCAGCGTATGCAATTCCCGCAGGCACCCAGCGACCTGCGACCAATACAATCGGGGCAAATCCCAAGCAGCGGGACGCCGACGATGGTTCCGATCAATCCGGCTACTCAGGCGGGTATCTACCCTTCCAACGGCCTTGGCGGACCGACCTTCGACCCCTATTCGCTTAATGCAGCGACGCAAACGCAAGCCTTTCAACCACAGTTCGCTCCGGTTGCGCCACCACAGGGTTCGTTTGCTCCCAATATGCTAGCGCCTGGCGCGGCTACCTACCCAGGCACCTATCCGAACGCCCAGCCGATCTATCCCAACAATCCACCGCTGGGAGGCTATCCAGCCTACAACGGCATTTCGCCCAACCTGCCCGGAGCGGGGCAAAGCGCGACGATTGGCACGTTTCAAAACACAGCACCGGGGTTCAGTCAACCGGGAGTCTATCCCAACAGCGCACCATCCGCACTGTTTCCCAATGGTGGAGCCTATCCTGGTGGTGGATACAACACCGGTGGCGGGACCTTCTTTGGCAATATGTTCAACGGCATATTTGGCAATTCGGGTAGTGGATTTGGTGGCAGCTACGGCCAACCCGCTTATCCCGTCCTTCCTCCGGCGTCGGGCAACGGCACCTTCAATCCCAACGTCTGGAATCCACCGGGGACAGTGTTCAATGGTGCGGGGGGGATGCCCGAATACCTGCGGTTGTTTCAGGGGCCGCGCTTTCGCCATGCCTATTTGCATGGAAACGACGATTTCGACGCGTTGATGATCAACGACTCCGACCTCTCGTTGGGCTTCGCCGTTCCCAACTTTTTGTATTCGACGCAGCCGCTGTATTTGCTGCCAAGTTTTTCACTACACCAGTGGTCGGGGCTTCGAGCACCCAGCACAGCCGATTTGCCGGCGCTGGCCTACTCCGCTTTTCTCGACTCGGGTTGGCAGTCCGATCCGGCTCGCATCCTAGGTGCTGAATTGGGTTTACGAGTTGGCATGTTTTCCGACTTCAACACCGCTACGTCGGATAGCCTACGGATTCAAGGGCGCGCTATCGGTCGCGTGCGGGTGACTCCCAAGGTTACTTTGAAAGGTGGCGTGGTCTATCTAGACCGTGTTCGAGTGAAACTGCTACCGGCAGGTGGCGTATTGTGGCAACCCAATCCTGACACGCGTTTCGATCTGTTTTTCCCTGAACCGAAACTCGCGCACTACCTAGCGACGATGGGTACGGCAGATACCTGGTGGTACGTCGGTGGGTATTATGGTGGTGGCAGTTGGACAGTCAAACGCGATTCGGGCGTCAAGGAATCGATCGACATCAACGATATACGGTTGGTGTTGGGATTGGAGTGGGGCCGCAACGATCAAATGCGCGATGGTCGCCGCGTCGGCTTCTTCGAAGCGGGCTATGTATTCAACCGCGAGTTGATATTCAAAGAAACACCGCTCGACAATCTCGATCTGCAAGACACGTTTATGATTCGAGCAGGGATCGGCTATTGATCCGGATATCGCGTGCGTTAGGCAAATTGTTTAACGCCTAGCCGGATTGGACGGTGGAGCGAGAGAGATGTGTACTACGGAGTGCCGGCTCGATGCGCCTGCGATCGGATCAGCGCGAGTGTACCGGCCAAGTAGGCGCAGGCAGGAGCGGAGTTTGATCGTAGCAGGTGGCTGGCGCAGGTGCCATCGCCTGCGCAGACCGCGACTGTAGGTTTGCATATCGTGCGTTACATCTGCGACTCGGGTATTGACTAGCTCACCTTGTGCATCTGCGGTCTGCTGCGGCTCGGCGTTAAACGAATTCAGTATGCTTTAGCACATTGTTTACTGCCTAGCCGGATTGGCCGGTGGAGCGAGAGAGATGTGTACTACGGAGTGCCGGCTCGATGCGCCTGCGATCGGATCAGCGCGAGTGTACCGGCCAAGTAGGCGCAGGCAGGAGCGGGGTTGATCGTACTGTGCCAGTCGACTGTGCGTGAGAGGGACCATGGAGTGAGGTTGGCAGTCGCAGGTGATCGTAGCAGATGGCTGGCGCAGGTGCCATCGCCTGCGCAGACCGCGACTGTAGGTTTGCATATCGTGCGTTGCATCTGCGACTCGGGTATTGACTAGCTCACCTTGTGCATCTGCGGTCTGCTGCGGCTCGGCGTTAAACGATTTCGTCGTGTACTACATGCAGGGACTTGTTTCGACCACGACGCGGAGCGTCGAGCCACATTGTAGCGGTTGCCTCATCCACGACGCGGAGCGTCGAGCCACATTCTAGCCGTTGGCTCGGGGGTGGGCTCTGAGATAGACTTCGCGCAGGTTGGCGGTGGAGATGTGCGTGTAGATTTGCGTGGTGACTAGGCTCTTGTGCCCGAGCAGTTCTTGCACGCTACGGATGTCGGCACCGCGGTCCAATAAATGCGTGGCAAAGCTGTGGCGCAGAGTGTGTGGGGATGTGCGTGTGTCGAGTCCAGTGAGCTGGATGTACTTCTCCAATAGCCGTCCCACACTGCGCGTGGTTAGTCGCTTGCCAAAGCGATTGACGAATACCGGTGCAGCTCGACCTGTCGCTTCGCTCGAATCGATTTCGCGCTGGCGCATGTAGTGATGTAGCGCTTCGATCGCGTACTTGCCCATCGGGCTCAATCGCTCTTTGCGGCCTTTACCGCGAATGCGCGCGATGCCTTCGTCGAAATCGAGGTCGCCATCGTTCAAACCCACCACCTCGCTGACTCGGAGGCCACCCGAGTACATGGTCTCTAGTATCGCATGGTCGCGTAGGCCGAGTGGTTCATGCACGTTGGGGGCGGCCAGCAGCCTGCCGACTTCGTCATGGTTGAGGAAGTGAGGCAGCTTGCGCTGCCCTCGCGGGTTTCGCAACGGCTTGGCAGGGTTGCTATCGGCCAAGTTTTGGCGCTGAGCAAAGCGATAAAAGCTGCGCAGCGAGGCGAGTTTTCGAGCGATGCTGGTTCGCGCGTATCCCGCTTCGTGCAGCGCAGCCGCATAGCCACGCAGATCGCGCGGAGTGACTTGATTCGGCTTGACCCCTTTGCCCAGGTGCTCCTCCAAGTAGTCGGCCAAGTCGATCAGATCCTCGCGGTACGATTTGATCGTCAGCGGCGATGAGTTCTTTTCGACCCCCAAGTATCGGAGGAAGTGTGCAATCTCGCTATGCAACTAAATCAAGTCCTCGGTATGGCGATAGGAAAAACGAGGTGAGCGCGATTGGGGACGTGTCCCGCTCTGCTCCGCTTCGAGCGCGATGGCGTTGGCCATTTCGCGGATTTTCTTGCTCATCACCGCCGCGTCATACCAGCTAAAGCTCAACTGCGGATCGGCTGCGTAACGCCCGAGCATGCGTAGTGTCTCGACGCGATTTTGGTCGTCATAGAGAAAGACATAACGCTCCTCCCCTTTGACCAAGGCCAGTATATTGATCTCTTTATCCATGCGGTGCCTCCCTGCTGCGTGCATGTCGCCTGTGATGAATGAACGCACTGCTGCCCATCCCGCAGCCCCGCGCACTGTTCGTCTGGCTGAATAGCTGAACAAACGGCGGAGCCATGGGGCCGACGGGACGGGTAACGCAGTGCAGCGTGCCAATCGAACTCTGGGGGATCGATCAGCGACCTTGATGCATGCTGTGGCCACCGAGTTCAGGTAGAAAGCAGGCCTCTCCCAAAGCGCTGAATCTCTACCGGCGTGGTTGGCGCAAACAGCGATCGCTTGCGTGAGGGAACCGTTCAATTGCCTGTGAACGGTTCATCGAAGCGACCTAACGAGTGTATCGGTCGAGAGGCCACCGAAAGATCAAACGGCTTTTATCTTGTCCGCCGCGACTTACGAGCGTTTCTTGCAGATGTAGATGGCAGCAGAAACGAATAAAGTCTTCGCTGCGTTGAAGATACGCTTGCCAACCACCAAAGCGAGTGTCGTCGCGGAAGTAAAAATAATCGGCAAGTTGCTCTGTGAAATCTTCGTCATGACCGTTAAAGTTCCGCATGTGCGAGATGATCGGCGCGTGTTGAACCATCATTTCAGGCCGGTTTACCGACGGTGGATCCGGAATGAAGCCACGTGGATCGGGCCAATCTGGTGGCAGCGGCGCTCCACCCGAGTCGCTCCACTGGCCATCGGCTTGGATGACGATCGCGCCATTGCTCCCCTGTGGCGATGTCGCACCGCTCTCTTCCATCGCAGCGCGATCTTCGGGCATTAGCGGTATGTCGCCGGGGGTGAGTGGCGTTTGCGTCTTGAGCTGCTCGACAGCCAGCGCTCGCTGGGCTTCGTTGTGGATCCATTTCGGTATGTTCTTTTCCTCCTTCGTTCCCCACGGCAAGCCATAGCCCACTTCGACCGGATGGAAGCTCGGGTTGGCCGCATACCAGTTGACTTTGAGGCTCATTCTCGGCGGATAGTACGAATCGTAGTCGGTGACCGAGCCAATCAGGACGGCATCGACTCCTAGGTACTGTGCGAACGCTTGGAAGTCTTCGCCACTAGCGAGATTACCCTGGTAGCCAGCCATGCGTTGCTTGACAGCGCCTAGTGGCAGCACTTCGAAGCCACGGATAGCTTGCAATTCATTGAGATAAGCCAGCGCGACGCGTTCGCCACTGAGGGTCGGGTCTTCGCTTTGGTTGGCGAAGGGGAGAATTGCGATCGTTTTCAACTGTGGAAATGGGTTGATCGTCTGCGGTTTGCGCTTGATGTCCGGCAGCAACGCGCATCCGCTGCTTGCTAGCATCATCGCCAGCAGCCCAATCGCAGCCCAACAGCGCGCAGCAGCGGTGGGGGAGGTTTTATGGAGGGCTGTTTGTCCGGTAGCAGGCACTCCGGAATCCTTTTTTTGAACGGGTCCGAGCGTTTCATAGAAACTCAGGTCCGCCAGTCTATTGCGCAGCCTTGTCGCATTGCACGCTATTAAACGCTACGACAGTGCATGTGCATTTAGTACCCCCCATGGCACTATGAGATTTATCGGCACAACCCGCACAACCCCTTTAACGAAAATGTCAGCAAAAGCGACACCTTTAATGTGGCCCGACGCTCCGCGTCGGTATTCCGAACCAATGTGGCCCGACGCTCCGCCGTCGGTATTCCGCAACCAATGTGGCCCGACGCTCCGCCGTCGGTATTGCACTCGATTGAGATCTTCATCTCCTTAGCCCCCATGTTGCATCTTTCTGTTCGCGCGGAAGTCCCCACGGCACCCCCACCGACGCGGAGCGTCGGGCCACATTGCATGTTGCATCTGACTATTCGCCCGGAAGTCCCCACTCGATGCTCACATAGCCCTGCGGCTTTGGACTACAATCGTATTAATTCAGTTCTAAAGAATGTTGCACATTTATTGTGATGGCCGCTGATGGGTCGGTCGCTAGCGTTCCCTCCTTCTCACCTCCCTCCTAGCAATACCGCAAACGGTGAAGAATCATGTTCGTTCCAGACATTCGCAAGCGTCGCTCGTTTCTCGTCGCTTCGGCCAGTGGATTTGCTGGTCTGCACTTCGGTAGACCCGCCAGAGTGCGCGCGAACGAGTTCGCCAGCCCGGTCGCAGGGAGCGATCAGCGCGGTGGTGGACGAGCCAAGTCGGTGATCCTCTTCTTTTTGTGTGGTGGCGCTTCACACGTCGACACGTGGGATATGAAGCCCGATGCACCGGCCGAGTATCGCGGTCCGTTCGCGCCCAAGCCAACTTCGACGAGCGGAATACAGCTTTGCGAGCATCTACCTATGTTGGCTCAGCAGGCGCATCATTTGGCGGTGATCCGTTCTGTCTGCGGGACGGTCAATACGAACGACCATCACGCCGGGTATTATTACAATTTGACGGGGCATGTCCCCGATGTCACCTTCTTGACCTTGGCCAATGACCGGCGCCCCTACACGGACGATTGGCCGTTCATCGGCTCGGTGGTGGGAGCGCGACGTCCCAACCAGCATGGCTTGCCCAATGCGATCACGTTGCCTCATAAACCGAGCAAGCTACCCTATACCCGTCCGGGGCAATTTGCGGCTCGACTGGGAGTCGAGTTTGATCCGTTGTATGTTCACGGGTCGGTCGACGAGCCACTCAAGTTCCAGGTGCCATCGTTGACACTTTCGGGAGACGTAACCGCAGAGCGTTTGCAGTCTCGGCAGCATTTGCTCAAGACGCTCGATGTTGCGCGACGTGAATTTGAGAATTCTCCAATCGAGCGAACTTGGAAGCAACATCAGCAGCGCAGCCTCGATCTGCTGTTGTCGTCCAGCGCCTCGAAGGTATTCGACTTGGAAAGTGAAACGGAAGCGACTCGCGCGCGATACGGCACCGGCGTTAACGCAATGAGTCTATTGCTCGCTCGACGACTCGTCGAAGCCGAGACACCTTTTGTGACTGTGTTTTGGAAAGAGAATGAAGCGATCGCAAGCCAGTGTAAGAGCGCCGGCGGTTGGGATACGCACGGCAACAATTTTAACTGTTTGAAAGATCACTTGTTGCCTGAATTCGATCGAGCCTTCTCGGCATTGATCGAGGATCTGGAGCAACGCAACATGCTCGATCAGACGTTGTTGGTTGTCAACAGTGAAATGGGACGCACTCCGAAGATTGGCGATCCGCGGTCCGGCGGAGTCGGAGGAGCGGGACGCGATCACTGGACGCATTGCCAGAGCGTCTTGATGGCGGGGGGCGGAATCCAAGGCGGGCAGACTTTTGGGTCCAGCGACCGCTTGGGAGAACATCCGAAAGATCATCCATTGACTCCCGCGGATATCGCCAAGACGGTTTACTATGCGGCGGGTATCGACGATCTCAGGGCTGTCGATTCACAAGGTCGCCCCTACAATCTGCTCGACGAGGGCCGCGCGATCAAGCAGTTGTTCTAGCGTTCCTACTTGTCATCCTGGAGTAGGCTCGTAACGAGTAATGCGAGTTACGGCACGGGCAGCGCAACCAGTTCGCGCCGCGCTTGGCACTTCATTTTCGTGCCCCCATTTTCGTGCCCCCATTTTCGTGCATATCGCTGCTTTGGCGCGGACTTGAAAGAAGATGCTAACGATAGTCCGTATGAAACCGTGAACCACGTGTGGGCGACAGTTTGGCGCTAAAATGGGGGCACGAAAATATCTGCTTCGGTCCGCCGCAACTGCGTTTTACCTGTTGCTAGCCTAGTGCTTTGTCCAAGCTAAGAATTAGGGTTGGAAGTAGTGGACGAGGTTACGAGTCCCTAAACGTATAACGGATCAAACGGACTCGTAACCT
>JADYZV010000123.1 GCA_020852965.1 Pirellulaceae bacterium | reverse complement strand
GCGAGTCCGTGGATGCAAGGGACTCGCGGGCCTCGTCCACTACGGCCCACCTTAAAGTTATGCATAGATGAAGCGCTAGCCCCAATTCAATTCTGTCAACGCACTCTTTTTCGCTTGGATGCAACTACTGTCCAATCTAGTCACAATCACCGGAGTGCTTGGGCTGCCACTGCTGGCTGCCATCTTGTTTGCCGGCTCAGCCCTGTTGATGAAACGCACCGCTGGCTGGGGCATCGAAATATGGCGAGTCAGTTTTGTATGCAACGTTGTCTCGATGGTGGCCTTTCAGCCATTCTGGTTTTTGGCTGATGACTTGCCGGCTTGGAGCCTATGGTGGCAACCGCTTGTCGTCGCCCTGCTGTATGTTGTGGGACAAGTGTTGACGTTGACATCGCTTTCACAAGGCGAGATTTCGGTGGCCGCACCGGTGCTCGGATTGAAAATTGTGTTTGTCCCCATTTTCCTGTGGCTGTTGGGAGCTGGTCTCCTACCGGTCAGTACTTGGGTGGCCTGTTTGGGTGCTACCCTAGCTGTCATGTTGCTCAACACGACCGACGCCGTCGGTGATCGCGGCAGGGTGGTGTTCTCTCTCGTTACAGCCATGAGCGGAGCGGCTGCCTTTGCGTTGTTCGACGTGTGCGTACAACTATGGAGTCCAACCTGGGGGCGTGGCGCCTTTTTGCCCGTGATGATGGGCATGAGTACGCTGTTGTCGTTTGTGCTATTCCCATTTTTCAAACAACCACTGCGATCCATTCCTCGCGACGCTTGGCCCAGCTTGTCAGGCGCGGCTGCGTTGATTGCGCTGCAAGCTGTCGCGATTGTCGCCAGCGTTGCTTTTTGGGAACAAGTGGCTGTATCGAACGTCGTTTACAGCACGCGTGGCTTGTGGAGTCTAGCTGCCGTGTGGTTGCTAGGACGCTATCTCGGTGCCTCCGACAGCAGCCTAACCCCACGTGTGTTGCTGCTCCGCACCGCTGGTGCGCTCCTGCTGTTTGGCTCAATCGCTCTGTTGGTCTTTGTGTAGCCACTCGATCGTTAAACGAATTCATCGAGCTGACGCAAATTGTTTAACGCCTAGACGCAGTAGCCGGTGAATCGGTAGTGATATCTACCACGAAAAGTTGGCTCGATGCGTTAGCGATAGGATCGTCGCTGGCGTCCCGGCTAGGTAGGCGCAGGCCGAAGCGGAGTTGATTGCACTATCACCGAGACTGCGCATGAGAGGATTTGTGGAGTGCGGTTGGTAGCCGTGAATGGTCGTAGCAGGTGACTGCCGCAGGTGCCGTCGCCTGCGCAGGCCGCGAAAGTGGGTTGGCATACGCTGTGGTTCGTCAGAGTCGCGCCTATCGATCAGCTCACCTTGTGCGTCGCGGCCTGCTCCGGCTCGGCGTTAAACAAATTCAAGTAACGCAATGTCTCTGTCCGGAATTCACAGCTTTGGCTTGGTCGATTGCGGTCCACTCTCGCTATTCCGATCGCCAACTTTCGCTTTTCGCCCCCCTAGCCCGCCTGAGTATATTGGGTCCATCATCTGAGCACTCCATTCGTCATATTTAGCCTGCAATTTGGCCAATAATTCCGGCCGTTGTTCTGCGAGATTTTGCGATTCGGAAATATCCTCCGACAGATGGTAGACTTCCGCCTTTCCATCTTGAGCTGTCAATTTCCAGTCCCCATCGCGCATTGCATAGTCAGGGCCAATTCTCCAATACAGAGTCGGATGGGGGAGCTCAGTGTTTGCTCCAGTCAGATAGGGAATCAAATCGACACCATCCAGTGGCCTCTTCGGGTCGATCTCGACGTTCGCCAGGGCGTACGAAGTCGCAGCGATGTCGAGGCTTGAGACAGGCTTCGTGTACGTTGTGCCTGCTGGCAAGTGGCCCGTCCATTTCACAACGAATGGAACGCGTATTCCACCTTCATAGACAGTCGACTTCTGGCCGCGCAGAGGCGCGTTGCTGGCACCAACGGCTGTGGTGTGGCCTCCATTGTCTGTCAGAAAGAAGATCAGCGTTTCTTCTTCCAATCCCTCCCTCTTCAGCTTCTCGGTGACTTGTCCAATCGCATCATCCATGGCTGCAATCATGGCGGCGTACGTCTTGCGGCCTCCCGTTAGATTGGGAAACCGATCCAGATCACGCTGGGGTGCCTGGAGTGGCAGGTGGGGAGCGTTGAATGCTAAATAGATAAAGAAAGGATCGTCCTTATGTTCTTCGATGTATTCAACGGCGGCTTCTCCGAACGCGGTGGTGACGAGCGGCGGGTCATCGACTTTGTCTAGATTTCGATAAAGCTCTACTGCTTGCGGATCCTTGGGGATGAACGGAACGCCAATGGATTCGGATAGAGGAAGATAGGATCGGCCGCCACCGTAAAAACCATAATGATCGGTAAATCCACGTGCCAGTGGGCGAAACTGTGGTAGTTGCCCCAAGTGCCATTTTCCAATGGCGATCGTGGCATAGCCGTTTGCCGAGAGTCCATCGGCGATCGTCGTTTCTTCGACAGGCATTCCCATGTTCTTATTCCAACCACTGATTTCAAATCCGAATCGTGCCTGATGGCGTCCTGTCAAAAGTCCAGCGCGTGAGGGAACGCAGTAGTGGGCGGTGACATAACCATCAGTACATATCACACCTTCGCGGGCAAGCGCATCGATATGAGGCGTCGGAATCTCGTCACTCCCTTGAAAGCTGACGTCGTCATACCCCTGATCGTCGGAGAAAAACACAATTACATTTGGCGGACGTTCTTTATCAGCCGCGACTGCCGCAGGTGTAGTGCTCACAACAACTGCAGAAAGCAGCAAAACGGTGTGCAATAGCAAGACACCGCGTACCTGCATCACCGAAGAAGCATTCATTGGATAATCCTTGGTTTGACCGTCGCAACGCGAAAAAAGGAATTCTATTTTGTCCTGCTGCCTTGATTCAATGTAACCGTTTACGAACTAACTCGTGATCGACTTCGCAAGGACTGACATGCTGCGGAGGCCACAAATCATTAGGCCAATATCTCGTGAATGACCTGCCCGTGGACGTCGGTTAATCTGAAGTCGCGGCCACCGTAGCGATAGGTCAAGCGAGTGTGATCCAGTCCCAGAGTATGCAAGATGGTGGCGTGAAGATCGTGGACACTCGTCGGATTCTCTTGTGCCTTAAAACCAAATTCGTCGGTGGCCCCATATACGGTCCCACCTTTGATTCCTCCACCAGCCATCCACACGGTAAATCCGTAGTGATTGTGGTCGCGGCCCAACAGGGCTTCTCCGCCGCCGCCGAGTTCGACTGTCGGAGTTCTTCCAAACTCGCCGCCCCACAATACCAGCGTCTCTTCCAACATTCCACGCTGCTTCAAGTCGGTCAAAAGGGCGGCGATCGGTTGATCAATTTGGGCTGCCAACGTGCGGTGGTTTTGCTCGATCTTATCATGATTATCCCACGGTTGACCCGCACCATGCCAAAGCTGAATATAACGCACACCGCGCTCTAACAGACGTCGAGCAATGAGCGTTTGCCGCCCATGTACGGCCGCGCCATACATATCCAACGTCGTCTGTGACTCCCGCGACAAATCGAACGCTTCCTCCGCCTCCTGTTGCATTCGAAAGGCCAATTCATACGATTGAATGCGAGCATCCAAGCGGTCGTCCAATCTCCCCTGACGATGGGCCGTGTTCCACTGTGCGAGTAGATCGAGCTGTCGACGCTGCGCCTGCTTGCTGACTTGTGGATGATCGATGTTTTCAATCAACTTGCGCAGCTCTGTGTGGTTCGAATCGATATAGGTTCCTTGAAAGGCCCCCGGCAGAAAGGCAGACTGCCAGTTTTCGCTATCCTTGATCGGCAACCCGCCTGGGCACATGGCAATGAATCCAGGCAAGTTCTGATTTTCTGTCCCCAGCCCATACAGCATCCACGCGCCCGCGCTGGGCCGCGCTTGCACTGAATCACCGCAGTTCATGAGCATCAACGACGGCTCGTGATTGGGCACCTGAGCGTACATCGAGCGAATGACCGCAATGTCATCGATGTGCTCGGCCGTCTTGGCAAACAGCTCGCTAACCTCGATGCCAGATTGGCCGTACTGCCGGAATTGGAACGGCGAGGGAAAGGCGGCTCCCGTCTTGCGTTCAGTCGTCAAGGTTTGCGGGATCCGCCGCCCCGCATACTTTTGCAAGGACGGTTTGGGATCAAACGTATCCACGTGCGAAGGGCCGCCATTGAGAAAAAAATGAATGACTCGTTTTGCTTTTCCCGGAAAATGCGGCGCACGCACCGCCAACGGGTCGGTCATGATCTGCGACTCGTCGGCCGCGACCAACCGATCATCATCGCCAAGCACGCCGGCCAGCGCCAGTGAGCCAATTCCCAAGGCGGAACGCGTCAACAAGGAACGCCGCGAAAGGTCTAATGGATTGTGCATGCTGGTTGAGTGCCTTCGTTTCAGTAGTCAGTTGTTTGAATTCTAGTCGACGAACATAAACTCATTGGAGCACAATAGTACTTGCGCCAATTGCTCCCATCCATTCAATTGTTGCGGTGCTGGATTGGGAAAATCTTGCAAGGAATCCCATACGAGGCTGACGTCAGTCTGTTCGGCTGCGTTCATTTCATCAATAGTTATCTTCCATAGGTACTGATCGCTATTCAACACTTCTTTGATATCTACGACAAAATCAAGCGTCTGGCCAGCCGACAGTTTTATTTCGCTGTGATTCATTTCTAACGTGTCGTGATGTAACGAGCAGTCAGACAAGATACCGTCGGCCGAGTGGACGATGGCCGCATGAATCCCATCGCCAGCAGTGGGCTCATGAGTCAATTGACTGCGGATGCGAAAGACTCCATCGCGTGGCGCAGTCCAGCGACGGACGGACGCATGGTCGGTGTCATTGCCTGGGTGTCCCCCTTCGGCCGAGAGCTGAACCCAACCCAAGCTTGGATCGGGATAGCTCGTGCCCCCTTGCCAAGCCGAACCGCTGAAAAAGGGAAGTGGGGTAAAGTCCACCATAGGCGAACTGGCAACTTCGAGCCTGCCATAACCGTACTGCCAATCGGCGATGGTTGGCCTGGGGGGCGTCGAACGAGTCTCCTCGGCTGCTTGCACCAATGCCAGCGCATCGGTCAATTCCGACTCGCTTGGTGAGCGTTGTAAGACGTGTTGGAACATGGCTTCAACTCGCTCATCAGGACTGTCGGGTTGGTTGTCGGTCGGGGGACTCACGACGGCGGAGCGTCGAGCTACATTGGGGTCTGAGGTACTCACGACGACGGAGCGTCGAGCTACATTGGGGTCTGAGGTACTCACGACGACGGAGCGTCGAGCTACATTGGGGTCTGGGGTACTCACGACGGCGGAGCGTCGAGCTACATTGGGTTCTGGGGGACTCACGACGGCGGAGCGTCGAGCTACATTGGGTTCTGGGGTACTCACGACGGCGGAGCGTCGAGCCACATTGGGTTCGGTACTGGCGGCTAACGCGCGAGCGCGATCCAGCAGTAGCGGATGATTCAAAAAGAACAACGCCTGACCTGGCACCGTCGTCTCCGAGCGCTGGGCAACATGCAAATCGGGATTGGCAAAGTCGAACATGCGCAGCGTACCGGGCAAGAACTGGCGATCGACCAATCCATACAACGTGCGACGCAAGGGAAAGGGAGTCGCAAACAAATCGGTTGGACGCCCACCAATGGATGCGTCGAGTTGGCCGGCAGCCGAGATCAATGAGTCACGAAACTCTTCGAAAGTCAAACGTCTAGGATTCATGCGCCACAGTAGGCGATTGTCGGGATCTAACTTGATCGCAGCAGACAACACCGACGCGTCGGCTGGGCCGCGTGACGATTGCTGAAAAGTAGATGACAACACGATCCAGCGCTGCAACTCCTTCACACTCCAGCCTTGGGCAATGAAACTATCGGCCAGCCAATCCAGCAACTCAGGATGTGATGGGGCTGCTGCTCGAGTTCCAAAGTCGCTAGGGGTTGTCACCAACCCATGTCCAAAGTGGGCCGTCCAAACGCGATTGACCAGCACTCGTGCAGTCAACGGATTGCGGGGATCGATAATGTCTTGAGCCAATTCATAGCGCCCGCTTCCGTGTTCAAATGGGAGTCGCTCCCCATTGCTAAGCGCAGCCAAAAATTGCCTCGGCACATCGGCCCCTTGCACTAGCGGATTGCCACGCACAAATATGCGTGGTTCGATGGGTTGAGCTTGATCCACCAACGTCAGCGCATGGGGTGCGGGTTGAGGCGAGTTGATGATCCAGCGATCGACTTCCCCTTGAAGCTTCCACAATTCGGTAAGGACGCCTGAAGCGAAGTACGTTTCGGCCAATACCACCGGGCCGTCGGGAACTTGGCAAGGGGCTTGGGGCCCATACAACACCGCGAGCAATTCGGGCTCGATGGCCGACGGTTCCTGTGGGTTGTTCGCCTGCGCTTGGTAGCGCTCGTTCACATCGGCAAACACCGCTCCGTAGCGATCGCAGACTTCGCGAAAGTTCTGCGGCGAAGTCGCGAACGCGCGCAGGATGGCTGCAGGAATCGACTCGTCATGCTGGAACTGTTCGGTAACAGCGGTGGCCGCTGTGGCAAAATCTTCGGCTGGCAAATCTGCGTAAGCATGCCAAACCGTGAACACGGGGTCGTTGGCTAGTTTGGCTTCCCGCAGAAACCGCTGCCAACGGCGGACGAAGGCGGGCAGTATGTCGTCCGCTTGAAAGATCTGATCGAAGCCGTTGGCCGGATACTTGTCCAACTCGCTCTGCGCAAAAAGATGATCGGCCACGCGAGCGCGAACGCGATCAGACGACTCCTGGCGAGCGGCCACCAGTCGGTCTTGCAAGGCGTCTTGCCGCTTTTTCAACTCGGCTTCAAAAGCGTCATCTCCGAGTGATTCGGTCAACGGCTCCAACCGCTCGACGCTACTGTCAAACACCCCGTACAAACTGTAGTAATCGGCCGTCGGTATCGGATCGTATTTGTGGTCATGGCACCGTGCGCAGGCTACGGTCAATCCCATCGTGCCGCGACAGACCACGTCGATGCGGTCGTCGATGATATCGCGTTCGACTCCCAAAAAACGACGCCCGAGGGTAAGAAACCCCATCGCCGCCAAATCACTCTGACGTCGATCGGGTACTTGGTCGGCGGCCAATTGCAATAACAAGAAGCGATCGTAGGGGAGATCTTCGTTGAAGGCCCGCGCAACCCAGTCGCGGTAGGTCCATGCATGGACCCAAAAACGTTCCTCGCGCGCATAGACATAGCCTTTGGTGTCCGAGTAGCGGGCCACATCGAGCCAATGCCGAGCCCAGTGTTCACCGTATTGTGGCGATGCCAAAAACCGTTCGACTAAATCGGCATACGCGGTCGACGAGCTGTCGTCTAAAAACTGTTGCATATCCTCGGGCGATGGCGGTAAGCCCGTCAAGCTATAGCTCAAACGCCGCATCAGACTCCGCTTGCCAGCCGCAGGTGAGGGTGACAAGCCGTTGGCGCGGAGCTTCTCCAAAGTGAATGCATCGATCGGATTCTGAACCCACCCCCGCTCGTCGGCGACTACCGGCACGGCGGGCCGTTGCACGGGTTGAAAGGCCCAATGCTCCTTGGCTTGCTCGGACGGCTTGATCGTCGAAACCGTCAGCGACTCCTTCGACGCCGGCCACGGCGCGCCGCTGTCAATCCAATGTTCGATCGCCTCGATGACCCGCTCGCTCAGTTCCTCCTTGGGAGGCATCTCCAGCCCATCTTGGTGCCGAATGGCTTGCACCAGCAGACTGCCGGCAGCATCGCCAGGCACGATGGCCGCACCGCTATCTCCCCCCGACAAGATTGCGTCCCGCAAATCGATTCGCAGCTCTCCCTCTTGCCTATCCGGTCCGTGGCAACCACTGCATTTGTCGACCAAAATGGGACGAATTTCCGCTTCGAAAAAATCGAGCGCTGGGTCTTCAGCGCGCGCTCGAACCGTCCCCATAAAAACGATAATTCCCATAAACAATGGTCGAATCCAGCGAGCGTGGGGCCAATACCGTTTCGAGAGCGACGACATGCCAGTACCGTTAGTGGGGGAGGGAGGCTAGCGAGGTGAGGTGGTCCGATTGTCTGTGGGCCTAGTGCTTTGTCAATAAACAATTTTAGGGTAGTGGACGAGGCCCGCGAGTCCGTTTGATCCGTTATACGTTTAGGGACTCGTAACCTCGTCCACTACTTCCAACCCTAATTCTTAACTTGGACAAAGCACTAGGTTGGCCAATGCAGCTCGCCAACTCGGAATCTCGCTGGCTCTTCGGAGGTATATCTCTATTATACTACAATTGTCTAGTGTAGGACCATCGTCTCAATGGTTCACCGCTCCGGATTGCTAAACCCAGTCAAACCCACAAGGAACTGAGGACAATTGTTCTACTTTTCAATCAAGCGCGAACGGTTACGATGACTCTTTGCATCCTCTTTTTACATGCTCCCCATGCCACTACGAGACCACTTTCGATCGCCGCTGGACGATGTGCATGCCTGGGACGAACTGCATGGCATGTGGCCTGCCATGATCGTTCGCGAACTCGCCCAGATACTTCCCGAACCCTATTTCGCCGCACCAAGCGTCCATTTAGGAACGCTATTCGAAATCGATGTCGGAACCTACAGCGAGCCGCTGTCTGATCCTTGGGTGATCAAGGAAGAAGAAGCACCGGCAACCTCCTACACAGCCCCATCGCCCACATTGACTCTGGAACCAACTCTACCACAAACTGATATTTACGAAGTGCGAATCTACGATTGCCGGCGCAATCGGCGACTGGTGGCCGCCATCGAACTCGTCAGCCCACCGAACAAACACAGCCTAGAGAGTCGAGCTACGAAGAGAGCTGCCGTACCCTTCGCATCCGCTAGTCAGATCACTTCTTCGGCCGCGCGAAAAGGCTGCCGAAGAAAGTTTCTGTTTAACCGCGCAGCGCTGGCTTGCTCCGTAAACCTTGACAATTTCCGCCGCAACAACTCGACTTCCACTGTCGCTCATTCTCATTGGCTCGCGGCAATTCGCTACTCGGCTCTCCTTCTTCGATCCGCCGTAACTCGCGGTACTCGTTACGAGCCTACATTAACAACTCGACTTCCACTGTCGCTCATTCTCATTGGCTCGCGGCAATTCGCTACTCGAATCTCCTTCTTCGGTCCGCCGTAACTCGCGGTACTCGTTACGAGCCTACATTTTGTTACCAGTCTATGCTGACTGCCGATCTAGTCTTCGACGCTATCGACGAGCTGATCAATCTCAGCGGCAGTCAGTCTTTTGCAACCTGCCTCGAGCATTTTTCGCAGGTGCTTCTTCCCTTCATAGCCACTTGGATGCCCGATATTGCCAAACTTGCCAGCGCTGTTAATCAACATCGACTCGTTCGAATCGTAGATGGCGTGGAACGGAACTCCATGCTGCTTGCCACGGGTTAGACGATTGGCAACCGCGAAACCGTTTTCGTCGCGAACATCGTCAATTTTGAGCATCACGAAATCTTTGGCGAGTAGCTCTCGATGATCGTCCATCCAGCGCGCGAGGAGAAAACAGGGACCGCAGTAGCGTTGGCAAATGCGCGCCCAGACTTGTTTGTCAGACTGTCGCGCCTCTGCAAATGCCTGATCCCATTTCTGCTCAGCATCCACTGCCACAGGCATGTGTTGATGAACAAACGCAGTTGCTAAATCGGCTGACTCCTGCTCTTCTAATTTGACTTCGATCGGGCCCAGCTCGTTCCCTCGGTCGTCGATGGCGTATGCGAGCACTTTTCCTGGATCAGGTATTTTCCAGCCGCGTTGTTTTGCAAAGTCTGCGCCCCGCGATGTTGGCAGAACATCGGCGTCAGTGAGTACGATTTGCATATAGCTCGAGACCTCGCGATTTTCTTGGTAGTCTTTGAAGTAGCGGTCGATGAAGGCCTTGGATGGCGCGTCGGCTCTGGAAGTTATGACCATCATGCGAAAGCCCGCCAAACGACAATCTCGCAGCGTTTTCTCAATCCGTTCGGCCAGCGAGTACTTGTCAGCCGATGGTTTTGTTGTGCCAATTCGATGGATGGCCAACGGCCGATCCTCATGCGCTTCCAAGTACACTATGTCGAGATAGTCACTCTCGCTTGAGTCCTGCTGGTTGCGTGCAAGCAAGATAACATTCATTTCAGTTGGAATATCGGGCAGCACATACTTTCCGTCCGAGTCAGTTTTGGCTGTAATACGTTCCGCATCGAAATGCTTTAGAAACAAACCTTGGCCGTTTTCGGTCCCCTCTACACAGACCAAAGCCTCTACTTGTTGACCGACACTCGGCTGACCTTCGCTGTTTAACAGTTGGCCTGTATAGCTCATCGTCGAGCGCAATTCCAACATGATTGGTTCAGATAGATCACGAACCACTACCGACCCTGCTGCACGGCCATCTTGGGTACGAGCAAACACACCCAATTCAGTCGACACCGTTTCGAAATAAAACGCTCCCTTGGCGTCGGTTGCAAGCGATTGTTGGTCGTCGTAATTCCCATCGACAGAACCGATCCGGACCTGTGCATTGGATAGGTCCGCATCGACACCTTCGCCAAGCACCAATTGCCCGATCACTTTCTGTTTTTCCTCGAAAGAACGGTGCAACGATACGTGGATCGCTGTGCCAAGAGAAACGTCTACTTCCTCCTCGGTGCTCCACAGCGGCGTGTAGACGTGAACCTGCAGTTTTCCAGGCAAGGAATTCGTTACTGCGATACCTTGGTCATTGGTAGTAGCCTGCCAAGATGGGCCTCCAGTAGCATTTCGACTGCGCCCATCCTCTCTCCACGAAAACTCGTGTTCTCTGCGAAAACGTATAGTCAAATCGGGATAAGGCTTCTTGTCTGGGCCCGATGTAACGGTCACTTCTACTTTCTCTCCCTTCGAGACCGAAAGCTCGGGAGCAGTGATCTTGTCCAAAGAAGAATCGTATGGGATCAAATCGATCGTCGGACTTACAAAATCAGAATCGAGCACGAACGCACAATAGGTTGCATCGGGGAGCACATCCATAGCGAACGAGCCAGTGGCGTCGGAGAATGCATATAGCTCACTGGATAAGTTTTCTCGTTCTCCCTGAAAAGTGTACAGCGTCACATGAAAACCTACGAGAGTCGAAGGCGTTCCTGTGATATTCCCTACCACGCGTTTCCGTTGCGCGATCTTGCTCTTCTTAACCTTAAAGACGATCGCCTCATCCAATTCTTCGCACCCTCCTTCTGCTATCCAATGTTTCGAGTCAAGCGCGATGTAACATTTGCGTTCTTTCCAGTTTGGAAACCAGCGATAAGTGACTTCGCCAGCGGAATTGGTCTTCAAATGTGAATTTTCATTGATACCGACGAAGTCATAATCAGGTATTCTCGCCATCTGCAACACAAATGCCAGATCGGAAACTGGAGATCCTTCTTCGTCGACGACTCGCAGCAGCCGATCTTGGCATTGGTTGAGTTCGACCGTGAATTCGTTCGCCGCAGGATCCTTGGTGGGCTTACTATTGAAGCTAAAGCCGCCCATCTTAAAATCATCTGTCCAAGCTGTAAATCGAGCGAGCTGCTGCTCCGGCAGCAGATGGAAGGTGGCTATCCCGTCTTCATTCGCTTGGGCACGCAGGTTGATGTCGTAACCCAGCTCCGCATTGACCCAAGCATTGGGCGCTGGTTGGCCTTGGTACTCAACCCGGACTGCGACGGTTCGCGTTGGTTGTGTCGTGAGTTCGAATTGAAGACCGTTGACGGCCGCGTGACGGAGTTCGTAAGCGGCTAGTTTTTGGTAAGCGACAAACTTTTCATCTCTGGAAGCGACGCGAATCCACATCCAATTCCAATTGACATTTTTGGCAGGAACCCAAATCTCAAAATGTCGACCATCGATCCTGGCCGGTAGACTGTACTTGACAACAGCCGCATTGAGTTGGCAGGTCACCGCAAAGTCGGGCGCCACCTGGTCATTTGCCCCCACAACTTCACCGGTCAACCGAATCTCCAGCGACTCCCCTTGCCCACGTGCCCATTCGGGCAAACTATCACTCGCCAATGCTCGCGTCGAAAGAATAGCTAGCCCAAATACAACCAACGAGCACCAACTCGCAGCCAGTCTCGTTATGTTCATTTTCGTCTTCCCTGTGCCGCTAGCGGCAACATTCTGCTTGGAAAGTGCGGATTTGCAAAGGGCCAGTCCCGGTGACTATGTCAAATATGATTCTTCCGCAATCCAGTATAGCAGAGTTCACAGGCGCGACCGACAAGCTATTCGGCCGCGTGAAAACGCAACCGAAGATAGAGTCTGTTTAACGGCGCAGCGCTGGCTTGCTCCGTAAACCTTGACAATTACCACCGCAGCAACTCGACTTCCACTGCCGCCCAATCTCATTGGCTGGCGGAAGTTCGGCACTCGAATCTCCTTCTTCGGTCCGCCGTAACTCGCGGTACTCGTTACGAGCCTACGCTAGCGGACTGTTGAAGCCGAGCGATGGCAGCGAGGGTGCGGTCAATCTCTTGTGCAGTCGTCGTGTGCAGAATCCCTAAGCGGACCATCCCCTGCTCGGATTGCCCCAACACGCGACAGATGTCTACTGCATAGTAATTCCCATCCCAGCAGAAGATCCCTTGATCGCCCAAGGCCTTGGCCACTTGCGTCGCCGGTAGGCCGGCTAGCGTACAAGCCACGGTGGGAACGCGTCGCGAAAAGCGAGCCGGGTCGGTAATACCATAAACGGTCACTCCCTCAATGGCTTGCAAGCCAACCATCAATCGCTCCAACAATTCACGCTCATAAACATCGATCGCCGCAAAGGCATGTTGAATTGCATCGCGTCGCGAAAGTTGGACAGACTGGCCTTCACTCTTGCTATCATCTTCCAGCCGTTGGCCGATCGAGGCTATATAGTTAATTGCGGCAACGACTCCAGCAATCGCCGCAAAGTTCGGTGTCCCGGTCATCCACTTGCCGGGCGAGTGCTGCGGGGCGGGACGCAGCTTGTAAGCCGTCAATGCTTCCAGCCGTTCCAGCCGCCCCCACAACATGCCTACCTGCGGGCCGAAGAATTTGTAGGCCGAACAAACGCAGTAGTCAGCCTCCCAAGCTTGTACGTCGATCAAACCGTGCGGAGCATAATGGACGGCATCCAAATAAACCTCTGCTCCAACCTCATGAGCGATCGCAATCAGCTCCTCGATCGGCGGTTTGCTACCGACGGCGTTGGACGCGCAGGTCAATGCGACCAGCCGCGTTCCCGCAGTGACTTGGCGCCGGAAATCATCGACATCTAACGTTGCATCGGCCGGATCGACGCGCACCGTCGCTACTTCTACACCAGCGTCGGCGGCCGCCAATGTCCAGGGAGTTACATTGCCATCGTGGTCGAGCTGCGTCACTACAACCCGCTCGCCAGGCTTCCAAGTTTTCGATATCGCTCGCGAAAACGCCATCGTCAGCGTAGTCATGTTGGCGCCAAACACACACTCGCGCGGATCGTTGGCTCCGAACCAATCGGCGGCTGCTCGATGCGCAGCGGCTATCAATTCGTTCGTCTCTACGCTTGTCGCGAATTGCCCACCGCTGTTGGCGTTATGCCGCAAGTAGTAATTGCCGATCGCCTCGATGACCGAACGTGGAACTTGGCTCCCCGCCGGCCCGTCCAGGTAAATCACCTTCTCGCTTCCATCAGGGCTAAGGCGCGCCAGCGAGGGAAATCTGCTGCGCAGTTCTGGGACTAATCTTGAGAAGGGAATCGCGCTATCTGTCTCGGGATTGGTTTCGACACTGCTCATCATCGGGTCTTTTCTTTTCTGAGTAACGTGGAAAGATCGATTCGAATAGTCGCAAAGCGACGGCAGGTGTTGGATACCTACGCCTGTCGCCCCTTCAGGGCTTTCGCTGCTGGGCGCTCCCCATCACCTGGGATTTGCATCCCAGGCTAGCACATGCCATCCCTATCGGGATTGAAAACCAAATGCCATAACACTAAAACTTCTGCTCCTGCCAGACAAGCTAGCAGGGGGCAATATTGCGATTAATCATCGTCATCATCTATCCCAGTAGCCCACTCGGGATAGGCAATTGCCGTCCCTTTCATAGCGCGCCACAAGATTCGATTGAGCACATCCTCCGGTGCGCGATCAACCTCACGAAAGTTCAACTCCAACGATACCAGCGCGTCGCTGCGGAGTTCGGGATCGGAAATCGCCTTGGGATCGGGATTCATTTGATCGAGTGGAATATTGGTGGCTAGTGCATCAAAGGGAGTCAAGTCGGCGGTGTCGACAAAGCAATCGAACATCGGCACGGCGCTCGCATCGAACTGATTCATCGGCGGCAAACCCAGAATCTGCTCGATGGTTCGCAAGACACTAGTCGTATTGTAGTGTGTGCTAACCAATGTCCCGCGCCGCGCGTAGGGGCTGATGCAATAGGCAGTCGTGCGATAACCACTGACGTGATCCCAACCTGCCTGTGGATCATCTTCAATGCCCAAAATGGCCATGCGTGGCCAAAACTTGGAATGGCTGAGCGCTTCGACGATGCGTCCAAAGGCCAAGTCATTGTCAGCAAGACACGAGGCTGGAGTCGGGGAGCCGGGACGCGTACCACTGGCGTGATCGTTGGGGAGACAAATAATCGTCAACTGCGGAAACTTGCCCTGTTGCTCGAACTGTTTGAGCTCCTCGATGATGAAATCGGCGCGGTACTGGTCGGGTACTGCCATTTCCCAGCCGACATAGCCAGTCGGAGAAAAAGAAGTCAAACTGTCGACCGATGGTTGACATTCGAAAATGACTTCGTCGCTATCTCCCTTCCAAGTTCGATAGCAGGCCAAGTAGTCGGGGCTACCCTTTCTCTGCGGATCGCGGTAGCGCACCGTGGGCATCATGAATTCGCCGTAGTTGCGAATCGACTTTCCATGAGCTACCGCATTGTCCCAAATGAATCCGGCGGGCGAGTAGGCCAGCGCATCGTTCTCATCGATCCCCATACCGTCGGGGTAGCTCCGTGGAAAGCCAGCAAAACTCTTTTCCATATAGTCGGTGCTTATGGCCGTCGTGCTCCACTGGTGACCATCGGCGCTTAAGATCCCAGCGCAATAGGTATTGTCGAGCAACACGAACTCGTCGACCATTTTATGTTGGTTGGGAGTGATCTCACGACCGAAGATACACAACTCTGCGTTCCCATTGGCGCGCTCTATATCGCCTAAGACTTGATCGTAGGTGCGATTCTCTTTGATGACATACACCACATGCTCAATCAAACTCGGTTCACCGATCCGCTGGGGAATCGCGCGTGGTGGTTGATCCGGCCGAGCAGGCAAGGCGGTTTTGGCGATGCGCTCGGCACGCATATTCCTCGCGGCTCGTTCAGAAATCTTTAGTAGATCCTCTTCGTTGGGGATGCCAAACATCGACAGGCTACCGTGATAGTGGTGCGAATTGAAGCCGGCTGCTCCAGTCTGCGGTTCGGTCTTGGGGGTGACTGGGAGACCTTTGATATTGGCTACCAGCAATTGCTCACGAGCCCGATCGTAGCACAGCGCGCCGGGATACCAGCCAACGGGGATCAAGCCTTCGAGTTCCGACTGTTGTTCGGGGCGAAACTCGATTACCGCAATCGCATTTTGCGAGCCATTAGCCACAAACAGTTCGTCTCCAGCGGGTGCAAAGACCAGTGCATTGGGAGCAGCCCCAAATAAATCCGAAGGCTTTGCCTTAGCCCAAATCGTCTGCACGACTCGCTCCTCGGCAACATCGATGACCGACAAGGTATCTGCGGTCGCGTTGGCGCACACGACATACTTTCCATCGGGACTGACTGCCAGCCCGCTAGCATGTATACCGGTGAGCAACTCGCGCACAGCAGTTTGGGGCTCATTGGTTTCCGCTGTAGGTTCATTCAGCGTCACGATGCTGACCGAACCTTCGTTGGCAATAAATCGCACGGGATCGACACGCACTTCGGTACCACGCCCAGCAGGTCCCGTCAGATCGCCTGTTCCAGGTCGACGTCCGCCCCAATTGCTAACAAAGGCCTTGTTCGCGACCAAGACCACATCGTAAGGTGCCACCCCGACCGGCCACGTATGAGTGACTTCGCCCGTTTTCGTATCAAGCTCAAAGAGTTGATTCGAAAGATTTCCGCAGACATATAGCCGCCCGCCATCCTCGCTGATAGCCAATCCACTAGGGATCTCGTCGGTACGGCGCGGTGCGTTGGCATTGGGGAGTGCTAAAGTGTGAGACGGAGTGACTTGCCCCAGCTCGTCGACGGCAAAGACCTTCACCGAGCCGTTCACATTGCTCAAGTAGATCTGCCTTCCGTCGGGAGAGAAGATCAGCCCGGTGTAACTGACTTGCGCACGAGCATCGATATCCACATCCGCATCGGCATTCACGTCTTTGGCAGTGTTGTTATCGTTGTTATCTGATTCCAATCTCACCGCCTCGCCCGGCATGTTCACGCGCTGTACCACGCTCAGCGTTTGTGGATCGACGATGACCAATTGATTCGTCTTACCACTCACCGCCAACAGCGCACCGTCGGGCGACAAGGCGAGCGCTTGAGGGCGCATGCCTGGCAGATCGAGCTGCTGTCCGTAAGGTGTTAGCACTTGATTGACTGGCGTTAGACTCGGTGCATCGCCGACACCCGGTCCCACCAACTCCGGCTCGCCATGAATGTGGCTCGACGCTCCGCCGAGGGTCGATTTCCGTTCTTGTGCGCCACCCACATTCTGCAAGAACACACCAAAGCAAATCGAGAACACAACGAGTCGCGTCATGTGATGAACCCAGTCAGACAACATTTCCAAATCCTACATAGCTTACATGTGGAGCACAGTTGAGAATTGGAGTATTGTAACCGAAACCGATTGGGATTTTGGTCCCGCGTCATCCGCTGAATCACTTTGTCAGTCCAATTCCCTGTATTTCAATAATTGAAGCCTCAACCTCAGCCGCTGAGACTCATTCATATTGAGCACGTCGACAGAGGTATGACGGTGCCTGCTACTTCTTGAATTGATTCCAATAGATCTTGACATTGTGCGTAGCGCGACCGACGGTGACAATGTCAACGTCGCCATCTCCATCCAGATCTGCCACGGTCAAGTCCTCGATGGCCACGCCTCCGGGATCAAATACACTGCGTTGCCACTTGCCCGCCGGTGCATCGATTGGATCGTAGATGCGCAAGCCGCATCGGTGTTGATCGCTTTGATTATCGCGAACGCCGATCACCAGCTCTTGATCGGCATCACCGTCCAGGTTCGCGCAGGCCACAGCATGCCCCCAGGCGAGCTGCTCATCCAAGACCGTCCTGGGCCAGAGCTGGTTGGACTGCTGCCAACTCTCCGGTGCAACGTACACCACTACTTTGTCTCCGTGCCAGGGCTCGATGGTAGCGAGGTACTTGCCACCGCCGGCCAATTTGCCAGCCCGGATTTCGCTAGCACCGCGTTTGGGGGCGGGCTCTTCTTGACCGGCTCCCAAGCGCTTGAGTTCAATCTCCCCTTGAGCATTCATGCGAATCCATGTCACCCCTTCGTAGCTAGCTGTGATGATTTCAGACTGGCCGTCGTCGTCTAAGTCGCTAGCTTCAAAATTGTGCATGACATGCAACGCGTCGGTCAATACACGACGCCCCCAGGTCTGCTGTGTAGGATCCGCAGGGGGATCGAAGGCTAGCATGCGTACGCCGACTTGATCAAACCCTGGCGGGCGACTGCCGCGGCCTTTGAGTGGTGCCACAATCAACGAGGGTGCGCTGGAATCGCCCAGTGCAATCCAGTTCATGCGATGCGTGGTCGGTTCACTGGCGATTGCGTGATAGACCCATGGTCCCGAGGAAGTTTGTTGCAGCCATCCGATGGTACCGCCCGAATCGGAGTTGCCGAACTGCCAATCGGCACCCAAAGCAAAATCGATTAGACCATCGCCGTCGATGTCATGCGGAGCGAAGCACACATTGTCGAACTTGGCATCGGGCGTTTCGTAGACAACATGCTCGACCCAATCGGGCGCTTCGAGCCATAGGACTCGCTTGCTATCCACGATGGCGATATCGAGCCGATCGTCTTGGTTCACATCCAAGGCTTCCACTGCATAGCCAACTTGGAGTTGCGTCGTCAATTCCTGCGGCTCGAAATTCAACTGGGCGACGGCCTGTGAAGTGGACAAGGAACCTTGCGTACCGAGGAATAGTAGAATTGAGGCATAATTCAGTGATTTATAATTCATGGTCGAAATCCAGGCTAAGTGGCTGAGTGATACGGCAAACCATTGGACAAGCAATGATTGTTGCATAAATAGCATGTAATCGCACACAAACTTGGCGGATTGGGAGTTGTATTGACCACGAAACACACGAAGGACACGAAAAGGCCTTTGCCGTTGTTTCTTACTGTTCAACAAACGAACAAATTCGTGATCGGCTAACGATAAACACGAATAGACTTCAAGTCGCCTCGCGCTTCTATTAGCTACGACGGTCTCGCATTTCGCGACTCGACGATTTTGCTACAATCGTGGCATGTCGACTAAGAAGATCGTCAATGTTGCATCCGTTCCCAAGCGTAGCCCATTCCGTTACCCAGGAGGAAAAACTTGGTTGGTTCCCCTGGCACGGAAATGGTGGCAATCTTTGGATCGAAAACCAAAGCTATTGGTCGAGTCTTTCACGGGAGGCGGAATCATCGGCTTAACCGCCGCGTTTGAAGGATTTGTCGATCACGTCGTATTGGTGGAGAAAGACCCAGAGGTCTCATCCCCCGTTGGCGTGCGTACTTATGCCGCAGCGCTGTCGCGGTTAAACTCGGATTATTCGTAACCCGCGGCGTCAGCGAGTACGTTTGAGTCCAATACGATGCCAACGAGCTAGCCCTAGCGTATACTCAAATTAATACACAACCCATTTACGAGCATATTTCCGACACCCTTGCGAGCAAGTATCTCCATGAGCCTTTTTGAACAGCAGCTTCGTGTCATTCGTTCGCGTCCAGGCTTCATCGCAGCACTCGACCAAAGCGGTGGCAGCACGCCCAGGGCGCTTGAGCAATATGGAGTCGATAAATCGGCTTGGAGCAATGATGAGGAAATGTTTGCCATCGTCCATCAGATGCGAACCAGAATTCTGACGAGCGCAAGCCTGACGAAAGACCGTATCATTGGAGCCATCCTGTTCGAAGACACGCTTCGCCGGGATGTCGAGGGACAACACACGGGCGACTACCTGTGGAACGTCAAACAGATTGTCCCCTTCCTGAAAGTCGACGAGGGACTTGCAGAGCAGAACGATGGTGTCCAACTGATGAAGCCGATGCCACAACTCGACGGCAAGCTCGCCCTCGCCAAGCAGCAACCGGTTTTCGGTACCAAAATGCGATCGGTCATTCACTTGGCCAATGAGTTGGGCATTGACGCCATTGTGGATCAACAGTTTGAGTTCGGCAAGAGAATCGCTGCCACAGGTCTTGTTCCCATCATTGAACCCGAAGTCGATATTCGCTGCAACGAAAAGGCCCAAGCCGAAGAGCTGCTGCACGCCGCGCTGATCAAACAACTCGATCGCCTAGATGCGAAGACGCGAGTGATGCTCAAATTAACGCTTCCCGAGCAAGATAATCTCTACCTGGATTGTGTCGAGCATCCTGCTGTTATCAAAGTTGTCGCACTCTCGGGTGGATACAGTCGCGAAGAAGCGGACAAGCGACTGCGAAAGCAAGCAAATGTCGTCGCAAGCTTTTCGCGCGCCTTGCTTCAAGATTTACGAGCCGACCAGTCACAGCAGGAATTTGATGCAGCGCTTGAGCGTGCGATCGAAAGTATTTTTGACGCATCGATGTCGCCGACAGTGAGCTAGCGATTTAGTTCAACTTCTTCCATGCCTCCTTCGCCTGCGGCGGGCTGCCAGCGTGCAAAGGAACGGGCGAGCAATAAGATGTAAATAATGCTTGACAACGACGTTCCAACAGCCACACCGAGCAGCACGCTGCTCATCCCCTCGCCGAGTACCTGTTGCACTACCAACACGCATACCGAGGCGATTGCTACTGCCGGAATGAGCATGACCATAAAGATCCACACACTGGCCATGGCACGACCGGCGGCCAGCGCGTCGCGTTGCTGCAGCGCTCGGGGGCGAATAACATTCCATGAGCCGAGTAGATTGATATTGGCGACCAGCACCAGTCCAACTGGGATTAGTGCCAGCGCCGTCTGCAGGACATGCCAACGACTGTCAGGCGATAGGTACAAGAATAGGCAAGTTACCAATCCATGCAGTACGCACAGAGGCAAGATCGGGCCAGCCAACTGCCCCAATGCGATTCGCCAAGCTGGCATCGGCAGCGACTTGAGTAACTCGCGCTGTGCTACCGGTCCCAAAAAACCGACCGGAAGCTGTAGCAACAATAGGAAGTCCGCATAAGCAGTCAAGCCTATCATCCAAGCTACGACCGACGATCCACTCAAGTGCCTTGAATCGATTAGAAGTGGCACGACCAGCACCAAGCCCACGATGGCAGTTGTGAACGCCAAGTAGCGTGGCAAGATACGCAGCGAGTGGACCATCTGCATCCAGGCCACACTGCCTACACCTCCCAAGCGATGGACGTGTGGCAAAGTCAAACGCCGCGTCCAACTCGTTCCGACTCCACCACCCGAAACACCGCTGCGCAGCGCATTCTGCCTACGAGCTACCGAGGCGTCGGTCCGCCCTGTGGACGTTTCAGCATAGTCGGCACCGAGCACATAGACCAGCCCCGCCATTGCCGACACAACCAACAAGCGTAGCGGCAACATGCGCAGAGTATCTGCAAGTGAACTTGTGGACGCCAATGGCGCGAACATCCAGGCCAATGGCGGCAGTAAAACGCGTCCAAGGGGCGATTCCAGCGCCGCTGCCGCCACCGTAGAAACTTGTGGCTGGAAACCTTGTTCTCGCACCAAACGCATCGATTGCGTGACCAGTGTAAAAAGTCCCAACAGCGCCAGCAGCATCAACATGCGTCGAGCGATTCCCACCGCTCGGCCGTGAACACGCCGCGCCGACAGCGAAGCTAACATTCCGACCAATAGGGAAACCGCAATCAACAACCACATGCCAGCCAACGCCGACAAATAGCTGTGGACGTAGGCCAAAGCAATTAAAGATAACACGATCGCGCTAATGAGCGCGCGAAAAGCCAACCGCACGAGGTTGAGCGTGATCACATCTCGGTTGGGAAACGGCCCCCCGACGATGAAGTGAATCTCTGCCGGACGCATGACGAGCCCCCGATCGGCAGAAGCGGTTAACCAAGTCGCCAACAGATAGATCAACGCCCAAAAGGGCATTGCGTTGCCAAACCGCTCGGCACCCTGCGACGATCCACTGACCGCCCGTGCAAAGAGAATGGAGCCCACAAACACAAGCATTAGCAACAGCAAGAAAAGTTGTCTCCAATTTCTACGCAAACCGATCACGCCGCGCAACGAACCACGCAGATCAAACCATAACAGTTGCCAAAGTGCTCTATGCATGTCGTTCCATGAGATCTGATTGTTCGTACACCCAACCGTCCGCAACTAGTATATCGACTGTTCCATATTTTGGAGTGCGGGGATTGATCCCCGCTTTGGCCCTTCCCATAGCTGGTAGCACAGTCAAATGACAGGCTGAAGCAATTTTATGAAGCAAAGAGGCGAGCTGCATTGGTCGAACAACTTGACACAATCTCGCTCGGTAGCGATTAGCTCCATCGGCTGCAAACCGACTGCCAGGCCAAAGCTCCGAGAACTCGAAGCACTCCATGTTTTTGGAGGAAGCGATTTAGTCTCATCGCCAGGCCTCTGCACATCGCGCCAGTTCGGTGTCGCGGTCGACCGTCGGTTGGTAGTCGAGAAGTCGACGGGCGCGAGTGATATCAAAGTAGTGGTCCATCGCCAATTGCGCTGCGACAAATCGCGTCATCGGCGGTTCGCTTTCAATTCGCAGCAATCGATAGCCGGCCTCCAGCATCCCGCCGAGTCGATAGGCAGCGGCATAGGAGATCGCGCGCTTGGGAACGGCGACGCCGGCGATTTGCAAGATGCGGCTAATCCACTCCCAGCAGGCGATCGGATCTCCATCGGTCAAGAACATCGCTTGACCATTGAGCTCGGTGCTCCCCGACAGCAGTTTTTCAACTGCTTGGACATGGGCGCGTGCGGCTTGGGTGACGTGTACCACGTCTATTAAATTCGTACCGCTCCCGACGCGTCTCAATCGGCCCTGACGCGCTCGCTCGATCACACGAGGAAACAAGTGTGGGTCGCCCTTACCCCAAATCAAATGCGGGCGTAGAGCGCAGGTGCGCACTCGTCCCACGCAGGCGGCTCCCAAGACCGCTTGTTCGGCTAGGGCTTTGGTGTGTGGATAGGCACACAACCACTTGTCGGGATAGGGTACCGATTCGTCGACTCCCGATTGCGGCGTCCCGGCAAAGGTAACGCTGGGGCTACTGCAATGCACGAAGGCAGTCACCTTGTGCTGATGAGCTCCTTCGAGCAGATGTGTGGTAGCGAGCGTGTTGATGCGGTAATAGTCGCGCCAGGCTCCCCACACTCCCGCTTTGGCTGCCGTATGGACAACGGCGTCGCAGCCCGCGCAGGCAGGAAGCACGGTCGAACGATCGGAAATATCTCCACGTAACGCTTCCACGCCAAGGGCGTCCAGTTCGGGATACGCGCCGCGAGCCAGTCCACGCACTTGGTAGCCAGCGGCAAGCAGTTGTCGCGTGACTTCGGCTCCCAAGAAGCCACCATAACCGGTTACTAAAACTCGCGGCATCATTGACCTTGCTAACTTGCTGAACAGTCGGACCAAGTATTCGATCGGAATTAATTCGTTGTCATCTTAATCGCTCGTGCCATTTGGCTGGTAACAATAGGAATGCAAAGAAACGAGCAATGTCGTCTGGGGCATCGGTTCCTGTCATCCGTGCCAGCGAATGACATGAATTATCGCACGGATGGCAAGGCCGGAGCACGGATAGTAACGCCATTCGAATGCACCTTACACTTTGTGTTGGTTACCGCGCCGATCTCCACCTTGGAGTCATGGTGCAGAGGATGGATTGGCAGATGAATATCTAACTATTTACCGTCGACATGCAGGCCGGCCAAATGCCCTGTGCTAAACGCTGCTTGGAAATTGAAGCCACCAATGGGCCCATCAATATCCAAGATCTCACCTGCTAGATACAGCCCTTTCGCCAACCGGCTTTCCATTGTCTGTGGGTTGACCTCGCGCGTGCTGACACCTCCGGCTGTTACCTCCGCCTTGGGATAGCCGCGCGTGCCACTCAGCGGCACTGACATGCGTTTCAAATCTTCCAGCAACTGCAAACGGCTAGGGCGCGGCAATTCGGCCAGCGGAGCGCCTTCCATGACGTGCGCCCGCTTGAGTAGGCAAGCGGCCATGTTGCGCGGCACGAGTGGTTGCAGGGTGGCGGCCACACTGCGACGTCCTCCGCGCGACGGATCGAATTGCGCGAGCAATTCGGCTTCGCTCATATCGGGCACCAGATCCAATTGCAATTTGACTTTATGCGGTTCAGATGCCGAAGCGACGAACCTTGAGACATTCATCGGCACCGGTCCCGAGCAACCGAAGTGGGTCCATAGAAAACCACCACGACTGGTCAAACGCGGGTCCTTCAACTTCTTGTCGCTGGTAACCACGCGAGCTTCGACATCGGGCAGGGTAATTCCCGTTAACTCGTGTACCCAGGCAGCGGGACTGAGCAAGGGGGTGAGGGCGGGATAGGTCTCGACCAGAGTGTGACCAGCGCGACGGGCCCACGCGTAGCCATCGCCGGTCGTTCCGCAACCTGCATAGGACAAACCACCGCAACACAGCAGCACTTGGCGCGCGAGCAACGGTTCCGCATCTGTTTGCACCAGCCACTGCGATTGTTCGTCTTGGCGCACGTCGGTGACAGCCACGCCGCTGTGTAGCGTGGCACCTGCCTGTTGCAAGCGATTGACGAGCGCGTCGCGTACGTCGATGGCGCGATCGCTGACCGGAAATACCTTCCCCGAATCTTCGACCTTGGTGGCAACTCCCAGCCGGTTGATTTCGGCGACGACAGCCATTGGAGGTAGCGCGTGCAGCGCGGGCTTGAGGAATCGCCCCTGTTTCCCAAACGCGCGGAGGATGCCCTCGATGTCACAGTCGTGGGTGATATTGCAGCGCGTACCGCCGGACATCAGGATTTTCACTCCTGGTTTGCGGTTCTTTTCTAAGACGAGCACGCGTTGGCCGCGCGCTGCGGCAGTACCTGCACCCCACAACCCGGCTGCGCCGCCACCGATTACAATAAGATCCCACATACGCTATTCAGGAGTTGTTAATTTGCCGACTAGTGAAGTTCCAATTATCGACTTGGCACGTGCCGAGCGATTGCGCGAGGCATGTGGTCAAATTCGCGTGCAGGTGGCCAAGGCCGTAGTCGGACAGGAAGAGACCATCGAACAATTGCTGATCGCCATGCTCGCGCGGGGCCATTGTCTACTAGAAGGGGTCCCAGGGCTAGCCAAGACGCTGATGATTCGCACGCTGGCCGACGCCATGCACCTTTCCTTTCATCGCATCCAGTTTACACCCGATTGAATGCCCGCCGACATTACCGGCACCGATATTATTCAAGAGTCTCAGCAGACGGGCCATCGACAACTGGTATTCGAGCGAGGGCCGATCTTTTCACAGATCGTGCTGGCAGATGAAATCAACCGCACGCCCCCCAAGACCCAAGCCGCTTTGCTGGAAGCGATGCAAGAACATGAAGTGACCATCGGCGGGACGACCTACCAACTGGCCGAGCCTTTCTTTGTACTCGCCAAAAGTCGTCGACTCGGCAGCCTTTCGCAATCAGTTGCAGCAACAGGTCGCTCGGCTGATGCGCGCGGTGGAAGTTCGACAGTTGCTACCCTGGCACAGCGTGCAACGGCCGCTCGGAATCGGCCTGGGAGCCTGCACTGCCGTGTTGATGCTGTGGTTACTTCCCAATTTAACTACTTGATCAAGGTCAGATAGTATTGTACTTGTTCCAGCTTTTCCCCTGCATAGTCAGGGCATTGGCTGGCGACATCGATATCCTTTTCGCCAACCGCCCATACGCAGGCGGTCTTGCCGTCGGGTTCGATGGAATAGCCTAGCGAGCCGATTCCAGGTAGGGTCCAGTCCTCGGGACTCAAGCCGACTTGGGTCAGCTCCTGCAAGTTTTCCGGCCAGCGGTTGTTGGCTAGCTGAAATCGCTTGACGGACAATGAAGTCAGTACCAACCGTCGATTTCGCTCCCAACGTTCAAACGCATTGGCATAACCGACGACGGCGGGGAGTAATGTCGAGCTGAGTGTGTCCACTCGGACGTGTGACAGTTCACTTCCCCAAATGCGTTCTAATTCTGCAGCGCTCCGGGTCAGCTGTCCCAGCGGTACCTCTGACAGCGACTGAACCTCGGCATACTTTCGCATCAAATCAAGCTTACTCGCCGCTGACAGCAAAAGTCCAACTGGCTGCGGCGGCTCCGAACCACTGACGTAGGAAAGTGCCATTGCTTTCTCCGATTCAATGGAGGCGTTCCAGCTTTGAGCCAGTGGGAGTGGCTGGCCCACTTGTGCCATCAATTGCTCCAACTGGTCGGCGCTCCAGACATCGGCAAAGAGCGAGCGTTGTATCGAACCGTAGTAGATGTTACGCAGCGCAATATTGACCAGTTCACCGACGAGAAACATGTCCCAATCAAACGCGTCTGCCGTCGTCTGCATGGCTTGCAGATCGCGCAGCGCGCGATCGGAATCGCTATGCACGATGGCGTGTTCAAAATCCAACTGCAGCAGACGCTGTATTTGTCGCGTGTCCTGCAACTCGGGCAACAATGTTCCGATCCCCTGAAAGTCCATCGGTTGCCAAACCGGCGTGGGATACTTGGCGGTATCGTATATCGAGTCAAAAAGCGGCTGAGCCTGTTCCAGGAAATCGTCAACCAACGCATCCGCTTCCCACTTGGCACCCACTTCGAGCGTTCGTAGCGACTTGCCATTACCGACAATCGGCAGGTCGGTCGTCGCATTCCATCCAAAACTTGTGCTGAGCACGAGGAGCTCGCTCCAAGCTGCCGTCCCTTCGCTCGAAGCCGTTTGGCGAAAGTGTTGCTCGAGCCATGCGTCCCCCAGTGGTTCGCCCGCCGCGCGAATCGGAGCGATGAGTGCCTCTAGCTCGCGCGACGCCTGGTACTCGCGATACCCAAGCCACGCTCCGTAAATAGCAAACGCAGCCAGAGGCAAGCAAACCAATGGTACCAGCCAACGGATCGACGGCAACCGGCTGATAAGTGGCCTAAGCGGTTGTAGCGCGCTATGAACGTTCATGATTAATATCTCTTTACTACTTTAATAACCGTTTAAGAGTTAGTATCTTGTAGCCGAAGCATCGGCCCCATGCCAGCTTGTCTGGCGTGAGCCAAGTTTTGTGAATTAATACAAGTCGAAAACACCCCAGCCCTATCACTTTTGCACCCGCTCGCAACCTGAGGTGGCGAGCGGGTGCAAAAGTGGGGTATAGGTGATGACCGCGATCTGAATTCAAAACTCGTTCACCTGTGAGGCAAGCTCACAGGGGTCTAAAAAACGTGCAGGACAAAGAGCGGGAGCGTGGGAGCGACCGTTTTCATGCGGCGAATCGCGACAAGTGACAAAACCTGCTCCGTCTTTTTCGTGTGCTTCGTGTGTTTCGTGGTTAATACAATTCCTATTCTCCGCTGCCGATCGACTTGGCGACTTGCTCCCACTCGCCATGCCACAACCGACCGGGAATCTGTGGATAGTTCAATTCTTCGTATAACAAGCCTTGGCCCTGTTCAGTTTTTGAAACCAACGCGCGCGTCGCTGCCGACGCCGGTGGCAAACCGACGAGTGCTCCGATCTCAGCTCGCAATTGGTCTCGCTGTTGTTCGGTAGTGGCATCGAGCAGCTTCAGCAGCCGCTCGCTGACCAGTCCCGCCCTGCGAGACGCTTCCCATATATCGCGAACGGTCACGAGCCCTAGAATCGTAGACTGAAGATCATAACTTCCGAGCGAATTGTTCACTTCACGCTGATTTGGTCCCCCATACCGAGTGGTTTGCGATCGCTGCCAACTAGATGCCAACGCGGCGCGCCGCGCTCTGTCGCGCGCTAGTTGATCGCCGAGCATCAGACGCAGTGACTGGTTCAGCTCGTCTCCCATTCGCTCCTCGGCTAGCGGCATCTGCAACTCCCGCAGCAAAGTCAGCTCCAATTCGTCTGCAATATCTTGATTGCGCACGTCGAGTGACATGCGTTGCCGCTTTGTCAACTCGAAGAGCAGCCCGAGCGATTCTCGATAGCGTTCTTTCCGCGAAACATCCGAGGCGGAAGGATCTGCCAAACGCTGCACGATCGCATCGGAAAGAATCACTTTCAGGGTTACCCAAGAAGCCAGGCCGTTTGAGCTGTCTCCCATTTGACTACGCAAGTTTGCGATTGAAAACTGACGGTATTCTGCAACTGTTTCGAACTGTTCATGGGAAAGTGTCTCAATCTGTCCCCCTCGTTCACGCCGGTGAAGGGTCATCACTGTCGTGTCCCAGGACATGGCAATTCCAGCTTGATAGCCGGGTCGATCGAGGAGTTGCTGCAACTGCTGTCGACTGGCCGATGACATGCGTGGGTACATGGCCATGTAAGACAGGAAGCCGTGGGCCGGGAGTAAGACACAAAGCACCAACAACCCCGAGTGCCAACACCAGAACCGCCAGCCGGCTCGGCCATCCATCCACGCGGATGTGGCTGCAAAGGTTGCTACCAGCGGAAGCAACACAAGTGGCGCGACACTCCACCAAGGTGCTCCCAGATTGACAATTGAGAAAAATATATAGTAGACGACAAGAAACGATATCAATGGAGAAACGATTGCCCCGACAATCGGACTACGTATCACTTGTCCAATCCATTGTCCTGCCGTGAAAATCGCGAACAGTGCCGCCGCGCCAATCAGCCATTGGTTAAACCCTAGGACAAATATTTCTTGACGCGGCAAGACTAGGCTAGACAGAAGTATTGCTATCGCGAGCATGAGCAGAGGCACCGCCATGCGTGTGACCCAAGTCAGCATGGGCGAGACACCACGGTCGGCTAGAAACTGTTTGCGGCGCTGCAAGGAGTCTCCTTGAAAGACCAGCAGCCCCAGCCAACTCAGCGCTAAAAATCCCGCCAGCGGTGACAATGCGACCAGGAGTCCTGGGGATGGCGGCTTTCCATGGAGCACAGTCGCTCGAACGAGAAGCCACAGGCCCAACAACGCGGTGAGCAGCAGGGCTGCGATGCCGGTCAGAGCTGCTCGATTCTGCGCACTGAACTGCCACAGCAAGGCCGGTGCTGGGGTGCTCCGCGCATAGGCGGTAAAACTTGCGCGGGCGTCAAGCGAGGAATGCTTCGCGGCTACCGCTGTACTTCGCTCGGGAGACAAAGCGACTAGCGCCGCGCGCCAGCCCCACGCCAATGCCGCCACGCTGCATAGAATCAAGTACAGAGCCATCACCCACGGCCGCGGCTCGCGGTGGTTCTGCCACAGCAAGGCATTAAGACAGATCTCGTGCAGATTAGCGAGCGCAAGCGGCACGCAGGCTAGCGGCAACAATATCAAGAGACTGATAAATGAAGATCGCAATTGCCAAGCGGTAGCGAAGCCGAGTAACAATAGAAACAGCGAATGCAATGCCCACAGCCACTCGCCTCCGGAATCGGCCAAGCGTCTAGGGAGAGAGCTGGAGGTTGCTGCCAACGCTAAACTCACCAGCCAAACTAACACCAGTCCCAGCAGCCCCACTAGCAACTTGGTGCGCAGGATGTCATTGGGAAGTACAGGCAGGGAACGCAGCCAATCGAAGGTGCGCAGCTCCTTCTCCTGCCCGACGAGCAGTGCTCCTGCCCCGGCTGCAAATAGTCCCGGTATCCCTAATACAATGGCTGCGGTTTGCCATCGAAAATCCGAAGGTGCAGTCAACGAGAGTAGCTGTAGCAGCAAGCCGACAATGAACAACAATCCAACCAAAGGGAGCAGTTGCCTAAGCTCCTTCCACCACAGTCGTCCGACAGCCAGTTTTCGGTTCATGGATCTATTCCAACGTGGAGTTGATTAGTTTCATTTGAGCAATTGATGTTGTAGCGTTGGCAGTAGTGGACGAGGTTACGAGTCCTGGCGGTTAGGTTAGTTAGCGGAGCAAAGGGACTCGTAACCTCGTCCACTACATGCAAAGGGACTCGTAACCTCGTCCACTACATGCATAGGGACTCGTAACCTCGTCCACTACGAGGCGGCTCTTTCGTTGTTGTCCAGCGGCAGGCTCTGGAGTTCATACAACGTTTCGGGCACAATGCCGCGCGTACAGGCGACGAACAATTCATCCAGCGATGCGGGGCGAGCACGCACTGAAATCACGTTCGGTCGCGCTTCGATCTCAGTTTGATTCTCCGGTGTAAAATTGCGCACCATCCAGCGCCGCTGCCGCCCTTCGTTCTGCTCACTCAACACTTCGGCAGGTTGAGAGAGTGCAGGCAATGCAGCCAACGGATCGGACAGTGTTACAGTCACATTGCAAATCGATTCCTTGAGATCGGCCAAGCTGTCTTCCAAACGGACGCGACCGCCACGCAGAATGGCTACGCGATCGGCCACGCGTTCCACTTCGGATATCTGATGACTGGATAGCAATACGGTGCGCCCCGTAGCCGCTCGATCGACCATGCTTTCGAGGAATTCGCGCCGCACCAGCGGATCGAGTCCGGAGGTGGGTTCGTCGAGAATCAATAGCTCTGGGTCGGGAGCGACCGCCAGTGCCAGAGCAACTTTGGCGCGCTGCCCCTTGCTCAAGTGTTTGATCTTCCGCGACTCGGGCAGTTCATAGCGCGCGATCAGCTCGCGATAACGATCGAGGAACGCATCGTCAAAGAAGGACGAGGCGAACCAACCGATCTCGCCGACCTTCATCCAGTCGTAGAGCGCTGGGCTGTCGGAAACATAGCCCACTCGACGACGAATCTCGAGCCCATCGCTGGCTGGATCGAGTCCGCAAACCGTGCAGCTTCCAGCCGATGGGCGGAGGAAGCCTGTCAGGATGCGGATCAAAGTAGTTTTGCCCGCGCCATTCTCGCCTAACAACGCGAAGACCGAGCCACTGGGGACATCCAAATTGATCCCGTTGAGCGCATCGCAGCCTCGGAAGAGCATCACGAGCCCACGAATTGAAATACAACTGGTCATGCTGCGATACCTCCAAGTCGAGAGAGCAAGGGGAGAGATGGTAGTCGATGAGCTGAATAATACGCGGTCATTGGGAGGCCACCTGGCTGGTCAATTCCTGCAGTTGTTGCTGCACGATTGCCTGAATTTCTTCGGTGTTTAAACCGCCGCGCAGGGCTTCTGAGAGTGCCGAGCGGAGTCGGTCTGAGATCAGCTCGCGCCGCAACTCCTTGCAGCGCTCGGCTACACCCGCGCAAACCGCCAGCCCACGTCCGCGGACCGTTTCGAGGATTCCTTCGGACTGGAGCTGCTGAAAGGCCCGCGCGACCGTGTTGGGGTTGAGCGCCAAGTCGACGCTTAGAGCTCGGATACTGGGGAGCAATTGACCTGGCTGCAGGGCTTCTTCGGCGATGGCAAATTTGACTTGCCGCACCACTTGCTCGTAAATCGCTACGCCGTTATTGGCATCAATGGAGAAGAACATGGCCTAGCATCCTCACAGGAACGACTGGCTGCCTAGTGTACTAGTTACATAGTACACTGTCAGTGCGTTGTGTCAAGCTGCTTTTCAAGAAAAATCTGTAAGCCGACACATTTGTTTTGCGCCACTCGTGTTTTCCGGTTCGACGCCAATTCATGCTTTTAATTTTCGACTCAGACTCAACCGTCCTTGCTGACGCTGCGGGTTATGAATAATCCGGGTTTAACCGCGCAGCGCGCCCGCCTAGGTGTTCGGGTCTCGCTGGGGCAAGATGCGACACCAATTGGGGTGACTGCCGGTACCGGTGCCGCTGGGGCTGGCTTCGGGGACTGAATCCACCATGCGAGCGCGCTGCGCGGTTAAACAATCGATCGCCCCGGCAAGCACGCCTCGCTGCCGAAGAGCTTTACCGGCGACTGGTGGTTGGGTCTACAACGAGACGGAACCTAAGGGTTCTGACACGAGGTGTCTCGCTGACTCCAGCGGTGCGTTGGTTAAGGGGCATGGTTGAAATGACAATCCGACGGCGGAGCGTCGGGCCACATTGAGAAGTCACATCCGACGGCGGAGCGTCGGGCCACATTAAGAAGTCACATCCGACGGCGGAGCGTCGGGCCACATTAAGTCGGGCCACATTGAGACGGGGGATATCGGTTGCTGTTGCTGCTATGGATTGGGATTCGTATACTAATAGGTTGCGGCTGATGGCATCACTAATCGCTTTCTCTATGCGACAGCAGTAACCTGCGCGGTCAGTGGTCGATGTCTGAATCTTTCCAGGAGCTTTGGATTGGATACGCGACAGAAAATCTTATGGATCGGTTCACCTGACGAGGGCAAGTCATCCACGGGTCGTTGGTTTTCAAGCAACGAAAACAACGGAACGGATGTTGCCATTGAAGCGGTTGCCAGCCCGGTCGACGCGATCCATCGCATGGCCCGTTCGTCTTATAGTGGCGTGTTCCTCGATGGGCAAGAAGCAGGTGCCGAAGAGAACGTTATACGGCTGCTGCAAAGCGAACGCATATTGGATGGTATGCCAGACGGTGTGGCGCTGGTCAACGCTGAGATGACTGTGACTTGGGCCAACAAGTGCTTGCGTAGTTGGTCGCCGCTTGAGAATCCGCAGGGTGCGAACTTTTATGCAACGCTGGGCAACCCGCAAATCATGGGCCCCGACTTCTGTCCCTTCCACACGGCGCTGGCTACCGGCGCGTCGAGCAATAGTACGTTGCAGACTGAAGACAAACGCTACTTCCAAGTCCATGTGGCACCGTTGACCGATGCGGCCACCGAGAATGCCGCCTTGGTGGCTACCGTCAGCGACATCACCGCAGAGATTTTGCAGCAGCAGAAATTGGCTGCCATTCATCAAGCTGGTCAGCAGCTCACCGATCTCAAACCCGACGAGATCTTCGCCATGGAGACCCAGGCGAGAATCGATCTTCTCAAAGATAACATTCGCCACTACACCGCCGACTTGCTGGATGTCGACGTGGTCGAGATCCGTTTGCTCGAACAATCTAGCGGCAACCTAATGCCGCTGCTCAGCGTGGGCATCGATCAAGCTGCCGCCGACCGCCAATTGTACGCCTGTCCCCAAGGTAACGGGGTGACCGGCTACGTGGCTGCCACTGGAAAAAGCTATCTGTGCGAGGATGCCAGCCAAGACCCGCTCTACTTGGAAGCCTTTGCGGGTGCCGCCAGCTCGCTCACCGTGCCGCTGATCCTGCATGACCAAACCATCGGTACGATCAACGTCGAAAGCAATAAAGTCCGTGCCTTCGATGCGGCCGACTTGCAGTTCCTAGAGATCTTCGCCCGCGATGTAGCCGTGGCCCTCAATACACTCGAACTACTGGTCGCCCAAAAGAACAACGCCGCCCAACAGAGTTGCGAGGCCATCCACAGCGCCGTGGCCCTGCCTGTGGATCACATCCTCAACGACGCAGTCAGCGTCATTGAGAAATACATTGGGCAAGACCCTGCTGTGGTCGAACGCCTACAACGCATCCTACAAAATGCACGCGACATCCGCCGTGTGATCCAACAGATCGGCCAACGCATGGCACCCGCCGAGGCCCTTCCCGCCGGTTGCACGCAACAGCTTCATGAAAAGTTGCGTGGCAAGCGAATTCTGGTAGTCGATCAAGAGTTGCAAGTACTCTACGACGCTCACTCGCTGCTGGAAAAGTTCGGCTGTATCGTCGAAGCGGCCCACAGCGGAGACGAAGCGGTCAGCATGTTTCGCAATAGCCCCATCGATGCACCCTACGACGTGGTCATCTCCGCCATACACCTGAGCGACTACAGCGGTTATCAACTGATGTTGCGATTGCAGCAACTGACCGAAGTCGTCCCGATGGCCTTGATGCAGGGCTTTGGCTACGACCCGGGGCACTCGATCGTAAAAGCCCGACAGGCCGGTCTGCATCCCAAGGCGTTGCTTTATAAACCGTTTAAGTTGACACAACTGCTGACGGTCGTCGAGACGGTACTCGATGCTCATACGGCGGAACCTGTATAGGTCACGCGCTGGATGATCGCAATTGAACCATGGGTAACTAGTCTTGTCGTCTTGATGAGCAATTGCGGTTTCTGGCTGTTCTGTTTCAATCGCCTCAACTCCATGGGGCTCGAACGCCGGCTAACCAAGCGATTGGAAAAGCTGGTGATTTTCGTCTGCTTTGCGCTCCCCTGCCTGATCGTGGTCGTGGACGTGGAGTCGCTGGTGCAATGGCTATGGCATAGCGACCATTGGTGGCCAAGCGGTACATGGCTTGCAGCTCCCTGGGGAATCTTCTGCTTGACCAGCGCCGCGTTGTTGGGACCAATCTGGCTCGAATCGCGCCGTTGGATGTGGCCCCCCTCACAATTGCTCGACCAACAGGCACAGCACTACCACGTCGCGCAACATATCGTCGGGCGCTCGACTGGCAATTGGCAGACCGGCCTACTCGATCGTATTCCCGGCAATCAAATCACTCAGCTCGAGGTCAATCGCAAGCAATTGCAACTGGGACGCAACCTGCCAGGCGTGGATGGATTGCGCATTGCGCACCTATCCGATTTGCATTTTACCGGTCAATTGTCGCTCGCTCACTATCACTTCGTGATCGAGCGCGTGCTCGAGCTCGCCCCGGACTTGATCGTCATTACGGGCGACATTATCGACTGCGACCATTGCCTCGATTGGATCGAGCCGCTGTTGGGACGACTTCAAGCCCCCTTGGGATGTAGCTACTTGCTGGGCAATCACGACCAGCGTATCGCTCAGGTAAGCGATGTGACCAGTCGCCTGGACAGCCTGGGGCATTTTGATCTGGGTGCTGCCGATCAGCACTTGATGACTCCACTGGGTGGTCGCCTATTCATGACCGGCAATGAGCGCCCCTGGTTCGAGCGACATGCCACACAGGCAAGCAATGCGGTCCCCGCTGCGACACGGCTCGAAGAGCCAACTCCAGCCGATGTGCTACGTTTGGGGCTGAGCCACACTCCCGACAATATCGACTGGGCCCGCCAGCAGCGGCTCGATTTACTTCTAGCCGGACATACGCACGGCGGCCAAGTGCGTTTGCCTGGGATCGGTCCACTTGTCGCTCCCAGCCGCTATGGGTCGCGTTTTGCTTCGGGTGTTTTCTTTCGTGAGCCGGTATTGATGCACGTCTCGCGCGGGCTGTCAGGCACGCATCCGTTGCGTTGGCGCTGTTTGCCTGAAATCAGCCTAATAACTCTGCGCTCGCCATAGTCGCTGAGCGATCCACGACGATACTACTGCTCTGGAACTTCATTCGCGGGGTAGACCCACAACTCCCCTTTTTCGGTATTGAATTGGTAGACGGCACCTTCGGGTAGTTGTGGAAGCGCCAGGTTGTTGGCTTGGACGATGCGCTGCATGAACTCATCGTGCGACTTAGGCATACGCCCCTCGGAGGCTTCGAACAGTTTCAAGGCCTGCGGGATTTGAATTTCGAGCACTGCCTTTTGTTTGGTATTGAAGAGTACGGACGCTGGGCCAGAAATCATCTTGGCGACCCCCGTATCGTTGCGCAGGCTCTGCCCTTGCTTACCGACACCTGCTACCGCTTGTTGTGCGACGACTTCAGCGGGGGCTGCCGGTGGTGGGGCAGGAGGCGGAGCTGACGAGGGTGTGCAGCCAAGCCCCCATGCGATCAAGCCGATACCAAAGCTGCTCATTAGACTCTTGTGCGAAGCGAACATAGAACTTCCTTCATAAGCATGGGTTACGAGAGGGGTGATGCTCTCATTGTAAGAAAAATAGTCGTAGATACGAGTGAGCCATGGAACCGGTGCGTTGTCACCACATTCCCCCCTGCAGAATGTTGCCAAAACACCACACAAAAAATGCTCCCTGTTTGCCCCCTTCTGCCATTTCCTGACCTACCTTTCAACTACAGGCACGCTGATGGCCACAGCTTTCTCCGATGTTACGGAGGGCCAAATCAGCGGCAAGGCTGACACGCCACACACCGTATTGAAAGGTTTGCACTATGCACAAGAAATCGAATCGCAAGGGTTTCTCTCTTATTGAAGTTATTGCCGCCGTCATCATTTTGGCCGTTGTGGCCACCGCTACGGTCGCTACGATCGCACCGATGCGTGAAAAGTCGCGCGACAAGTTAGACCTACAGAACATTGCCTCGCTCAATGCAACGGTTCAAGCCTACTACATGGAAATGGGAGCTTGGCCCGATACCAACCTGACCCGCCTGAAAACCAATGGCTACACGACCGACACCTATCAAAAGACTCCCTATGGCGGTTACTACACGTTTGATTCAACGACCCAAAAGGTCATCAACAAAAAGGGACCTGTCCGGCCCTAGGGTTATCTTGACATAACGATGGTACTTCATGGTCTCCATTCCCGCATCGACCGTGAATGGTTACGAAGAACGTAAGCAAAGGGTGGCAGGACGCGAGTCTCGTCACCTTTTTTGATTTAGATGCCTTCTGTGCCTTACTATCATCTGATCGAGTTTTCAAAGCCACCGACATGTCCCGCACTTCACAACCATCGCTCAACGACCGCCGAGCCTTCTCGCTGATCGAATTGATCTGTGTGCTGGTTGTACTGGGTGTGATGGCCGCGGCCTTTGGCAGTATGCGTATGAGTCCCAAGTTGGTTGAGCGCCAGCGCGTCAAACAAGAGGCCGAGTATGTGAGCTTGGCCCTGCGTAGCGCGCGGACCACGGCCATCGCGGGGGGGATTCGAGTACGTTTGGACTGGTATCAAAACGGCGACCAGGCCGGCTTTGCCACCACGGTCGAAGGAGCTGACAAGGATCATCAACCTCCCAAGCATGACTTTCCAGCGGGCATGAAGACAGAGTGGTCCAACCGTAGCGTCACCTTCGCTCCTGATGGCTCGGCCGATACCTCCTTGTCGATTGTGCTGGCGCGTCCCGATGCGATCAGCGTCGTCGAATTGCTCAGCGCGTCAGGCCAAGTTACCGTGACGAACAAGGAGTAAACGCATGTACCGGACAAAGACTCAAACTAGACCCCATCAAGGGTTCTCGCTGCTGGAAGTCATCGCAGCCCTCATGGTGTTGGGGCTGTTCCTAGGTCCAACTGCCGAGCTGATGCGGAGCGTCGTTCAACGCAATGAAGTCTTTCGACAACGCGGCGAACTGGTTCCCCTGGTCGAAGGCAAGCAGAACGAATTGTGCCAGCGTGTTCGCAACAATTTCAACGAAATAAAAACCGGTGTCGGCAGTTTTAAGAGCCAAGGGCATCCGGAACTGTTGTTCGAAAGCTATTGCCTCGAAGACCCTAGCGTGGGTGGCGTCCCCGGCCTTCTCATGGCAGTCCGCAGCCTTGGCTGGCACGATGCCAACGGCAATCGACAGCTCGACAGCAATGAAACATCCGTTGAGCTATGGACTAACGTTGCCCGCGCGACTCCGTAACCAACGTAGCTCGGTGGTCCCCCACCGATTGATTACTCAGTTAACTTGATCACTCAGCAGAGCCTTCATTCTGCACGGTCTCATTCATTCAGTCATTAAAATGTATCTACCTCAAGCAACCCATCCACCCGCGCACCCGCACCCGCGTCAGCGTCAGAGTCAGAGCCAGCGCCAGCGCGGCGTGACGATGGTCGAGCTGTTGGCCGCCATGATGATCATGTCACTCATCATGGTCCCGCTGTTCGGCATTTTAAAGGCATCGCTGAGCATATCGGAAACCAGCAGCCAACGGCAGGCCAATGGTTTCACACGCCAAGCTACATTGGAAGCGATCGGGCGGCGATTGCAGGGGAGTACCCAGGTGCTCGAACTGCTTGACCAGAGTCTAACCGTGCTACAGGCTGACGGCAGCAAGATGCGGTTGAGTCTCAAGGGCGAGCAATTGATTTTGGAGAACGATTTCGGTCCCCAGGTACTGATCGAGGGAATTGCCAAGCTGCGATTTTATGAAGTTGGCAAGCCCACCACGGCGGCCGCTGGGCGTTTGATCGGTGTCGACGTGGTTACGCTCAGCTCACGGCCTCCGTATGAAGGCAAGCTTTCCAACACGCAAGTTTGGATTCGCCCTGCTATTTAAGCCGAGCTAATTCATACTTAAAAGATTCGATTCAAATCAAACGCCCTTGCTGACGCTGCGGGTTATGAATAATTCGGTTCAATGCGTCACCGCCACTCCCGACCGACGATACTATTCAACGATTCACTTACGCCAACTCTTTGAGAACGCGATTAGGATACGACGATGAATTCGCACAATCGAACAGCCGCGCGCTCTGGCGGTTTTGCCTTGATATTGGTGCTGATTGTCCTCTCAACCACCAGTCTCATTATGTTGGGAATGTACCAATCGTTGCACTTACAAACCAGCGAATCGTTGGCTCGTCAGCGCGTGGCCGTCAATCGTTCCCTGTCCGATGCGGCCGTGGAGCGGGCGGTAGCCATGTTGCTCAAGGACCCCAACTTTGAAGGGGACGAAAAATTCGAAACCCCGCCGAAATCAGGTCGTATCAGCGTGCTCAGCGTACGCCCCAGCAAGTCAGATAAAGATCTGATCGAGGTGACTTCGACTCTCTATGTTGACTCGAGCCAGACCAGCTTCACTCGCATCCTATCGCGCAAGGACATCGATCGCCGCCGCAAGGATTTGCATCTTTGATCCGAACTTCGGGCAGTTAATTTCGCGCAGGATTGTTGAACCATCACGCTAAATCCGGATTTTTAATGAATACCTGAATCATGCTGCCAGGTACCCTCCCGCGTGCGCTCCTTGTACTACACAACTCGATTTCGCGTCGGCCCCTCGCCAGCTTGACTGGCATGAGCCAAGTTTTGTGAATAGAACACGACGAAAACACCCCGGCCTTATCACTTTTCCACCCGCCTGCCACTCGAGGTGGCGGGCGGGTGGAAAAGTGGAGGCAATGGTGAGGACCTCGATCTATATTCAAAACTCGTTCACCTGTGAGACAAGCTCACAGGGGTCCAAAAAAAGATTTATGGTACAACGGAGCCGTACGAGGGGGAGTTGCGAGTAATGCGCGCTAAACGATTTCAGCGCGATGGATTTCTTTCGACAATTGGCTGCTCATGGGTTCGATTGCCTAAAGGCTAGACTCCAGCGCTCGATGGCGGCGCGCATGCCGGCTAGTGAATTCTCTTCGGCCTGCGCAACGGCGGGCCAACCGAGTTCGCTCAGACGCTGGCTGACTGCGGAGCTGATGCTGATGGGCTGCAATTGCTCGCGGTAGAGAGCAAGCAATTCGCAACTGGCTTCGGCTACCAATCCGCTACTAAGGGTGACGATTTGGATGCGGCCCGCTTCGAGCGCGCTGGCCACGTCGGGGCTCAATTGATCAACACGACGGGTTTCGTAGCAGCGTGCATCGAGCACTTCAGCTCCGCGCTGCTGTAGGCCCGAGGCTATCGTGTCGCGACTGCGATTGGTGGAGGTCACGATCCAGCGCCGACCTGAAAGTGATTCGGGCAGGGCTTCGAGCAAGCCGATCGCGCTGTACGTTTGCGAGGCGCTAGGGACCACGTCGGCGCGCAGTCCCCATGGCACGAGCTGCGCGGCGGTGGCTGGACCGACGGCGGCAATGGTGGTTCCGGCCATTAGCCTCGCGTCGAAATTTCGCTGGTGCAATCGCTGGAAGAAACCTTTTACTCCATTGGCGCTGGAGAAGGTGATCCCGTCCACTGATCTGTCTTGCAAGGCGTCGATGGCCAAGTCGAGCGAGCTCCAATCGCCGGGAGGAATGATCTCGATAACGCTTTGTGTGAAGACTTCCGCACCGGCATGTTGCAGCGGCTCGGTCCACTCGGTCGCTTGGTCGGCGGGTCGAGTTACCAACACGCCGCAGCCGTGTAGCGGGCGACGCGAGAACCAGTCGAAGTCGCCCCCGAGCTCAGCCACTTCACCCACAATGACAATCACTGGGGGACGCAGGCCGCCTGCTTGCTGGAATCGCTCGGCGACTTCGGACAGACGGCAGCGGATGACGCTTTGATCGCTCCACGTGCAGCGCCGCACGATGGCAGCGGGCGTATCGGGGGACTTGCCGGCAGCCAGCAATTGGCTGGTCCATTGGGACACGGTGGTGACCCCCATGTAAAATACCAGCGTCCCCGGGAAGCGGGCCAGAGCCTCCCAGTCGATGGGCTGGGGCGGAGCGTCTGTCTGTTGCTGGCCGGTAACGAAGGCGACCGCCGAAGCGTGTTTGCGATGGGTGATGGGGATTCCCACGTAGCTAGCTGCGGCCAGGGCTGCGGTAATGCCGGGGACGACTTCGAAGGGGATGCCAGCGGCGGCGAGCACTTCGAGCTCTTCGGCGGTGCGGGCGAAAACGGCGGGATCGCCCCCCTTAAGTCGCACGACGCGTCTGCCCTGCCGCGCCAACTCCAGCAGCCTCGCGTTGATGTCGGCCTGGGTCCAGATGGGCGATTGGCCATGTTTCCCCACGCTAATACAGGTCGCCTGGGGAGCCCACTGGAGCAATTGCAGGTTGGCCAGCCCGTCGTACAGCACCACGTCGGCCATTTCCAGGCATTGTCGTCCACGGACGGTCAGCAGGCCTGGATCACCGGGGCCTGCCCCAACCAGATAGACGTGCCCCACATCGGCTTGAGAGCGGGCGGCTTTCATCGTGTTTCGGGCGTTTCTATGGGAAAAGGTGACTGGACAGAATCGTGACTTTGCGGCATGATAAGCGATCGTCGGCAAAACGTCGCGGGGAGCTCCTGGCGCAGGGGTTCTACCAGCTCGCGTTTTGCCCCCAAGCAAATTCCTGAAAGCTGGAGCGAATTCCAGTTTTTTCAAGTCGTTAGCCAGTGCAAGAGACAGTTTACATGCCAAACACCAAGGGAGCTAAGAAGCGATTGCGTCAGAGCGTTGTTCGTCGCGACCGCAATCGAGCTCAGAAGACACGTCTGCGTAACTCGCTTCGCAAATTCCGCGAAGCCGTAGCGGCCAAAAAGCTTGACGAAGCCATCGCCCTCTCACGCTCGACCGCAATCTTGTTAGACAAAGCGGCTTCCAAACGAGTCATCCACGCCAACAAGGCCGCTCGCCTGAAGAGCCGCATGTGTGGACTGATTGTTCGCTCGAAACAAGCAGCCTAACAACCCTCCCCCGTTCAGGAAAGAATTCGATGCCACGTGGTAAGACCTATGCCAACGCCGCCCTAGCTATTGGCGAAACTCCGATGATCCGGATCAATCGCTTGGTTCCCGAGGGTGGCGCGACCGTCTTCGCCAAGTGTGAGTTCTTTCAACCGCTCAACAGCGTCAAAGACCGTATTGGTATGGCGATGATCGAAGCCGGCGAGCGCGATGGCAAGATCAACCAACATACGCACATCGTCGAGCCGACGAGCGGCAATACGGGCATCGCGTTGGCCTTTGTGTGTGCGGCCAAAGGCTATAAGCTCACGTTGACGATGCCCGAATCGATGTCGGTCGAGCGCCGCGCACTTCTTCGCGGAATGGGCGCCAACTTGGTGCTCACCCCAGCCGCTGAAGGGATGAATGGAGCGATTGCCAAAGCTCAACAAATTGCCAAGCAAGATCCCAACGGCTTCGTGCCCCAACAATTCGAAAACCCAGCTAACCCAGCTATCCACGAGAAGACGACAGGGCCCGAAATCTGGGAGGATAGTGGCAAGAACATCGACGCGATCGTGGCTGGCGTCGGTACCGGTGGTACGCTCACTGGCGTGGCTCGTTATATCAAGCGCTTGAATCCGAACTTCAAAGCCATTGCCGTCGAGCCCAAGCACAGCGCCGTAATCAGTGGTGGACCTCCCGGTAAGCACCGCATTCAAGGGCTCGGGGCTGGCTTCATTCCTGGCAACCTAGACAAGTCGATCGTAGACGACGTAGTCACCGTCGATGACGACGACGCGTTCGAGTGGGGCAAGCGTTTGGCCAAAGAAGAAGGGATCGTGGCCGGTATCAGCAGCGGTGCCAACATGTGGGCGGCAGCTCAAGTCGCCGCGCGGCCTGAATTCAAAGGCAAGCGCATTGTCACCATCATATGCGATCTCGGTGAACGCTACCTCTCCACCCCCCTCTTCGCCGATGCCTAGTGCGTATTAAAGTAGCTCGGTGGTCCCCCACCGAAACCCCGTTGGGGACCAACGTGTTACGCTAAAGTAATAAACAGAAATAGAGGTTGTTCTGCCCAAAGCGTTTCTCGGAACCCGCAAATGGTCAACTCCCCAGTTGCTTGACGTCTATCGTTTTTCCGACCATATGGAAGGCGAGATTGTCTTCTGTCCCTATCATCCGTGCTCCGGCTTTGCCATCCGTGCGAGAATTCTTGTCATTCGCTAGCACGGATGGCAAAGCCGGAGCACGGATAGTAACGCCTTGAGCTCAATCCGTGGAGAGCGTCCGACTTTAACAGCCAGTCAAACGCGGCGTCTGGGCTTTCCGACTGAATGATCTACGCGGCAATTGCCTCTCTGTCTAGCTCGATGCGTATCACCACTCGAAACCTGTATTCTGTCATTTCATGCCTCACTGTTTCCACCAGGGTCTCCTGCCGCTAAGATCGTTTCTGGCTCCTGCGTCGTGAACCCCATGCCGGCGAATTACAATGCCAAGAGGCCGATGATGAAATCGCTGCACTAGCACACCGCATCTGCTAATATGGAGTGGCCGAGCATCGCGATCCCAGCGATGCTCAATCCCACCTTCGTCACTCCGTCGGAATCTGTACTACAACGATGCTGCGTATAAAAAACACTTCGCCTTGCTCCTCCCTGCTTCGAATAGCTGCGACACTGCTGTGTGCGGTTAGCCTCGAAAGATCAAGCTTTGCCGAAGACGTCACTTATGTTGGAGCCGTCGAGCCCACAACGGCGGAAGAAATCTACGGTCAGGGCGTACGCGAAACACCATGGTTGTCTCCCAGTGAGGAACAGCAAGGTTTCCATCTCCCTCCTGGATTCTCGATCTCTTTGTTTGCCAGTGAACCGCAGATTGCCAAGCCGATGAATATGGCCTGGGATGCGCGCGGGCGGATGTGGGTTACCAGCTCGAAGGAGTACCCATACCCGGCCGCTGAAGGAACGCCTGCCGGTGACACGATTCAAATCCTAGAAGATATTGACGGTGATGGTCGTGCAGATAAATCAATTACATTTGCCGATGGATTGAACATTCCGATTGGTATCTTGCCGGTGAAGGGCGGGGTGATCTGCTATAGCATCCCCAACCTGTGGTTGCTGCGCGATACCGACGGAGACGATCACGTTGACGAACGCGTACTGTTGTTGGGGCCATTTGATACCTCGCGCGATACGCACGGCATGGTCAATTCACTGACCAACGGCCAAGACGGTTGGATCTATGCTTGTCATGGATTCAACAATCAATCGCTGGTGACTGCTACAGACGGATCGCGGGTACAGCTCATCTCGGGAAACACTTTTCGCTTTCGCGAAGATGGTTCTCGAATTGAACAATTCACCAGCGGACAAGTCAATCCGTTTGGGATTACTCGCGATGAGTGGGGCAATTGGTATTCGGCTGACTGTCACAGCAAGCCGCTGACTCGCCTAATTCATGGGGCCTCGTATCCTAGCTTTGGACGTCCCCATGATGGCCTTGGCTTCGCACCGCCGATGATGCGGCACACGCATGGTAGCACGGCCATTTGTGGTCTGCTGTACTATCAAGCCGAACAGTTCCCGCCCGCGTATCGTCAGCTGCTCTACAGCGGCAATGTGATGACCAGCCGTATCAACTGCAATGCGCTCGAGTGGCAGGGAGCCACCGCCGAGGCGAAAGAGCAGTCCGATTTTCTGACAAGCGATGACCCTTGGTTTCGCCCCAATGACATTCAGCTCGGCTGCGATGGAGCGATGTACGTGTCCGACTTTTACAATCGTATCATCGGGCACTACGAAGTACCGCTCGAACACCCAGGGCGCGATCGAAGCAGCGGTCGCATTTGGAAAATCAGCTACGACGGTCCGGGTGTTACCCAACCGCCAGCGAGCTTGGCCATCGATCAAGAGAATATCACCAACGAGCTAGCCAGCACGAACGAGACGCGTCGCTGTTTGGCAGTCGAGCTAGCGGTAGCGGACAACACGCGACTTAGTTCGGCTGCGGCCGAGTCCCTATTGAGCGATACCAAGCAAAGTGAAAGGCTGCGCATCAGTTGCATGGAAGTGCTATTGCAACGCCGACAACTCCGCTTTTCCCCCGAACTGCTCAACGAAACGAGCACGCCGCCACATCTATTGGTACGACAACTGGCTCTCGCAGTTGAGTTGCCACTCGAACAGCGTCGCGATGCGGCAAAGCAAGTACGTGAAAAACTTCCGTTTACGGAACCTCAAGCCAACCTAGTCGCCGTTCAATTATTGGGCTCGGTAGCTAGCGCTGGCGATATACAGCAACTGGCTACATTGGTTGGGTTGACGAGTGCCCCTCCGACTGATCCGGCATTGAGTCACGCGGCACGCATTGCCATCCGTGATATCTTGCGCGACGAAATGCAACTAATCGTAGCCACCAAAGATTGGTCCGACTGGGCCAATCAACCAACGCCTGCCGACACGCCTGCCGCCGATCGACTCGCCGTCGACCGAATTATTGCTGAGACGCTGCTGGCGGTCCCCTCCTCGCTGGCGGCGGCGCGCTTGCTCGACTATGTTGCGGTCCATCCACGCAGCGATGGCAAGTTTATCAATTCCGCGCTGGCTGCTGCTGCCAAACACGCCGATGCAGAATTGCTCGAACGATTGCTGGTCGTACTAAAACAAGTCAAGCCCGATAGCATCCTCGAACAAGCCCAGCAATTCGAGCGTGTGTGCGATGTGTATCTCGCTGGCCACACAGAACTCTCCCCACCCCTTCGTTCATTCGGTGTAGAGTTACAAAGTGAATTGGCCATTCAGCTAGGCTCAACGACTCCCATTTTGACTTGGAGCGCCGCTCGGGGCAACGATTGGGCTACCGAGTCGCGTGAGTCGTCGGGTGGTGAAGCCGTACAGTTGCGTTCGAGTTTTACGCGTGGCGAAAAGTACAGGGGGGAGTTGAGTAGCGAGCCATTTGTTTGTCCCGATCAATTGCAGTTTTTGTTGGCGGGGCACAACGGGCTCCCAGGCAAAGCCGATCAGCATAAAAACTACATCGCATTGCAGAGCGTGGCCACGGGTGAACAGCTTCGCCAAGCCTTTCCGCCTCGCAACGATACAGCCCAGCTCGTCCAGTGGTCACTTACCGATGTGGCCGGGCAGATGGTAAGGTTGGTACTCAAAGATGGCGACAATGGAGCAAGTTATGCTTGGCTGGCGGCCGGCCAATTCTCGCTCGACGCCCTTAATCCCAGCAATACTGCGTCGAAACTCGATGCCTACATGGCGCTGGTCAAGCGTGGTTTGCAACCAGTGGATATCACCAGCATGGAAGCACTACCACTCAGCCCGCAACAACGCGCCGAGTTGATGATCGCTGCGCTGACGGGTAGTGGGCGCGCGACGGAAGCCACCTTGGCTGCGCAGGCGCTGAAACTTGGACGCGTCGACTTGGTTACCTCCCAACTACTCTCCAAGAATCCACCCCTCGATCTACTCGAATGGAGCAGGCCGTTGGCGGCTTCCGCGACTTTGAGTCAACAGCGAGAGATGGCTGGCGAGCTACTGCGCACGGCTGAGGGGTGTAGATTGCTGCGAAAACTGTTGGACAATGGCGTGCTATCACCGCTGAGCATGCGTTTGAATGGCCCCCTATGGCCAGCCGCCGTTAGTGCCGACACCAAACAGTATTTGCAGGATCAGATCGAGCAAGCTCAGAAGTCGCCTGATACACAAATGTCCTCTACCGATCGGGTCAGCAAGCTAAACTGGGATACGGCGGATCTCGAACTGGGACAAAAACTGCAACAGCAACATTGCGCCCCCTGCCATCAACTGCGTGGACAAGGGACGCTGGTTGGTCCGCAGCTTGACGGAGCCATTGTGCGCGGCCCTCAGCGGCTGGGCGAAGATATACTGGCACCGAATACGAACGTCGATAAAGCCTTTCGTGTCACGGCACTGCTGCTCGATGACGATACGGTACTGACGGGTTTGGTGCGCGACGCCGAAGATGGTAGCTTGATGGTGACGGGACAGGATGGCAAGGTCCAGCAACTTCCCGCCGCTCGCGTGGTTGATCGCCGCGAGTCGGAACAGTCGTTGATGCCCGCCAACTTTGGCGAACTGCTCGACGATCACCAGCTCGCTTCGCTGCTGAAGTTTCTTGCAAACCCGTAGGGTAGAGTTTTGTTAGTGCGATAAATGGTGATGGCAACTGATGCACGCGCAGGACTCGTAACCTCATCCACCGCGGTGCGAGCAGTGTAGTGGACGAGGTTACGAGTCCCCCGAGCACCATCCCAGGGCTTTCACGGCCTGCGTATTTGGGATCTGTGATCTAACATAACGACGAGCAACGTGAATACTTCCGAACTGCTAACTGCGCTCGTCAATACGGTAATGGTCTGTGGTTTGTGTATGTTGGTGGCGGTGCCGCTCGGAACGCTACTAGCCATCGGCCTCAGACGGAGTGATGTTCCGGGCCGCCGTTGGGCTTGGATTGCAATCAGTAGTCAATTGGCCGTCCCACTGTATGTCATCGCGGGAAGCTGGTCTGCCGGATTGGGACTGCAGGGCTGGCTTCGCTTTCGCAGTTCGTCGCTGGATTGGCTGTCCGTAGATCGCTTGAGCGGGGGGATGGAAGCCGGCCTCGGTTCGCTATTGGCCGTTTCGGCAATACACTCCCTGGCTGCAATTCCCTGGGTCGTGCTGATTGTTTCACTCGGCCTCACTCGAGCTCATCGTGGGCAAGAAGAAGCCGCATTGATCGAAGGAGGTAACTGGCATTTTGTGCGTTACGGTCTGCTCCCTAGGTTGCGATTGTGGTTGGCGGCAAGTTGCCTGTGGTGCGCGGTGCCCGTATTGACCGAGATGGTCGTTACGAATCTTTATCAGGTTCCCACCGTGGCCGAGCAAGTCTATCTCGACGCCACGCAAGGCTCGTTCAGCCCATGGACTTATGTGGCCTCCGTGTGGTTATGCCTACTGCCGATTTTGGCTGTGGGCATTTGGCTCAGTCGTTATGCGCCGCCTTGGCGTGAAGTGATCGCAGGCATAGCTCAACACCCAGGCAGAGTCATCACGCTCGGCCCAGCGCGGTGGCTGTGGGCGATCGGACTATGGGTGGTAGTTGCTTTGATCGTTGGCTTGCCGATCGTCAACTTGATCATCAAAGCTGGCTGGCAGCCGACGCTCGACGTACAGGGTCACAGTCAATATGGCTGGAGCGTTTCTCGCTTTTCTACCACGATTTACGAATCGTTGACTCTCTACTACGAACATTTTTACTGGTCGTCCATGTTGGCTCTCGGCGCGACCGCAGTAGCGCTAACGGCGGCGACGGCTCTGAGCGCGGTGGCAGGAAGAGGTCACCTGCGAACGGCAGTCAACTTGCTGGCACTCAGCATGGTAGCTGTCCCAGGTCCGCTGGCTGGCATACTGATCATATCAATTATGAATCGCAACTCTCCAGCTTGGCTGGGTCACCTCTACGACAACACTCTAACTGCGCCAATCTTAGCACAGCAATTCCGCCTGTTTCCACTCGCCTGGCTGTTGAGCCAAGCCATCGTGGCGGGCATATCGCCGCGAGCATGGGAGCAGGCTGCCGTAGATGGGCTCACCGGGATGCAGAAGCTAGTCCGAATCATCGCGCCTCACACGTGGCAGCAGTGGTTGGTCGCTGTGCTGATCTTAGTTGTGATGAGCGTTGGAGAGCTAAGCTGTTCGATCCTAGTGCTACCTCCCGGCGTAGCCACTCTCTCGATGCGGATGTTCGAGATGTTGCATTTCGGCATGCGGCATCAAGACTCAGGCCTGTGTGGTTTGTTGCTAGTGCTCGGCTGGCTAGTCGCACTACTCTCTTGGAAGACCCTCAAGGACCGATAGCGCGCAGTGTTCGCCGGCGGTATCACCTCGACGCGCTCGAGCACTGCAATCAATTTGTCTTGCGAGTCGATGGCAAACAAGCGATCGGTTGCAACACGGCTCAGTTCGAGTGGTATGCCATGGCGAATGCTGATGACCTGCTCTGGGGTCAACTGCACACTGGGCATGTTAGCGATCAAGCGTTGCGGTGGCTGTAGTCGCTCGGCGACATCGGCAACCGTTGCGAATTGTTCGAGTGGTGCACAGTCCTCGAGCAGAAATGGCCCGACGCGCGTGCGGACCAAGCGGCTCATGACCGCATCGCTTCCAACACCGCGCAGGATGTCGCTACCCAGCGAGCGCACGTAGGTTCCCGAGCCGCAGTCGATTCGTAGGCTTAGTCGCGGATAGTCGTAGGCTTTAATCTCGATCGCATTGACATTGATCTCGCGAGCCGGCAATTCGAAATCGCGTCCCTTGCGCGCCAGTTTGTAGGCTCTGCGGCCTGCTATATTTATTGCAGAGAACTTGGGAGGGATTTGTTGAACGCATCCAATCCACCGCTCGGCCTGAGCTTGCAACTGCTCACGCGTTGGCGGGTGGGCATCGGGCAGTGCGATGACTTCGCCTTCGGTATCGAGAGTCTCGCTACGATGGCCCACAAGAAATTCAGCCTCGTATTCTTTGCTGTGGCCGAGCGAAAATTCGACTAATCGCGACGCGCTACCGATGGCTAGAAGCAGGACACCAGTAGCCATCGGGTCGAGTGTGCCGGTGTGACCAACTTTGTCGGGGCGCACAATGCGCTCGATCCGGTTGCACACATCTCGACTGGTACGCATCGCCGGTTTATCGATTGCGAGGACACCAAACATTAGTATTCGTGCTGACCGGTGGGGCTGAGTTCAGGAAGATCGGGTTCGGCCTCGCGCTTGACGACTTGGCGAATGGTGCGATCGCGGACTTCAGCGAGCAGTTTGTCCACCGCCTGGTCGACGGGCATAGCCCCCAAGTCACCGTCGATGCGATCGCGCAGGGCGAGCGCACCGGCTTCGGCTTCCTTCGGGCCCACGACCGCCATATAGGGAATCAGCTCCAATTGCGCATCGCGTATTTTGGCTTGTACCTTCGCGCCACGCATGTCGGTGGTCACGCGCAGGCCGGCAGCGGTCATCTTGCTCTGGAGCTCCAGCGCGTAGTCATTGGTCTTTTCGCTCAGCGGCAACAAGCGAACTTGCTCGGGCGCGAGCCACAACGGGAAAGCTCCGGCGAAGTGCTCGATGAGCATCCCGACAAAACGCTCCATCGAGCCAAACGGAGCGCGGTGGATCATGACGGGACGGTGCATGCCATTGTCCGACCCGACATATTCGAGCTGAAAACGTTCGGGCATATTGTAGTCGAGCTGCACGGTGCCGAGCTGCCATTGGCGACCGATACAATCGCGGACCATGAAGTCGGCCTTAGGGCCATAGAAAGCCGCTTCCCCAGCCGCAGCTTGGAAGTTCAGCCCACTCTCCTCTAGCACTCGACGCAGAGCCGCTTCGGCTTTGACCCAGTTCTCCTCGCTACCCACGTACTTATCGCTCTTCGGATCTCGCAATGACAACTGCACGCGGTAGTCGGTCAGGCCAACGCTCTCGAGCACGAACCGAGTGAGCTCGATCGTGTTGCGGAACTCTTCTTCGACCTGGTCTTGCGTGCAGAAGATGTGAGCATCGTCTTGGGTCAAACCTCGCACGCGCAACATACCGTTAAGCTCGCCTGTTTGCTCGTAACGATATACGGTACCAAACTCCATCAGTCTCAAAGGCAATTGCTTGTAGGAACGAGGTTGTGCTTTGAAAATCTGCGCATGGTGCGGGCAGTTCATCGGCTTGATCAAGTAGCGTTCATGCTGACGTTGCCAGGCTTGCAGCACCGCCACGCGATCTTCGACGCTCGCCTCGGGGCGATAGTCGGGAAGTTCGGCTCCGAGTACTTCGGCGGCGTCGTTTAGCTGCCCTTCCTGCTCAAGCGTTAGACCCTCGGGCGATTGCAAGCGGCTAATCCAAGCATCGACCAGCCCGCCGGCTTGATCGACAAACAGCGGAGGAAACTGGCTGTCGCGATAGTAGGGAAAATGCCCGCTGGTTTCGTACATCTCGACGCGGCCAATGTGCGGGCTGTAGACCGGTTCATAGCCACGGCGCAGCAGCTCTTGTCGCAGGAAATCTTCTAACAGCACGCGTACACGGGCACCCTTGGGCAACCATAGGCAGAGCCCTTGGCCGACTTCGGGACTGATTTGAAACAGGCCCATTTTCTTGCCCAACACGCGGTGGTCGCGGCGGCGAGCCTCAGCCAACTGGTCCAAATAGGCCTGCTGGTCCTTGGGACTAAACCAAGCGGTGCCGTACAGTCGCTGTAGCTGCTTGCCCTGCGCGTCCCCCTTCCAATATGCACCAGCCACGCTGAGTAGCTTGAAGGCCTTGACTTTACTGGCGTCGGGAATGTGCGGACCACGGCACAAGTCGACGAACTCTCCCTGTCGATAGAAGCCGAGCTGTTCGTGGTCGGCCAGACCCGTCGAGATGTGCTCGACCTTGAACGACTGATTCAAGTCGCCGCAGAGCGTGAGCGCTTCATCGCGACCCAACGAAAATTGCTCGAACGGTTCCGCCAGAGCGATGATTTTGGACATCTCCGCCTCGATGGCCGCGAAGTCGTCGTCGGACAGTTTGTGGTCAAGTTCAAAATCGTAGTAAAAACCATTGTCGATGGTCGGTCCGAAGGCAAGGGAAACTCCGGGAAAAATCCGCATCACAGCCCGTGCCATGATGTGCGCGCTGGAGTGACGCAGTACATCGAGCGCCTCGGGATCGCGCTCGGTCAACAGCGTCAGCGGAATGGGGGATTGATCCGCCAGCCCAGCCAATGGTCGAGTTGCGTCGACGACACGATCGCCGATTTTGGCTGCCACCACCGCTTTGGCTAGTCGCGAGCCGATTTTTTCGGCAACATCTAGGGCGGTGGCAGAATCTGGATGTTCGACAATCGATCCATCAGGCAATTGAACTTGGAGCATGAAGCGGCCTCCGGCAGGTTATGCAGACGCCTCTACAAAGGGTGCTGCAGGTGAGTTTGGGCAAAATGTTTGGGCCAAGCGAGGCTTCCGCCACAACAAACGGCGGACAAACATCGAGCAGATACCAAGATGGCGAGAAATAGCGAAAAAGACAAGCCGGCTTCTCGGCCCCATGCTGGCTTGCCTAGCACGAGCTAAAGTTTTGATGCTAGACGCGGTTGGCCATGAAGGCCGACGGGGCAATTGGCGCCGTTTCTAGCCACAAAACTAATTCACCTGCGAGTCGAGCTCGCGGGGGTCTAGGTAGTAACAAGCCACAAAACTGAGACCGATGCAGGAGAGAGAGCTCGCTACGGTCCATGGTGCGTTGTTGCTAAGCGGCGCGACGTAGAGCTGGCGTGGGCTGCTGTATAGCGCGCTCGGCAGCAGCTTGCTCGCAATGCTCGAATACTTGGCAGGTGCATTGACTCCACGTCGTCAAAGGTCGCTCGCGTCGCGGCGGAGTCGAACCGGCGGCATATTGCTCCTCCCATGCCAGCAGCTCGGAAACCAACGATGTGGGATGCTCTAAACTAAAATAGCAACAATCGTCCCTCCCTACCTCGCGGTGAATGGGAGTGTCGCTGACAAAGGTCCGCTTGCCAAACCAAAGTGATTCGACAATGGGCAATCCAAAGCCTTCGACGATCGACGGGAAGATGACGCCGCGAGCCCCGTTGTAGCAGTGGTGCAGTTCGGCATCGGACAAGTCGCTGAACAGGAACAAATTTTTCCCCAGCCGCGGATGTTGTGTGATCCGTTGTACAATTTCATCGCATCGCGAACCGATGCGCCCCACTAAACAGAGCTTTAAATCGGGTTGTGATTCCCACAGCAGCTCGAAGGCGTCAAGCAGGTAACGGTGATTCTTGCGGGGGTCGAAGGTAGCCACCATCAAATACGGCACCTGCTCCTGGGCGAACAAAGCCCGCACTTCCTCGCGCACAGGTCCCTGGACACTCTCCAGCTCTGCACCCAATTGAATCGAGCGAACGTCGCGACAAGCCGGTGTGTCAGACTCGGTGATCGTCGGCAAGAAACTGGCCACTTGATCGCGAACCGTATCGGAAATAGCTAGCAAAAGATCGGAGTGTTCGACGGTCTTCTTCAAGTAGTCGAGAAAGGCAGCATGGCGCCGGGGGCCAACGAACTCGGGGTGAGTCAGTGGAATCAAATCGTATAGCAACGTGGCGATCATACCGCCCTGCGCGCGAACTTGACCCGCCGCCGTCCAAACACTGCTACGCAATCGATTGACCCAATAGGCATCGGGAAGTAGCACCAGGTCTCCACTGCGGAAATCGAGTGGCGTGCATTGCCGCACGATCTGTCTTCGGACCCGCTCTTCGTACCAGTTGTGCGGCAGCTTAAACAGCCCCAAATGCCCCGCTTGTGGCAAGGCCCACTTGCGCAGCTTGCGCGATGGAATCGCGGCGCAGACCACGCGGGCCGCAGCGCGATATATCCAAGGCATGCTCGCGAGTACGTTGGCATGCATGGCTGCAGGTTTGCTAAACAGCGCCAATTGTTGAGCGTTGGGCGCGTAAAACTTGCCATCGATCGAGACGATCGATTGCGGTTGAGGGATCACTCCCGTGCCGGCCAATTGCTCGCTCTCACGCAATAGGCTGCGCACCACACGCTCTATGCCGGAGTTCTTGCCGGAGGCGAGTGTATAGGTAGCGTCGATAAATATGCGTTGAAACATAAGAGGTGGCTTCTGGCAGGTTGCGAGGTTCCAAACCCAGGTGGGCTATTGCAGACAAATAGGAGGAGGTGGGGGACCGCACAATCTCCTCAGAGATTATCGAATCGTAAGGTTGCCGGCAACACGAAAAATCGAAAAAGTCTGCGCAGAGTGAATTTGGAGAAGAAATAAAAGCGAATAAAAAATATGGATACTCCTCGCTGAACGCCACCAAGCTTCTCAATTCTTCGTGCTCGTGCTCGTGCTCGAACGGGGGCAGCAGTGAGCAAACTCAAACTCAAACTCAAACTCAAACTCAAACCTAAACTAAACTAAACTAAACTAATAGCCTGTACGACTGAGTTTAAGTTTGAGTTTAAGAAAGGGTGCAGCCGGCTGAGCGGAACTAAAACGTATGCGAGAAATGGCCTCAAATCGTCAGTCAATCCCAAGCTTCTAACAGCCCACCGTAAGGCACGCTGCAGCATTCGATTACGAGCACCGCCGGGCTGAGCACGAGCACGAGTAGGAGCACGAGCACGAGCACGAGTAGGAGCACGAGCACGAGCACGAGTAGGAGCACGAGTAGGAGCACGAGTAGGAAAATGCAAGCAAAGGTGGGTTTCGTGTAGATTAGCTCCGGCGAATATGGTGGTGTTCAACGAGAAATGTCAAAATACGTAAGGAATTAACGAATATGGCGGAGGGAGTTCGCGGTGGGACGAGCTTGCGGTGAAACGGGGAGGTTTTGTACAAGTAGACAATGCATCCACTTAAGTCCATGCGTTTCCTTATTTAGGCTGTCTGGGAGAACTACATACGATGCGACGCTCGACATCGGATCCAACCATTCTGTGCGTTGTCATGCCGAACTGGGTCGGCGATGCCTGTATGGCAACTCCCACACTGCGCGCATTGCGAAACGCCTTTCCCGACAATAAGATTGTCGGCGTCATGCGACCCGTGATTCGCGATGTGTTGGAACAAGCCTGGGGAGGTGAACGCCCCTGGATCGACGAAGCGCTGTTGTTCAACAAAAAAGCTAGCCCCACAGCGGGATCGCGCTGGGGGTTGGCGCGACAGATTCGACGCAGTGGTGCCAACGTAGCGATTCTATTGACCAATTCACTTTGGTCGGCGGTGGTGCTTCGCTTGGCCGGTGTGCGGCGAGTCGTCGGCTATCGTCGCGACGGTCGCGGTCTGCTGCTGAGCGATGCGGTCGAAGTGCCGCGCGACGGCAGGCGGATGCGCCCCATTTCACCCGTCGATTACTACCTGCAGTTGGCCAATTGGCTCGGCTGCGACTCGCACAATCGCGCTATGCAGCTCGGCGTAACCGAGACCGATGAGAAGTTAGCCGACGGGCTGTGGAGTCAAGTCGGATTTTCTGCCGCGACGCCGACCATTGCCATTAATAGCGGCGCGGCGAATTCGGCCAAGCGACTGTGGCCTGCCAAACATGTCGAGGCGTTGGCGACTCGCTTGGCTACCGAACTGGGAACTCAGGTCCTACTGCATTGCGGCCCAGCCGATCGCGAGGCAATCAATTGCATCGCAGAAAACGTGGCTGATCGACGTGTGGCCAGCATGGGGGTCGTTGAACAGCTTCCGATTGGTCTGAGCAAAGCCGTGTTGAAGCGCTGCGTGGCGGTGGTCTCGACAGATAGCGGTCCCAGGCATTTGGCAGTCGCCTTCGATCGACCGGTCGTCAGTTTATTCGGGGCGACGACACCGCAGTGGACTTCGACCTACAACCATCCCGAATTCGTGGTATCCGAACAGTCCCCGCGCGGCATGCGCGACATCACTGTCGATCGCGTATTCGAAGCCGTTCAACAGTGCCTGGAAATCTGAAACGTCAACCATTCTTGTTTCTAGGGTTGGCGTAGTGGACGAGGCCCGCGAGTCCATTTGATGAATTGGACGAGGTTACAAATCCGTATCATGTAGTGGACGTTAAATTCGTTTAACGCCGAGCCGCAGTAGGCCGCAGGTGCACTAACTGCGCGAGTCAACACGCGCGTCACTGATGCAACACACGAGACGCCAACCCACATTCGCGGACTGCGCAGGCGATGGCTCATGCGCCAGCCACCTGCTACGCTCAAACTCCGCTCCTGCCCCCTTTACCCCTATTCACTAGCGGCTACGCAGAAAACCTAGCAACTCGGACAATTGCTCGGGAGTGAGCTTCTGCTCAAAGCCGACGGGCATCAGCGATGTGCCCGCGTTCTTTTCGTCGGCAATGGATGCCGTCGGGACGGTCTTGACGCTGCCATCGCTGACTCCGACCAATAACTCACGATCGTTGCGTTCGAGTACCAGACCACTGATGACTTCTCCGTCTTCCGTCAAGATCGTGCTCTGGCGATACTTGGGCTCGAGCGTCTTATTGGGATCTAGAATCGCACTGACCCATTGGTCGAGAGTCCAGTGGCCGAGATTTTCTAAGGGAGGTCCAATTTGCGGCTTCCCATCGACGGATTGGTGACACGTGGCGCAGTGCTCCGTAAACAATTTCTCCCCGAGGGGCGTTGCGGCGGGCGACGGCAGGCTTGCCAGATACTCAGCAACAACTTGCGAGCGTTCGGTCGGTTGACCGAATAGCTCGACACACCGATTACGCAGTTCTCGGTCGCCGTAGGTGCTCAAGTGTTGCAGGGTAGGCAGGTCGAGTTCGCTTGCGGTAACTTGGCCCCCTTCGAGCGCTTCGACAAGCGCTTTGGCCCATTCGCGTCGCGACAGCAGCGTGGCACCAGCCGACGAGCGCAGCGAAGAATTGAGACTGGGCCACTGGGCCAACAGCATTCGCCCCACTTCGCCATCACGTAGTCTACGCAATGATTCGATCGTGGTTCGTCGAACTTGCAGCGACTTGTCCGGTTGCAAAAAGGCGGTAGCCATCTTCAGTTCATCGTCGCTGCTGGTCAGCCCACTTCCCAGCAGATTGACGAATGTCAGTTGTTCGGCTTCGCTCAACTTGTCGGCTTGCATCAACTCGATAATCCGATCGGTGACACGACTGAGGAGCTCACCCATCGCATCGGCTTCCGAGGCTGGGGAGTCTTTGGCCAGACTCGATAACAACAGCAACTGACTATTGGTAAACCCACTGCCGGCTTTATCCAACATGGCTTGTAGGCGCTCGGTGGCCAGTGCCTCGCGATCTTGAACACTGCACACACCCCACAGCTTCGACACACATTGTTCGACCGCTGCAAAGCCCTCGGGTGACAATGGCCGGTCGGCGTGCCAACGATCGAGCAGTTGTTCTGTAACCGCCAGAGCCTGTTTCGGCTGGCGCAGTAATGAGAAGGCCTTTAAAATCCATGGGTCGTCGCTCGATCGGGCCGCAATCTGACTAAGCCCATGCGCTGCGTCAAAGTTTTCAAGCAGTGTGGCGGTTAGCACCCACTGCAGATCGACGGCTAATCCCAAGTCGCGCGCGGCCACATCGTTGATAGCGTTTTGTAACTCGGGAGTTAGCTTGCCCGCAAAATGTTCGGCCAGCGTCAAGCCCAAACGTACCAAGCGCGCGTCGTCGCTTGCGAGCGTGGCGACTACATCATTCGGGGTTAACCAAGCCTTGGCCAATAGGCAACCCAAGGCGGACGCGCGCGCAGCGGCGGCTTGATCGTGCGAGTTGGCCAACTCGCGCACGGTCGGTTCGAGCGTTGCTACGCTGGCTTCATCCGCTTGAATCAGCGCTTGCAGCGCCAAATCGCGTCTGGCACCATTGTCGCTTGCCAACGCTTGGAGTATTCGCCGGTTATCTGTCAGGGCCTTCATCGGCTCGGCCTGGTAGTCGCTATAGCAAACGCGGTAAATACGACCGAGTTGCGAGCCGCTGCGTAGGTCGAGTCGCTCTTGCCACGCGGTTGGGATCCACTCCGGATGTTCGATTACGCGCCGCACCATATCGACGATCCATACCGTGCCGTCGGGCGCGTTGATAGCGCGCACGGGACGGGACCAAGGATCAATCGATGTAAAAAAATCAAACTGTTCCGCATCGGGCTCGTGCGCGGCGGTGAAGACGCTGCCCGTGGGATTGAGCTCAATGCGTGCCACCAAGTTGTGCACCGGCTCGCAGACGAGCGCCTCAGTCCGATCCGGGTCACGATTTACGCCGGGAACGCGAATGACGATAGCGCTGCAGGCACTGGTAAAGCGATTGAGGGCGAACAAGTCGTTGAAGCGTTCGACGATGCGACTGCGTGGATAAACCGGTGGTGCAACCGCCGGGGTCAGCAGATCCTGGCGAGGTCCACCCGCCACCGAAGCGTGTTGCAAATAGCGGTCGTCGATCACGAATTGGTACATGGGAAGACTGTTCGAATTGCCAAACCAATTGCCAAACGCATCTCGACCACGCACGAACTGTGTTTCGCCGGCGGTCGTCCGCAACTCGCCGGTGTCAGGGTTCCAGGCCGCATCGCGCCCGGCGACTGCGTAGGTTTTTCCATTGCGATGGCTCAACAGCTCTTTCGTACCGTGGCCGACTGCAAAGTGCAGCCAACCATCGAGCCCGATGTCGAATCCGCTAGCCCGATGTTGTGGGTTGGATTCTTCGATCCCAGTCAGCAGGGGTTCGATTCGATCCGCCTGACCGTCACCATCCTCGTCGTGAGCGAACAGAATATCAGGTGCCGCGATGATCAAGGCTCCGTCGCGCCAGGGCATGACGCTGGTCGGATACGATAAGCCTTCGGCAAAAATCTTCATTTCATCGACTTGCCCGTCGCCATCTCGATCACGCATCCATTTGACGTGTCCCCCGCCTTCGACGCCCAATGGGTAGTCGGACATTTCTACGACCCACACGCGGCCGTCGATACCGAAGGCCAGGTTGATTGGGTCTTTCACTAGCGGTTCGGCGGCAACAAGATCGACGCGATAGCCTTCCGAGGCGCGAGTGGCTTCAATGGCTTGTTGAGCGCTCAACGGGCGTTCTTCGCTATAGCTATCTTCGAGGATTTCACGCACGCGGCGCACGATAAGCGACTGTGTACCACTTTGCCAACGCCCGGGCTGCGAATAGTACAGCATCGATGAATCCACTTCGTAGCCCCCCTCGGCTCGCATCCGTTCGCTGGCTACGTAGGCAAAAACATCGTCCGTGTAGGCGGCCACCCAGGTTTGGCCGACGGTGAGCTCCTTCTCCAATTGAAATTGATAGTCGACAACGACTTCGCCACCTAGGAAAACCCACGTCAGCGCGTCACCAAATTGCCATGTATGAATCGGCATGGGGTACGTCTCGGGGAGTCGCCCCATTTCCTTGAGTGTTTCCAACATGTTCGCAGCCCAAAACCGCTCGATTGGGTTCTCACTGTTCTGCCGTTGTTCGATCAATTCGGCCGACGGTTGTTCAGGCGCTAAGCCCGCGTAGCCAAAGTGCGCCACAGGAAAAGCTGACTCGGCGAGCGGTGTGAACTGCTGGGGTTCAGCGATTTTTGCGTCAATCGCGCTGACCAATTCGGCGGCATGTTGCTGGGCCATATCGTATGTACCGCGAGGCTCGGGGTTGGCGTCGGCACCGCAGCCGATGATTGGCAACCACACGCTCCCGGCGTGCAATTGCTCCAAACGAGCTGCAGACAGACCGGCCCAGTCGCCGCTGACTTCCGCGTTACTACCGGGGGTGGTACAGTGGCAGGCGTACATGAAGGCAGCGCCACGCACGAGTCCATCGTCGCCTCGTGCGATCAACAGCCGCACGCGATGATCGACAGGCCCATCAGCCTGCGGCCGACGGTTCTTGGCAAAATTCGCCTGGGCATTTCCAATCGATAGATGGGCGGCAGTTCGCGACTCCATGGCCGCAGCAATGGCTTGCTCGATCGCTTTATGAAGTTTTTCTGTATATCGCTCGCTGGCCGCCACCTGTTCTGCCGTGGACGGGACCGGAAAGAGGTTCTTTATCAAACCAGTTTGATGTGGTGTGGAGTGCGAGTGGGTGGAACTGATGGCCAATTGGCTCCGAGGAATCACATATTGTTCTTCAAGCCAATGCGAGACGGCCACGGTCATGGCGCTACTGACACCGATGGCATCGATCGAAACCAGGACTAACGATTGCGAGTCATCTTTTGCGTTGGCCGGAGAGATCACCATCGCGCGAGCTGCGATAGGGTCAGCAACCCCCGCGCTGGACTCGACCCTCACCGCATAGCCACTGAGCCGAACTGGCTCCTCGGGAGTGATGTCGACCTTGCCCACCCCCACGCGCCACGCCTCGTCGGCCCGCAGCGTGGCGTTGCTGATCGAGAGAATTACAACTAGCGCACACCACAAGTTTTTGCGACCAACTGAACCCATAGCCATCGTCACCTTTGTTCGATAGAAAGATACCAACCGTATAGGATAACATAGCCGTATATCTGAAACCAGCAAATGACATCCAGCACGGAGGAAAAGGTATGTCTCGATGTGGTCTGTTTGACCGCGTCAGCGCGCTGGAGTGATGTCAACAGCCTACTGCCAACTCTACTCGCTTGCACGCGCATGGCAATTGAGCTCCAAAGCGACTGACCGGCGGAGCGGTCAGCGACGATAAAAAAAGCCCAGCAGTTTTTGGTGCTGGGCTTTTTGATTTTGGGAGTCGACCAATCGCTGGTCGCGACAAGCCGAAAACTACTTGAGTTCTACGGTAGCACCGGCTTCTTCGAGTTCCTTCTTGACCTTCTCGGCGTCCTCTTTGGAAACGCCTTCCTTGATCTTGGCAGGCACGGCTTCGACCAACTTCTTGGCGTCCATCAACGAAGCGCCGGTGAGGTTCTTGACGATCTTCACCACGTTTAGCTTGGCGTCGCCAAAGCTAGTCATAACGACGTCGAACTCGGTTTGCTCGGCTTCTACTGCAGGACCACCTTCAGCAGCGGCCATCATCATCATTCCGCCACCGGAAGCGGCTTCGATGCCGTGCTCTTCCTTGAGGTAGTCGCTCAGGTCTTTGGCCTGCTTGAGCGTCAAACCGACAATCGAATCCCCTAGTTGCTTGATGTCATCTGCGAATGCTGTTTCTGACATGTCTTCTTAAACCTTTATTACGGAAGTTGAAACTTATTTTTCTGGAAATCTAACTGGTGTACTCGAACGTTAAACAAAGGCTGGCCGCTCGTGGCTGTCCGTGGTGGACGGCCAGTGCCAGCGGAGAGTTCTGCCTATGCTTCACCCTCCTTATTTTCAACCAACTTTTTGACTTGGCCAGCCAGCTTGGCACCCGAGCCGAGCAACTGAGCAGACAGATTGGCACCGGGGCTGAGGATTTGCCCTACCAACAGTGCAATCTGTTCTTCACGGTTGGGCCACTTGCTGATCGCCAGGACTTGTTCGGCGGACAATTCTTCGCCGTCCATCACTCCGCCACGCAACTCGAACTTAGCGAACTGATTGCTCTTGACCAGTGTGGCGATCTCTTTGCAGAGGCTGACGAAATCATCGCACCCCCAAATGATGGCCATCGAGCCTTGCTTACCTTCGAACAGACTATTGAGGCTGCTGTCGGCAGTAGCCCGCCCGGCCAAACTGCGTTTGACCACCAGCATGCTCACCCCTTTTTCCCGCATCAACTTGCGGATTTCGTAGGTTTTTGCAGAATTCATGCCGATGACATTGGCGATGATGGCATCACTGACACCATCGAGCCGACCTTTGAGTTCGTCGGCGATCAAGTTCTTTACGTATTTACTCATAATTTACTCTGCCCGATTAGGCGGCTACGCGGACACTGGGGGACATGGTGGCACAAATGGCGATACTCTTGATGTAGGTGCCCTTACAAGCTTGAGGCTTCAAGCTGTTGACATATGCCATGAAGGCTTCGATGTTTTCGATCAGCTTTTGCGCATCAAAGCTAAGCTTGCCGACGATGGCATGCAGGTTGGAGCCTTTGTCGTTACGAAATTCGACTTTACCCGCTTTGTACTCTTGCACGACGCGAGTCACGTCCATGGTAACCGTTCCCGCTCGCGGAGAAGGCATTAGACCTCGCGGCCCAAGGACCTTACCCAACGGGCCAACCAAACCCATCATGTCGGGCGTGGCGATGCACACGTCGAAGTCGGTCCAACCGTCCTTGATTCTCTTGGCCAAGTCCTCTTGGCCAACCTCGTCCGCACCCGCAGCTTGTGCCGCAGCGGCCAGGTCGCCCTTGGCGAAGACTACGATGCGTTGCGTTTTGCCAATGCCGTTGGGTAGAACCACCGAGCCGCGGACCAACTGGTCAGCCTGCGCGGGGTCGATACCCAAGTGCATGTGGATCTCTACGCTTTGGTCGAACTTACGAGCAGGGAAACCCTTGAGGATTTCAATCGCCTGTGCCAAGGGCATCGGAGCTTTGGTCTCAGGCGTCTTGGCGTTCATCGCCTTCATTGCTTTGCTCAATTTCACCATGATTTAACCTTCTACCTCCAAGCCCATACTGCGGGCAGTACCTTCAATCATGCGCGTGGCGTGTTCGAGATCCCGCGCGTTTAAGTCGGCCATCTTTTTGTTGCAGATGTCAACGATCTGCGCCTTGGTGACTTTGCCGACCTTCTTCTTATTTGGCTCGCCCGACCCGCTCGCGACACCGGCTGCCTGCTTCAACAGCGCGGCCGCTGGTGGGCTCTTGGTCACGAACTCGAAGGTTCGATCATTGAAGACCGTGACGACAACTGGGATGGGGGTCCCGTTGTACTCCTTGGTGCGCTCGTTGAACTGGGAGACGAATTGCCCCAAGTTGATACCAAATTTACCCAGGGACGTACCGACAGGTGGCGCCGGTGTGGCAGCACCACCGGGTACCTGAAATTTGGCTTGTCCGACGACTTGTTTCGCCATTGGCTTTATTCTCCAGCGCTAGTTTTGCTCTCAGGTTTCCGCCGCCATTCGCAAGCGAACTGTGCGGCGGAATTGATTTGATGAATGTTGGCACGCAGCGGAAAAATCGTCAGAGGCTCGAAGACTGACTGGAACTCTCTGGTCAAGTTCCGCTTGCGTTGGGGAGCGGAGGCGGTCGGCAGGCTAAATCTCTTCGATTTGCCAGTGATCGATCTCCACGGGGGTACTGCGACCGAAGATGCTGATGATGACCGTCACGCGGCCATTGGACTCATCAACCTTCTCCACTTCGCCTTCAAGGTTCTGGAAGTTCCCTTCCTTGACGCGAACGCGATCACCAGGGCGAAACGGAATGGCCGTTTTCATGGCGGGTTCGTCTTCATCGTCCAAGACGGGCTTCTTCACGATCTTCTCGACATCTTCGGGAAGCATCGGTGTCGGTTTGCCACCCGAGCCGGTGAAGTCACCCACTCCAGGCGTTTCCCTAACCAAGAACCAAGAGTCATCGTTGATGGTCATGTAGGCCATCAGATAACCTGGGTAGAGCTTGCGCTTGACAACGCGGCGAGTACCATTGCGATTGTAAGTGACGACATCTTCGGTGGGTACTAAGATCTCACCGAAGTGCTCTTCTAAGCCGGCCATCTTGATGCGTTTGTGCAACGCATCGCGAATACCGTCTTCACGATTGAAAGCCACCTTGATGATGTACCAGTCCATACCGGCAGCAGCACCCGCAGTTGGCGAATCGTCTATCTCTTTTTTTTCACTCACTTGGCACCCCCGCCAGTACAAACGATCGTGACCGCACCCCATACCCTGGGACCGTCACTGCCATCTCCTGGCTAGGAAGATTTTCTAATTTAAAAAGTCATCATGACGGCTGGGAGCAAACCAATCGCTTCCAACCCACAAACTAGCCTCGCACGAAGTGTGCCGCAACTAGATTTCTCAAAGTCACCATGTTTTTGAATACCGCACAACGGATTGTGCCCACGATCTCAGGCTATACCCATCATGGCAAACAGGAATTTCCACAGTGCATCGTAACCAAACAATATCGCTGACAGTAGCAAGATCGTAAAGATCACCACAATCGAGGCTCGCACCAACTCGCGCTGAGTCGGCCAAGACACTTTATTCAACTCGGCTTCTACCGAAATCAAAAAATCAGCGAACGTGGGCCAGTTTACCAAACGAAAGCCGATCCAACAGCCCACACCACCTAGGATTAAGGCAATTAAATAGCCAATTACCCGATTGCCATCGCCAACCGTCGGCGCGATGAACAGCGCGTGCGCTCGCCAAGCTGATACAACCGCCACCAAGAATATGGATATGGCGGTTATCTGCCGGACCATTTTGCCTTGGTTGCGTTTATACAACCCAGATGCAAATAGTTCTTGCACCCACGATCGCGACGTCATTGCGTTTTGCCTTACACTCATTGGCTAATCAGTCCATTTACCGACTCTAGTTACCGAATCGTTGTTAGCTTTCGCTCAAGCAGGGGCGGAGGGACTTGAACCCGCAACCGCTGGTTTTGGAAACCAGTGCTCTGCCAATTGAGCTACACCCCTAACAGTCGATCTCATTTCCTCGGGCTGGCCCGACGCCTAGCGCTGGGCCATATTCAAAATCGTAGCTTGACATCCGACGCGGAGCATCGGGCCACAGTTCAGTCTGACATCCGACGCGGAGCGTCGGGCCACAGTTCAGTTTGGAATCCGACGCGGAGCGTCGGGCCACATTACTCGACGATCTTGGTGACAACGCCCGATCCGACCGTCTTGCCGCCTTCGCGGATAGCGAAGCGGACACCGTCATCCATGGCGATCTTCTTTTGCAGTTCGACTTCGATCTTGACGTTGTCGCCAGGCATGCACATTTCTGCACCGATCAAATTGGCCGAGCCGGTAACGTCCGTAGTACGGAAGTAGAACTGAGGGCGATAGCCGCTGAAGAATGGCGTGTGACGACCACCTTCGTCTTTGCTCAAGCAATAGATTTCGGCTTCGAACTTCTTGTGCGGAGTGATCGAGCCTGGCTTAGCAAGCACTTGACCACGCTCGATGTCGTCGCGTTTCATGCCACGCAGCAAGCAGCCGACGTTGTCACCAGCGCGACCTTCCGTCATTTCCTTGCGGAACATTTCCACACCGGTGACGATGGTCTTGGTAGGCAGGTCCTTCAAGCCGATCAGCTCAACTTCTTCGCCGACCTTGATCAGGCCACGCTCGACTCGACCCGTAGCCACGGTACCGCGGCCTTCGATGCTGAACACGTCTTCGATAGCCATCAAGAATGGCTTGTCTTCTTCGCGATCAGGTTGCGGGACGTAGCTGTCGACCGCTTCGAGCAGCTCGGTGATGCACTTGCTAGCTTCGGGATCGGCTGGGTTATTATAAGCGGCCAGTGCATTGCCCTTGACGATCGGAATGTCGTCGCCAGGGAAATCGTTCTTGCTCAACAGCTCGCGGATTTCCAACTCGACCAACTCGAGCAACTCAGGGTCATCGACCAGGTCGCACTTGTTGAGGAAGACCACGATCGCAGGCACACCAACTTGGCGAGCCAGTAGCACGTGCTCCTTGGTTTGCGGCATTGGACCGTCTGCCGCGCTGACCACCAAAATCGCACCGTCCATCTGGGCAGCACCGGTGATCATGTTCTTGATAAAATCGGCGTGGCCAGGGCAGTCGATGTGCGCGTAGTGACGATTCTCGGTCTCGTATTCTACGTGCGATACGGCGATGGTTACCGTCTTGGTGGAGTCGCGGACGGTCCCACCCTTGGCGATGTCTGAGTAGGCTTTCGCCTTCGCCAGACCCTTGGCTGCTTGCACGGCAAGCAGAGCCCCCGTGGTGGTTGTCTTGCCGTGGTCAATGTGACCGATAGTGCCGACATTACAGTGCGGCTTTGTACGTTTGAACTGCTCTTTGGCCATTGTTCGCTACACCTAACAACGAAAAACTGAGTGAATCACGCAGGCGCTGTGCCCGCGTTGTGACCAGGACTAAAACAAAACCTATGCCGCATGGCACCTCGCTCGACAATCCTGCAAGTCTCCGAGCAAGAGCTGTTGATGGGACTTGAACCCATGACCTCTTCCTTACCAAGGAAGTGCTCTACCAACTGAGCTACAACACCCTCCGAGTTCTTTTGGGTACCTCGAGAGCGGGTGACGCGAATCGAACCCTCGTATTCAGCTTGGAAGGCTGCTGCTCTACCATTGAGCTACACCCGCTTCCCATTCGCCTGCTTCCTATCCCCGGCTGCTGCCAAAGCTAGAACTCAGTCGATTGATGGCGACTATCAGCCCGGCCGGCAGTCCGCATGAGAGACCCCAGCCAGGCTGAATGGTTCACTCAGCACGGCCAAAGCACCTCAGTTGGTCGCAAGGTCAGGTCGACAATTCCCTACAGTTTGCCACTTGGGCTACGGTTCGCCAATGGGAGGTACAGGATTCGAACCTGTGTAACCGAAGTAACGGATTTACAGTCCGTCCCCTTTAACCACTCGGGCAACCTCCCGGAAACCGGCCCCTCCAACTCCCACACGTTTCACTCGACAGGCCGAAACTCCAAGTATTTACTGAATTCTACAGCAGGCGAAGCCCGTGCAAAACCGTTCCAGCAAACACCAAGAGCCAGCGGAGGGACTCGAACCCCCGACCGGCTGATTACAAATCAGCAGCTCTACCAACTGAGCTACGCTGGCCCAGGAAGCGCGTGTAAGTTTTCAGGAAGGGGATAGTGTATCGGCGAGTCTGGCTACCGCAAGACGAATTTGGCCCTCAAGCGATTGAAATCGCCGCTAGTTCCTGCCAAATCTGGGACGTTCGCCCCACACAACAGCCCGAAGTGGCTAAACCTGCTGGCGCAGGGGCAGCCTGGAGTACGCTCGTAACGAAGATAACGAGTTGCGGCACGGGCAGCCCGGAGTAGGCTCGTAACGAGTGCCGCGAGTTACGGCACGGGCAGCGCGTGCGGATGGATCCGCGCATTGGCCCTCAGGGCAACGACTTGAGACCACCACAGAATTTGAGCTGAAAACCCGAGCTATGCTTCTATCGGCCCCTTTTCGGTGGGGCGCGGAAACGGGGCGCCTGGATCACTTGCTTCGGTCTGCAGTAACTCGCGGCACTCGTTACGAGCCTGCACTAGCAGACATCAATCGAGTTGCGAAATTATCTGGTTAAATGTGGCGCTGGGGCGCATGGCGGCTGTGGTGAGAGCTGGGTCAGGCTGATAATAACCGCCCAGATTGATCGGCTGCCCCTGAGCCGCATTGAGCTCGGCGACAATCTGCGACTCGCGCTGCAGCAGTTCCTTGGCGATCGGTGCGAATTTTGCTTGCAACTCGGCGTCATCGCCCTGCGCGGCTAACGCCTGCGCCCAATACAGAGCCAAGTAAAAATGGCTGCCCCGATTGTCGAGCTCGTTCACTTTCCTCGAAGGGGATTTGTCATTGTCCAAAAACTGCCCCGTAGCCTCGTCCAAGCAACGCGCAAGCAGCAACGCCTGAGCATTGGATGTCTTGTGCCCCAGATCCTCCAGGGAAGCCGCCAGCGCCAGGAACTCACCTAGCGAATCCCAGCGCAAGTGCCCTTCCTTCAGGAATTGCTCGACGTGCTTGGGAGCCGAGCCACCAGCGCCCGTTTCAAACAGACCGCCACCGGCCAACAAGGGTACGATCGATAACATCTTCGCGCTGGTGCCCAATTCCAAAATGGGAAATAGGTCCGTCAAGTAGTCACGCAACACGTTGCCGGTGACCGAGATCGTATCCTGGCCCTGCTTGGCTCGTAGACACGTCGCACGCGTGGCCTCTTCGGGCGACATGATCTGGATGTCGAGCCCGCTGGTATCGTGGTCGCCCAAGTACTGCTTCACTTTGGCGATCAAATTGGCGTCATGGGCTCTCTGTGGGGTAAGCCAAAAAATAGCCGTGTGTCCGGTTAGTCGAGCGCGAGTTACCGCCAGCTTGACCCAGTCGCGGATGGCGATGTCCTTGGTCTGGCACATGCGCCAGATATCCCCCGCTTCGACCGCGTGCTCCATCAGCGCATTGCCAGCCGAATCGACCACCCGCACCTGGCCCGCTTGTGCAATCTCGAAGGTCTTATCGTGTGAGCCGTACTCTTCAGCCTTTTGTGCCATCAAGCCCACGTTGGAAACGGAGCCCATCGTGGTCACATCAAAGGCACCATGCTGCTTGCAGAATTCGATCGTCTCTTGATACAGCCCCGCATAGCAGCGATCGGGGATCATGAATTTGGTGTCGTGCAGCTTGCCATCAGCGCCCCACATCTTCCCAGAAGTGCGAATCGCCGCTGGCATCGAGGCGTCGACGATGACATCGCTAGGGACGTGCAAGTTGGTGATCCCCTTGTCCGAATCGACCATCGCCACACGCGGACCGCGCGCGTAGATCGCATCCATGTCCGCCGCAATAGTCGCCTGCTCGTCGGCGGAGAGTTGATCGAGCTTGTCATACAGATCGCCGATACCATTGTTGGGATTGAAGCCGATGCGTTCGAGCGCCGCTGCGTGTTTCTCAAGCACCGGAGCGTAATAGGCTTTGACGACATGCCCGAAGATGATCGGATCGGAGACCTTCATCATGGTGGCTTTTAAGTGCAACGAAAGCAGCACGTCTCGCTGCCGAGCGTCGTCGATCTGCTCCGAGATGAACTCGCGCAAAGCGCGACAACTCATGACGCAAGCATCGATCACCTCGCCAGCTTGTAGCGGCAGATTCTCTTTGAGCAGCTTGCTGGTGCCATCGCCGCCTAGCCACTCGATATTGACACTCGTGGCTTGATCCAGCACACACGACTGCTCACTGCCGAAAAAATCTCCGCTACTCATGTGCGATACGTGTGACTTTGAATCGCTCGACCACCGGCCCATCGAATGCGGGTTTTTTCTCGCATAGGCCTTCACGGGCGGTGCGACGCGACGGTCGGAGTTTCCTTCACGTAGTACTGGATTGACGGCGCTGCCAAGCACTTTCGCATAACGGGACTTGATCGCTTGCTCGGCGTCATTGGACGGTTGGGCGGGGTAGTTAGGGATTTTATAACCATGCGATTGCAGCTCTTCGATGGCTTCGATCAATTGCGGCAGCGAGGCGCTGATATTGGGAAGCTTGATGATATTGGCCGTCGGCGTGGTGGCCAGCTTTCCCAGCAGGGCCAGTGCATCGGGCTGCTGCTGCTGGGGAGTCAGGTAGTCGGCGAAGTTGGCCAAGATACGTCCGGCGAGCGAGATGTCTTGCAATTCGTAGCTGACCCCTGCCGGGCGCGAGAAGGCTTCAAGGATCGGCAGCAGCGAACGAGTCGCAAGGGCCGGAGCTTCATCGGTGTAGGTGTAGACAATGCGCGAAGCGGACATGCTGGAGAATTCTTTGAGTAGTAAGTGAGGTGGGAGTGTTGCGATGCACGAACCATCAAATTAACAACAACTGGCCGATTCAACAACACACGAGCGATGATGTGCGACATTCCAGCTATGCCCCCTGCCAGCTCGTCTGGCAGGAGCGTGGACTTAGCGAGCATCAACCGTCGCATTGGTTGGAGTGTAGCCTTTGGGCGTTTTGGAGAGGCACGAGGATCGGCTAAAGCCTAGACTCCAACGCTTTCTCATCCGACGCGGAGCGTCGGGCCACATTGGGTTAACGTAGCTCGGTGGTCCCCCACCGAAACTGAATTGCTCAATCCGACGCGGAGCGTCGGGCCACATTGGGGGCGATCAACAGTGGCAGCACGACGAGATTGCCAAGCAGGCCGCCGAGCATGGTCAGGCTGGCCAGCGTGCCAAATACGACGGTCGGAATGAACTCGCTGGTGGCCAAGCTAATGAATCCAGCCACGAGAGCGGCCGTCGAAAGCAAGACCGCTAGCCCGACATTCTCTTGGGCTGAGACCAAGGCTTTCAGTGGTCGTGGCTGGCCCACCAGAGCGCGGCGATAGTGCAATAGATAGTGGATCGAGCTATCGACCGATAGGCCTAGCGATACTGCAGCGATCATGGCGGCACCCATGTTGATCGGCAAGCCCAGCCAACCCATCGTCCCCAGCACCAACAACACCGGCAACGCGTTGGGAACGATGGCGATCAGCGCCAGCTTGAGCGAACGCGTGGCCAGGGTCATCACGATGAGAATGCCAAGTGTAGCGAGCAGGAAACATTTCCATTGATCAGACAAAATGCTGGCGACTAGTTTTCCAAGCATCACGTGGTAGCCAGCGACTTCGGCCAGCGGCGGTGTTGACGCGAACAAAGCTCGCCAGGCAGGACGACTGGTAAACTCCGAAACGCTCGTCTGAACGGCCTCGACCAAGTCACTTTTGGCTTGAGCTCCCACGCGTTCGTGGCTGCGCAACATAATGCGCAGCCACTGCTTTCCGTGCGAATCAGGTGTTTCCGTGAGTAAGATACGACTGAAGTCGGGCATCGCCGCTCGCATGCCTTGGAGCCGAGCCGAGAAGGGGATCGCGGCCAAAAACGGGCCTTGTCGGCTGGCCAATTCAGCATCCGCAAAACTCAGCACTTTGCTCAGCGATAGCGTCCGCCGGCCATCGGCGACTTGAAGATCGCGCAGGAGCCGTTCGAGCTCGACGACTTGTGCAAAGTATTCATCGCCCAGCGTCTCGGGGACAGGCAACATGATATCCCACACACCGCCACCGCCGAGCTCGCGCTCGATCACTTCGTAGCCGAGCACGAGTGGACTGTTGCTGGAAAAGTTTTTGGTGTAGTCGGTCTCGACGTGCATCAACAAACTACCCACGCCCCCGAACAGCGTCAGACCGAAGAGTAGGAACAGCCCGAGTCGTCGTCGCGCCAAGCAGAATTCGAGCAGTCGTCGCAACCATAAACGCACCAATAGATCGAGCTGCGGCGTGTGCGGGTCGGTGTCCCACCTTCCCAGAAGCGCCAGCCCAGGGACCAAGAGCACGATGGCGACCAGGACCATCATCGAGCCGACGGCCATCATCAAACCAAAATCGCGAATCGGTCCCACGGCCGCCGAGGTGAGCGATAGAAAGCCGACCGCGTCGGTAATGCAAGCCCAAGTGATCGGTGCAATAAGCTGGGAGAACGAGTCCTCCAACGCTTCGGCGCGGGTACTGCCACGACGCCTGCCCTGCTGGAATTTCAACAACAAGTGAATCGAGGTGGCCACGCCAATCACAGTCACAATCGCCGTAAGCGTACTGCTAATCATCGTCAGGTCGAGCCCCAGCAGTACCAGCACCGCGCGCGTGGCGATCAGCGACCAGTGTACGATCACCAGTGGAATCAAAGTCCAGCGCAGCGAGCGAAAACAAACCAAAAGCACCAACGAGACCAGTATCGACGAAACGACGCCCAGTCGCCAACCATCGCGGTTGACCATACGGAAACCTTCAGAAACCAACACCGGTTCGCCGGTGATGAACCCGTCGGAGGCTGGCCTGGGCAGTTCGTTCATCACGCTGTGCAGAGCGGCTAGAGTGGTTTCCAAGTTGGGTGAGCCGGCCTGCGCGTCGACCCCGGACATCGCGGTCCCTGCCGGTGCCTGCCTGGCGGGATCGGCGGCCAGCATGCAGGCGATCGACGTGTACTGGCTGTCAGGGCGATGGGTGTATCCTTCGAAGACGTGCAGCATGGCTTGGGCCAGTTCATCGTCTTCATCGAGCAACGGTGGCTTACGTTGGCCGCCGAATCCCAGCAATTGAATCGGACCACGCAGCTTTTCTAGAATCGCATGCAGTTCAGCCAGGCTGAGAACCGAGTTGACGCCGTCTACGGCAGCCAACTTGCCGCTAATCTCCTCCAGTCGAGTGAGACCAGCACCCGTGGCGTCCCACAACTGCGGATCGCGATAGACGGCCAGCACTATTTGATTGCCACCAAAGCGTTCCTGCAAGCGCGCATACGAGGCGACGAGCGGATCTCCCGCTGGGAACATTTGTTCCACGCGCCAATCGAGCTTCAATCGCGACGCTAACGGCAGACTGACGATTCCCAACAGTAGAGCCAGCAGCAGCCACAGTTGGTGGTAGGCGATGAGGATTTTCGCCAGCCGCGCACTCAATTGTTACTACCGTTTTTGGGCACCAGGTGGCTTTGCAGATAGCTGGCCCGCTCGATATTGCGATCGGCGACCGACAGGTGCTGCCCACGCAGCTTTTGCAGATGCGCAGGTTGAGTGTGTACGAACAACTTGTTGATCGTGGCGATTTCGATCGAGCGGATCAGTCCCAGGTTGACCCCCATGCGCACCTTCGAAAGGTAGTGCAAGGTTTCTTCACTGCTGATTTTCTTGGCCGTGCAGAGAATTCCATAGGCCCGACTAACGTCATCGTGCAGATCCTGCTCGCTTTCATTGACCAGAAAGTCTCGAGCCCGCCGTTCGTATTCAATAATGCGCGGCACGACCTCTTGGACCGTGTTGACGAGCTCCGCTTCGGTCCGCCCCAAGGTGATTTGATTGCTGATTTGATAGAAATCCCCCATGAACTGCGAGCCTTCACCGTACAATCCGCGAACGGCCACGTTGATCTTCTGCAAGCTGCGAAAAACTTTTTCGATTTCGCGGGTGATCACCAACGCAGGAAGATGCAGCATCACGCTCACGCGTAAACCGGTACCGACATTGGTGGGGCAAGCGGTCAAGTAGCCAAACGTGTCGTGAAAGGCGTACGTCAGCTTGCGTTCGAGTTGGTTATCGAGTTCGTCGATGCGCTGCCAGGCCGTAGTCAAGTCGAGGCCACTACACATGACTTGAATGCGCAGGTGATCCTCTTCGTTGATCATGACGCTAAAGCGTTCGTCCAAATCGATAACGACCGAACGATCCCCTTCGCCATCAGCCATCTCGCGGCTCATCAACTGTCGCTCGACAAGAAATTGACGATCGACCTCGTCCAAACGCTCGAGCTCGAGGACTTGAATGTTAGTCCACTCTTGGATGGTTTCGATCTTGGCGCGAGTCGACTTGGCAATTTGCGTCCGCTCTTCGTGGCTGGCGCGGCGCACAAAGGGGAATTCTGCCAGGTTGCGAGCCAAGCGGATGCGGCTGCTGATCACGATATCCGACTCTGGCCCAGAGCCGCGCAACCACTCGCCACATTTTCCTGCCAGTTCTTCTAATTTCACGTTGATCAGTCAGCTAACAAAATGACTTTAGGGATTTCTATTCATAAACATAAACATAAACTAAGTATCTTTAACGCACGCGCATCACTCGTTGGGGCCGTCGCCACGCTCGAATTTCTGGATCTTATCACGCAACTCGCCCGCTTTCTCGTACTGCTCTTTGGCGATGGCCTCCTGCATCTCACGCCGCAATTGAATCAATTCATGTTGGCGGTCTGGAGCACCAGTGCGGCGCGTCGGGCGTTTGCCCTTGTGCGTCTTCGAACCATGGATGTTGAGCAGCAGCGGTTCCAAGTCGCTTTGAAAGCAGACGTAGTCGTAGCCGCAGCCGAGCCTGCCCGATTGCCGGAATTCGGCAAAGGTAATTCCACACACGGGACAGGTCTTCTTGTCGAGCTTGGCCAATTGTTCGGCGGTCTGCTCGAGCTTGAGTTGTTTCGCCAACATGCCCGCCAGCGCGTTGGTGGGGGAGTCGACCGTTTCTTGCGACAGGTATACACGGGCATGCTCTTCGCATAGGTGGACCATGATCGGCCCGCTCGGCTCGGTCAATTCCGTAATGTGGAAGGTGGCAGGTTTTTCGCAATGTTGGCACTTCATGCCAGGCTGCTTCAAAAAAAGGGGTAGCCGATTGGCGGTCGATATTGGCAGTTTGCGTGGGAAGCCCACTTCCGTCAATGATACCCACTTCCCGCCCAGCCATCGACTCAGGGTAGCGCGCATTTTTTATTTGCTTCCGCCGCGACCCGCTGCGTTCACCCGGATTATTCATGAGTTCCCGGAAATAATGAAGTAAACGATGATAGCGACTAAGTTTACGTCATAGAAGTAAGTCGCAGTCTGCTATGCAATTGCGGGCCCGCAGCACTAGCGAGGACGTTTGTTATTTTTCTTTTAAGTTTCACGCTTGTCTTGGCGGGGGTGCGACCTAAGATTCGCTAAGGGACTTGTGGAAATCAGCTCGCGGCGGTGCAGCCCGCCATAATCGTTACGACCGTAACGCGCTACCCGGCGCGGTACCTAATAATTTGTCATTTGCTCAAGAAGCGGGTTGCTTGCATTGACGAATGACCGACGCGCTGGCATCAATTGGGTACGCACCGCTGGTTTGCTCGTTTTTTTTAGACTCCCGCAGCACCTATTCGCTCGAAGTCGCACGGAGATATTCAAGATGTCGCTCAAACGCACACGATCGACCATGGCACTGATCGCACTGGTTAGCTGTGGACTGTCTCCCCGCGCGGCTCAAGCCGGGCCGTTGCTCGACTGGCTGTTCGGGCGCACGCAGGCGGGGCCCGCCTACGCGGTTGGCGCCCCTGTGCCCGTCGGCAATGGTGGTTACGCGGCCGCTTATGGGGCAGCCGCTTATCCTGCTACGGGTTATGCCGGCAACTACGGGACTTACTACGGTTCGCAACTGCCGGCCATCGGACCTGCGGGGGCGGGCTACACGGCCCCAATGCCGACCGGAATCGCTGCGGCTACGCTGCCTTCGAATCTACCGTCGACGCTTTCGTACGTTCCCAATTTTCAAACTCAAGCTCAGCGGGCGCCAGTGACCTACTATCGCCCTCTGTTAACGACGGATCCAAATACCGGGGCCCAGGTAGTCGCCATGGCACCTTGCACATCGTATGAAACGATGGCCCAACGCACGCCGATTTGGGGACGCAGCGCTTTGTTTGGTTCCAATGCCGCACCGACCTTTCAACCTCCCGCGCAAGCCCTGCCGACCTATACGCTTCCGAGCGGCGGAATTCCGCTAGCCTACTCATCCCCCTCGATCACCGCACCTTACTCAACGGCTTACGGCGTCTACGGAACCAACGACGGCACGGGGGGCTACTCGGCATTGCAACCTCAATCTGGGCTGCCAGCCCAAGCGGTTTATCCCGGAGGCCAAATCCCTGCAGGGATGGCTCCGACGAGCGTTGGGCCGGCCGGAGCGTATCCGACTGCCCCACTATCGCAGGCGCCCTATTTGGGTTCGGCCGATGGCGGATCGAGTGGTGGTAGCTATGGCATGTCCACGCCGTGGCAGACGGTGGTTCCAGGAAGCGTACCCAGCAGCATTCCCGGTCTCGTCGCTCCGCAGGCACCTGGCACAACTCCCTATTCGCAGCCGAGCCAATACGGACCGGCCCCCACGACGTCGCCTGCGCCAAGCGGTGCGCCGCCTGCGGGAGTCTATCTCGATCCAGCCGATGTGCCTCCTGTGCTTCCGCCGAATGGAACGTCGGCCGCTGCACCAGTACAATCGAGCGAATTGCGACCCAGCTTGCGAAGCGTTGTTCGCTACCCGCAAACGAGCGAGCAGCCACAGCAGGCCAGCGCGGCACGCGGCAAGAGCGACAGCTCCAACAGCGAGGGCCGCGGCCAAGTTCCTGCGATGTTACCGATCCCTGCCCCAGCCGACTTCAACCACGAACCGCGTTGGAATCCTGGATTGTTGCGTGAGGAAGACATGACCGCCTTGCGTCCCATCGCGCCATCGGCCGCCCAGTGGGCCGGCCATGCCAAGCCGATCGTGTGGGCCAGTTTCGAAACGCCCAGTTCCGCGCCAATGTGGCCCGACGCTCCGTCGTCGGATCTTAAAGTATCCTCAAAGTGGTCCGACGCTCCGTCGTCGGATCTTAAAGTATCCCAGCCCAGCATGCAGCATTTACCCCAGTCACACCGCGAACCGACCTCCAACCCGGCTGCCCATGTGCGCCGCGATGCAAGTGGTTGGAAAGCGTCGCGATAGCAAAACAAACTCTGCCTTCATCGTCGCCAGACGGTGGATTGCTGCGGTCGGGCGAACGCAGCTAGGCGGTGAATCGAATTTGGCCACAACGCCTGACACTCGGACGTGTTCGCGATAAAATTCGCTCAAGTGAGGTAGCCAATATGAACGTCTGCGCCAATAATAAGGCAGTCCTTGGCTAGTTGGTCGAGGAATCTTCAAACCACTGCCGTTGATTGCGGTTCCTTCCTGTGTCTGCACCTGCGACTCTACCCCGCCATTGCCTGGTCATCTGCTCCAGGTCTTTCTGTTCGTACAGCGAGAACCGGTGGCGGTTGCGTGCTGCTTCTTTGGTGTCGAACCCGTGTTTTTCTATTGGTTTATCTCTTCCGAAACAGCGTAGAAGGATTCTACCAGAACCGGTACCCATCGCATGAATAGCTACAGTCTCGACTACATCGACGATCTTTATGTGCAATATATCCAAGACCCTGCTAGCGTTTCCGAAGGCTGGCGGAAGTATTTCGAAGAATTTTCGTTGGCGAGCCAATCGCTACTGAACCCGTCGGGCAATGGCGACTTGCACTTGTCCTCTGATCCGGGCGGAGTGGCGTTAGCTGGGGATGAGCCACCTGAGCATGCGAGGTTCGTGCGCGACGAAGCTCTGTGGTTGGCGGAAATGCAGGACCGCGTCGACAATTTGGTCCGCGAGTACCGCGTGCGCGGGCACTTGCTGGCCAAGCTCGATCCGCTCAAGCGCCCACGACCGGGCAATCCTCAGTTGGCCCCCGAGACGTATGGTTTGAGCGAAGCCGACTTGACACGGCCATTTTCATGCCAGAATCTGCAATATGTCAACGGACGCACGCTGGGTGATATCCTGACCAAGCTGCGCAACACCTATTGTAGGTCGATTGGCGCGCAGTTTATGCACATCGACAATCGCACGATTCGCGATTGGTTGCAGCGAAGGATGGAGAGCAGCGAGAATCGAATTGAGCTCTCGCATGACGTTCAGGTGCGAATCTACAGTCGTTTGGCCGACGCGGCCACTTTCGAAGAGTTTGTGCGTCGTAAATTTGTCGGTGCAAAAACCTTTTCACTCGAAGGCGCCGAGAGCCTCATTCCACTGCTCGACCTGGCGCTCGAAAAAGCTGGTCAACACCATGTCGACGGTGTTGTGCTGGCCATGGCTCACCGCGGGCGATTGAATGTGCTGGCCAATATCTTGGGCAAACGCGCGCAAAGTATCTTTTGGTCGTTTGATGACCCTCGGCCCGATATGCACCGTGGAGCGGGTGACGTCCGCTACCACTTGGGCTACAGCAGCGATTGGTCCACCAGCAGCGGTGCCAAGGTTCACATTTCGCTATGCTTCAACCCCAGCCACTTGGAGTTCGTCAACACCGTAGCCCAAGGACGCTGTCGGGCGAAACAAGATCGCGCCGGCGACGAGCGACATTCGAAGTTTATGACGATCCTGATCCACGGTGACGCGGCCTTCGCTGGAGAAGGCATTGTGCAGGAGACGCTCAACATGAGTGAGCTCCCGGGCTACAAAACGGGTGGCACGCTGCACGTGGTGCTCAACAACCAACTTGGCTTCACCACCGAACCCAACGAAGCCCGATCGACCACCTACGCAACCGACGTGGCCAAAATGCTGCAGATCCCCATTTTTCATGTCAATGGTGAGGACCCCGAAGCGGTAGCCCAAGTCGTTAACCTAGCGATGGATTTTCGCCGCGAGTTCCGCCGCGATGTGGTCATCGACATGTACTGCTATCGCAAATGGGGACACAACGAAGGGGACGAGCCGCGTTTTACACAGCCGCTGATGTATGCGGCTATCGACCAGCGCAAGAGCGTGCGTGAGAGCTATCTCAAGCGTCTGCTAAAGATGGATAAAATCACGCGGCAGGAGGCCGATGCCATTGCCGAGGTGCGGCATAACAAACTCGAACGCGAATTCGAACTGGCCCAGCAAGAAGAGTTTGTCGATGATCTGCAAACCATGGGAGGCAATTGGCAAGGATGCTTCGGTGGCGCCGAACCGGAAAGCAACCATCCGCAAACCGCGATCGAACTACCGCAGGCTCAACAGCTGCTCAGTAGCTTGGCCCGGTATCCCGAGAACTTCAACATCAATAAGAAACTCAAGCGTTTCCAGGAACTACGACAAGAGATGTCGCTGGGCCAGCGCGAGCTCGATTGGGCCAGCGGTGAAGCGTTAGCCATGGCCAGCATATTGGTCGATGGCTACTCTTTGCGGCTCAGCGGTCAAGACTGCGAGCGGGGGACGTTCAGTCAGCGCCACTCGGTGCTGCACGATTCGGAGACCGGCGCCAAGTACACGCCGCTACGACAGCTTTCACCCGACCAAGCACGCTTGGACATCATCAATAGCCCGTTGTGCGAAGCGGGCGTACTCGGCTTCGAATACGGCTATTCGCTCGACTGCCCCAATGGTTTGGTGATTTGGGAAGCACAATTCGGTGACTTCTGGAATGTGGCCCAGGTGATCGTCGATCAATTCATTACTAGCGCCGAGGACAAGTGGGGACGCCTGAGTCACTTGACGATGCTACTTCCGCACGGCTTTGAAGGTGCAGGTCCCGAACACTGCTCAGCCCGCTTGGAGCGTTTCTTGCTTTTGACGGCCGAAGACAATATCCAAGTCACCCAGCCATCGACGCCCGCTCAATATTTTCACCTGCTGCGTCGGCAAGCCATTTGGCGCTGGAGCAAACCACTGGTGGTTCTGACTCCCAAGAGCCTGCTACGACACCCCGCCGTCGTCTCGCCACTCGACGATTTTACGTCGGGCACGTTCCAGAAAATCTTGCCTGACACCAGGGACTCGCAAGAAGGGACTCAACGTGTGCTATTGTGTAGTGGTAAGATCTATTACGAATTGGCCGAGAAGCGGCAGCAGTTGAACGCGGATCACATCGCCATCGTGCGTTTGGAACAATACTATCCGCTCAGCGAAGACGCGCTGCTGGAAGCCCTGCGTCCCTATCCGGCAGGGACCGATTTGGTGTGGGTCCAGGAAGAACCGACCAATATGGGAGCGTGGAGCTTCTTGAAGGTGCGGTTTGGCGATTTCTTGAGCGAACATCATTATAAACTGCGTCGCATTTCACGCGTAGAATCGGCCAGCCCGTCGACGGGCTCTGCCAGCGCTCATAAACTCGAACAAGGCGAATTGATCGACGAAGCGTTTGCTTAGTGCTTGGTGCTTGGTGATTTGAGATGCAACATAGACAACGAACTATTTTCCGGAGCGATGGCAGATGCTTGAAGTGAAAGTTCCCTCGGTGGGCGAGTCGATCTCAGAGGTGCAGATCGGCCAATGGCTTAAGCAGGAGGGCGAGTGGGCCGATCGCGATGAGACCATCGTAGAACTGGAAACGGAAAAAGCCTCGGTTCAGGTTCCAGCACCCGAAGCGGGCTACGTTCGCAATGTGCGGAAACAGCGAGAAGAATTCGCTGCGGTCGGCGATGTATTGTGCGATCTTGAACCAGCGCCTGCGCCCGACCACCCCAGTGAGAACACTAACGAACCCGTAGCGGATTCATCAGCGTCGACGTCACAACCTGCATCGTCAGGGGGGCCAGACGATGCACCGCGAGTGATGCCGGCTGCACAGCGATTGATGGAGGAACGTGGACTAACAGCTAGTCAGGTAACCCCCACAGGCCCCGGAGGTCGCATCCTCAAAGAAGATGTATTGGCAGCCAAAGCGCATCCGCTCCCTGCCGCCCAGCAACCCAAATCAGCCCCCGTGCTTCAGACCGGCATGGCCAAGTCAACGTCTGGTGAAGTGTCGCCCAGCGCGTCCGGTGAACTGAATCGCATGGAAGAGGTCAAGCCGCTGAGCATGATCCGCCGCACCATCGCAGCCCGCTTGGTACAGGCTCAGCAGGTCGCGGCGCTATTGACCACCTTTAACGAAGTCAACATGCAGCCGATCATGGACCTGCGAGCCAAGTACAAAGACGCCTTCATTGAACGCCACGGTGTCAAACTCGGTTTCATGTCGTTCTTCGCCAAGGCGAGTGTCGAAGCACTGCGACGTTTTCCGACGGTCAACGCTGAGATTCGTGATAGCAATATCATCTATCGCCACTACAACGATATCGGTATCGCCATCGGTGGCGGCAAGGGCCTAGTAGTCCCCGTGCTGCGCAATGTCGAACTGATGAGCTTTGCCGACGTCGAGCGCTCGATCGGCGACTTTGCCAAAAAGGCCATGGAGAATCGCTTGCTGCCGACCGATTTGGAAGGGGGGACTTTCACCATCAGCAATGGCGGTGTGTACGGTTCGATGCTCAGCACGCCGATTGTCAATCCTCCGCAAAGTGCGATTCTCGGACTACACGCCATTCAGGACCGTCCCATGGCCGTCGACGGCAAAGTGGTCATCCTACCGATGATGTACTTGGCGTTGACCTACGACCACCGCATCATTGATGGGCGCGAAGCGGTCAGCTTCCTGAAGACCGTCAAGGAAGTTTGCGAAGACCCTACGCGTCTGTTCTTGGAAGTCTAGTGCGCTATGACCGACCCCAAAGTTGTCTGGCATCAACAGTCGGTCGACCGCGCCAGCCGCCAGCAGTTGCTCGGCCAACGCGGCTGTGTGGTCTGGTTCACGGGTTTGAGTGGCTCTGGCAAGAGCACGGTGGCCAACGCGGTTGACGTGCTGCTCCACCAGCGCGGTGCGGCCACTTATCTACTCGACGGTGACAACATTCGCCATGGGCTTTGCGCCGGTCCCAATTTGTTGATCGAGCGTCATGATGCCGCTTTTGCCGAGCGGTTTGGCTTGGGCTTCGGGCCACTGGACCGCGAAGAGAATATCCGCCGCATCGGTGCAGTAGCCCAATTGTTCGTCGCGGCTGGGCTGATCACGCTGACCGCCTTTGTCAGCCCCTACCGTCGCGACCGTGCGCTGGTGCGCCAGTGGGTCGAAGGACATGGTCAAGCGGGTGACTTTATCGAAGTCTTCGTCGATGCACCGCTGGAAGTCTGTGAAGCCAGGGACCCGAAAGGGCTCTACAAACTCGCTCGCCAAGGAAAGATCGCGAACTTCACCGGGATCAGCGATCCGTATGAAACGCCCGACTCGCCCGAACTACACTTGTCCGCCGCCGAACTCACTCCTCAACAATTGGCCGAACAGGTCGTGGCCGAACTCCAGCGCCGAAATATCTTATTGGACAAGCCTTCGAGACAGTTTGATATTCCAGGGTAGTGGAAACGGGCCATGCCGTCTTCGGTCCCCGTCATCCGTGCTAGCGAATGACAGGAATTCTCGCACCGATGGCAAGGGCGGAGCACGGATAGTAACGCTACTCGCTTGGGCCGCGCCCTTCTTGCATACCAACAGCTTCTCCAGAGGAACCTAACTCTTAGGCTGGATGAAGCACTAGTTTCCTGCCAGGGCGACCGGCGAACCGATGGTCCAGAGTTTGGGGTCGCTGGGATCGCGATGAATGTGGCGATAGAGCGTATCGCGCTCGACCGGCTGCCGACCTGTCTCTTCAATCAAATCGGAAATGCGCTGCGAAGTAAGCAGCTCGGGAGTTGTAGCTCCCGCATCGTGATAGATCAATTCATGGCGTACGGTACCGTCGATATCATCGGCACCATAGTGCAAGGCTACTTGCGCCGTTTCGATCCCGAGCATGATCCAATAGGCTTTGATGTGCGGCACGTTGTCGAGCATTAATCGCGCGACGGCGATGGTTCTCAAGTCGGCCAGCGCTGATGGTTTCTTGATTTCAGCCAGTTCGGTGTTGTCGGGATGAAAGGCGAGCGGAATAAACGTTTGGAAGCCGCCGGTCTCGTCCTGGAGTTCACGTAGACGCAACAAGTGATCGATGCGATGAAAGGCTTGCTCGACATGTCCGTAGAGCATCGTGCAATTGCTGCGCAGCCCAAGCTGATGCGCGGCGCGGTGAACTTCGAACCACTTGTGAGCGTCCGCCTTGTGTTCGCACAACTGATCGCGAACCTCCGCATGAAAAATCTCGGCACCTCCACCGGGCAGGCTACCCAAGCCCGCTTCGCGCAGGTCGGCTAGCACTTCGCTAACCGACCACTTGGTGAGAAACTGGAACCAACCGATTTCGACCGGGGTCCAGGCTTTGAGGTGAATGGTTGGGAAGGCTCGATGGAGCGTTTCGATAATTCCTCGATACCAACTGTAGGGCATCTTGTGGTGCAGCCCACCGACGATGTGCATTTCGGTACAACCATTCTCATAAGCTTCCTCACCGCGCGCAAGTACTTGCTCGGTCGACATGGTGTAGCCCTTGGGATCGCGCAGGTCGCTGCGGAACGCGCAAAACCGACAACGGTAGATGCAAACATTGGTCGGATTGAGGTGCGTATTGATGTTGTAGTAGGCCACGTTGCCATGCAATCGTTCGCGGACCGAATTGGCCAGCTCACCAAGCTCCTGGAGTGGAATAGCCGGATCGTAGAGGAGCATGCCATCTTCGCGGCTAAGTCGCTCTCCATTTTCTACCTTGTGGCGAATTGCGGCGAATTGTTGGTGTGCGCTGGTGGCGGGCATAGTTTTCTTCTTCTAGACAAATTTGCGGCTGAACGCCGTGCGGGAGAGACAATCGCGGTGCAACCTTAACAATCGCGGTGCAACCCTAACTGTTAACCGCTGGCCAAGGTGAATTTTAACTCAACCGCACCCGTTGGGTAGATCGGCCCAACCAGCATCAAGGTGTCCCTTTGAATGTGGCCCGACGCTCCGCCGTCGGCATCCCAGCATCAACGTGGCCCGACGCTCCGCCGTCGGCATCTCCAACCCGCCTTCTCTTTACCCTTTACCCCTGGCGCCGCATAAATCACAGGGCTTGAGCGAAGACTGCCACTTGACTACAATGCTAAGGATGGATTAAATCCCCATAACACCAGCTTAACCAAGGTTATTCTTGGATTCCGTAGCCGCAGCGCATGATTCCACCCTGGCATTCATTCAAGATCTCATGTGTTGGGTTAATCAGTCGCGTTAATCAAATCAGTCGCCATGCAGCGCTCGGTGCCGCGCGGGTATCCGTAAACTCGACAATCCTCATCCCCCTCCGCGTTTCTGTTAAGTGAGCTATGTTGATGACAAAGTTGTCCGCTGTATTGCCTTGGTTGTGCGGATTGATTTTCGCTAGTGGACTAGTGAACTACGAAGGATTGGGGCAACCACCGCTGCTAGCCGAAGACGTTTCGCAACCTGCGGCGATCAGCTATCGCGGGCAGGTTGAACCGATTTTCCGGGCGCACTGTCAGGGCTGCCATCAACCGGCGAATGCTCAGGGCGAGTTTGTCATGAGCGACTTCGCTCGGCTGCTGGGCACGGGGGAAAGTGGCGAGGTGGCTGTGGTTCCAGGCGATTCCGAGGCGAGTTATCTGGTGGCTCAGATCGCGCCCGTGGATGGGGTAGCCGCTATGCCTAAGAAGGGTCAGCCGCTGGGAGCTGACGAGATCGACTTGATTCGCCGCTGGATTGATCAAGGTGCGATCAATGATTCACCCGTGACCGGCATAGAATACGATGCCGAGCATCCTCCCGAGTATACGCGTCCTCCGCTCATCACCGCGCTCGCCTACTCACCCGATGGAAAGTGGTTGGCGGTTTCGGGCTTTCACGAAGTGCTATTGGTTGACACCGCTTCACAGCAGACTGTCCAGCGACTGATTGGGCTGAGCGAGCGCATCGAATCGCTGAGCTTCTCACCCGACTCGTCGCGTTTGGCGGTTACCGGAGGCTCGCCTGGCCGAATGGGCGAAGTTCAAATCTGGGATGTAGCCACTGCCACGCTGCAGCTTAGTCAGCAGATTGGTTTCGACTCGATCACGGGTGGTAGCTTCTCTCCCGATGGGGCGCTGCTCGCCTTTGGCTGTTCCGACAACACGGTGCGGGCCATCGACGCCGAGACGGGAGAGCAGCTCGTTCACCAGGGCGCACACGAGGATCGGATCGCCGCCTGCGTCTTCAGCCCCGATAGCAAGCACTTGGTATCGGGCGGACGCGACATGACCGTCAAACTGACCGAAGTCGAGACGGAGCGTTTCATCGACAACATTACTTCCATTACGCCTGGTGCCTTGCGCGGTGGGATTAGCTCGCTTGCCATGCACCCCGAGCGCCCCGAAGTTTTGCTCGGTGGGGCCGATGGTGTCCCGAAAGTCTATCGCCTATTTCGCGAGACCGCGCGTAAAATTGGGGATGACGCCAATTTGATTCGCTCCTTTCCTGCGATGACGGGGCGGATTTTTAGTTTGGCTATTGGTCCCCAAGGGAAACACTTGGCTGCAGCCAGTACGCTTGACGGCAGCAGTCGCGTGGTGGTCTATCCCTACGACTTCGACGGTGCGCTTCCGGATGACATCAAGGCCATTCTGGCCAAACTGGTCGCTCAGCGCAGCGAGGAAGAAGCCGCGAAAGTCAACACCTTCAATTCGCAAGTCTCTGCGGCGACCAGCAGTTACGACCTGCCAAATAACAGCGTGTATGCAATTGCCTTCTCTTCCGATGGCCAGCAATTAGCGACCGGCGGTAGCGATGGGTTGGTGCGCATTGTGAGCGTCGCCGACGGACAACTACAAGCTGAGTTTCTGCCAGTAACACTGAAACAAGTTGATGCGGCCAACGCCGCCGAGCAGCATTTAGCCGCAGGCCGCGGACTCAAAGCCGAGGCGGCTTCTATGCCTAAATCAGCCCAAGCGGAGTTGGATTTGCTACCGACCGGCCGTCTGGTAGAGCTGTCGATCGAGCCAGCGACGATCGCCTTCCAATCCGATCGTGAAGCGGTGCAGCTTGTCATCACAGCTCACTACGATGGCGGTCATGCCTGCGATGTCACGCGATTGGTCGCCGTGACGGGCTGCGATCAAGTTCACGTGACGTCTACCGGCTTGGTTCGCCCGCAGCTCAGCGGCTCGGGAAAGCTACAAATCACTTTTGGGGAACTCTCACGCGAGTTGCCCGTAGTCGTCGGCGACCTGAGCGAGCGTCCGCCGGTCGACTTCGTCCGCGATGTCAATCCCCTGCTGTCGCGACTGGGCTGCAACGGGGGCATGTGCCACGGCGCCCAAAAAGGGAAGAACGGCTTTAAGCTCTCCTTGCGCGGTTACGACCCGTTGGAGGACGTCCGCGCTTTGAGCGATGATCTGCGATCGCGCCGACTCAATACGGCCGCACCCGATGCGAGCTTGATGTTGCTCAAAACGCTGGGTGTCGTACCACACGAGGGTGGAGCATTGTTTGCCGCCGATAGTGTCTACCACGAAACGCTGCGCAGTTGGATCGCTCAAGGGGCAAAGCTCCAAGCCGATTCGAAGAAGGTCGCTCGTATCGAAATGTGGCCCACCAAGCCGGTGATCGAACGTGAAAACGCTTGGCAACAATTCCGCGTCGTCGCCCACTACCCCGATGGTTCGTCGCGCGATGTGACCCAAGAGGCATTTATCGAATCGGGTAACTCCGAAGTCTGCAAGAGCTACGAAGGAGGACGCGTGCAAGCCATCCGGCGTGGCGAGGCTCCGATTCTTGCCCGCTATGAAGGGGCCTATGCAGCAGCCACCGTTACCGTCATGGGCGATCGCGATACGTTTGTGTGGAGCGAACCAGAAACGTTCAGCACCATCGACCGCCTGGTCGCCGACAAATGGGAGCGGATGAAGATTGCTCCATCACCGTTGTGCGACGATTCCGAATTCCTGCGGCGCGTGCGACTCGATCTGACTGGGCTCCCTCCCACCGTTGACGAACTGAAGAGCTTTTTAGCGGATGCCAGGCCCATGCGCATCAAGCGCGCGGCTCTAGTCGATCGCCTCATTGGATCGCCCGACTTCATCGAGCATTGGACCAACAAGTGGGCCGACCTCTTGCAAGTCAATTCGAAGTTCATCGGCACCGAAGGCGCCGGCGCGTTTCGCGATTGGATTCGCGCCGCCATTGCCGAGAACCGCCCCTACGATCAATTTGCTCGCGAGATTTTGACTGCCAGTGGCTCGAACAAGGAGAACCCGGCAGCCAGCTACTACAAGATCCTCCGCGATCCCGATTTGATCATGGAGAATACCACTCATCTGTTTTTGGCCGTGCGTTTCAATTGCAACAAGTGCCACGACCACCCCTTCGAACGTTGGACGCAAGACCAGTACTACCAGCTTGCCGCCTACTTTGCCCAAACCGGATTGCAAGCCGACCCAGCCAGCGAGGGAAAGACCATTGGAGGCTCCGCCGTCGATGGGGCCAAGCCGCTGTACGAAATCATTGTAGACAAGCCCGAAGGGGAAATGCTCCATGTGCGGACCAATTTGCCCGTCGCTCCCGCGTTTCCCTACGAGTGCGATTATGAAGTTGCCGACGGAGCCACTCGCCGCCAGCAGTTGGCCGCTTGGATTGCATCGCCCGACAACCCCTACTTTGCCAAGAGCCTGGTCAATCGTTTATGGGGCTACCTCAATGGCGTCGGTCTGATGATGCCACTGGATGACATTCGCGCGGGCAACCCACCGACGAATCCAGAATTGTTAGAGCATCTTACCAACGAGTTCATTCGCAATAATTTTGATGTCGAGCACATGTTGCGATTGATTTGCAATTCGCGAACCTATCAATTGTCGGTCGGAAGTCATGATTGGAATCGTGACGATACGATCAACTACTCGCACGCCACACCACGCCGCCTCCCAGCAGAAGTATTGTATGACGCCGTCCATCGCGTAACGGGGGCCATCTCGGACATACCCGGTGTTGCTGCAGGGACGCGCGCTGCGGCCCTGCCCGATGTGGCCGTGCAGCTCGAAGACGGCTTCCTGAATAACCTCGGGCGACCGGTTCGCGAGAGCGCTTGCGAGTGCGAACGCAGTCAGGAATTGCAGCTCGGTCCCATCATGGCGCTGGTCAGCGGTCCCACCATCGGTAAGGCGATTAGCGATCCCAAGTGTGCCCTACCCGAGTTGGCCAAGCAAGAGAGCATGAGTGACGATGACTTGGTGCGCGAAATCTACATGCGCGTGCTGAGCCGTGAAGCCACCGATGCCGAAGTCGCAGCGGTCGTTGCCTCTGCCAATAGCATCGCTGAAGACCACCGACAAGTGCTTGAGAAACTAGCTGAACGGGAAGCTTGGTGGACAAAGCGACGGCCGGAGCTCGAAGCGGAAAGATTGCGTAGACTAAGCGAGACTCAAGCGGCTGCGGAGAAACGCCAAGCGGACATCGCGGCTGAGCGAGAGCAAATGGAACAGCAGCGCCTAGCACAACTTGCCGCCGCAGAAGCTGCACTGACGGAATATGACGCGCAAGGAGTTACCTTGGCGGCGCAGCGCTTGGATGACGTAGCGTCTGCAACCCACTGGTTCCCCATCAGCCCCGATTCGGTGACCACTTCCAATAGTGCGCAAGCCGTCGTGCAAGCGGACCGTTCGATTTTGGTCAGCGGCAATGCGGACGCCGGTTCGTACCAAATCACCTGTACCACTCCGCTGCGCGGCCTACGTGGATTCCGCCTCGAAGCTCTTGCCCTTCCATCCATTCCCGGCGGTGGACCCGGACTGGCTGCCCAAGGCAATTTTGTAATCACCGAGTTTGAAGTCACTGCCGCTCCGGCTGCTCAACCGGAAAAAACCGCGCCGGTAAAAATCGCGCGCGGACAAGCCGACTTTTCTCAAGACACCTTTGCGATCGAACAGACTTTCGATGGTACGAAAAAGAACCAACGCGGGTGGGCCATTGCGCCACGTACCGGAATGACCCATTGGGCGAGCTTCGAGACACAGGAGCCGGTCGACTATGAGGGAGGGACCGTATTGACCTTCACCATTGATCAATTCCACCAAGCTGCCGCGCATCGCTTGGCTCATTTCCGTTTGTCCGTCACCACAGACGCAGGCGAAATCCCACTGGGATTGCCCGAAGAGTTTGCCGTGCTGCGGTCGATTCCGACTGACAAACGTTCCCCCGAATCGCTGGCTACGCTGATAGATTATTGGAAGGCGAGCGATAGCAAACGCGGAGAGTTGGCTCAAGCGGTCGCCACCGCCAAGAAACCGCTGGATCCCGATGCCGAACTGACCAAGCTGCAAGCGCTGATCACCAGCTTGGAAAAAGAGACTCCCGACGATGCCAAGCTGCTACAATTGCGATTGAACGCGACCGCCAGCGCCACGCAGCTTGACAATCCTCGCCTGACCTTAGCTCAAGACCTGACTTGGGCCTTGATCAACAGCCCCGCATTTTTGTTCAACCATTAGTTAGCCGTGAACGCTTACGTTTTACGCACCAACTAGCCACAAGGAACCCAAAACATGTTTCGAATCCAAGGCGCCCTCGGCAAAGATCTGTGCGATGAACACCTGCGTGTCAGCCGTCGCGATGTACTGCGAGTCGGCGGGTCGGGACTACTCGGTTTGTCGCTGGGCAGTATGCTCAAGCTGCAGGCCCATGGCAATGATGCGCAAGTCATTTCCGCTCCTGGCTGGGGCAAGGCCAAGAGTGTCATTATGGTCTACCTACAGGGTGGCCCGAGCCATTTGGACCTGTGGGATCCGAAAGAGAATGTCCCTGAGAATGTGAAAAGCCCCTTCAGCAACATCTCGACCAAAATACCTGGGATTCAATTCACCGAAAATCTCCCCAAGCTGGCGCAGATCAACGACCGTTTCAGCATGATTCGTTCGATGAGCTACACACCCAACGGCTTGTTCAATCACACCGCCGCCATCTATCAGTTGATGACGGGATATACGACGGATAAAGTCAGCCCTTCGGGGCAGCTCGAACCGCCAACTCCCAAGGACTTTCCAAACTTCGGATCGAACATTATTCGCTTGCGGCCGACCGACGAGCCGATGCTGCCGTTTGTGATGTTGCCTCGTCCTCTGCAGGAGAGCAATGTGGTTGGCAAAGGTGGCACGGCGGGCTTTCTAGGGAAATCCTACGACCCCTACACGCTCTATCCCGACGGCGATGACATGGATATGTCGAAAATGGATCGGATCAAGATCGACGATCTGCAACTGCGCCCCGATGTGTTTTCCGTGCGACTCGAGCGACGAGCCAAACTGCGAGATTTGGTCAACGCACAAATGCCTGAGATCAATAGCGCCGTAAAGGACTTCCAACTCGACAGCTACTACAATCAAGCGCTCGATTTAATTGTCTCCGGCCGAGCTCGCGACGCATTTAGCCTATCGAGTGAAACCGATACCCTACGCGATCGCTATGGTCGCAATACGTTTGGTCAAAGTTGTTTGCTCGCTCGGCGTTTGGTGGAAGCGGGCACGCGCGTGGTAGAAGTCATTTGGCCTAAGGTCGCCAACTCGGACAACCACTCGTGGGATCACCACTCTGGACTCACCGAACGCATGCGCGATCGCTCCGCTCCGATGCTTGACGCAGGATTGAGTGGGCTGATCGAAGATTTGGACGAACGTGGTATGTTGGACGAAACGTTGGTGGTCGCCATCGGCGAATTCGGCCGCTCACCCCAACGCGGAGTCAGCACGTCCGGCAATAGCAATTCGTCCGACGGCCGCGACCACTGGCCCTATTGCTACACGGCGGTGGTAGCCGGAGCTGGAGTCAAGCGAGGCTATGTGCATGGCAAGAGCGACAAAACCGCATCGGCCCCTGCAGAAGATCCCGTCCATCCGATCGAACTACTCGCCTCGATCTACCACGGTTTCGGAATCGACCCTGCCACCACCGTCTACAACCATCTCAACCAGCCGCGAGAATTGGTCAAGGCGCAAGCGTTGACCGCGATTTTTTCCTAGTCTTGGGCCTTCCCACTGGAAGTGATGATTCCAGTTGTCCTTCCATGGATGAAAAAGAACGACTGTGTTTCTGGTTTGGAGATCGATGCCGGCGATATTCGGACCCTTGTAGCTGTTGCAATAAAAGCAGCTCAGCGCCAGATTTTCTGCAACAGTCTGTCCATGATGTTTCTTTGCGATGATGTGATCAACCTCGAACGGCAACTCAGTATACTCGCTCGGGAATTGGCAGTACTCGCAGCATCCATTGGCGCGACGCCATACCGGTTCGATAGTCGCTCGGTCCATTTAGACTTTCGGCCATGAGGTAATGGGCCCTGTTTGCAAAACGAGTACATTAAACTCTATTGTGACCCAAAGTTTGTGGCTGGTGCGACCATCGGGGAGGGCCAAAGCGGGAATAAATTCCCGCACTCCAAAGCCTATCCCATGTCCTTGGATTGCCGAGATTTCTTTTTGTCGGAGCGACGCTGCTTATCATCCAAGCGGCGTTGGCGCGAGGCCTTGGTGGGCTTGGTCGCTATACGACGCTTGGGAGGCGTGAGCGCTGCCAACAATAGTGTCCGCAACTTTTGATTGCAAGCCTCGATATTCTGGGGTTGATCGCGATGCTCCTGGGACTGGATCACAATCTGACCTTCGCCAGTCACATAGCGTTTGGCCGAGCGACAGAAACGCTTCCAAGCGGCCTGCGATAAGGGAGGTGGGTCGGCTGGAGTCCAACGCAGCGTGGCTTTGCTATTGACTTTGTTGACATTCTGTCCACCCGGTCCGCTGCTGCGCGCGAAGGACCACTCCAACTGTTCACTGGGAATCGTTAGGTGTTCATTGATCGATAGATTGGACATGGCTTAGTCTATGGTAGAGCAATTGTCCCAATTGTTTTGACTGCACGGTAGACGTAAGGTATCAGACAATGGTTCTACAATGCGAACGGCCAGCGAATTAAATAGGAAGCTACTGTCTGGCGACGGTAGCTACGGTTAATGAAAGTTTTTGCTGGCCTCGACGGCCATCACGTCGCAGCGCTCGTTTTCGATGTGACCGCTGTGTCCCTTCACGTGATGGTAGCTAAGCTGATGGCGCGCGACGAGCTGGTCGAGTTCCTGCCAAAGTTCGACGTTCTTGACCGGCTTCTTCTTGCCCCCTTCCATACGGACCCAGCCTTTCTTCTTCCAGCCTGCCATCCATTCTTGCAAGCCTTGCAACACATACTTGCTGTCGGAATGGAGCGACACGCGACAGCGCTTCTTAAGCGACTTGAGCCCTTCGATCACCGCCTTTAGCTCCATGCGATTGTTGGTCGAGTCGTGTTCACCACCGGAGCCAGTCAGTTCCTTACGAGTCTTTTTGTCGCGCAGGATGAACGCCCAGCCGCCCGGTCCCGGATTGCCGCTGCAAGCCCCGTCGGTGAACAAGTCGACTTCGCGAACCGCCGTTGGCTGCTGGCTAGGGGTGCTTTCGAGCGAAGAATTGCTGGTTTGCTCTGTCATAATCCTATCCTTCTTAACGCGTTGGTCCCGACGTAATGCAACGTAGCACGGTGGTCCCCCACCGTGAGTTAACGTAGCACGGTGGTCCCCCACCGTGAGTTAACGTAGCACGGTGGTCCCCCACCGTGAGTTTCGGTGGGGTACCACCGAGCTACTTTTTCATTCTCGGTGGGGGACCACCGAGCTACGTTAACTCAATACGGCGTCGAGGTCAGCGATCAAGTCGTCGACGTCTTCCAATCCTACCGACAAGCGAATGAGGCTGTCGGTGATGCCGGCCTGCTGCCGCGCGGCCGCATCGTAGCTGGCGTGCGACATGGTTGCAGGTTGCTCGATCAGCGATTCCACCGCACCCAAACTAACGGCCAAACGGAATAACCGCGTCGAAGCGACGATGCGCTTCGTCGCTTCGAAGTCACAATTGGCTTCAAAAGTAATCATGGCTCCGAAGCCACCATCAAGCAATTGGCTAGCGCGGGCGTGATCGGGGTGCGAGGCGAGTCCCGGGTACAGTACTGATTTTACCCCTGCGTGTCCTTCGAGGAACTGCGCAATCTTCATAGCCGTGCGACTCTGCTCGCGCATGCGTAGATCAAGGGTCTTCAGTCCACGCCCAAGCAAGAAACACTCGAAGGGCGAAAGCACCGCTCCAGTGGCATTCTGCAAAAAGTAGAGTCGATCGAGTAATTCGGGGGATTTGACCGCAAGAACTCCGGCCAGACAATCGCTGTGTCCGGCTAGGTACTTCGTCGCAGAGTGCATGACGATATCGGCCCCCAACTCCAACGGACGCATCAGCGCGGGGGTGGCGAACGTATTGTCCACGGCGACCAACAAGTCCAACTCATGCGCGGTAGCAGCCAGTGCAGGAAGATCGGGGATGGTCAGTCGCGGGTTGCCGATGCCTTCGAGCCACAACATTTTCGTCTCCGGTCGCACGGCAGCGGCCAACGATTCGGGGCGCTGGAGATCCACGAGTGAAACCTCGATTCCAGCGGTAGCGCACACGCGATGGAACAAGCGATAGCTGCCGCCGTAGATATCCATGCCGGCGATCAAGTGGTCGCCAGCTCCCATTAGCATGCTGGCGCAGTGCGTGGCGGCCATACCAGAGGAAAATGCCAGCGCACCACAGCCGCCTTCGAGCGAGGCGAGTGTCTCTTGCACGGCCGATCGCGTCGGGTTGCCACTGCGCGAGTAATCGAACTTGCCCCATTCACCGGCACCGGGTTGCACAAAGGTGCTCGAGAGGTGGATCGGTGGAATGACCGCACCGGTCTGCGGATCGGGCGCATTGCCGACGTGGATAGCCCGCGTGCGAAACTTCATAGAATCGTTGTTCACGTTTCGAGTGCCTGTTGCAAATCGTCGATCAGATCTTGTGTGTTCTCGATACCACAGGCCATACGGATCATGTTGTCTGGGATACCGAACTTTTGTCGATTCTCCGGCGTTTGGCTGAAGTAGCTCATCACCAGCGGCTGTTCGATCAACGACTCGACACCGCCTAAACTTGGGCCGATGCGTGGAATCTTGACTCGGTCGACCACGTCGGCCGTTTGGCGCCAGTCAGCGTCCTTGATCAAAAAGGTGACCAAACCGCCGAAGCCCTGCATCGTTCGCTTGGCGATTGCATGGGTGGGGTGGCTGGGCAGACCAGGGTAGTACACCTTTTCGACGCGCGGGTGTTCCTGCAAGAACTCGGCGATCGCTTGTCCATTTTCGTTGTGACGTTGCATGCGCAGCTCAAATGTTTTTAATCCGCGCTGAAGAAGATACAAATTGTGGGGAGCATTGACCGCTCCCATTATGCCGCGCAGGTTCCGCACCTCGTCGAGTTTTTCTTTCGAGCCGGTGATGCAGCCGGCTAACAGGTCGTTGTGGCCGCCGAGATACTTGGTCGCTGAGTGCAGAACGTAGTCGACACCGAATTGGAGAGGTCGGATATTGCAGGGAGTTGCCAACGTGGCGTCGATCAGTGTCTCGACCTCGTGCGCTTTGGCAAGCGCTACGAACTGTTCGAGGTCGATGCACGTCAAGTGAGGATTGGTCGGCGATTCGCTGACGAGCATCTTGGTGCGCGAGTTGATCGCCGCCTCCATCGCGGCAAAGTCACCCGTGGGAACTTGATGTGTGACGACTCCAAAGCGCGCCAAGTGCTTGTAGCAGAACTCGCGGCTACGATGATAACACTGATCGAAGAATACGATCTCATCGCCCGCATTGAGCTTGGTCATTAGCAGCCCCACGATGGCTGCCATGCCGCTGGAAAAGACGATCGAGTCCTCACCGCAATCGAGCGCAGCCAGCTTGCCTTCGACCACCTTTTCATTAGGACTGCCGTAGCGACCGTACTCTTCGCGCGGCTGCTTGTGTTCGATGAAGTCGATGATCGATTGCGTGTCATCGAAGATATAGGTCGAAGCGCACACGATCGAGTCGGTGATCGCATCGGACGGCTTGCGCCGCGCCTCGCCGCCATGCACGCTGATCGTCGAAGTCCCCAGATGGGGTGCCCCTTGGGTTGGCAGCGGAGCAGCTTGCGGGGGAGGGCTGCCAGCAGTGGAGGTCGGTTTCATCGTCGCAGGGGTGCTCATCGGCAATGCCATTCCGATTGAAAGTTGATTTGCATAAAAAAAGCCGCTAATCCGATCGATGTCACGGACTGCGGCTGCTGCGATGTTGTGGAATCGGCTCCAGACGCATTGGCTGGTCGACCGAATCTTAATTTGGCTCTTTAGCAGTCTTGGCTGCAAGCGGCCGCAAATCCCCGAATGACAGACTTGATCTTAACCGCTGGAGGCTAGTTGAGCAAGCTTGCCCGGACGTTTCATGGCGCGGGCGACTGCAACACCCGTGAACGGCTACCAAATCTATTGGAAATTGACCTGCATTGGGCAGCAGCGAGCTAGTATGAATTTCCCATCGGGAGTGGCGATGGATACGACGGTCCCCACGCCCAGCTCCCCCGTGGAAGCAGGTGTAAGCGGTCGCAAGCGACTCTTCCACTCGTCGGCGCTGTCACCTCCGGCAGGGATCACATAGAGTTGCGGTGAGCGACGGTAGGCTTGATTCGAGGTCAACCACAAGGTCTGCTTGTCCAATACCGCCACAACCAACGAAAACTCGGATGCATAGTCGGCCAAAGCGCGGCGCAATGGCCGCTGACTGGTGAGCACTAGCCCTGTCGTCTGCGGGCCAACTCCGATGCTAGCTACGGCTGGCCAATCGATCCACGCATGCACGCCCGCTTCTCGACAAATGCGAGGAATTACTTGCGCCAGCGGACGGGCTTCGGGCTGAACTTGTTGCAGCACAAAATCCAAGCCGGCAACATCGCTGGGAGCGGTTAAACCGGCCGAGAGTAGCGCAGGTTCATACTCGGGGAGTGTCGGCGCTAGCCCAGCCGCTTGCCGCCAGCCTTCAAGCAGTCGTACAACGGTAAACCATGCCAGCGGCTCGAGCGCCTCGCCCGAGTCGGTTTGCGGACGCAATAGCTTGCCCCCTTCAATCTTCCACGCCAGGGAGTGCGTTGGGAATAATTGCGGCATCGATTCGATCAACCACGCTTCCGCGTCGGGAGCGACGAGCCCCGCGAGTGAGATCGCTTCGGAAAGTTTTGATTCTATTTCCGAGTCTGGGGCGACCAACTCCAAAAAGCGATTGTCGTGCGGAACGGCTTGCAATCCGAGCGGTGTACCGATCTGCTCAACCAGACTGCCGAGCGTGGCCGACTGAACCATCGCCAAGCTGAGATTCTGATTGCGATCCATGCCAGCAGCGGCTAGCGAATCGAAGTTGACAGCAGTTGGGATGCCACTCAAGTTCGACCACAAGCTGACAAATTGCGACAGTGGCAACTCTCCGATCACCAGTGCGGGTACAGTAATTTTAGACTGGGCGGCCAGATCGATTGCGGGCATTTCAACCGCAGCCACCGTCGAGGTCAAACCCAGATCTTCGGCTGTTACGGGGGCTTCGCTGAGAATCTCGGTTGCATCGGAGAATTGCGGCTGGATTTCATATTGCAACACCTGCCCCAACGCTTGCAGTCGCTTGGGTAGCTCCAGCGAGGCTTCGGCAGGCTTGGGTTCTTCGCCGTTGGCCGCGTTGGAGTCATCCACCGAATCGGCCGTCGAGCTAACGTCGCTGGCTGGCGCGTTAGGCTCGATCGCCGTCATTTCGCTGGGCTGCGCGTCGGGCGGTTCCGTCGCGTCGGCATTGTCGTTGGCAGTCTTGAAGTTGGCAGTATTGTCGACTGTGACCGGTTCGTCGAGATCATCGGCGGGTGAGGCCGCATCGAGCGGCTCCGCTGCCGGCGGATTGTCAGCGGCCGGCCCGTCAGCGACTTTATTTTCTGCGATTAGGCCGTCGGCATTCGGATCGAGAGCTGACGGCGTGTTGCGAGTGTCCGCAGCATACCAACGCAAGAAGCCGACGAAGAGTACGGCGGCTAGAATCACTCCTGTAAGGCCCAGGAAGCCGACCAGCAGCATCTGTCGCGTTTTGGTGGTCGAGTCGCTGGTCCAATCGGCTGATGGCAGATGGGCTGGACCGTCAGCTATCCATGTCGCGCCCGCGTGTGGACCGGTACGTGTCGTCGGTAGAACGGGCGGCGCCGATGCGACAGAGTCCACTTGGGCAGCCTCAAGCGGTTCCGGCGCTAGGCGGTATTCAGCATCGTCATCACTGGGCTGGTCGGTCATGGGATCGCCATCCGCTGCAACGCCAACCAAAGCCGGTGGAAGTCCCTCTTGAGTCAATGCGGTCGAGTCGACGGTCGGGCCATGTTGCCGCTCAACTTCAACCCTCGCTCCCCCTTGGGCGTGGTGCCCTTCGCGAGCCGCCCCATCGATGTCAGTGCCGGCCTTGGAAACAGCCGTGTTGGGCGGGGCGATCAAGATCATTGAATTGCATTTGGGGCAATTGGCGAGCTGCCCCAGCAATTCTGGGTTGCGAACGCGGACACGGCTGGCGCACGAGGTACAGGTAATCGTGAATGGTTCCACGCCGCAAAGGTCCCTTGTGTTTGAAATCGCAGTTAGTGGCAGAAACCTTGAGCTCCGCCCAGAGTCTGACGCTGTTTTCGCCGACCGAAGCCAAGGTGGTCAGTTTAACCGCGCAGCGCGTCAGCCTAAGTGCTGGGGCACAATGGGGCGACCAGCGGTGCCGCTGGGGCTGTCTTCTCGGTCTCAATCCACCATGCGGGCGCGCTGCGCGGTTAAACAATCGATCGCCTCGACAAGCGTACCGCGCTGCCGAAAAGCTTTCTCCCTCGTGAATCGGTTGAGTTAACAACCGGGCGGGACTTAAGGTTCCTGCCGCTTGTGACTTGTCACAGTTTCCATTGTAACCGCTCGCAGACTGAAATGGACTAGCCCATCTTGCCGCAATGCTTGGTCAGCGACAAAATACTCTCTTTCACTTCGTTCGCTTCTATAGCTACCCTCCCAAACCACTCATGCTGCGTGGGAATTGCTGCTTTTCCCCTCATGCCATCAGGATACCGCCATGCTTGCCAAAGATATGAAGTCTGGAACCGTCGTCGTCAACAATGATGTGCCGGTGATCATCGAATCGGTGATGGTGCAGTCGCCCAGCGCTCGAGGAGCTTCGACGCTGTACAAGTTCAAAGCGCGGAATCTGATCACCAAGCAAAAAGTCGAATTCACCTTCAAGGGGACCGACAACCTGCCCGAAGCGGACTTTCGCAAACGCCTAGTGAAGATGATGTACAAGGACGCAGAGTTTTTGCACTTGATGGACGATGAGGACTTCAACCAATTTACGATCCCTATCGAAGATGTGGCGGAACAACTCAACTATATGACTGAGGAGCTGGAGGGAACCTACGCGTTAATCTACGAAGATGAATGCGTCGGCTTGACGCTCCCAACGACAGTCGAGCTAACGATTGCCCAGTGCGATCCTTCGATTCGCGGCAACTCGGCCACGTCGCGCAACAAGCCTGCGGTGATGGAAACCGGCTTGACCGTGCAAGTCCCCGAGTACATCAAAGAGGGTGAACGCATCAAAGTCGACACCCGCACCGGCGAATTTCTGTCCCGAGCTTAAGCGGTAGTGGACGAGGTGACGAGTCGCTGGCGTATAGTGAATCCGAGAGACTCGTAGCCTCGTCCACTACCAAGGGACTCGTAACCTCCTCCACTACCAAGGATCGGTCGATTATGAATACCGCACGCGTGCTGATCCGCGATGCCGATGTTGTCTTGCCTGAAGGCATGGTGGCGACCAATGTGCTAATCGAAGCGGGGAAGATCATCGCGGTCGACGCAGCGTCGCACACGATGGCTGATGAAGTTATCGACGCTCAAGGCTTGACGCTTATGCCTGGCGTGGTCGATGATCAAGTCCACTTTCGCGAGCCGGGGCTGACACACAAAGAGGATCTCGAGTCGGGTAGTATTTCCTGCGCGGCTGGCGGCATCACCACTTACTTGGAAATGCCCAATACCCAGCCACCAGCCACCAGCCTCGAAGCTTTGCAATGGAAATACAATCGAGCGGCTCGGGTTAGTCGCGTGAACTTTGGCTTCTATATCGGTGCCACCGAGAACAACGTCGCGGAATTGCAGCGGGCCACGCACGCACCGGGTATCAAGATTTTCATCGGCTCCAGCACCGGGGACTTGTTGGTCGATAGCCAGGACGCCTTGGAACGCATCTTTGCTGAGACCCGCTTGCCCATCTGTTCGCATTGTGAAGACGAAACGACGGTTCGCGCCAATCGCGTTCGACTGGGTGAGTCCTTGACGGTTCACGACCATTCTCGGATTCGCGATGTGCGGGCGGCTGTGATTGCAACGCGAAGGGCGATCGATTTGGCCAAGCGGCACCAGCATCGCTTTCACGTGTTGCACGTCAGCACAGCGGCTGAGATTCCGATTATTGCGGAGGCCGGCCCTATGATCACTGCGGAGGTTTGTCCGCACCATCTCTTTTTCTCAACCGACGATTACGATCGGCTCGGCAGCTTAGTGCAGATGAATCCGTCGGTAAAGAGTCCCGAGGATGCGCAGCAGTTATGGACTGCGTTGACTGCCGGAACGATTCAGGTCATCGCCACCGACCACGCTCCGCATACCTGGGAAGAGAAACAAGTTGCCTATCCGCAGAGCCCCAGCGGTCTGCCTGCAGTGGAAAACAGCTTGGCTCTGCTACTCGATCAAGCCAATCAACAGCGCTGTAGCTTGACGCAAATCGCCAGTTGGATGAGCGATGCACCGGCGCGGGTGTGGGGCTTGGTCGGCAAAGGTCGCATAGCCGTTGGCTACGATGCCGATTTGGTGTTGGTCGATATGTCGCTGCGCAAGACGATCCGCAATGCCGAGCAGTTTACTCGTAGCGGTTGGAGTCCGTGGGATGGCACGACTTTACAGGGCTGGCCCGTTCGTACCTTGGTTGCCGGTCAAACGGTGTTCCAAGCCGGCAAAGTCAGCGACTCCCTGCGCGGCACCGCGGTACTGTGCGATCACGCTCGAGGTGGCTATTGGAATACACTTGGCGGAATTGGAATTTGAGTGGCTTACTGGTTGAGTTGCTCCCCGATGGACTTGCCCCATCGGAAGCCAAGTTTTGTAAGTAGATGTAAGAAAACCACCGTCCCACCCGCGGGGTCGTCGCTGCCAG
>JADYZV010000122.1 GCA_020852965.1 Pirellulaceae bacterium | reverse complement strand
GTCCACTACCCTAAAATTGTTTATTGACAAAGCACTGGCCCGGTCGAATGGGAATATTCGATTCTGGCATTGCCTAAAAACTCCGCCGAGCCTTTGGTGCGGGAGAGGCGGTCGCATCGGCTTGAGGCGCAGCGGGTGGAGTCGCGAGTGCCGGTGGTAGGGCCGGTGGTTGTGAGAGATCTGTTTGAGTTGCTGGCGCGAGCGCCTGCACGTCCGTGGTGGTTTTCAACCCTTGAAGCAGGTTGTCGAGCGGATTGGAAGGTGTCGAATTGTCGAATTGTCGGGGATCGAGTCGACGAACTGCCCCGGGATTGTTCGAAGCTTGAGCGCGCGGATAAACATCCAAGCGACTGACCGACGGCAGGCCCGCACCTGCGGGAAGTGGAATCCAACCAACACTCTTGGGTACAAAATTGATGTCCTCGATCTGATTGGGACTCTTGCCCGTGCGATCGATGGCGATCGATTGTAAATGCTCTTCATATACGCTCAGATCGTAAAAGGCGGAGGGTGGAATTGCGGTTACGAATTGCTGGCTCTCCCAGGCACCCAGTAGATTGCGTAGCTCGACCGTTTCGATGACAGTGGCACCCGCATCGCGGTCCAGTGAAACAACTTGCGAGCTGCCAGGCGGAATGCGGAACTGTTGCACGGCCGCACCCGCCCGCTTGTCTCCCAGCAAGACCATCAGAGCATAGCGATGCGAATTGTATAGTTCTAACTGGGCTGGGGGGAGTTGCGGATTGGTGTGAAATTCTTGACGGACGGTGCGATAGAAGGGTTGGAACGATGGAGCAGGAGGAGGGACGAGCGGCACCCACAACTGTGTTGGGGAGAAATGGATCGGCTGCATTGCCACGCGTCCGCCGGCGATGCTTGCTAAGCAGAATCCTGGGTATTGCGCGTTCTCTAACACATAGCGATTGTCCGCACGCCCGGCACCAGTGACGCGCCACAACTGTCGCGGATCTTGTGCTAGTGGCATCAGTGTTACTCGTTCGTTCGTTTGCGAACTAACTGCGTAGACGCGTCCTCTTTCGTACGCCTGTACGCGCAGCATGCCTGCTCCGGCTGGGGAAATCCACCAATCGCTGGCTTCGCTGACATGGTTGGTCGATCCGAGTTCAAAACCTGATGAGCGCGTCAGTAGGTTTGGTGCGCTGCGTCCGTCGTAAGTGGCAATGCGCAGCGAGAGCGGGCTGATCGGATTGCGCTCGTTGGTGGCGGCTAGGAGTTGTCCAAAGAAATCGCTGGTAGATAAGTTTCCGATGCGCGCCGAGTCGCGCACCTGTTCGGCAGGAGCGATCGCTGGTGGTAGCCCAGGGGTCGACGGTGGAGAGAGGCCAGGATGGATGGTCGGTGGCAGGACGGGTCTGTCGACGACTCTTTCGGGAAACTGGCCGATCGATCGAATGGACATTTGGCTATAGCGATACTGGACGTTGCCGCCGTTGACAGCACCGATTTGCATATTGCCACGGTTGATCGAAGGCCAACGCAGCACTTGATTGGCGTTGCGACTGAAGTAACCGATCCACTCGCCGCCCGTCGAATCAAAGCGTGGCTCGCGAGAATAGACGGTTACTTGACCATCAGCCCCCACGACCCGCAGCTCGGTGGCTGTGATGGTGGCTTTCGAGGAAGCGGAGCGTTGCGGTGCAACCAACTCGAATTGTTCTTGTGCCCGAGCGACGGTCGCGCTGAGCAGACAGCAGCCGAGCAGCCAGCCACTGAACTGTAAAGCGGTGAACAGCCAGCCGCGCGGCAGACTGCTGTGCGGTGCGCAGAGCGAGAGTTCCGGAAGCTGGGCCTTTGCCTTGGTGCGTGTTGAGCGGCGAAGCATGACAGCTATCTCCAAACGAGTTATCTTTGGAAGATGGGGAGAACGGTCCGTGGCATATTGAGGATAAGACAAGCCATGGCTGTACCATATTCTACACTGTTATAGTCGAACCACCCCCCCTGCGAGTTGCGAAGTGTTAGTAGATATTTCTTGAGGCTGGTGTACCATGGTTGCCAGCTTTCGCCCCCTCGATGCCAAAAGCACTGGACGGAATAGTAGTGGGCATAGTAAAAAAAGCTATTGCGATCCAAAGAGCTGTTCGCGGACGCGTTGGCGCGCAGGTAGGCGAAGGCCGACTCGATTTCGTCTCCCTCGTAGATGCCTGCGCTATACAGTGCGACGATGGCGGCTGCGGTTAGCGGAAAACGGCTCTCGCCCCCGGCCAGCCGATATTGGTACATGAAGCCGCCGTCCGCGTTTTGGCTGCGACGCACATAGTCCACCGCGCGGTCAATCGTCTCTTTGGCCACACCGATCCCTGCATTCCGTGCCGCCCGCAGGGCCATCATTTGGCAGACCGTCACAGACAGGTCGGCGTCATCGGGAGCCGGATTGTACCGCCAGCCTCCCGCTTTATTCTGCGTGCGTACGATCAGTTCGACTGCGGAGGCAAGTTTACTGCGTTCGTTGAGTTGTCGATCGGTACCCGCCAATTCGGCCAAAAACAGTGTGCCAAAACCATGATCGTACATCGGGCCGTGGCTCGTATCCCCGGTGGCTGACAGAAAGCCGCTAGCCTGGACTTGCGACAACACATAGCGTGCTGTGCGCTGCAAGGCCAAGCCTGCTTCGCCAACCCCCGACCGCACACCGCGACTAAGCAGCGCCAAGCCGACGAGCGAGCAGACGCCTACCCAGCGACCCTGTTCTGCCGATTGAAACGTTCCGTCTTGATTCTGTCGCGCGATCAAGAAGGTCAGGCCATTTCGAATCGCTTGATCGACATCGGCGTCGTACAGTTCGTCGAGATCCGTCCTCGCTGGAAAGTCCTCGGCGCGGAGCGATGATGGTGAAATACCCCATCCCAACGCCGCGCAGCTTGCGACGCATTTCAACGCCCTTCGCCGAGAGAATTGACAACCAGTTAGTAAATCATATCGCACAATAAAATCAGTTCGAAACGGTTTCTAGAACTTGCATGCGCAGAATCTTGTAGTCGGTCTTGCCGGTTCCTAGAACTGCGATACTCTCGACTCGGCGCACTTCGTCGAGCCGCATCACGCCGCGCAGGCCAGCCTCGAGCAATAGACTGCTAGCCTTTTGCAAGCTGATATCCTGAGTGGTGAACAGCACGATGTGCCGACCGTCGTCTGTCTCGACCCCTTCTACGGCCACTTGGGGACCGTTTTCATTGGGTGGGTAGGCACGATTAAAGGGCTCTTCCAACGCGGGGAGCGAAATCATCTCGCCACCAGCCTTTAGGAATCGCTTCAGTCTGCCTTTAAAGTGCAAGAAGCCTTCGTCGTCTTGCGCGACCAAATCGCCGGTCTTGTACCAGGTCTTACCCGCGACTTCGACAAATGGACTCGGGCCATCCGTTTCATAATAGCCACTGAAGATGGATGGTCCGGCGACTAACAGCATCCCCGTTTCTCCTTGCGGCAATGGTTGCTCGGAATCAATGTCGACGATGCATACCTCGACGTGCTTAACGGGGCGACCTACCGAACCCATCCGAGGTCCGTTGATATGATTGGCGGCTACTACTGGGGAGCACTCGGTAATACCGTAGCCCTCCAAAATGATCGCATTGGGTGCTAAGCGTTTGCATTCGCTAAAGATCGCTTCGGAGCATTTCTCGGCACCCGTGATCAGCTTGCGGAGGCTATGGAGTTCGTCTCCTTTGCAAGCCGACATGATGTAGCTCAGAAAGGTGGGTGTGGTGAAGAGCATCGTCGGTTGATAGGCCGCGATGGTGCGCACCAGAGCTGGGGCATCGGTGGGATCGGCGTAGCGTACGCTGGGTATACCCGACAAGTGTGGCAACAACAGATTGCCAGTCATACCGAAGCTGTGAAATGGTGGTAGAAATCCGAGCAAGCGGTCCTGGCTATCGCTTTGGAGTACATCTAACCCGGCGTCGGTGTTGACCAGTAGGTTGCGATGACTCAGCGGCACCGTCTTGGGCATGCTCTCCGATCCCGACGTGAACAGGAATACCGCTGTGTCATCGGGGCTGGAGGGTGGTAGCTCGCGCCGAAAGCTGTTCGGCCGCAGATAGCTTTTGGTCAATGTTAGCAGCGCTTCGGGTTTCTTGATCGAAGCTTTCATGTCTTCTAAGAAGATGTAGTCGGCACCGTCGACTTCGATACCCAAGCGATCGACCAGTTTCTTTGAAGTGAGGATGTGTTTGACACCGGTGACTTTCACGCCGTGCGCAAGGTTGGTTGGGCCGGTGGTCCAATTCATCATTACCGGCACTTTGCCAGCAAGCTGGATTGCGAAGAACACCAGATCGGCGGCCACGGAGGCGGGGAGCATGATACCGATATGCTTTTCGTCGAACTTCTTTAGTCTGCGCGACATCAGCTCGGCTCCAACCAACAGACGCCGGTAGCTGAGCACACCTGAGATGGCGTCGGCGACAGCCACGTCTCCGAGTTGTTTCAACGCTCGCTCGACAAACGCCTGACCGACCGTCTCGCCCAGGATGGCCGGTGCGTCGCGATTGTGTTTTGGTTTCCACCACGCCTTGGGTGCCAGCAGCTTCTCCGTACCGGCTTGACTGAGTTGCCCATCGGCTAGCGCCCACAAGCCTCCGAGTGTCGGCGAGACGATGTTCGAGCGAAAGCCGAATTGCTGTTCGATCTTCAAGGCCAGATCCATGCGGTCCAAACTGTCGAGTCCAATTTGTTCGAGCGTTGTGTCAGCCAGCATTTGCTCGGCCGGTATTTGGCGTCCCAAGTGCGATTGAATGAGTTCGTTGACGAGCCCAATGGTCTTGGGTTTGATCTTCTCGAGATCGTAGTCGACATGGGTCAGTACTTTGCCGTAGTTGCCTTGGCTGGGGCCGAAGAGATGGTGGTAGCGCACGAATTTCGGTTCCTGTCCGCCATCGGCGTTGTACCAGCTCTCCAGGAATGCATTAAACTGCTCGCGCGAGTCGAGAGGTAATCGAGCGCGGTCGATAACTTCGACTTGCATGGTCACTTGTCGTCGCGGCAAAAAGAAGAACAGACTGGCCAATACCCAGCCCAACGACTTGCGCGCACAGGTGCCGAGGTTTGGTGGGTTGCCCGCTTCGGCACAGCTATACATGCTCCCCCACACGCCACGCGTTCGCAGCAGCACGATGTTCACATCCGGGGAGCGTGAGATGATGTCATGCACGGCTCGCGCCGCGCCGACCACCTCTTGATTGCCGCGTTGCAGTCGCCCCGAGGGATAGATCAGCATGCAGTCGCCAGCGGCCAGGCGCGCGACGACCGCGTCGATCATCTCTCGCGTTTTGGCCTGCGCATCACGGCTATGAGCCGATAGGTCGGGGACTTCGAAGGCATCGACCATGGCCATCAAGGGACGCATCCAGGCGATTCGCGCGGTACCCGCGAAGACCATCGGACGCAGCCGTTTGTGCAACCGAATATGGCTGGAGACTAGCGGCGGATCGATGTAGGCCGGGTGGTTGGGGAGTACCAGCGTCGCCCCTTTGAGCTCTTTGAGAGCTTCGGTACCGGAGACTTTCACGCGATAGCGAAAACTCAATAGAAATCGACAAACGGCCCAAAACACGCGATTGACCCAAGATTTCACAGCTATTTATCCTCTGGTATTGTTCAACAATGTGTTCCTCAATCGAGACGTAGCCAGACCGAAGGAATCGCATGGCCGCACGAAAGGTTGCAGCTATAGGGCTGAACAGACGGCCATGCAGGCGTTAGAATCTCCCAAACACGGCGGTTCCAGTTCAGCACCCATTCAATTCATACGAACACAATTTAGCATAGTCAGGGTTACCATGTCTCGTCAGTTTATCGCAGATTTACAAGCTCGGGATAACGTCGACGAGATATATCGAGTGGTCGACAAGCAAGTTCGCTCGAACCGGCAGGGGAACGACTACCTGCTGTTGCAGTTGATGGATCGCACGGGGCAGGTCAGCGGGCTACGCTGGAATGCGGGGCAATCGCTGTATGAAACCTTTCAAAAGGGGGACTTTCTCCGCGTCCTGGGTAGTACCCAATTGCACAATGGCGTGTTGCAGATTCTCGTGCAGGACTTTGAGGCGGTCCATCCCTCCAAGGTCAGCCACGAAGATTTCTCTCGCTCCGACCCCGGCGAAATAGAGCAGTTGCTGAGCGAATTGAAGGGCAAGTTGACAAGCGTCAAGAATCCGCAGTTGCGGAAATTGGTCGCCGCCTACATGTCCGATGAGCAGTTGCTCGACAAACTCAGACGGGCACCCGCCGGGATCAAGACGCACCACGCGTATGAAGGTGGCTTGTTGCGGCATGTGCTCGACCTGATGCGCATCGCCGAGGCGGTCGCTCCCCATTACGCACAACTCGACGTCGAAATGCTGTTGGTCGGAGTTTTTTTGCATGACCTGGGCAAGCTCGATGAACTGACCTACGACGGCGACTTGGGCTACAGCGACTCGGGGCAGATGCTCGGGCATCTCGTGCAGGGGGCCATCGAGCTCGAACGACGTGCAATGCAGGTGCAACGCGAAACGGGGCAAGCCATTCCCGATGAAGTCCTATGGCGCTTGCAACACATGATCGTCAGCCACCATGGACAACTCGATCACGGCAGCCCCAAAGTCCCCATGACGATCGAAGCCATCGTCTTGCACTACCTCGACGACATGGACGCCAAAGTCAACGCGGCCACTGAATTGATTGAATCCGACCGCAATACTGACAGCAGGTGGACCGCCTTCCATCCCGTCATGGGCCGCAAGTTGTATAAGCCCTCGGCGAAGAAATTGTGACTTTAGAAGTTCAGTCGGCGGCACCTCGCTTCTGCGAAACTTGGCTCTCCAACAGCGGAAACCGTCTGTCGAAGAACATCTGGTAGTCTTCCAAAGTTCTCATTTTTTCAAGTGGTATCGCTTGCCAAAGATCGATGCCACGTTCAAACGCAGATACACCGTCAGGAGTCATCATCATCGCCGCGATGCGCTCAATCGCTTTGAAGACATTTCGCGGACTTTCAATTTGCTCAATGAGCCAAGCGGAGAGGACATGGGTCATCAACCGCACGTGCTTTTCGTCCTGCCGGTCGGATTGATTCAACGATCGTAGGCAGGCTAGCTTTGACTCTAACAAGAGCAGCGGGTGCAATACCGCAACGGTGGAATCGTCACTGATTCTCCAAGGTATTGATGATCGCAACATCTCGGAAGCACTGATCCCGAAGACCGTAGTCAGGATATCGATAATAAGCACCTGCCCTGAACCCAGCGGGACTTGCAAGACTCCCGCATTCGGGCTGGGGTCAGTGCCGTCATTGATTTTCCCGGTGGCATGTAGTATTGCCATTGCTTGTTTTGCATCGCGTGGGCCTCCGTGAAAGTCGAGATCTCGACTCGCCAGGGGACGCAATAATTCAATTTCGGGCATGCGATCTTGGTAGTGATTGGCGTATAAATTGACCGCTTGTCCGCCGATCAAAATCCCAGACCACTTTGCCGCATTGAGGCGTTGAAAGATGGTATGCAAATCGGCGATGGTGTACTCACTCATGACTCACTCGCTCATCCATTCCGGTAGTTCGGCTTCGTCTCCCAAGTCACCTAGCCAAACCAATTTGGATCGATCGGCAATCGTCCATTGTGAGGGCACCAGCACAGCGTCTACTTGCGCCTGCGCTGCAGTGGGATCGAGTTGTCCGAGTATCCGTCGATCCACGCGCTTGATGCGCTGAGCATATTCTTGCAGACTCTCGACTCCCGGCTTGATTGGTTTCATCGCAAGTGTTCGCAATTAGCGGGATGGACAGTGGTGGAGAGCAGGAACTACTAGGATACAAATAATTGAACATCTGATGGATAGTATTCTAATCTGCTTGCACTCGCTGGGGAACCTTCATTAAGATCGGCACCGTAGCGAACGAACGCTAAGCGGCTTGGAATGGTTTTACGCTGTTGACGTGCAATAGCGAAAGATGCACAACTTGGTCGGTTTCCGGATAGCCGACAATCAGCCGAGTCTTCAGGACAATGACGTTTTCAGGGTGCTTTACCGGATGCGTTTCTCCGTTGGACATCGCCAACAAGAATGGTTCGAATGGACGACGGGAGAGCCATTCGCGAATGGTCTCAGGTTTCATTTGTTTACCTCACCAGCATCGTTATCCAAGGCCTACTCCCATCATTATAACCGGACTAGATATAAGAGGACAGCGATTAGGAGCATGATCAGTAACCGTGCCTGTCGTATGTCAAGAATGTTTTCGCATTTTCTATGCTAGCGCACGGTTGACCGTTGGAAAAAATCAAAACTGCGGCTGATCGTGGTCTCCCACCTTACGCATCTGTATTGACTGGAAACTCCTTGTAGCGGACGACGACTAGGGTGATGGTGAGCACGATGGTGGTATACAGCGCGAGGTAGGCCATGTGCTGCCAGACAGGTTCGTAGCCAAACAACTCTTTGATAGCGGTACGGACTTCATCCAATTCGACCCACTCGGCCAAAATAGCGCGTAGCCGATAGCAGACGGTGAATTTATTGATGGTGGCTGGGATGGAGGACAGGACTCCCTCGAACAGTAGCGTATACACCACGGCAACCACGGTAGCGCGTGCGGAAAAGACAACGCCGATCAAGACATACAAGGCCGCATAGCACACGCTGGACAGGAGCACCAAGGCCATCAGCGCGGCGGCGAGAGTCCGTGGATCGGGGTGTCTGCTGAAGAAAGCCACTCCGGCCGCCGAGACCAGGCCGGCCGAAGCAGTCCAGGCGGTGGCTATCACGTATTTGCCAATCAGCGTAGCCGTCTTTCCGTGAGGACGCAGGGCGAGATAGATCCAAGTCTGGGCTTCCAGCTCGGAACCGATGGCTGGAGTGGCCCACAGCAACAAGCCCAACATGCAACCAACCTCTACGACCAAATAGAATGCCATCAAGGCGAGCGGTTCATTGGGGATGGTCTGGCGGGCCTGGGCCTGCAATAAGATCATTAGCAGCGATGGAAAAGCGGCCAGAGCCAGCCAAATGCCAACTCGCCCGTTGGTTCGAGTACGTCGGCCTTCAAAGCGGATCACTTGCAGTATGGCATTGAACATCTGTAAATTTCTACGTGCCGAATGGATTAGTGTGCGGTTAGTGGAGATTAGTGTTCCCTAGTCTGCTGCTCAGCGATGTTGAGGGTTGTGGAGATCGTCGATGATAAAACGCTTCCACTCCAAATCGCCCTTCCTGCCGAAGTCCTGGCTCAATCTCCAGTGCCGATTGGTAGACGTCTTCAGCCATGCCGTAGCCGAGTTCGTTGTAGACCTCGAAAGCGGCCAAATCTGTGCATAAATTTATGCGTGGGTGCTTAAGTGATGCGCATCCAAAAGGTCGAGATGACTGGGGCAACTTCATCGAGGTTTGAATTTTAGAAGGCGCAAACGGCGGATTTGAGTCGAGTTGAAGCCTCACGCAAAGGCGCGAACGCCCAGAGCTATTCAAAATGTACATCCTTAGGTCTCTCCACGATGTGCTCGCAACAACAACTCGAAGGCCCCTTCCAAGCTACCATCGGGAGAGTTGACCGAACTGACATTCACGTCGACTTCACAAGCCGCCTGCGCCAGAGCGGCGAGGAATTGGGATTGATCGGCGACACGAATTGACATGCTCTGACGATCGTCGCTGAAGGATAGCCCGCGAAACCATGCTTGCGCGCTAAAACGCCCGGCCAAGGCGGCCAGACCTGTCCCCCGCAATTCGATTTCGACGGGAAAGCCGCTGAGCATGGAGCGCACTTCGCGAGCATCGCCACTGGCCAGCACGCGACCACCATGAATCAAGAGAAACGAAGTGGTGATGGCTTCGACTTCATGCAAGATGTGACTGGCCAAGATCAGATTGCGACCCTGCTCGATCCACGACCGTAGAAACTCCGATAGCTCATGACGGCCGATCGGATCAAGTCCGTTGAAGGGTTCGTCCAAGATCAGCAGCTCTGGTTCGTGCGCAATGGCCTGTGCCAACTTAGTGCGCTGCCGCATGCCGAGCGAATAGGTACCGATGGGACGCTCCATGTTGCCACTCATGCCAAGCTGCGTCATGCTGCTGACAGCTCGCTGCCGCGCATCGTTGCGTGGAAATCCATGCAGGCCTGTCATGGCTTCGACCCAATGCAGGCCGCTGATATTAGGATACAAAATATCGCTGGCCGGACAGAGGCCGATCTTGCTCAGTATTCGACGATGTCTGGCAGGGTTCTTGCCGAGCACGCGGACACGGCCGATCGAAGGTCGAAGCACTCCCGTTATGAGATTGATCAAGGTGGTCTTGCCCGAACCGTTGGGGCCAATCAACCCGTAGGCGCCTGGTGGTAATTGCAGATTCAGATCACCAACACCGATGACGGTCTTGTAGAATCGCGAGACGTGTTCGAGCTCCAGTAACAGGTGGCTCATGCTTGTAGCCTCGAACGAAGCTTGCGATGCACAAACCACAATGCCACCAACGTCACGGAGCTGAGAGTCAACAGGTAGGGCCAGATCTCGTGATCTTCGGGGTACATGCCGAACACCCATTGCTGCACGCGTCCCAGTAGATGATAGGGTGAGAGTAATTCCCAGCGGCTATGAAAATCTTCAGCATCCATCCATCGGTCACGACGCCTAGGTCGTAGATTCTGAAACTCGGGGCGGTTCATTCGCTCGCCAAACGAAAGAATCGAATACGAAACCCAGCCGACGATCCACAGCGAAAACCAACTGAAGGCAGCATAGCGGCTCTCGATCGTCATGGCGGAGCAGGCGAGCGCTACTGCGGCGGTAGGTAGCAGCAGTACACAGGATGCGGCCAAGATGCGCAGCGGAATATCCCAAGTCAATCCGACGACATTCAAGTGTGGCGACAAGAGCACTCCGACGACATACAGGCACAGCGCTGGCAGGGTAGTAATCAGGGCCAGGAAAAACCACACGACCAATGACTTGCCGAGCATGTATTCCCAGACTCGCAGCGGACGAGAAAAATAGAGGAGATAGCCGCGATTGCGCAGGTCGTAGGAGATTAGTTTCGGAGCGACGATGCCGACCGTGATCAGCATCATGATGGCTTGTGGGTAGCGAAAAAAGGCTAGCACCAGTGACGACCAGACTTCATGTCGCACCACTTCTGGATTCTGCACCACTGTTTGTGCCAGTTCGCGATTTGCGCTGGAAAGGATCATCAGGTTGGCGATCCCGGTGCGCAACGTCGGGTTGACAATCGATTGCTCGTACGCGAAAAACCCGACCCCGATAATAATGGCTGGAATCCAAGAGAATGCCAAAGTGCGGTTGAGCCAGCTCGTGCGAAAGGCGAGTTGTATACCGACGAGGGCTACCACCCACCAGCGTGTCCAGCGACAGCTCTTGGTCCCAATCCAGCCGCGATAGCCAACATCATGCAGTGGCATTCTGCGCCTCCTGCACCGCTTGGAAGAATATTTGTTCTAGCGAGTTGCGAGCGCTGGATAATTGTCGAATACCCACGCCGCTATCGCGGGCCGCTTCCCACACGGCACGACCATGGTGCGGATCGACCCCTGAGACCCACACGCTGCCATCGGGCCGCAGTTGGCCGTCTAAATTGCGATGTCGCAAGAGTTCGACTAGACGTCGCGCTTCCGGATAGGGCTCGTCGACGCGAGCCTCGTCTGTCCGTTCGACCTGCAGTGTGATGCCTTGCTGAGTGGGGCGGCTGAGATTCTCAAGGCTGTCGATCAATCGCACTTGGCCGGCGGCCATAATGATCACTTGTTCGCAAACGGAGCGCACATCATGCAAAATGTGAGTGCTGATCACGACTGATTTTCCGAAGCGACTGGCGAGCGTCTTGATTTTACGAAGCATGGCGACGCGCTGCTCGGGATCGAGCCCCGTGGTCGGCTCGTCGAGAATCAACAGTTGCGGGTCATGCACAATGGCTTGAGCGAATTTGAGCTTTTGTCGCATGCCGGTCGAGTAGGTTTCAACATTGCGGTAACGCTCTTGACCGACATCGGAAAAGTCGAGGACTTCGTGGGAACGCCGCAGCGCTTCGACGGCTTTCAAGCCTGAGAGCCGCGCCATGAATTGCACCGACTCGATACCCGATAGTCCAGCGATGAAGCAATCATCCTCGGGTAGGTAGCCAACCGAATCGCGGATGGCTCGCAATTGGTTGGGGAGTCGAAAGCCGAGTACTTCCGCCGTGCCAACTTGGATACTTAGCAGCCCGAGCAGCGACTTGATCATCGTGCTTTTGCCAGAACCGTTGGGACCCAGGAGCCCCGTCACTCCCTCGCCAACACTAAGTGTTACGTTGTCTAAGGCGGTCCGGCGGCCATAACGCTTGGTGACTCCGTGGAGCGCAATGACCGGATAGGCAGTCGCCGTGGATGGAAGAGTCGTGGACAAGTAGTAGTCTCTATGTGGTAAAAAAGATAGTGTACCATGGAAGACGCCCATCGTTGGCTGAGGCCAGCGCAGCGTTCTACCGCAATAACGCGTTGCGGGTTGATGTCTCTAACAGTCCTACTTTACCCGACAAGGATAAATACATTATGCGTGGAAGCACTGTGCAGCGACCGAATTTATTGATGGCCATGTTGTTGACTGCGATGGCGGGAGGGATGGGCTGGGGTATTCGTGGTCAATACGGTCACCAGCAAGGTGCCATGATCGCTGGCGTGCTGGTCGGCCTGGTGTCGACTCTGCTGTTTGCACGACGTTTGAGTGGGCTCAGTGCAGCGCGGGTGGTCGCGTTTACGGCGTTGGGTATCGCAGTGGGTGGTTCGATGACCTACGGCCAAACCGTAGGCTTAACTCACGATGCACCGTTGGTTGGCAACTGGGAAGCCTTGCGTTGGGGGATGCTTGGGCTGTTCATCAAGGGGGGCATCTGGATCGGCTTGGCAGGGCTCTTCATGGGGATGTCACTCGGGGAGACGAAGTATCCTCCAGGGGAGTTGGCGCTGATGTTGTTCAGCGCGGTATTCCTGCGATTCTTTGGAGTTCAATGGCTCAATGAACCCTACCAACCCGATCTGCATATCCTGCCGTGGATCTACTTTTCGGATTCATGGGTTTGG
>JADYZV010000121.1 GCA_020852965.1 Pirellulaceae bacterium | reverse complement strand
TCCCCCACCGAGAATCACGGTGGGGGACCACCGTGCTACACTAAATCACGGTGGGGGACCACCGTGCTACACTAAGTCACGGTGGGGACCACCGTGCTACGATACCCTAGCGAATCTTCCTATCCGGCAGGACGCTGGCTTTGGCTTGATCCGAACGGCTATTACCGCCTTGGGCGACGTGCATGGTCACTTCGCGACCAGGGAGCAAGAGCCAGTGACCGTCCTGTTGGATATTCTTGACTCGAGCATGCACGCGGACCAATCCGCTGGAGCTGACATGGGGATCGTAGGATGTCACCCGACCGGCAAACCGCAGCATGGCGCCTTCGGCTTGCTCCAAGTCGACCCGCACTTCGCAGCCAACCAATTCTGCCACATTGACTTGGGCACTCGGAACCAGGCGATCGATGATCAATTGTTCCAGATCTTCGATTTCCAGAATGGTTTGGCCAGCTTCAACCGATTGACCGGGATGAATCTTGATCGAGGTCACCACGCCATTGCGCGGGGCGACGATGCGTCTGCGCGTCAGCCGTAGTTGGGCGACTTCGACTGCAACCGATTTTAACTTGACTTCGCTGAGCGCTCGACTATGGACGTGTGTGGCTCGCACCAACTCCAACTTCGCTTGCTCGACACCCAGTGTCAAACGTCGAATCTCCGAATCGCTGACACTTTTGCTGATGGAACGATGGCTGGCCAGTTCCTCCTCCACCTTTTGCAATGCGACCTGCTGATATTTGACGCTCGATTCATCGCGTGCGAGTTCTTCAGCCCGAGTGCGCTCCAACTGGGCGATCTGCAATTCGAGTTCGGCCAGATCGGTATCGAGCTCAGCCAGCAGTTCGCCGGCAGCGACCGATTGATTTTGCTCGACGGTCAACGCTTTCAAAAAGCCACGTTCCTGCGCAGGTATTTCGACGCGATGTTCGACCATCACCGGACACTTTTCAAAGGTGAGCCAGCCTGCGCCTTGTCCATAGAGTGAATTGGCACCGTAGCCGAGCCAGCCGATGGCCAAGAGAATCACGAGTTTGCGACAGTATAAGCGAGTCATAGGCAACTCCTAGAAAAGCACTGATCACCATAACATGCGGATGCGCGAGCTCATGGCCCAGGCGGCATCGCGGAAAATTAACCAGCACAACGGCACCCTGCCACAGTCGATCGAGGCGCGGGCGATGGCTCCATCCTTTTTTAATGGCAGCGCAGCGGTATCTTGCATCAAGGCTTCGGTCTTGACCACGCGAGCTGTCGATGAATTGGGATCGCGGCCGTGTACTGTCACTTGAGGCGCCATGCCGACCGCGAAGGCTTCCAGTACTTGATCGGGATGGCTAGCGAGCGAAAAATGTACTTTTACGACGCCTTGGGCTGAGTTTTCGAGAGCATCGGATACCAGCCCAGCGCGGTGATCTGGAATGGACAGCAACAAACTCCATTGATCGTCCGGATCAAAAGTGCTAGCCAATAGCTGGCCTGCCTGTACAGGATGATTGAGCAGACGGTTTTTTAGATCCCAGGTTGCGATGGTGCCGTTCGCGCGCGCACAAATCGACAGCTCCTGTTCGCGTTGTCGTGCATCGCTGAGTTGCAATTGGAGTGAACGCAGCGTCGTATCGAGCTCCTGCAGACTGAATTCGAGTTGATCGCGTTGAAGTGAGCTAAGATTGTCTCCGCGATTAAGCCGGCTGGTCTTCTCTTCCATGTCCCCTTGTGTTTTTGCCAGCTCGATTTGTAGGCTCTCGACCTGCGTTGTCAGTTCGTGACTGGTAAGCCGCAGTAGCGGCGTTCCGATTTGAACCACCTCCCCTTCATCCGCCATGACTTGCGTGACGATGGCGGCGGCGGGTGCATAGTACATTTGTTTGTTGCGCGGCTGCAGGATAGCGGTGGCCGTGACCTGCTGCGAAACGGGAAAGCAGGCAATGGCGACAAGCAGTCCCACGAGCGCTAGCCGCATGAGCCACAACATGGCTAGTCGACGTGTCTCTTGAGCCTTTTGTGCGCGCCGGTCCATACCGTAGGGGGCACCGAACTTCGCCAGGCTGCCTGACCAACGCTGACCTAAAACCACTGTAGCCAACCAGCCGATGACGCCTGTTGTCGCGTGGTGATTGACCATCAGCCCGCCAATCGATCGAGCCAAGCGTAGCGACTGATTGTCGTCGTTAGCGGCAATGTCCAGCGGCGGCTCGCTCGACTCTTCGGCATATGCCAGGATCGCCCACTGCGCGCCATATCCATCGAGCGGTAACACGACTGCTTGTCGACATGCGAGCCCATGACAAAACGCATCCACCGCCGCCTGTACCTGCGGAGCATGCTCACTGGACGAAGTACTATGGCGAGTTGAAGGGCCAAATTCATTCGCGTTCGACGATTCCGTCAGCCGCTCAATGGCTGAGCTCGCGACCGACTTCCCCGCAGCACCCGTCCGCCGATTGCTGGCCAATAGTCGTTGGGGCAACCACCCGCCGGGGCGATCGTCCCGAGCTGTTTGGTACAGTTGGCCACCGCTCAGTAGTTTACGCAGCAGCGTTTCAGCGGCCAGGATTATATCGCTACGAGGGTCAAAGCTTCGAGCGCCGCTGAGAGCAGTCACTTTGCAACGCAGCGAATTGGAAATCACGATGACACGATCGGCAGCGAATAGATCGCGCAGGGCATCGGCGCCCAACGCTTGGCACTGCGCACCACCACTGGCTTCAGCAAGCGCTGTCAACCAGCCCTCGATACGCCTCAGCCGGTCACGATCCGATTGGAATTCACGCAGTTGTTGTCGCCGAAGATAGTCGGCCATCAGATCAGCCATCTGCGCTACGAACCGCAGATAGCCCCGCTGCGCTGCTGGACCGCCGCTGGGACGCTGAATCACCTCCAATAGAAATTCGACCTCGTCTTGGATACGCACCGGAATGATAATCAGTGCATCGCTGAGCGGATTGTGCGGCCGGTCCGCCTCGACCTTGACACTCCCCGGAGGAACTAAGATCGGCTGCCCTTCCGCAATCACACAACGCAAGATTCGCTCATGCGGCGGACTCGGCGGAGTCGCTTGCTCCATCGAAGTGGACTCGGCGGTCGTCGACTCGATAGCGTGGACGACTTGTGGCGCGGAGTCGGGCATCGAGTGATGCGTGGTATCGAGCAACGCGCTCGGGAGCGAATGCCCAGCGACTAGCTGCAGACCCGAATCGCTCCCAGCCATGCGCCATACCGCAGCCGCTTTGGCACCCATGGCCGCGCACAGCCGTGGCAAAAAACCGTGGTAGAACTCTCCGGGATCGAGCGCTGCACTGGCTAGTTGCGCTATTTCTGCAGCCAACGAACGGATTTCGGATTTGGTCTGCTGCAAACTGGGCGAATCGAGCGAGGCAATTGCCGGCGAAGTGTCGAGCGCCGAACTGCAGCCCACGAATGTCTCGGGGGAAGCGTACGCTCCGCCACTAGCGCTAGTGCTGGCATCCATAAGATTATTGCCCGCCGAATTGTTGCCATTGCAAGCTTGGAACTTCCGCATTGGGAGCATCGCTCAAACTCGCCGAGGCGCCGGCGACGCTCGAATCGCTGAAGTTAGAGGTCGCGCCCGTAGGTTGGCCAGACGCTTCACTCTGAAAGGCTGCGGGTACAACACCGCTTGCCGCAAAATTCCCGGCGGATTGGTTGGCGGTCATATTGGTCGTTGGCAATGGTCCCGATGCAGTGCGCAGGGTGCTCGCTGCGTCGTTGCTGGCTTGCATCATCTGTCCAGTAGGTGCCAACGCCGAAGTACTATTGTTGTTGTAATATCCCGTCGGAAGCTGATACGTTCCGGTTCCAGGCGGTGCCACGCGAGTAGCATTCTGCATGGGAAAGCTCGCCCCCTGCCAACTCTGACAGCCGGCGATTGTGGCAATTGTGAACAATAACGCGCAGTAGAAAAGCTGCTTAGCGTGCATCCCAGGGGACTCCAATTCGGTAAACGGACTCACCCAGAACGTTAGCGATTTCGCCATCCGGCGACCAGAGCAATCTTACGGAGTGGGAAACCACAGTTGGCGTAAGGGAAGGTAGATCTGGTCATAGACCACGTAGACCCCCACCAAGCATATTGCAATTGCGCTAATCCATAGCGTGCAATCATAGAGCGCCGTGGGTAACAAGCGCTGGTCGAGTCGATAGTAGCGAAAGTACATGGCGGCAAAGACCACTATGAACAGAATCACCACAGTCGCTAAACCTCCCAGGATCACCATCAGAGCCGGGTTTCCCAGCAGCAGAAAGAGCGTGGCCCAGATTAAAGGTATAATCCAAGCTGCGATACCGATCGCCTTTCGTCGAGACGGTTGGTCTTGAAAGTCGAGCAGGCCAATGCGTCCAAAGGCATCGGAGAACATCCGCGTCCACGCGCCCAGGGCGGCCAATACGGTCGAATAGAGTACAACCACGGCCCCCAGCACAAACAGCGACCGAGCCCATGGACCGAGTGACTGGGTATACATGTTGCCCAGCGTGTGGATCAAGTCCTTGCCATCTGGTACTAGCCCCTGGCGGTGCAGCACGGCCGCTCCCAACAAATAAAACATGACCGTCATCGATGTATAAGCTAGCATGGCCAACGATGCGTCCCAATACATGATACGAATCCAGCCTTTGGCACGTCGCTCCCAAGCGATTGAGAGATCTTTGGGGCCCGTGTAGGAGGCATACCCTTTCTCGATCAACCAATAGTTGTAGGCCATGATTTCATCCCCGCCGACGCCGGTAATGCCAAACGCTCCGATGGCAATAACCAGCAACATCGTTTCGCTGGGGACGCTCGGGATCAACCCGCCGAGCAACTCGTTGGATGTAATCGCCATATCGGTTGACTGTAGCGCTATAAGCGAAGCGAACGTGAACAACGTAAAGGCAGCAATCATGACCAGCGAGACCCGCTCGATCAGTAAATAGTAGCCGCGAAATACCAAAACCGACGCAGATAACGCGATCCCATACGTGGCGATGGCGCGATAGGGATACTCGGCTAACCAAGGAAATAATTCCGCCGTAGCCAACACCACGCCCCCTACGATTCCGCCGACCTGCAACATCTTTACGAGCATCAGCAACAGCCATGTCCAGACTGACCAATTGGCTCGTCCCAGCCGCGGACCGGGGAGCAAATTGAAGGAAGCCATCGTGGTTTCCCCAGAGCTAATGGCGTGTTTGCCAAATTCGATTTGCACTGCGACTTTGACCAGGCAACTGAAAATCAAGAACCACATCAGCACAAAGCCCGCTTTGGCTCCTACAAGCGTCGTGGCAATCAGTTCCCCCGAACCGACAATCGATGCGGACAGAATAAAACCGGGGCCCAAGTACTTCAAGCTTTCCCACACGCTTGTGGGTGGCTCCAAAACCGATGATACCGAAAGAGAGTAGGGGTCATTGGTCGACATCGTTATCAATCGCGCAATCGCTAGGGGCACACTGAGTGGGACTGGTTTGCAATGGCGGACTGTCGCCGGCAATCATCATACTATAATTGAGCAACCGGTCACAGCTTTAGGCTGCTGATTGGGTAGTCTAAATCGTAATCCTTTCTTGTAGTCTCAAACTTTCTGAGCAACGGTCGCGTGGTGACGTTCCCATCAGAAGCACGATCCGTTCCACCTTCATTTCAACCGTCAGCGCAGCGCCAACGCATAGATTAAGATTGAGATTGCGAGTAAGATTACGGGTTTGATTTTGAAAAGCCTATCCAAAATTCCGTAGCCACCGTCGTCAGACGGTAGTCTATTGCGGTCAGGGGACCGCAGCGACGTCAAGCATAGACCAAGCATAGAGTTTTGAGATTGAGCACCAAGCATTTACAACCTAGCAACTGATTCGAGGTTCAATCGTGATAGTTGGCATCCCGGCGGAAGTCAAGCAGGACGAGTATCGCGTGGCCATGTTGCCGGTGGGCGTCGAGGAACTGACTAGCCGCGGGCACGGGGTGATTTTTCAGACGGGGGCCGGTCTCGGCTCGGGGCTCGTCGATACGGCCTACGAGCAAGCCGGTGCCCAACTCGCCTCCTCGGCGTCCGAAGTCTACCAAGCTGCAGACTTAATCGTGAAAGTCAAGGAACCGCAAGCAGGTGAGTTTGCACTCATTCGTCGCGGGCAAACACTCTTTACCTATTTTCACTTTGCCGCCAGTCGCGATTTGACGCAAGCCATGTTGGACTGCGGTTGCAATTGTCTAGCTTATGAGACACTGGAAGACGAACGAGGCCGGTTGTCGCTGCTGACCCCGATGAGCGAAGTGGCTGGGCGTATGAGCATCCAACAGGGGGCCAGATTCCTAGAGCGCCCGCAGATGGGGCGCGGCATCCTATTGGCTGGTGTCCCAGGGGTCGCACCGGCTCACATCACGGTCTTGGGCGGGGGAGTCGTGGGTGCCAATGCCGCCAAGATTGCGGCTGGGTTCGGTGCCGATGTCGCGATTCTGGATGTCAACATGGAACGCCTGCGCTACTTGGACGACGTAATGCCTCCCAACGTCAATACCCTTTTTAGCGACCGACATACGATTCGCGACCAACTGCGACTGGCCGATTTGGTGATCGGTTCGGTGCTAATCCCTGGTGCCAAGGCTCCGCATTTGGTGCGCCGCGAAGATTTGCAACTGATGAAACCAGGGTCGGTCATCATTGACGTCGCCATCGATCAAGGTGGGTGTGTCGAAACCAGCCGCCCCACCACGCATCGTGATCCGACTTACTTGGTCGACGGCGTGTTGCATTACTGCGTCACCAACATGCCTGGAGCCGTCGGTCGGACTAGCACCTTTGCCTTGTGTAACGTAACGCTTCCATGGGTTTTGCGCTTGGCCGAGTGGGGACTGGACAAGTGTCTGGACGAGTCGCTTCCGCTGCGCACTGCGGCGAACATTTTGGCGGGACAAGTCACTAGTCGCGCGGTAGCCAGCACATTCGAGTTGCCTCTCCACAAGCTATAAATTGTCTGAGCTGCAGTGTAAAGCCGGCAACCGACGAGTCCGTAATCGATTTTTCCGTGCTGCGAATTTTCCCTCCGTGCGAACGATTGGAAAACTCCCGACCGGCTAACGATCTCAAACACTCTACTTCAAGCTAACCTTATATGACTAATTCGACAATATCAGCCGCGCCGGCAGCGATTCAATGGATCGGAGAGAGCGATGGATTCTTACGATTGATCGATCAAACACTACTACCCACACAATGTGTCACCATCGATTGTCGCAACGTAGAAATGGTATGGGAAGCGATCAAGATGCTGCGAGTCCGCGGGGCACCGGCTATCGGTATCGCCGCCGCGTACGGTGTGGTTCTGTCTTTGCATGACGCCGGCCGACATCATTCCGACAGCCCCAGCGCAGCGGCGCGCACGGCGGCCGACTACTTGGCCACCAGTCGCCCCACCGCAGTCAATTTGTTCTGGGCCCTCGATCGCATGCGTTACCTAATTGCCGCGCATCCTCAAGGCCAAGCGGGCCTAGCCGAAAAACTGCTCGCCGAAGCTCGCGCGATTCACGAAGACGATCGACTGATGTGCCGCGCCATAGGCCGCAACGGTGCCGAATTGATCCGCGACGGGGCGACCATCATTACGCATTGCAACGCCGGAGGACTCGCTACCGCTGAATACGGCACCGCGCTGAGCGTTTTGTTCACCTGTCAAGATCAAGGCAAGCAATTGCACGTCTACGCTGACGAAACGCGACCGCTGTGGCAGGGGGCTCGCCTGACCGCTTGGGAACTAACGCAGCGCGGTATTCCCACCACCGTTATTTGTGATTCAATGGCGGCTCACGTCATGCAGACTCGGTCAGTCGATGCCGTCATTGTCGGGGCTGATCGCATCACCGCGCGCGGCGATGTTGCCAACAAGATCGGCACCTATGCACTGGCGGTAGTTGCCAAGCACCATGGCGTCCCTTTTTATGTGGCCGCTCCCAGCAGTACATTTGACTTGTCGTTGGTCGATGGTGCCGACATCCCTATCGAGCAACGCGATCCCGCCGAAGTCATCGCTCCTTATGGACATCGTATCGCACCATCCGAGGTCGAAGTTTACAATCCCGCTTTTGATGTGACACCGGCGGAACTAGTTTGTGGTTTGATCACCGAACGAGGCGTGATCTCTCCTGTGAACCGTGAATCGATTGCGGAGCATTTTAAACAGCCGTAAGTTGTAGAATCCGACGGCGGAGCGTCGGGCCACATTACGAACTGATCAATGGGGCGGGGACGAGGAAGGCGTGCTGGAAGTACATGACCAGAGCACCTTGGCCAGCGACCAATTGCGCCAAGTACAGCGCGCCGACATACAGCAGTGCGCTGGCGAGCACGACCACGCGTGCAGGCCACCGCAGCGTCCAGTGACGGTTGGGTAGCGGAAGTCTTTCTGCCCTGCCCTCCGCGTAGCCCATGGCGGCACCCAGCAACAGTTTGGCTGGGAGCATAAAGATTACAAATACGATGCTGGGTGCCCACACCAGCTCGGCGGGCGTGGCTTCGATTCGCAACAGATAGAGCGGAATGCACAACAGGCACAACAGCAAGAGCGCACTCGCATGCGCCCAAGGAGCACACAGGAAGCGGCGACGCACTTGCCGCACTTCGAACAAGGCGCGAAAACGATTGTGCAGTGCCATCTGGATCTGCAAAAACGGGAGAACCATCACGATGACGAGCATGGCGATGGCGCCGATTAGGCCAACGAGCGCCGCTGCAGGAAAGTTCTCGGCGCGCTGACCGATGATCATCATGGTCACCGGGATAAAAATCCAAACTAGAGCACCGACACCGGCGCGCGCTCCCAAGTACCACAGTCGTGG
>JADYZV010000120.1 GCA_020852965.1 Pirellulaceae bacterium | reverse complement strand
GATGGCCGAGCAACCTCCGGCCTGCGAGCTGGCCGTTGAAAAAATACGGCAAATGCTGGCGCAACGTTAATTCATTGCTATTTGCAAAAAGCAGTATGCAACAACGAAGAATCAACAACGAGAATGTAACGGGGGTGGAAGGCAATCCCACTGTCTCCCAACTCCCAACTCCCAACTCCCAACTCCCAACTCCCAACTAGCAACTAGCAACTAGCAACTAGCAACTAGCAACTAGCAACTAGCAACTAGCAACTACTTCGCCGCACCATGAAAGCCGGGCTGGTATACATACTGCGGTTGAGCTGGCGTCTGGTTCGCCGGCGGGCGCAGACGAGGTGTGGCCGTTGGACGCGCGTGCTGTGCCGTGCCCGCCAAGCTACCTGGAGTTCGGCCGAGTGCAGGTTCGTTGTCGGCTATTGGCAACGAGCTCCCATCGGGCCAAGCGCGCGCCAGCGTGGAAGGTAATGCCTGTTGCTGATGGCTGGTTCCGGCGGCGTCGGTCCATGGCTCAAGTGGCTTGATCGTCGAGACACGGGCGGTGTCCGACTGCCACGGCGGTGCGGTCCCCTGTGAAATCAATTGATCGATGGGAGAATGAGTCGGTGCCCAAGCGGGTAGTGCAGTTGGCGACGTACCGGCTGGTGGAACAATCTGTTGCGAGAAATCAGCACTATCGACCACCGCCGCATCGCCGAAAGCTGAGCTGCCGAAAGCTGAGCCGATGTTGGCTGTGTTTCGGGCGGTGGGCTCTGACGCAGCGAAAGGGCCAAGTCCGCTGGCGGGCGACATCGGCGATTGGACTTCGAATCCCTCGACGCCTACTCGTGGCTGACGAAGAAACGGCACAGCTAAGGTCACTCCGCCTACCAGCGTGAACACAGCCCAGCCGCGCGGGCACAAGGAGTATCTTTTTTGCATGGCACAGTTACTCAGCCCTGTTGGCTGAGCCTTTAAGTCCGCCGTGCCACCTCCATGCGATGAGCGGGTAATTGAGGTGCATGCACCGCCAACCATGCGCAGTGCTCGTCACAAGCGATTGATCTACGGAGCGGTATCCCCACCGTTGACAATCGCACTTGTCATTCATCGACGCAATGCGGCAGCGTGCTGCAAGAAATTCGTTCGAGTTCGCATTGGCGAAGGAGCGAAGAGTTTGTCGATCGTAGCGGTTGCTGCAAAAGCTAGGATTCCGACGGCGGAGCGTCGGGCCACATTGCTAGTTTCACTAGAAGCCGACGGCGGAGCGTCGGGCCACATTGCTAGTTTCACTAGTAGCCGACGGCGGAGCGTCGGGCCACATTTGTGTAACATTCGGTATCACATGGTAACCCAACGGCCCATTGGAATGAAAGCTGGGTTCACTAGGTAAATGGAACCTGAGTGAAAACTGCATAGTTTCAGTTTTTTGGGGGGTGAGGTAGAAAATCGCTTGCATTTGCATGGCGATTGTTCGACAACTAACATTGGGGCGCACGACGTCGAGCCTCATTGCGGTGTATTGTACACGGTCGTACTCCCCCGTTATTGCGGTGGCCTCTATTCTTTGAGGGAGAGACCCATGTCTGCTGACTGGTACTTTATGAGCAGTGGCTTTTTCTATCGCCACAAACGAATTGGTCCCATTTGCGAACGCGAGTTGCTCATTCGTATTGGAAAGGGAGAGATCAATCCTGACACGCTGATGTCGAGTACGAGTAAGACCCATGGACACTGGATTGCGATGCGCGAAATCAAGCCCGCCATCAAGCATTGGAAGCAAACGCATCCCGATGCTGCGTAAACAACACGCTAGCCTCCACCGCGAATCAAAGTAGCTCGGTGGTCCCCCACCGAGGATCAAAGTAGCTCGGTGGTCCCCCACCGAGGATCAAAGTAGCTCGGTGGTCCCCCACGGAGAATCAATGTAGCTCGGTGGTCCCCCACCGAGGATCACGCTGGCGACCAACGTGCTACCTCACCGCGTTGGACCAACGTGCCACGTTAAGATCAGTCGAGCGTTTTTATACGGATATTTTTGAACTGGACCACCATGGGTGGACCTTGGTGGACTTGAAAAGCCAATACGCCTGACTTCTCTGCTTCGCTCTCTTGGTTGTCGATCACTTCGGACATCAGCACATCGTTGATGTAGTGGCTCAGCCTATTCCCCTTGGCCACAACTCGATAGTGATTCCAACCTGCTGGGTCGAACTCCTTGGCTAGTTCCTCGCGGTCGGCGAAGTCTTCGGCAGACTTGGCACCGTCCGCAGCGATCGTCACGCGCTGCCCGCGCTCTGCTAAAATCCCACGTCCGCGTTCTTCGTAGTTGATGCCCGTGTATTTTGATGTCGCGTCGATGTCGGCTTGATAGCCACCCACAATGAACTTGTCCGCTTCAACAATTTGGCTGCGATATTGAATACCAGAATTGCCTGCTTTGATTTTATAGTCGAGCCGCAATTCGAAGTCAGCCACCGGACCTACTTCGTAGATTAAAAACGTATTGAACTTGAGAGGAGCTTCCGCCGTGGTACGTCCGGTAATGCTGCCATCTTCAACACTCCACAGATCCGCATTTCCCTTCCAGCCAGTTAGGTCGGAACCATTGAAGATGGCAGTAAAGCCATCTCCGACTGCGGCCGATTTCTTCTCGGTTTTGTCTTGTGCAGAGCTAGGGCTGCAGCAGGTGAACAATGTGCAACAGGCAAGCACGAAAATCAACGATCGCATGGGACCATCCTTCGTTAGAATTCAGAGGGGACAAACAAGTGATGTACCGTGCCATTGTAACACGGTGCGGCAGACACTACAGAAGGCACCCCAGCATGTAGAACTATGACTTAGATTCGCAACCGTAGCGGACGAGGTTACGAGTCCCTAGAGCGTAGCGGACGAGGTTACGATTCCTTGACGCATACTACGTCAGGGACTCGTAACCTCGTCCACTACCCTAGATATTAGGCTTGTGGCGCATTATCGGAAGAAGGGTTGAGCTCCAGCTCTTGGCTGCTACTGCTGTCACCGGATGGCTTCTTTTCAGGGAGCTCATTATCTGATGGAACCGTTTCCACCTTGAGCGTTTTCCGCATGTTGCTGGATTCATCCGGCGAAGAGCTTGGGTCCGACGCGGAGGATTCCGACGCGGGACGTGGGTCGCCATAAGTAACTTTCTCTCGCGAAGTGCCCACCGGCGGAGCGGCGTTGGAAGAACTACCGGTCGTTGGCAGCCACGAACTTTGGCCAAGACTCAACGGCACCGAGTAGGGGTCGCTATAGCTCAGTACCACTGGCGACTGCACCGTGCGTGGTACCAAACGACGAATGGTATACGGCTCGTAGCGGGCGACTTGACGAGGTACTTTCACGGTCGTGGTGACTGCCTCGGTTTCGTAGTACTGGACCGGAACTTCTTTGGTAATTGTTTCGAGTTTGTAGCTGGTGCGTTGGACAGTTTTGGGGCGAACCATCTCTTGTTCGACCCACTCGGTCTTATCGACGGGTACCTTGCGCTCGATGTGTCGCGTGACGGGCCGCTGCACGGAGTACGGAACCTTACGAGTTTCTTGCACGGGTTCGTAGCGTGTGACGTTGTAAGGAACTTGTTGCTGGACTACCTCGCTCTGCATCTTGGTCACTTGCACGGGGACTTGGATTTGCTGCACTTGAGGCATCAGCGTGGTCTGTGGTACTGCGACCTGAACTGGGTTGGGGCGATATTGCAACTGCGCAAAGCTGCTGCTCGGCGATGTGTAGGGCACCCAGCCGAAACCGCCGCGACGATAAGCGGTCACCCCCGTTGGGGTCGTGTTGTATCCGCCCGGCAAATAACGCAAGCCATAACGAGTGTCACCCGGCTGCTGATACTGCTGCACATAGTACTGGCCCTGGTCGACGGTCGCTGTCTGGTACGTAGTGACCGGTTGATAGGTAGTCTGCGATTGCGTCTGATATTGTGTTTCAACGACAGGCCGCTGCACTACGTAGTTCTGTGTTTGGTACTGGGTCTCGGTCACGGGGCGATAGGTCGTGCGCGACTCTTCACGTTCGGCGGTCTCGGTCACATAGCTCGTTTCGGTGTAGCTCTGGTCGACATACTCGCGAGTGGTGACAGGGCGCATGACGGTGTAACGCTCTTCGACCGTACTGGTTTCAACGACTGGTTTGCTGACCGTATATTGTCGCGTCTCCATACGAGTCTTGGGGACCGCCCGTTTGGTAACTACTTGTTGGTCGACATACTCGGTTTCGTAGACCACGCGCATGCGCGTTTCAAACTGTTCTTCCATCACCTGTTGCCGCTGGACCGAATAGGCTGGGCCGCAGATTTGAGCGCTAGCCAATGCCGGTATCAGCCCACAGGCTGCTGTGGTCACCAGCGGTTTGATCGAAAGTTGCAAAAGCTGTTTCAGCACGTGTTTCATCATTTCGTTGTTCCAACATCCACCACTGAGGGTGCAAATTAGGGTCTGTGCAACATGAAGCATCCGTGCGGGCAACAAAGGTTCGGCTGATTGCAATTACGTTAGCTAGGGCCGACGTTAGGCGGACCTCTATACCATTGTGACCACAGCCGAAACTATTACAAACGTTTCCGTTCGCACTTTCTAACCAGGGGCATCCCACCCCTGAGTTATGCTACGCGAATCGGCGCAAAAAACAAGGGTTTTCTCCGTCCGCTGGGGTGTTTGGCCGTCGACGTAAGCTGCGTACCTGTTGCAGTTTACGCAGAATCACGCCGGACCTCCCGGCCACGCTGCCGATCGAGCGCCCAGACGGTTTATGCTAATAGTGTCACCTTCGTTTATCGCTTTAGCCCGGATTATTCATGTACTGCCCCGCAGGGAGTAGATGACTAATCTGGGTTTAACCAAGCACTGGCGAAGAGCCACGCCTCACTTCGTGCTTCAATCAACGAGTAAACCTAGAGTTTTTCCATTCGCTTTCCAAGCTTTACTTGCGTAGTTTGTCGGCGATGTTAAAAGAAACCGCCCACGGCAGTCAGGTTATAACGAATGGATAGCTTGTGAGCTCATCGACGAGAACGGCAGCGTTACCACAGCGGAGCAGCAGCCACTCAACGGCTTTGCCAAGGCGTGTGCGCCTGCCACGATTGCTCGGCGGAAAGTGGCTGTTGGTACTGTGGCTGCTGGTACTGTGGCTGTTGGTACTGTGGCTGTTGGTACTGTGGCTGCTCGTACTGTGGCTGCTGGTACTGCTGTTGTGAATACGGCTGCTGTGAATAGTCTTGCTGTTGTTGGTACTGCCCCATCACACTGGATGGTGGCCCGCTGGATGGTGACTGGAAATGCGAGTAGTTCGGCACTGCAGCGACCGATTGCGATGGTAGTGGAGTCGAAATGTACAGCGAATTCGGTGGGCTGGTAGAGGGGAATGGCGCGGCCGACGGCGCCCAACCGGAGGGCGAGTTGTTGGCCGCTACACTGCCCGGTGCAATGGGGTATTGCTGTTGTGGGTATTGCTGTTGAGTGCTTTGTTGATGCGAGCGCCATGCATCGCGGGCTGTCTGCTCCCACTGCTGAACGATGGGTTGGCCTTCCAGGCTTTCCAACTGGCCTTTAACCACATTGCGGAGTTCGCCGGCTTTCTCGGCATTGACCGTCAAGTGGGGAGTTCCATTTTGCCAGTCGATTTGCAGCAATCCGACGACGAGCATGGCGGGGACACCGAAAAACACCAGCAGCGGGCCGACTTGTGAGCCGGCCAGGCGTTGCAATGGCGCAGGGAGAGCTAGGGCAAGCAAGCTTGCCGCGTTTCGAGAAGTGGATCGGCGATATTTTCGTCGCGAACGCGCCATCGTGCATTGCTCCCAAAGGTGGCTGGTTTCCTACCAGCCACAACCGCCTGAAGTTAGCAAATTGTTCGTTTGGTCAACAGAGAGAAAAACTCCCATGGCCCGCTTGGAGAACTCTACCGATTACTTGGCGTTTACTTTAGAACCTGGAAATGGTATGTCGATTGTGTACGGAGAATGCGGCCCAGCGGTCAACATTCTCGCTGGCCCCTAGGCAGGTGCTCGGCACGCCACCTCTATCAATATTGTGAGTATCAGGGATGATGATTCGACTTGCGCTAACGTTTGTCATTGCAAGCATTGTGGCTAACCCTAGCTACGGACAAGGTCGAACCACGGGTGGGGCAGCCGTCGGTGGTGCGGCGGGAGCGATCATCGGTGGCATCATCGGTCATCAAAATGACGAGACACCTGAAGGTGCGTTGATCGGTGGCGCAGTTGGGGCGATTACAGGGGGGCTGATCGGTCGCTCCCAGGACAATCGCATTAACCAGCAGCGCGCCTATCAAGAACAAGCCTATTACCAAGGTCAACAACAGGCCTATGCTCAGCAGCAAACTATCGCTGCCACAGGGGTGAGCCTGAATGACGTGGTCAACATGTCGCGCAGCGGTATCAGTGAGTCGGTGATCATGGGGCACCTCCAAAACAAGGGCGTCCAGCGCCGCTTGGAAGTTGCCGATATCATCGCTTTGCATCAAGCGGGCGTCAGTGACACACTGATCACCGTGATGCAACAAGCACCGCTAGCTACCCAATTGTCTGCACCCGCTCCGCAGCGGCAATCCATGGTCGTGCAGCAGCCCAGTGTGATTGTGCAACAAGCCCCCGTGCTGTACAGCGCACCACCCGTTTTTGTTCAGGAGTACTATCGCCCCTATCCCGTCTACCACCACCACCATCACGGCTCTCATCACGGCGGTCACCATGGCGGTTTTCACATCGGCTTCTAAGCCGCGCGTGATTCGAGCCCTGGTGTAGGCCGTAGCCTGCCCTGCGCAGTGACGGCAGTCCGAATCGAACGACTCGGCGGCAACGCGCGTCGAGTTACAAACTAGTGGATTGTCAAAGCGAATGTTTAATGCTGGTGGTAGTGGATGAGGCTACGAGTCCCAGACACATGTTGAATCCAAGGGACTCGTAACCTCGTCCACTTAATCCAAGGACTCGCAACCTCGTCCACTACATCCAAGGACTCGCAACCTCGTCCACTACATCCAAGGACTCGCAACCTCGTCCAGGACACCGAACGGCCCTAACATCGTCCCGATATTTCTACTTGGCGATGGATTCAGATCCAATGGCGTGACCAATTCCTGCCCATTCTGGGCCTATTAGCTGAGACCACTGGGATAATCGCTCCCTGGCCCCCCTATGTGCGCTGACAACGGCGGCTGCAAGCGTCAAAATAGAGTGGGTAGAAGACTTTCGGTCGGCAGCAATTTTGCCCTGGCCTGAAGTCGACTTTGCGATCTTGCCATTGAAGGAAATTGCGCATGTGGAACAGCACCACTTGGAGAACCGACTCGACGACACGCATGGTAGCCGCCTGTGTGCTGCTGCTATTGTTGCCCGTTCGAGCCCTCCCCCAAGTCGCTCCTGATTTAGCAGTCTCTGCCGAGCCGGAGCGCGTGGGTTATGTCGTCGACGTGCAACTCCCGTTGGTGGGCGATCGCGATGAGCTGGTCAAACGGCAGGTTCGTCGCATTGCCGACGTCAACCGTGACGCGCTGCAGCGCCCCGTGGTCGTGCTGCGCTTCGCCGTCGACCCAATCGCCAACGTCGATCTCGAGGCAGGAAGTGGCATGGGCTCGCGGGGCAGCCAGTTCGAGCGCTGCTTGTCGCTGGCTCGCTTTTTGACCAGCCCCGATGCGGCTCGCGTACGGCTGGTCGCCTATTTACCCGACACGGTTGAAGGTCACGCGGTTTTGCCGGTACTCGCCTGCGAGGAGATATTGGCGAACAGCACTGCCGAGCTGGGGCGCGCGGCCATTGACGAACCACTCGACGCTTCCATCGAAGGTGCTTATCGAGATGTCGTTTCGCGCCGCGCTACGTTGCCACCGCCCATCGTGCAAGCCATGCTCGATGGCACGGCCGAAGTCTACTTGTTGGAGCTCGCCGATGGTGGCTCGCTCGTAGCCGATCGCGCGGAAGCGGCCAAACGCCGCGAAGCGGGCGAGGTCTTGCGCGAAGAAACAATCTGGGCAGGCGGCGGCCTGGCGCAGTTCAGTGGTCAGCAACTGCGCAATCGACGCTGGATCGCGCGAACCCTCGATGACCCATCCGAGTTGAGCGATGCGCTCGATCTGTCCGGTGCGCTGCGGACCAGCCAACAACTGCCACGAGATTGGCGTCCGGTCAGGCTATCGCTGTCCGGAGAGCTCAGCACGTCGCGTGTCAACCAGATCATCCGCGCGGTGGGGGATGCAGTCGACAAACAACAAGTCAATCTGCTAGTCGTTGAGTTATCGCAAACCACCAGCAACTTCAGCAACGCATCGCGGCTGGCGAGCTACATCGCGGGGCTTAATGCCGAGCAAGTCTACTCGCTAGGCATTGTGACGCAGTCGCTGAGCGGCCCCGCTTCGCTGATTCCCGTGGCCTGCGACGAGGCGGTCCTGCTCTCGACGGCAAGTTTGGGGCCGATGACCGACGCGATAGGTGCCAATGGGCTGGGGGCTGAAGGAAATGTGGGCGATGCTGGAAGGGCAGCCACAGCCAGACTGGTTCTGGGCGACCTAGCCGAAACGACCAATCGCCCCTTGCCATTGCTATCCGCTTTGATCGACCCCAGTGTGATCGTCAATGAGTACGTGCATCAGGACTCCGGAAAGCGCGCGATCTTTGCCGAGTGGCAGATCGCTAAGCAAGCCAACGCGCAACAGTGGCTGGCAAAAAAACGAGTGGCCGGTGGCGAACCGCTCCCCAACGACATCGCCCTGCGTTATCGCCTGGTCGATGCCATCGACGATACGAGCGGGCTAGCGCTGAGTCGCTTGGGGGTCGAAGAAATGCCCCCCGAGCTGAAGACTCCTTGGTTGGATGCGACGATTCAACGCGTGTTGGCCCAAGGCTGGTTGCCGAGGCTATTGCTAACCATTGGTTTCTTCGCGCTGATGATCGAGTTGGGAAATCCGGGTATCAGTGCCGGTGGCTTGCTAGCCAGTTTGTGCTTTCTCGGCTTCTTTTGGATCGAAGGGCTCAACGGGAATGTCGAAGCGCTCGAGGTGCTGCTGTTCGTGGGCGGCCTGATCGCACTGGGCATCGAGCTATTCGTGCTTCCAGGCTTCGGACTGTTCGGCATCGGTGGCTTGGTGATGCTATTGGTGTCCGTCGTATTGGCCAGTCAGACATTTATATGGCCAACCACCTCGGCGCAACTGAGTGAAGTTGCTTCCAACTTGTTCTGGGTCTCGTGCATGGCCATGGGAGGTATGATCGGTCTATTATTCATGCACCGTCAACTCGAAAACAGTCCGCTACTGCGGTGGGTCACACTCGAACCGGCCAGTGCAGACGAACTCGACGAACTCGAAATGCGTGAAGCGATCGTGCATCGCGAGCATCTACTTGGACAGGAAGGAATTACGACCACGCGCTTGAACCCATCGGGCAAAGCTCAGTTTGGTCGTGACATTGTGGCTGTCGTCGGAACGGGCAAGATGATTGGCGAAGGGGTTCCGGTTCGCGTGGTGGAAGTCCGCGGCAATTTGATCCTCGTCGAAGATTGCGCCGACATGTAGTCGTGGTGACACCGATGGTCGTTTAAGGCAGCGAGACAAAATAAACCTACCAACGAACCCACAGAATTGCAAAGAGTAGGCAGATCGCAGGCGACGGCACTTGCGGCAGCCATCTGCCGACGCTCAAACGCGGATGCCACCTCGAGCCTACTGCAACTGGTCGAGCATTTCCAAACACTCTTCGACGATCATTTCGCCGGTTCCTCGCTCGGAAAAGCTGTGCAAGCCCATCCAAGCTTGATAGCCGCCATTCTCAAAGCCCTGGCGACTGGGTGTGTAACCGATGTAGTCATTGCTCAACCCGCATACGAAGGTGTAGCGAAATGGGGAGCGGCGTTTAATCTCCAGCCCCAACACGGTAAAGAACTCGGCCGGTACTCCGACCAACACTACGTCACCGATTCGCATGGCTTGCAACCACATCGGACGACTCTCACCCTGAAACGGCTTTAGCTTCACGCGACTGTCGCGAAAGACTTGCACGATCTCATCGGAATAGCCGGGCGCATACTTCTGGCAATACTCGCGTACCGCTTGGTCCTCTGCCTGTTCGTCAAAGGTGCGAACTTGAAACTGCACTTCGCGTTTGATGGAGGCCAATCGAGTGGACTGCATGGGATCGGCCGCTTTCAAGGCCGCATCGAAAGCCGCCTTGATACGAATCACCATCTCGTCGGCGCTCAGCCGCAGATTATGAGTCGAGCCACCTGCACCGGATAAGAAGCTGATGGGTATCCCATATTGCCCGGACAATTCCTGAGCGGCCAAGCCATAGAAGCCCGGCGAGCGTTTCCCGCTGCGCGCACCGATGCAATGTGTCGAATGATTGAAAAGTGCCGCAGCGAGTTGACCACTTTTCTGCTGAAATGCCAGCACGGGGAGATCGACATCGAACGGATCCGTGGGCCGCACGAAATCATCCATTGGACCGATCCAGTAGATCTTCCCATCCTTGAGCAATTGTCGACTGTTTTGGCCTACGGTTGCCTCTTGCCCCAAGCGAAATATGCCTCGGCAGGGAGGTGATGCGGTGGCTAGTCGATTGGCTTCTTTGGCCGCCGCCACAATAGCCGCCACCGTGCGCCGACAAAACTCTTCATCCCGTTCATAGCCATGTACGGTTACCGTTGAGGGCGCATGATGCGTATGGCTGGCGTTGATGAGGATATTCTCAAACGGTATCTCGCACTCAAGTTCTATCTCATGGGCGGCTTGATCAAGATAGTCGCGGTGCATCATTAGCATATCGACGCCGACCAGGCACAATCGCGTCTGACCATGGATGACCGTCGCGGTTGCTTGGAGTTTGCCTTCCTGTCCGGCGAGCGTGGCCGGGCTAATGCCACCCCCGATGACCATGTCATCTTCTGCGACCATCTCCGCCGTCGCCGCACCGACCTGCCAAGGGAATTGGGCGTCGTCTCCCTGTACGATTGGCAGTGAATGAATGGCCACCGGCAGTAAGCAGACCAGACCAATCAAGATTCGATGGACACGCATGATGTAGTTGTTCCAGAGTAAAAACGTAGCATCGTCCTAAGAATAGCGTCAAAGGTTATGGGAAGCACCCAAGCGACTATCCTGCATATTCGTGATTGGTTACAACAATTCTAACCTACCCTCAACTTCGAAGGAGTTTCGAATGATTTACTTTGTTATACTTGTTTTCAGTTTGAGCCTATCGGCCTATGCGGCAGAACTGCCGTCGCAGGAACTGCCAGGACTTACGGTTCGCGAGGGTCAGTTGTGGCGGCAGGGTAAACCGTATCGTGGGGTCGGGGCCAATTACTTCAGCCTGTTCAGTCGAGTGCTCAAGGATCCATCGGACACATCTTATGACGAAGCTGGGCAATAGTCTACGCGAAGAAGGTTAGAGCAACCGCCACGCTCAGCAGCACAAATCCGGCGGTATCGCGGCGAGTCCAGCGACCATGGGAGGTCGCGCGCAAGTAGTCGAGCAACTTTCCGGTAGGACAGCCGTAGCGACAGTATGCCATCGGTATAAACAGCGAGGCTACCAGCCCGACAATGGCCACACTCAATGCGGCAATCCCCGCAATCGGCCACAACCACGCGTCAAAAGGCTCGATGTCTACCAGGCTAAGCGGAAGGTGAAGTATCGCGACAACGAGAACCCAAGCTCGTAGACTCGCGGGGAGCCAGCGCAGTATGGTTTCGATTCGCGGTGGAATTCTCCACCTGCTCGGCAAACGATTGCGTACCAATTGTTGAACCGCACCGTGGGGACAGATGTGGGCACAATAGACATTCTTTCCAGTCGTGATCGGTAAGATCAATGCGACTCCCGTTAGACAGACTAATCCAAGTGCGTTGTTTAGCGGTACTCCACTTTGCGCCCAACCGACCCACATCGCTTGCGAGAGCAGGTCTCCATTGACCAAGCCCAGCCAGCCGATGAGTAAAAACTGAAACAGTATGCGCAGCCAGCGCGTGCGCTTCCAACGCGTGAAGGCAAAGACGACTCCCAGCAGAGCTAGTCCAATCGTCGAAATATCGCGCCGCGTGGTTGGATTGAAGAGTGTTGGCCGCATTGGCGTTTGTGCAGGAATTAAATCGGCTGTTGTCTGACGTTCAAGCTGTACAGAAGCTGACGTAACAATGCCTTTGGCAACGGCACGACTGGTCATGGTGGCACCACTGACGCCCTCGATCTGGCTGGCATCCCAATCCAGGTACGCCAGCTCTTCGAGTGTTTGACCATTGAATAGCTTACGGAAGTACCTGTCAGTCCGCACGTAGTCCACGTAGGGCTCGTTGTCATAGCTCTCACCCACCGCAATTCCGATTACCCGCCCTGCAGCATCCAAGGCGATCAGTGAATCCGTCGGCCCCTGATAGCCGACCACGTTATCGGAAGCGGGTGAACTGCGCTGCAAATGTCCCAAGAGGTTGTGTCGACCGTCCTGTACACGCCACAATTGCAGTTTTGCATCGAAGGCAATCGACTCCGCCTCTGGAAACAACACTCGCACGTCTTGCATTCGAACCAGCGACGGAAATTTTAAAGAAGCAGGCTCACCCCGATCGGACTCGCTCGCCTGCGCGGGTTGCAAGCGATGGTGAATCGATTCGATGATAGCCAGGCTGGTCAGTGTGGCCCCCGATACGCCGTCCACCGGTCGCGTGCTTCGCAATTGCTCGAGTTCTTTTCCTCGCAATTCCTCTAGCAGTGGACTTGCTAGAACTCGCCGAACGTGGTCGCGCGTATCGCGACTTGACAATACGCTAGCCCGCAAAAGGCGTTGCTGCATATCAAAGATGAGGAGCACGTCGGTCGGTCCAGAGAAACCGATAATGCGATCAGAAATGGGTGAAGTGCGAGCTCCCCAGCCGATCTGCTCCCCGTGCGAACTCTCGATGGCCAGCAGGCCAGTACCATCTTCGATGCGTCGCGGTTGAAGCGATCGCGCGTCGGGTAGAACTTCCTGGAGAATCGGCATGAGTTGCTCATAGTCCGTTCGAGCCTGCGTTTCGCTTAAAAGCTCCTGGTGTTGGGAGTGAATCAACCAAACGACGCACCCCAGCACGAACAAGCGGCTCGCCTGCAGTAGTTTAGAAAGCCGAGCTGCGTATTTTGGCTGGCGACTTTCGGTGCTTTGCGAACGTTTCATCCAGCCTGTACCCTAAATTCTGCCTGCGCCTGCGTAGCCGGTACTCTCTTGCTGGTTCCATCACCGGTGCTTCATGACTCTACCTCATAGTAGACATCGCCTATGATCCAGCGGCTACTCCGGCTAGTTGTTAAACAATTTGCAGCGACACGCTGAGTGATTCACGGAATACTACGGCTAGGCGCTAAACGATTGGACTAGTCCTCATCGGCCGGTATGATTTGTACGGCATCGGCGTGGACGTGGCCATCGCCACCGGCGGCCTTGAGCACTACGCTGCCATGTTCTCCTTGTTTCATCTTGAATCTGCCGAGCGACTGAAAGTCATTCTCGGAGCGAGCTGGTTTTCGCATGTTCACTTCGTGCGTAGTAACACGGTCGCCTATGGCGACTTCGACTTGTGCATTCGCAGCGCGGTTCTCGTGAGCCTGGTAGGCGATTCGAATTTCAAATAATCTGCTTGCCGGTGCTTCGAATGGAAAGCGAATGGTGGCTTGAGGATCGGTGGAGTACAGATAGCCATGACCGACAAAGCCTTTGAGGCCTTTGCCTTCGGTCCAAGTCCCTTCTTTCTCGGCGTCCCGATCGTCGATTACCAATCCCTTTAATTTCTTAGGATCTAGTCCCGCGAGCGGTCCAAAAGGTCCGGCTAATTCCAGCGCATCGTCGGGAATAGTAATCGGACTATTCACAGTTTCGCGTCGCGCTTTGCCGGGCAATTGGAGCAGTTCGATCAGTTCATCGAGGTGCTCTTCGTACACATCCCGAGGCTGACAAGTGTACTTGGCGCACACGCTGGCCGCCCGACCGACGACTTCGCCCATCATGCCACAGGTCTTCATGACGCGCGTGGTCCCCAGCGCTTGATGCGTGACGCTGATGTCGCGCCCAGCCATAAACAGGTTGTCGACATTTCGGCTGTAGAAGCAACGATAGGGGACTGGGTATCCGTACTCGCGATCGACGCTGGTGTTGAACTCAGCGACGCTGATAAACGGATTGTCAGGGAATTTCTCGGCGTATTGTTTCTTGGGGTAGTGTAAATCGATCGACCACGTGCTTGGCACGACGCCATCGTTAAAATTGCGTTTGCTGACAATATCCTCTTGCGTGAGTACGACATCGCCCAGCAGGCGCCGCGACTCGCGTGGGCCGCCGATGTAAGCGATCCAAGTAAGAATCGCATGCTTGTGATCGTCGGCACCATCTCGATTCTTCATGGCGTTGAACGCACCGTAAACTGCACGCAAGTTATGATCGCGAATCCCTTCGGCGTCATTCACGGCATCTTTATTGAAGCCACTTTCCCAAAACCACTGGCCATGGTGATCGCGAGGATAGGGGAAATCTTCCATGGTCAGATCGAGAGCCCAGGGCGTTTCCGGAAACTCGACGGGCTCCGCGAGCTCGTCCCAAGTCCACATGTTGCTCATGCCCATGCGGCCTTCTTCTTCCATGTCCCAATCGGCACCCGCTAGGAAACCGATCGTGCCATGTCCCGTGCTATCGCAAAACAATGCGCCTTCGAACTGGGATTGTTGGCTGGTACGAGTATCGAAGGCGGTTACCGATTGAATGTGTCCACCTGCGGCGCTAACTTGATAGGCATGGTGGTTGAGGAAGAGATCGATGTTGGCTTCAGCCCGAATGATCGCTTCCTTCAAATCATCTCCGAACTCTTCGGCACGGCCTGGCGACTTGGTTGCGCTATCGGCGAACTCCTCGATAATCTCGCCAATTCGCGGGAAACGCCCGCGGCGGATATTGCCCTGCGCCCAGACGCGGACCTCGCTACTGCCATTGCCCCCTAGCACAGGTCGATCTTGAATCAAGGCCACCCTGCATCCCATGCGCGCGGCGGAGATGGCCGCCCCCATCCCCGCATAGCCACCACCAATTACGACCAGATCGTAGCCCGCGCGACGAACGGGCTCCCTATCGAGTCCCAACTGGGCCAGTCGCCAATCGGCCAATGGTTCGGCCACATTGGGAGGCGGTTGGTCACTAGTAGTAAAATAGATCGCATCGCAACGGCCATCGAATCCGGTCAAGTCGTGCAAGCTCAAGGTCACTTCGAGCTCTGAGATTTCCACGGTTCCACCAGCCTGCCAAAACCAATCCTTGCCTTGCTTGCCAAACGTTTCACTCAGGGCCTGACCGTCCACCCATACTTGAAAACGTCCCGGAGTGCCTGGTGCATTCCAGCGCGCTACCCAGTCTTTGGTTCGCACGAATACACGGTACGTACCCTTTTGCGGAAACTGGACCGTGGTGACGGCATCTTCGACAGGCCGTCCCAGACCATGCGCTAGCAGATAGGGCGAGCCCATTTGCTGGATGAATTGCGTATCCAGTTTCCAGCCGCCCCATGTGTTGAAACTCTCCGCCTCGACGAGCAGTTCTGCTGAGGTGGCCGGTAAGGCTAAGGAAACGGCGACCAGCAAGGTACAGATGTATGATAGTCTGGACATGTTCGCTCCGCGTATTGAGCAGTGAAGTTGAATTATCGAAGTTGTGCGAACCACGAAACACACCAACAACACGAAAAACCTCTGTTGATGGTCATTGTGCTTTTTATAGCCAACGAACGAGCTAACTCGTGAACGTCTACTTCAATCTTAATCTAACTGAGCAGTGGCCACAGGCAGGATGGCTTTGCATCGACGCGTTGGCCAGCGCTTTTGGCGATTTCTGCAGGCGAACGTTTGCCGGAATCGGCTGAGCCACTACAATAGCGTCTGGAAACAATTGTCAGATTATTAACTGGAGATAGTATCGCTGATGGGAAAATTAATTCGTACTCGTGGGCTTGAGTTCATTGGCGTTGGGATCTGTCTGCTCAGTGTAGGCTGCAATATGCAGGGTGGGCCCGAAACGTACCCCATTACGGGAAAGGTCGTGACCAAGGATGGGCAACCGCATACGTCCGGTTTGATCACATTTACGCTGACCACCGATCCAGAAACCAAGTGCAGTGGAGGCATTGGTGAAGATGGAACGTTTACGCTCAACACCGTGGTTCAGTCGGAAAGCTCTAGTAAGACTTTCAAGGGTCGAGCCGCTGCGGGTGAATACCATGTTAGCATCTATCCCTACCCCGGTACCGCAGGGGGAGGACGCGCTAAGTATACATTAAAGAAAACGTACACCATTGAGCCGAATGAGGCGAATGATATTACCGTGGTTATGGAACCGGTCGTGAAGTGAATAGCTAGTGGACGCGGCTCTCTACGCGTCTAAGCTTCCAGTTCTCCGCAGCCATGAGACAACTTTACTTCGCAACCATTTTGGCGTCAGCATCTTTGGCATCTTGCCACTTGTAAGAGAACGCGAGGCCAGAATCCTAGATCAATAGGAAAAAAATCGGTAGCAATAGTTCCCCAGCGCTCGATTTCCATTGCCGGTTTGTTACTAGACAACGCGCCGCAGAGAAACTACGCTAAGCGAATTCGAGCTGCTTTGTGCCCCTTGGGGAGCGATTGAAATGAAAGCGCTTCGCGGTTCAATACTCGTCGCTGCATGGTTGATCGCGACTTTTGTTTTCGAACAGAAGTAGTGGAAGTTCAGTCCACGGGACCACTTCACAAACATCCGGCCAACGATCGCAGTTTAACGCATCTTATCTATGAGGCTGCTAGGTGATGTCGAGAGCAGTTCGACCTTGCGCGGAGACAAAGGACGACGGATAAAAGATGACAAGGTATTGCATCCCGACGATTGCTTTAATTGTACTTTCCGCACAGCTCTATGCCGATGAGTTTGAGTACGATTCACGGCATGTTTACGATCTGTGCGCACCCGATCAGATTGAAAGTTCGGAGGGAGTCCAATTCGACTGGGGACACTATAGGCAATGGACAGCGCATGCTGGGACGGCTTCGGGGAAGGGCAGCTTTCTCGCGGCGCCTTGGAATACATGTTGCCTGTCACCCCTGTTTCGCGAACTGCAGTTTGAAGGTCAGGGTGAGCTGAAGTTCTTTGTCCGTACGGCTCACGATGGTTCGCCGCCTGGTCGCAATCTCCCGGGGCAATGGTCTGAGTGGGAAATGCTGACTCGCAAACGAATCGAGAGTGATCCCGAGATCAAACACATTTATGAATACTACATCGTCAACTTCAGACGTCGAGCGGGTTTCGATGCAATTCGAGACAACACCAATGCCTTTGCAGTTGCGCAGCATTGGATTTCGCTTGGAATCGCTTGGAGCCTGTCGCAGGATGCGGTATTTCTCGAGGAAGCCAAACATCAACTCGATCGTTTCGCGCAGCGCCAAGCGCGCGAGACTATAGACGTGGCCATGGCGGGCCCCGACCACTGGTCGGTTGCTCAGCTTTGGAAGGCTGTCTTGTGGTACGACCCTGAGATTCCAGTGGCCACCGATTTTGTGTATCCACAATCGATGCCGCTGGGACGACATCTCGAGGGAGTGGGGCAGGTCGTGTCGCGATCCGGTTGGAATAACGATGATGTGGTAGCCATCTTTAAGTCTGGCAGAGCCTACACCCCTGGCACCCATTATCACGCTGATGAAAATTCGTTTGTCATAGACCGCGCCGGTTCTCTGGCCATTGATTCGGGGTCGGACGATCGCGACTCGTCACACTACTCATCCTATTTCACGCGGAGCGTCGCACACAACACGATTACATTAACTCAACCTGGCGAGGTTTTTGCCTTGGGTCCGGGGAATGACGGTGGACAGATCGGCGGAAGTTGGGTGCGTACATTGCAGTCGGACGGGAGTTTAGATTCGGCCCAATACGGAGCGCTGATTCGCGAACCGCTCGGGCTGGATGGTATTATTGCCTTCGAAACCGCTGCAGACTTTACCTGCGCCGCCGGCGATGCGACCAAAGCGCACAGCAGCGACAAAGTTTCGCTCTTTACGCGACAGTTTTTGCATGTGAGGCCAGGTTGCATTGTCATTTTCGATCGAGTGACATCCACCGACGCCGCTTTGGAAAAACGCTGGCTGCTGCACACGATCGACGAACCTACGATCGACCAGCACCTCGCTACAGTAACTCACCAGCAAGGGCGTTTATTCTGTCAGACGCTACTACCAATCCAATCTCGGACAGCGAAGGTTGGTGGTTCGGTGGGTGCCCATATACAACTTCACTCCGGTGATGGCAAAATCAAGCTGGATCAGCCGCTCACGACGCTCGTCGTCCCACAGCGCTTCGATACCGAGGAGATCTGGAAATGAAGATTTGGTTAATGACGAGCCCTTCAATACAAGTCGGCATGTTCTACTTGGCGCTAGCCGTTGCAGCAACACCGTCTGCGGCTGACGAACCGGCAGCCGCAGCTAGTACTGTTCGCGTGGCGACATGCCAGGCGCAGAGCCACACCATCGACTGGCGCATCGTGGACGCGTCCGAATTCTTTGTGGCCGTGGACAAAAATCTCGATGCGCTGGAGAAGATCATCCAGAGGGCGGGCGAGCAGAAGTGTGATGTGTTGGCATTGCCAGAGGATACGCTGGGGCTGCTCCACTGGTGTGGCATGAATGAACCGCTCGCCCAGCAGGTATTGCCCGACGCCGTCCACCGGATGCTTGACCGTTTGGGCCATGCCGCAGCCAAATACAACATGTACCTCATCGTCTGTAGCGATCACATCGAGGCAGATGGAGGAACCTACAACACGGCCTTCTTCCTCGGTCGTGACGGCATGGAGATCGGACGCTATCACAAGACCTGTCCAACTTGGTCTGAAAGTGGCAGTCGCCAACGCGGCAATTCATTTCCTGTTTTTGACACGCCCGACCTGGGCACCGTCGGCTTGGCAATCTGTTATGACTTGGTAATGCCTGAGACCGCGCGTTGTTTGGCGTTGCAGGGTGCCGATATCATCTTTCATCCGACGATGGGCGGAGCAGCGATAGGGGACGGCGATATCGAAATGCTCTCGCTGCGTGTTCGAGCTGCTGAAAACCACGTCTACTTGGCTGTCGCCTTTCGCGGATCGGGCGCGCAGATCATTTCGCCCAGAGGCAAAATCCTCGCCACAGCCGAGGGCGTCGATGGGCTGGCCATTGCAGACATCGACCCTCGCGGTGGACGGGCTGGAGGCGATTCGTCCAACCAGCAAAAGGACATGCGATCACGGCTGTTTCGTGAGCGCAATCCAGAAGCCTACCAGATCCTTGTCGAGTCGAATCCTCCCTGCTTAAAGAAACTGCCCTCCGTTGGATTGAGTCGTGAGGAGGCTGGTCGCATCTTCGCTCGAATGTTGACGGTTGGCGAGGAAGAATTCAAGGCTGCGAATTCATTGCTGGCCGCTGGAAAAACGAAAGAAGCGATCGCCGCCTTTGAGAAGCTGCGAACCGTGTACCCTGGCACTTGGATCGACCGCGTTTCCAAGGCTACGCTAGCGGCAAAGCTTCGTGAGCGTGAAATCGATTCCGACGAGGCGAGCGATGAAGCTGGCGAGTAAGCACAGGCGGTTTTTTCTCGGTCTTCTATCGTTTTCTGTCGTCGCGCTGACTGCCTTTGGATTCAGTTCGATAGGTCAAGAAGGAGTCAGCTCCTCGACGCAGCGCCCTACTGTGCGCGACGAAGCCATAGGGCTGGGAGCGCGCAAGCCCTGGGGCACGTCGCGTGTCGTCGGCTCGCCCGATCCGCCGCCAGCATTCCAAGCGGTGCGCGCGTTTGCGAATGTCAAGCTCGAACACCCGCTGCTCTTCGTCAGCGCTCCAGGTACGGATCGAATCTTCGTTGGTGAGCAAGCGGGCGTGCTGGTTTCGTTCCCGAATCGAGCGGACGCTGAGGCAGAATTATTCTTCGATCTGCGGAGCGAGATCAAGTCGCTACATTTACTCCCCAGCGCCAAGGAAGTCGAAGCAGTTTACTCACTGGCCTTTCATCCGCAGTTTGAACAGAACCGCCAGTGCTTTATTTGCTATACGCTGCGCAATAACGTAGACGCCAATCTGGCCGACGGGACGCGTATAAGTCGCTTCTTAGTCACGGCAACGGAGCCACCGCGTGTCGATCCAGCGAGCGAAGAGATTTTGCTCACCTTTCGACAGGGCGGGCACAATGGAGGTGACTTGCACTTTGGCCCAGACGGAATGCTGTATATCAGCTCGGGCGACAGCGGAAACCCCAATCCGCCAGATCCACTGAACACTGGTCAGGATCTTTCTGATTTGTTGTCATCGATCCTGCGCATCGACGTGGATCATCGTGACCCAGGAAAGTCTTATTCCGTGCCAACGGACAATCCGTTTGTCTCGATGAAGAATGCTAGGCCAGAAATTTGGGCTTATGGCTTTCGCAATCCTTGGCGCATGAGCTTCGACGCGACGAGCGGCGACCTGTTTGTCGGCGATGTCGGCTGGGAGCTATGGGAGATGATCGACCGCGTTGCAAAAGGGGGCAACTACGGTTGGTCTGCCACCGAAGGGCCGCAGCCTATTAAGCCAGAATTTGTCGGTCCCACGCCGATATTGACTGCCTCGATCGAATTGCCTCATGCGGTCGCCACTAGCGTTACGGGGGGCTATGTCTATCGCGGTCAACGGTTTCCGGAACTGCAGGGTGCCTATGTGTTTGGTGACTTCGAATCGCGTCGCATGTGGGCAGCGCGTTTTGACGGCGATCGCGTCCGTGAGATGATCGAACTCACAAAGCCGAGCGTGAGAATTTCCAGCTTCGGCCAGGACAATGCGGGTGAACTGTACTTCCTCGACTATGACAACGGCACCATCCATACGCTCGAGCGAAACGAAGCAGGAGCGAAGAACGCCGGATTTCCAACAAAGCTCTCCCAAACCGGGCTCTTCGCGTCAGTGTCTGACCATACGCCAGCCGTTGGTGTAGTCCCCTTCCAACCGATCGTTCGGCAATGGCAGGATGGTGCGACGACCGAGCACTGGGCCGCCTTTCCGGAGTTGACATCGGCCACGCTCTACCCTGAAGGCAAGATGATTCCAGGCATCACGGACTGGCATCGCTTTCGCGTCCATTTCCCCAAGGACAGCACACTTCTAAAGACGATTTCATTGCGTGGACGGCGGATAGAAACGCAGCTATTGCACTTCGACGGTGTTGAGTGGCGAGGCTATTCGTTCGCATGGAATGACGATCAGACAGACGCAGAGCTTGTTCCCGCCGATGGGGCTGAACGAGAGCTGCCGGGTGAGCAGCAGAAGCCCTTATGGCAGTTCCACAGCCGCAGTCAGTGCTTGCTGTGCCACAATGGTTGGGCGGAAACCGCGCTGGCATTTCGTCCGGAACAATTGAACGGCCCAGGAGCCGATGGTCGCAATCAACTGATCGCACTCACCGAATCGGGATTCATTCGCCGCGCGGACCGATCCGGTCAGCAATTATCTCCCTTCGACGAGGCATCGGTAGAGAGTGAAAGCCGGTTGGCCGATCCAACCGATTCCCGCTTGCCAGTCTCCGATCGTGCGCGAACCTATCTGGATGTAAACTGTAGTCACTGCCATCGTGAAGGGGGTGGTGGCGCAGTGCCACTGCAACTGCAATTCCAGAGCGCACTGGTTGAATTAAAAGCCGTTGGGGTGCGACCTTCGCGCAGTGACTTTGGACTGCCCGCTGCATGTATCATTAAAGCCGGTGACCCCTATTCGAGCACACTCTACTACCGCATGGCGAAGTTCGGTCGCGACCGCATGCCGCATCTTGGATCGGAACTCCCCGACGAAGTTGGATTGAAGCTCATCGACGACTGGATCTCCGGCATGGGGCCGCAGCCGGCGCAGCCTCATGTGGATCTAAACTCGGCGAGTTCCTTGTTGGCCAATTCTACATCGTCGATGATCGTTGCACGACAAATTGGACGGGCTGAGTTGCCGTCGATTGTTCGAGAAAAACTGCTGGCTGAAGTAGCCAATCTACCACCCAGCCTTACGCGCGAACTGTTCGACGGCTACCTTCCGCCAGGCGAACGGGGCGAACGCAAACTCGGTGCGAATCCACGGCCCCATGAGATTTTGACGATGCAGGGGGATGCGGCGCGGGGCGAGCGATTGTTTTGGTCCAAGACGATCAACTGCGCTAGTTGCCACAAGATCGACAACCGAGGAGCGAACGTTGGCCCCGACCTTTCCACAATCGGCAAACTTCGTTCGCGCGAAGATTTGTTGGAGAGCATCCTCGCACCATCGCGACGAATCGAGCCCAAGTACGCAACGTATGCTGCGCTGCTCCTTGACGGCCGCCTAGTCAACGGCGTACTCGTTCAGCGTGACGACAAGCAAGTGACATTGCGCGACGCGCAGGACAATCTGTTTACCATCGTTGCCGATGACGTTGAACAATTGCGCCCCGCGCAACTTTCGCTCATGCCCGAAGGTCAGCTAGCAGATTGCACAACGCAGGAAGTTGCTGACTTGTTGGAATACCTGTTTAGTAAGAAGTGACCAGCGAGTACGCCATGCAAGAAAGCTACAACAAGTCAATTAAGTTTACGCCGAGAGCGTACGTGTTTGGTTCACAACGAGCAAGCTCGCGCGTATTGAACCGCGAGCATCTTTCGACGATACCTGCTCGATTCAATTTTCAATCAGGACACAGGAAATCCATGAAATCACTTTTGCATACTCTGCTAGTTGTCGTGTGCGTATTGACGACGATAGCGACAGTTACAGGACAGCAGCCTGCGAGAGATGAAGGCATGGGGCCTCTCCGAGTACATCCGACCAACCCGCGGTATTTCACTCATGGGACGCAGGGTCCGGACGGGTCCATACGGACCGTCTATTTGACGGGCTCGCACACTTGGAACAATCTGCTGGACATGGGACGCGACGATCCGCCAAAGGCGTTCGACTTCGACGCCTATCTCGACTTCCTCCAGCGGCACGATCACAACTTCATCCGGCTGTGGGCCTGGGACTCGACGATATGGGACACTCAGTCTGCACTGGCGTGGGTCGACACAGGAGCGCTCTATCATGTCGCGCCAATGCCTTGGCAGCGCACCGGCCCCGGCTTGGCCCTCGACGGCAAGCCGAAGTTCGATCTCGAAAGGTTCGACCCGGCGTACTTCGAGCGCTTGCGGGAGCGGGTCAAAGCGGCCAAGCAGCGCGGGATCTACGTCTCGGTGATGCTGTTCGAAGGCTGGAAGCTGAGCTTCGATTCCACTTCCTGGAACGGCCACCCCTTCCGCCTGGAGAACAACATACAGGGGATCAACGGCGATCCCAATGGCGATGGCAAGGGCTTGGAGATCCAGACGATGTCGATGCCCGAGGTCACCGCCGCGCAGGAGGCCTATGTGCGCCAAGTCATCGACACCGTCAACGATCTGGACAATGTCCTATATGAGATCTCCAATGAGGCGCGTCTACTCAATCCCGCCAGCAGCACGCAAGACTGGCAATACCACATGATCCGTTTGATAGAGGATTATGAAGCGAAAAAGCCCCTGCAACACCCGGTGGGGATGACCTCGCAAGGTGGCGGCGGCGGCGATGACTCCGAGATTCTGCTCAACAGCCCAGCGGACTGGATTTCGCCCAATCCCGATAAGTTCGACTACCAGTACAATCCACCGGTGAGTGATGGCAGAAAAGTGATTCTGCTTGACACGGATCACTTGTGGGGCGTCGGCGGCGACGCAGCTTGGGTGTGGAAAAGCTTCTTGCGCGGGTACAACCCGCTCTTCATGGATCCCTACGAACATCTCCTTCTCGGCAAGGGGCGGTCGGACCAGTGGGAAGGCGCGCGGCAGGCGCTGGGTGCGACGCGCGGGTTCGCTAAACGGATTGAGTTGGCAGAAATGATACCCTCCCTGGATCTCGCTTCAACTAAGTATTGCCTCGCAAATCCCGGTCAGGAATATCTGGTCTATCAGCCGGAAACAGGAGAATTCTCGGTAACACTGACGGCGGGGAGCTATGCTTTCGAGTGGTTCAACCCGACGACAAGTTCTAGCGCGTCCACTGGTTCCGTCGTGGCCGCTGGAGGGAACCAGTCATTCACCGCACCCTTCTCGGGACCTGCGGTTCTGTATCTCAAAGTGACCGACGAATTGCCGCCGCAGATCCAGATCCTGCAGCCGGGAGTAAAACTTACCCTGCTGGCCGAGCAGCCAGATTTGGTGACGCCAACGGGCCTCGATGTGGATCAGAAAGGGAATATCTGGCTAGTGGCATCCCACACGCACTTCCGTCCAGCAGACTACGATGGGCCCGAGCATGATGAGATACTGGTGTTCGACCGCGACGGGAAGAACCGCCGAATATTCTACAACAAGACAGACATGACCATGAACCTCATACTTGGCCGTGACGGCTGGGTCTACCTGGCGCTACGGGACCGGATTCTGCGGGTAAAGGACACCGATGGCGACGGTGCGGGAGATGTCGAGGAGAACATCGCGGTACTCGATACCAAGGCGGACTATCCGCACAACGGCTTGTCTGGCATGGCGTGGCTTCCCAGTGGTGAGTTGTTGTTCTCTGCGGGAACGAATGCGGCAGTGAATTGGACGCTCATTGGACGGGATGGTGCCAAGCTCTCTGGTCGAGGCGAAGGAGGTGTGTTCCACTGCGATGCCGAAGGCTCTGGACTATGCAGAGTCGCCCGAGGTTTCTGGAATCCATTCGGACTGCTGGTGCGCAAAGGCGGCGAGATGTTCGCCGTTGACAACGATGCTGGTAGCCACCCGCCGTGTCGACTGCTTAACGTCATCGAGGGGGCAGACTATGGCTATCAGCGGGCCTATGGCCCCGCGCCGGTGCATCCCTTTGTCGCATGGAATGGCGAGCTGCGTGGAACGTTGGGGATGATTCATCCGTCGAGTGAAGCACCTTGCGCCATCGTCGAACTCGGGGGCGGGGTGATGGTGCCGTCCTGGAGCAGTCATTGCCTCGACTACTTTCCACTTGTACGACACGGGGCCGGCTACATCTCCGAGCGGGTGGAATTGCTGCGTGGTGGTGACTACTTCCGTCCCTCATTCCTGGTGCCGGGGCCTGATGGATCATTCTATTTAACCGACTGGGTACTCAGTTCGTACCCTGTCCACGGCCACGGGCGATTATGGAAACTAGAGATCGATCGAGCCGCGGCTACGTGGGTCCAACCGGCTTGGGATCCGCTAAACGAATCGGCACAGCTTGCGAAAGATCTGCGTGAGGGCCGGGTCAAGCTGAGCCCAACGCAACTGTTCGAACACGCGCGAGGGGAGGATAAGTATTTGTCAGACGCGGCGCTAACGGCGCTGGCGCGTGAAAGTTCCTCGTGGACGCCCCATTCGGTTCAAGCGTTGGCTGACTGCGACCGCGTATGGGCGCTCGTAGCACTGCGCCGAGTAGATTTCAATGAAGAGAAATGGGTGCGCCTGCTACTTGGAGAAACCGACCCCGAGGTGCGATTCGAGTGCCTGCGCTGGATTGCCGATGCCGTATTCACCAGCTTTATCGCCGATGTCGAACACTTATTGATACAGCCCGATCTCGATTATCGATTGTTCGAAGCCGCGCTCGCCACCAGGAATACTTTGCGCGGCCAACCCAGCTCGGGCATCGCGAATGACGAAATGCTGCTGGGGTATCTAACGAATTCAGCGACCCCCGCGCGCTTGAAGGGTTTTGCGCTGCGACTCGCTCCGACATCGCACCCTACGATCACTGTGTCGTTGCTCCGCGAACTTCTGGCGATGGCCGATCCCGTTCTTTCTCTTGAAGTCGTTCGCAACTTGGCGTCAAGAAACACTGACGAGGCCAACCAAATTCTGGCTGAAATTGCCGACTCGGAAACCTACGCTATCGATCTGCGAGCCGAAGCGATTGCTGGTCTCGCTGGCTCGACCAATTCAGATCATCTCGCGCTGCTGCTGAGTTTTGCTGGTCACGATACCGTAGCCCTGCGCGAGGAGGCCCTGCGCGCGCTGCGCCAGGCACCTCTTGACGCGGCGGCTCGGAAGTCGCTGGACAAGCTGGGCCATCAATATCCAGAATCTGAAACATTGGTAAAAGCTGCAATGGATGCAGCCTCGATCAGCGCTGGTCGTCCAGCATTCGACGACACCGCCGCATGGCTCAATCGCCTCGATAGTCTGCCTGGTAAACCGAACGTCGAAACCGGTCGCCGCATCTTCCATTCGACCGTAGCCCAATGTGCCACCTGCCACCGGCATAGCGGCCGCGGTAACGTCAATGGGATCGGTCCCGATCTGAGTCTCATCGCGCGCCAAGGCGATCGAAATGCGATATTGCGTTCGATACTCGAACCGTCTCGCGAAGTCGCTCCGGAGTTCTATCCTACGATTCTGCTACTTGAAGATGATACTGTTTTCACGGGCATTTTGCTCAGTTCTGCGGACGACGAAATCTACCTTGATCTTACCGGCAAACAACGCACATTTGATTTAGCCGATATCGTGGAACGAAAGGCATCGAAGTCCTCGCTCATGCCGAACGAGTTGGCGAATTCGCTCACGGATGGTGAGCTGCGAGATTTGCTGGCGTTTCTGAATTCGAATTAACGCGCATCGTAGCCAAGCTACCGATTGGAGAATGAGAATGAACCTATACTGCTTTGGTACAAGCACTGCGAGCTTAGCCCTAGGGATCAACATCGCTTTGGGCAGTTTTCTCGCTTGCGGACAGGATGGGATCGTCGTAACGGACAAGCCTAGTCCGCTCGATCACGGCCCAATCGAAGTTGGAGGCGAGTCGGTCGAACTGCACATCGCCGTCAATGACGCTGCTGGCAAACCTCTTCCGTGTCGTATCCATCTCTTCGACGCTAACGAAAAGCCCGTCTTGCCAACTGGCTATCCCGCATGGTGGGATCACTTTGTCTGCGACGGACAGGCAACACTGCGAATACCAACGGGCAAGTATCGCTACGAAATTGAACGTGGCCACGAACATGAACGATTGCGCGGCGACATTGATCTGAAGGTGGCTCGCAAGTTGAGTTTACAACTCGAACGATTCACCGAACTGGCGAAACTAGGCTGGTATTCGGGCGACTTGCACATTCACCGGTCAATCGCCGATATTGAGTTGTTGATGATGGCCGAGGATCTGCACGTTGGCCCATTGATTACTTGGTGGAATCAACACAATCAGTGGACAGACCGTGAGCTTCCGCGAACTGCGGTGAAGAGTTTTGACGGGAATCGACTCGTTGACGTGATGGCGGGTGAGGATGAACGTGGCGGTGGTGCCCTGCTGTACTTTCACTTGGCTGAACCACTGGCGATCGCCAAAGCTGAGCAAGAATTTCCCTCGCCGTTACGCTTCGCTGACGAAGCGAGGAGGATGGATGAAAAAGTCTGGATCGATGTAGAGAAGCCATTTTGGTGGGACGCCCCGACCTGGATTGCCAGCGGCAAGATTGATTCAATTGGAATCGCCAACAACCACATGTATCGTCGGCAGATGTACCCAGGGGAAGCGTGGGGTAAAGCCCGCGATGAAAAACGTTTGCCGCCACCGCACGGCAATGGCCAATGGACACAGGAGATCTATTACCATGTTCTGAACTGTGGTTTTCGCATTCCACCCTCGGCGGGTAGCGCATCGGGCGTACTTCCGAATCCCGTTGGATACAACCGCATTTATGCCCACGTCGACGGTGAACTCAGTTGGGACAGATGGTGGGCCAGTTTGAAGGTTGGTCGCAGCTTCGTCACCAATGGCCCCCTGTTGCTAGTGACAGGCAATGGTGAGTTGCCTGGGGCGGTCTTCCGCTCCCTCGATGGCCGACCAACCGAAATCCAGATCGACGTTCGGTTGATGTCGCTTGACCCTGTGTCTGCGATTGAGATTGTTCGCGACGGTGCAGTGACCGAAAAGCTAAAGGTAGACAATTCCGCTGATTTCAACGGAAACTTGACGGTTTCATTTACAAAGAGTGGCTGGTTTCTCGTTCGTGCGGTGACAGATGTCACAGATACCTTTCGTTTCGCATCGAGCGCGCCATTCTACGTTGAAGTGGGCCAGGACAAGGCGAGCATCTCGATAGCCAGCGCGACGTTCTTCCGGGACTGGACCAATGATCGCATCCAACATTTGCGGTCGACATTGAAAGACCAGGAGAAACTTGCCGAAGTCCTCAGACCACACTTCGAGGCAAAACGAGTTTGGGAGGACTTGATTCAGAAAGCGAATGCAGATTGATTCTTCTGAAGAGCCGAAATAAGAACGGATGGAGCACTTGTCGGCTGGCTTATGGGGGAACTTTTTTGTGCTTCCCATACATTTGGGCAACCGCAATCAAGCGTGCGATCGGCGAAAGGCACCTGGAGGCATGCCGACTTTGGCACGAAATACTTGACTAAAATACTTCGGCTCCGAAAAGCCGCAGCGGATGGAAATGGCGGCGGCCGAAAGGCTTGTTTCCACCAATAGTTTTTTGGCGGTCTCAATTTGCACGCGGATGATCTCTTCTTTGGGGGAGCGACCTAAGATCGCGCGCGTACGTCGCTCCAGTTTTTTGTACGACAACTTGGTGACCCGCGTCAGCTCGTACACCTGCAATCCTTCGCAGGCATGTTCGCGGATATGTCGAATGGCCAAAGCGATCTCGCGGTCTTCGGTCGCAAGTATATCGGTCGATTCTCGCGTAACCACGCCTCCAGGTGGCAGTAGTAGTGGCTTTTCAGGGACCGGCTCACCGGCCATCATGCGATCCAACAATGCGGCAGCCTCGTAGCCGATCCGTTCCGCGTTGGAGGAAATGCTACTCATCGGCGGATGGGACATGGTGCATACAAATTCGTCGTTATCGACACCTATCACTGCCACTTCTTCAGGCACCAGCACATTCGCTCGGCGACAAGCTTCAAGAAGCTCTAGACCATGATCATCAGTACAGGCCATGATGCCGACCGGATGCGGTAGGCGCGCTACCCACTCGGCGAGCTGATTCTCCTCGGCTTCCCAATCCAGCTTGCGCCGCCGCGTCGGTCCACCGTAGATGTGACACTCGCGTCCCGATTTGTGTACCGCCTCGCGGAATGAGTTCAAGCGATCGGCGACCCATGGATAGCCCTCGCGTGGGCTGCAGCAAAATGCGAAGTGGTCAAAACCGCAACCACGCAGATGTTGAAATGCCATCTCACCCAGCGCCAAATTGTCCATGCCAACGATTGGCAACGGAAACTCGTCAAATCCGAGTCGCAGATTTACAGCGGGAATGCCGGAACGATAAACGGCTTCGGCCATATTTGCGTCCTCAATGCGTACCAGTATTCCGTCACCGCGCCAATTCTTGAGCCATTTGGGTGGCGGCGCTTCGAGCCCCTGGGGCCGGAAGTAGAGTGACCACCGACCATTCTCCTTCAACCAAAGATTGACACCGCGCAACAGCGCCCTGCCATAACCGTGCGACGTCTCGATCAGTAGAGCTACGTGTGGTATATGTTTCATGGGACTGCAGTTTGTCCTTCTTCCGTCCCTTCGTCGGCTTGTCCGGCAGGAACGCGAGTTTTGTGTTGAGCACAAATAAATGGAGCTAGCACCCAAACGGCTAACAATGGATTCCACGCTTATCTATTTGACAAAGCGCTAGGGGCGTTAAGTCCCCGTCGCGAGCCGGCAGTGGAATTGTTCGCAGCTAAATATTGGAATCATTATTCCAACAAGTGGATTGTTCCGCCACTAGCTATCACCTAAACTTCGGATGGCGAAGGAAGTGAGTTCCTGTTTAGCGTCGCGTTCGCGCCGAATGCACTACCAAACCGGACTTTTCTCTTGCCGTGTTTCCTGACGGTTCCGTCTTCTTTTCCACTTTCGTTTTGCAGGGAGTTTCACATGGTTGCGAGTCGTAGTATTAGGACTGCGAAAACCTATAGCGGTTTTACGCTGGTCGAACTTTTGGTGGTCATTGCGATCATTGGGATCTTGGTGGGGTTATTGCTCCCCGCCGTCCAGGCGGCTCGAGCGGCTGCTAGACGCATGCAGTGCTCGAACAATCTGAAGCAGATTGGATTGTCAGTGCACAATCTGCATGACACCTACAACCTATTGCCTCCTGCCGTCTCACCGGTGCAGTTTCCTTACCAGCCCGGTGACTTCACCAATCCCACTCCACCCTGGTACTTCGTGAAGACCAAGGGCCCCTACTACGGCAAAAACTACACTGTTTTCTCGCACCTTTTGCCGTTCATCGAACAGGGGAATTTGTACAACAAAATGGATCCGCTTCTCGAAGCGGGGGGGCAATACCAAAACGTCGTGCCGGCCTACGTGTGCCCCGAAGACGCGTCGTTGGCAGGAGGCAAGAGCCAATGGACCGCTTATAATTTCACTAGAAATGCGGCGGCTGGATCCTATGCTGCTAACATCAACGTCTTTGGAGACGGCATCGTCAGCGAGACAGGCTGGGCGCAATTTCCAAAGCCATACAACAAATTCGGGAGTATCACCGATGGGCTTAGCAACTCCGTCTTCTTTGGTGAAATGTTTGCCACCTGCAGTGTCGATGGTGACTTGGCGGGGTACAACACGGGTGCCAACATTTGGTCAGGTTCCAATTCGAGCTGGCGTCCAATTTTCTGTATGAACGTGCCGTATCGCGAGCCATGGGATCTAACGACCCCACATAGCCGTTGTTTGAAGTTCCAAGTCGGGGCTCGTTGGAACCTAGGCTGTGACCCCGCGCGGGCACAATCTGGGCATACCGGAGGCATGCAAGTTGCTTTGGGAGATGGTAGCATCCACTTTATCAGCGGCAGTGTCGACGATAACGTTTGGGGAAATCTGTGCGACCCCAGCGACGGTCTTGTCGTTGCGGATTGGCAATAGCATCTAGAATCAAAAGAAGCAGGCACAGTCCCGTGTGTCGTCCGTAAGCGATTCGAATCCGTTAGCTACCACACGGATTGTGCCTGCCTTGTTCAATAACTGACCGGAGCTTTGTGAGATGCTGTTTGGAACTCGCTGTCAACGAACTGCCGTGATCGTCGCCAGCAGCTTAGCCTGTTTGCTCTCCTGCGGCTGCAAACAACATTCGTGGCCCGATACGTATCCGGTCACAGGAAAAGTCGTCACGAAAAGTGGCCAGCCGCACACATCGGGATTGATCACATTTGTGCTCGCCACCGATCCCGAAGCTAAAAGTACAGGTAGTATTGGGACCGACGGTACTTTTACTCTAAACACGATTTCGATGGCCGACGATGCTGAAAGCAAGTTATTCGCCGGTCGTGCTCCGGCCGGAGAGTACTTTGTCAATATCTATCCCTATCCCGGTGGAGCAGGCGGCGGTCGGGGCTCCTATACACTCAAGAAAAAATATACGATCGAAGCCAAAGAGGCTAACGACCTAACTATCGTCATGGAACCGGTTAAGAAGTAACTTCGGCCACATTAAAAGTTGGGGTAGTGAGACGAGTCCTTCTGACTTAGAGGTCCAGGACTCGTAACCTCGTCCACTACACCAAACCCTAAGATTAAAAATGGTCGAACACTCTTTTAATCGAGCGGTTGCGGAGCGGATTGACCCTCTGCCAATCGCCATCTTTGCCCTGCGGGCAACTGAAGCCAAGTATCCAAACCGCCTGATGGCCAGTGCACCACCACACGTTCGGCCTGGGTGTCTTTCCCAAGTCCGACTAGCAAACGGCGATCGCTTGCCGACAAGTAGCTGCCCCCCCCATTGATAAAGCGAGTCTGCTTGCCATTGGAAGCGACTATTTCGACCTTGGCACCGATCGCATTGCGATTGCTCTTCTGACCGTCACCTACTAACTCAAGACTTAGCCAAGCGCTTTCTGTTTGGGTGCGATTGTGCAGGAGCGCGATAGGTCCGCCGCAATGGCTAAAGGCGAGGTCGGGACGCCCATCGTTATCGAAATCTCCCCACGCTACGCCGCGACCGACTCTTTCTTCATTGAAGTATCCACTCAACATAGCGGAAACGTCGTCAAACTTCCCAGCGCTGTGCGCGATGAACAACTGGGCCCGCTGCGCGTAGGGAGCGTCGTAAATCGTGGGTGCCGTCCGCTCGACATGTCCGTTGGCAACGGCCAAGTCGAGCTGCCCATCGAGGTCGACATCGCAGAAAACCGCGCCAAATCCCAAGCGTCCTACACTGGGAGTGCCCAAACCGGAACGATGTGTCCAATAATTGAATAGTAGGTTGCCTTCGTTTCGAAAAAGCAGGTTCTGCTTGAAATGGAAGTTGGTAACGAACAGGCTGGGAAAACCAGTGCCGCATACGTCGGCCGCATCAACTCCCATTCCGGCAAAGGCTTCTCCCGATCCGTTGAGCCCACAGCCGCTCAATACGGCTTGTTCAACAAAACGCCCCGCGCCTTGATTGTGAAACAGATAGGCTGGACGCAGGTCATTGGCGACATAGATATCGACCCGTCCATCATCGTCCAGATCGGTGAGAACAACTCCCAACCCAGGGGCCGCTGAGACGGCGTCGATTCCAGCATCATGCGATACGTCGGTAAATTTGCACTCGCCATCGTTGCGATAGAGCCGATGCGTTACAGCGTCGAAGGACCAAGGTGGACAACTAAATTTGACTTTTAGAGTTGGATGCTCACACAGCGGATATCGCTGCAGATCGACTTCGACATAGTTGCAGACGTAAAGATCTAAGTCGCCATCGCCATCAATATCTCCCCAACCGCAGCTCGTGGCCCAATGAGGATTGTAGATTCCCGAGTCCGCGCTGATATCGACAAATTTCCTATGCGCGTCACCGTCCGCCACGTTGTGATACAGACTGACCCCTCCCCAATACGTCAACACTAGATCGTCGAAACCATCGTTGTCGAAGTCGCCTACGGCACACCCCATACCGAAACGAGCTTGATCCAGACCTGCCGCTTGCGTAACGTCGCGAAAGGTTCGATCGCCGTTGTTTCGGTACAGCCGACTGGTTGGAAGCGGTGTGGGGCCGGGCGCGCCGGGGAGTGGCCCAGCCTGAATGCAGAATAGGTCGAGCAGTCCATCGCCGTCGTAGTCGATCCAGCCCAGGCCGCTCCCCATCGTCTCCAAGATATTGTTCTGCGGGGTAGCTGGGTCAAAGTGTCGAAAGTCGATCCCACTGGCAGTTGTGATGTCGACAAACTGGGGCGTACCAAAGTGGCCCGACGCTCCGCCGTCGGTGATTATTTCGGACAATGGGGAATTAGGGAGCTCGGCAGGATTGGAAGAGGGAGAAGAAGAAGGGGAGAGTTGGGTAGAAGTAGAGAGCAGAGTAGAGTGAGAAGCAGAAGCACTTTCCGACGGCGGAGCGTCGGGCCACATTGGTGTCACTACGGAGGCGGCTGCAAGCGATTGATGCTTGTCTGCTTGCGCCGTTTGGCCAGTTTGGCGGTAGTAGTCTGCGAGTAGTCGATGGGCGGCGATCGATTGAGGATCATCGCGCAATACTGCATTCAATAATTCGATGGCTGGCTGAGCACTGCCGCAATCGTACAACAATTCAGCGCGACGTATGCGCACGGCTTGGCTGTCCATGGCTCGTGTATCGCGTTCGAAATTGTCACGTTGGACTTCTGCTAATAAGCGATTCGCTTCGTCGACTTGCCCCACACGCGACAAAGCAAGTCCGAGATAATAGCGCACCTCAGCGGGTGGGGTGCTCTCGCTGGCCAATATAGTCCGCAATAGCTTGATCGCCTGCGGTGCCTCATCAGCTTCGTAATGAACGATGGCTTTTAGCAGCAACCCCGGCTGATACTGCGGTCGCATCGCGAGGAGTTTGTCGAGCAGGGTCAACGCTTCTGCCGGCTCTCCCAACGAATGGCTGGCGCGCGCTTGAAGGAAGAGCCAAGTGGGATCGTTGGGGGACCGTTGAAGCTGGCTGCGGCATACTGCATCGGCTTCATCAAACCGACTAGTGGCCAACAGCAATAGCGCGACGTTTTGTGCGATCGCTGCATCCTGCGGTGCCAATTCCAATACCCGCAGGCCATCTTTCAATGCTTGCTGCTTCAATCGATCCTGGGCATCGCTTGGAATGAGTTGCTGGGCTTGGGCATGATATACTCCCATTCGCAGGCGAAAGGGTTCGGCTGTGGCGGAATGGGCGGCGCACCATTGGTCGAGAACTTCGAGTGCGTCGTCTAGTCGCTCAGCTTGTAGCAAGCCCGAGGCATACGCCCTAAGAAGTTCTTCGTTGCTAGGATCGAGTTCCAAGGCTTGACGCAAAACAGGCTCGGAGCTCGTCAGCCGCCCTTGTGTTGCCGCGCGGATAGCGCTCGCTACATTCGATCGTAGTTCACGCGGTTCCCTATTCTTCCAATTGACCACAGCCAAGCCAAGTACTGTACAACCTATGCACACGCCTCCCATCAACAGCCATAGCCAAAACCTTTTGGGTGATTGCGGCGGTAAAACGGATCGATGGCCGGCAGTCTTCGCCTCGGCCCTGAGCATGTCTCGCGCATCGCGCTTGGTTCGTTTGTGACTCGACATTATCATGATGTCCATAGCGGCCAACTCTGTAGCTACCGTCGCCAGACAGTAAAACGCATCGACTAAACTAAGTCTACGCCCGAGCGACCGATTCGAAGTCAAGCCTATTTTAAAGCGCTACCTGTGGGCCGATGTACTCGGTTGCCACCACTACGTCGTCGAACCAAACCGCTTGGTCTTGTTTCCAGTATTGTTTGGTAGGATCCCCGCCATCATATCCGTAGTGTTGCAACCACAGGCAATTGATTTTCAACTCCATGTCATTGCGCCAGCGGATGCCTGTGAACTTGCCCACCAGCCTTCCATCGACCCACATAGCCTGTTCTCCATCGGCTTGTTCGGGCGCGGTGTTGGCTTGCAGCATGAACTCCCAGCACTGCCATTGATTGCGTGGTGGGATCACGCGCTGGTCACTGGCCGCCACACCTTTGCCTGGACCACTAGGGAAGAAGGCGTTCCCCCAGTACTTGTCCATTTTGGGGTCCGGTTCCATGTCGAGATAGTAACTGTACAGATTGACTTCTCCAGGGGGTGGATTGCTACCCCAAGCAAACCAAGGTTCCATGCCAGTCGAATAGTAGGTGCCGTTGGGTTTCATCCCCGCTTTGCCAAAGGCCGACCAGCGATTATTTTGCTGATTGGCTAGCAGAGTGACAAAGTGATGGTTGTATTGGTAGTCTATCGAGAATTTAACATAAAATCGCACATAGACTTTATCTGCGCCGGGCATGAACCACTTGATCGCGTCGCCACCTTGATTCTCTCCTCGCTGCATTGGAGCATAGGCACAATACTTTCCAGCGTGCGGTGCCTCGTTGGAGGTCGCGATGGAACCTCTAGGTTCGTCCCATTGTTTAAGATCGCCCAATTCAAAGTTGTCGGCAAACAGAACGCGCGCGTCGCTGGCGATCTGTTCATCACCTGGGTAGCCGGCCGCGATGCCGCGCGCATTTTCCTGGCCGAACTTCTCGGCGGCATTGGAAATAGTACTGAGCATCGATATAAGCAACAAATAGATCGGCAGATTGCAGAACGTTGGTGTGTTGCCCATTGGGTTGCTTTCGGAATCAGCAGACAAGATGAAATGATGGAGTTGTCAACGCAGCGGATTGGCGATGTAGGAGCGACTGGCCGTCGGAGCGGTCAGCGACTATCGGGCTTCAAGAAATGCTCTAGGAAGCTATATGCCTGGCGATTCGACTCGGCGGTGGGCGAGTGCCCGTCGCGCATGGTCATGCCAACGCGATCGGTATAACCTAACAACGTGTTGACCGCCACTGTGTGGTTGAGCGCCGTCCAGTGGTCGGGGCGATCCTGCGCTCCGCCGGAAACTAGAAACGGGCGGGGTGCCATCAAGGCATGTAGCTCATGCAGATTGTGATGTTCTGCGAGCAAAGTGCGATAGGCGCCTGAGCGTGGGTTGTCGGATGTCACCAATCCTGGTGGACGCTGTTGATCGGCGGGCCGATCGAAATCATTGCCGAGATACCAGGGCTCCCAATAGTTGGCGCTCGGGTCCAGTTCATTCCACACGATGCCTGGATCGCTCCAGACCGCGCATGCAAATTTATCGTATAGGCAGGAAGCGAACATGGCCCACTTTCCGCCATACGAATGGCCGATGATACCAATGCGGTTGGCTCTAACCTGTGGCATGTTGGCGAGCAGATTGCAACTGTTGGCCGCAGTGTAAGCCAAGTAAGTCAGTGGTTGCAACGAGTCGTAGTGGTCGGGTTTGCGCACGTCGACTCCGTTGGTAGCCCCCAGGCACAAGGTGACGAAGCCACGTCGCGCAAGTTGAATACCGAAGTCGCGAGTGCCAAGGGACTTTTCTGTCAATCCGGCGCTATCGGCCGAGTTGTACCAAGTTACGATCACGGCTGGAAATGGACCGGGCCCATCGGGGACTAGCAAATACAGCGGCCCGACGAACTCGTCTTTGGCGACCTCCACCTCGACGGTGTGGCGCGTGAAATTCTCAACGTGCTCTTCCGTCAGGTATTTGATACGTGGTTGCTCAAGTAGCTCGGGCCATCGTCCGGTCACGGTTTGCCAATAGTCGCGGATCTCCTCGCGCCGAAGCTTCCAGTCCTCGGCAGTTTCGACCGGTTTTTTCCCAACGGTGTCAAAGGTCAACAGTGATCGATAGTCCCCCAACTGAGCCTGGTACTCGGCCGGTGCTTCGAAGAATTGTTGCATGTCACTCCATGGAGTATCTTCGTTTTCCCCATCGAGACTTGCCTGGTGGTGACTCTGTTCCGGAAAATCACGGTGGTAACGCTCGAGCAGCGCATCGACGTCCGACGGCACTATATATAATTTGCCCCGTATATGCTTCGTCTCACCGGGTGAGAGTCCACCGATGCGAAAGTCGGAGTGGATGCAAGTGATAATTCCTTGGAATAGCTCTTGGTACGGCTCGAAGGCATTGGCTAAGATCATCGATTCGTCCTCGGAAAAGCAACCGATGAGTCCCTTGCTCGGGGTATGCTCGTTCAATGGCCGAGGGTTGACATCCTTGCGGTCGATTCCAGGGGCGGCCCAAGTTTGACCCGGAGTGTAGAAAGCCTGCGTGGCCCAATCTTGCGTTGGAAAACGCTCCAGTTTGTCATCTAGGAATACAAAACACTTTCCGAGATACGTTTGTTGATTCCGCCCAGTGAATTTGTCGACGCGAATGCACGGTTGAGCCCATTCAACTTCACTGGCAACTTGGGTGGGGTTGTGGGCGGCGATGCGGAAATCGATCTCATCATGCGTGGCAGTGATGACGTGATCGACAACCACACCGTCGCTAATCGTACATCGCAACCGCAGTTGGTGCCCGTCGTCGCTGGCAGAAACAAGTTCGGTATGATGCGGGATGACTGTTTTCCCCCAGTCGCGGTTGGTAGAACCGGGACGGCAGTAGGCTTCCAAATACCAAATCACAAGCGATTTTCCAGGTAGATGATCGCCATGAATGGTGAGTAGATTGTTCTCCCAAGACAGGCGCAGCGTCGCGGCATCGTCTGCTCGGCAAGGCGCGCCTTCGAAAAAGAGTGCTAGTCCAGCAGCTAACGGCAGAAGACAATAAAACAGCCGAAGACGATAGATTGCTCGGCCAAGTGAGCTTGAATTAACAAGCTGATAGATTCTATTTCGTTTCATGTGGCATCTCGCTTTTCTAACTCAAGTCCTCTGTGTTTACAAAAGCTGAATAGTCGACTTGCCACGCGGCAGATCGAAACAGACTACCGCCGATTCTGCGTCGCCTAACCAGCAGCCAGACTCCAACGCGTTGGAGTTGCCGACACGGCGAAACTCCATTTGTTTTCCGTCGCTTGAGGTCAACTTGAAACGCGTAGCTAGGGTGGCGATGCGCACGGTGAACAACGGCGTGGCAAAGGGAGCGTCGATCTCGACGTGCCCACCACTCAGTTGATTGCTCTGCTCGCTATTTGGGGCACGAAACTGGGTCAATTCTTTGGCGGCCCAGTAGCGGGCAATCTCGCTGAGCTTCATCCACGACAAATGATCGTACCGCGAGTGAAGTCGTCCGACCACCTCTTGAAAGGTTCTAAAACCCTCTTCTTCGCCATTGTAGTATATGCCCGTCCAATGACAAACCATACACGCTGGCTCGCCGCGCTCGATGACATCGACCATTCTCCCCTGTTGTAGATCTGCGGTGATAAAGCGATCGACATCGCCGCGCGTCGTGCAGTCCCAGCCTCCCGTCCAATCTCCCGTGCAGCCGACAATCGAGACCACACAGCGTGGGTCATCCGTGTCGAGGCCCGCTGCGTTCTCAACTCTCGGTGCAACGCTTTGCTCTCCCGAGTCGTACAGGTGCCGAAAATAGTGTGGTATCTCCGCTTGAAAGACATCGCGGCAGGCTTGCAAGGTAGCCTGCGACAACTCCGGCAATACGCGAACGGCGAAACCTCCGGGCGTTGTAACCCCTTCACACGGAAGACCAGCGTTCTTCAGTATCTGCAGCGCGTAACTCATATAGTCAGCCAATTCGTCTACCGAACGACCGTTGGTCCAATTCCAATTCTCTTGATAGTCGAGAGTGCGCTCGGGCGCAGGTTGACCGGTTTTGGTATCGATCACCCAGGTATGCGTGACCATCTCTGGGTGGATGTCCCAGTTGGGGAGCATTAGTTCGCGTACTAGTTTCAGGCTGTCATCGAGTTCTCGGCGCGTCCAACCGGGTAGCAAGCGATCCATGCGTCCCACGCAAGCTGGGTAGGGGACGATGCTGTATTTGCCTTTGACGCCATTTTCTGCAGACCACTCGCCGAATTTCCTTACGAAGCTATCGGGGATTTCCGCTGGCCATGATCGCCAGTCTTGTTGGAAGTTTCCTTCCTTGCCCCAGGCCTCGGCGAATTGCGGGATGGAGAATTTATTCAAATTCACTAGACACGTCGAGTCATCGATAATGAACGACAGCGGAACGCGCAAGCGAGGGTTCTCGACCGTCACACCAGCCAGCGGGGCGGGGCGATCGCCAGCTTGTTGTGCTAAGGAGGTTTGCCTTAGACCGCCAGTGGCGATAAGCCCTGAGGCGCTGAGTTTTAGAAAGTTGCGTCGGGAGTCGTGCCACATAGATCGATTCTTGTAAAAATTGCCGGACCCGACGGTGGAGCGTTCGGACCATACTAAAGTCAGCGACTGCCTGCGGACGAATCTTCAAGGCGGAGAAGTCGCAAGACAGTTTCTTGTTGCCGCCAAGGGGACGTAAAATTGCGATCTGCACCACCAGCGATCGCCGTTTGTTGAATGCTCGCGCCGTTGCGTGGATTGAACCATTCGATTTCAAACTGACCGTGCGTCGCAGACAGGTCTACTATGAACGGTTCGTCAATGGTACTGAAAACAATATACTCACGACCGGGGTTCGCCAAACAAAAGCCGGTCGACGACAATTCCTCGTGAGGTATCAACGCCGCCAATTCGAGTCGCTCGGAATAGCTACACACTTGGCCCATGGCTTCCCTGGCTGCTGCGAACGCAGGGTTATCGGGTTGATTCCAGCCCTCCTTCTCCCAACCTGGAATGCCAATTTGGATCGCGTCCATCACGATTGGATGCACACCACGCGTGAAGCATTTCCACACCCAAATTCGAAATGCCTGCGGATCACGCGTTCCCAATATCCCTTCCAAATGATCGGTGTCAACGATGACTACCTTTTCGCCTGTGGCGGCGGGTGGATTTGAAACATAGTTCTGACCAGGTTCGTTGTGTGGCGAGATCCAATCCGCGTTGCTGGCAAATAGTTCCGAGTTGGAAATCAACGGAGATGCGGTGCCCGACCTGCCCGTCGACGTCATACCTACCGGATGTTGGCGTAGCTTCCCTCGTTCGCATTCGTGGATGAAATCGATCATGTGATACTGCCACGCCAGCGTGTGACGCTCAAACTCGTTGCCGATTTCGTAGAATACGTTGTCAAGATCATTGAGCGTGTCTACGACTTTGAGAACAAATGCTTCTTGACGAACCAGCACGTCAGGATGGTTTAACGTATGGATTTCCCTGCCGTCTCCGTCTTGGGCAATACTAGCACCAACATTATTGCAATTGTTCATCACTGCGAAGGGATGCGTCTTCCAATTGAAGTATTGCTGGAAGAGCATCACGGAGACGTAAATCCTGCGCTCGCGCGCCGCTTGAACGCGTTGATGCAGTCGCTCAAAGAACCGTTCGTCGAACCGATCGAGATCGAATTTGCGTAGCCCATCGGCGGCCAATCCCTCTCCAGTACGTGACCAAGGTAACGGCGTTATCGAATTGTGTGTCGACGTGCCGCCATCGCTCGATTCCCAAATCCACAGTCGCATGAAGTTGTGATTGTGGCGGGTCATGAGATCGAGGTAGGAAGCGTAGTCGAACTTGGGAGTGGGCGTTCCCCAGTCCTGCAAGCTGGCCCAGGTATGCGATCCACAGAGAAAAACTGCTCGGCCCGAATTATCGATGAAATAGCGCGAGTTGGTCGAGTGCCGCTCCTGAGCGAACGCATTGGCCGTAGTTATAGCGCATGCAACGAGCACTAGTACCAGCCCTGAGAATATTTGATAGTTCGGCAATATCGAGGTTCCGGACATGATTGCTCGATACAAGTATTTAGTCATTGCAAGTGAGTAACAAGAGACGCAACAAAGCAACATGGACAGGTTCAGCCTACACAGGCCAGGGTGCAATTGCGACCACCCGTCAAAAAATGGGTATGCTTGCGCTAAAAATCGGATTGGAACATTCTGTTTGAAGGTGCTGCCCTACGATCGTTGCGGATTACAATATGCGCTGCGCAGTACTTCGGTAAGTGACTGTTGGTCGACTATTGGGATGTGAGACGTCGATGGAAACAACAAGCAGCCGTGCAACCCTCCTAGCAGCCACGTCGAGTCATTCTCGCCGCTTACATTCGCTCGATGCGTTTCGTGGCGCGACCATGCTATTGATGGCTTCCAGCGGTATGGGCATTGCGCAACTGACCGCCAGCCGCTATCCCGATAGTCCCTTTTGGAAATGGCTCGCGCATCAATGCGGTCACTCGATCTGGGTTGGCTGCACGTTGTGGGATTTGATTCAGCCCTCGTTTATGTTCATGGTCGGCGTAGCCATTCCTTATTCACTAGCCAAACGCCAAAGCCAAGGGGCTGGAGTCGTCAGGCTGATGAGCCATGCCCTGCTGCGTTCGATGACGTTGGTTTTGTTAGCCGTGTTCCTTACCTCAACTTGGAGTGAATCGACGCAATGGGTATTCACCAACGTGCTCGCACAAATCGGCTTGGGCTATCCCTTCGTGTTTGCCTTGGCCTACGCTCGGCCAACTTGGCAGTTTATTGCAGCGCTCGTCATTCTAGCTGGCTATTGGATGTTCTTCGCAATGTACGTCCCAACTGAAGCTGAACTGGCGTCGGCACAGGCGGCGCTGCCCAGCCACTGGAATCGTCTATCTGGGTTTGCTGCTCATTGGGATATTCATACCAACGCAGCGGCGTGGTTCGATCGCTGGTTTCTCAATATCTTTCCCCGAGATCAGCCCTATATTTTCAGCCTGGGGGGCTACCAAACGCTGAACTTTATACCCAGCATTGCGACCATGGTGTTCGGCTTGCTGGCCGGCGAGCTACTTCGCTCCGAACGCAGCTACCCCAGCAAGGTAAAGTGGTTGATGGGGAGTGGTTTAGCTGGAGTTGCTGCGGGATTACTGCTGCAGATGAGCGGCCTGTGCCCTATGGCTAAACCGATTTGGACTCCGAGTTGGACGCTGTTTAGCACTGGCTGGGTGTGTTGGCTGTTGGCAGTTTTTGTAGTGCTTGTCGATGGTCGTGGGCCGAAAGTAGCAAGTTGCTGGTGGCCCTATCCGCTGATCGTGGCGGGGATGAATCCAATCACCCTATACTGTCTGTGGCATAATCTGGGTGGATTTATCAATCGCAGTTTGCAAATCCATTTGGGTGCCAACATCTTCCATCTTATGGGAGACGATTTTGTTCCTGTCGTTGAACGTTTGTCGGTGCTCCTAGTCCTTTGGCTTATCGTGGCATGGATGCACCGACAGCGAATCTATGTACGGATCTGATCGAGCGCTTGGTCCGGAGAATCTATAGCTTCTGACCCATCCGTAGCCAACAACACCAGACGGAAATTCTGGTTGCCCCGAATCCATCTTGGTTTGTTGGCGGCGATGGGCTAAACTGCCAGTCGAAGTTGGAGGAAGCAAGCATTAATGCAAATAGCACGGCTCAAAAACGAGCAGGAATAGGCCCGTGTGCCGTCCGCAGGATTATGGAATCCTTGGTTTCGTTGGGCTACAGCGCATGGAGTGTACTTGCTACTTTAAGCCTTTTGCTAGCAGCAGGGTTGGGGGCAACGGGGTGGGGAGAAGAGCCGCGACAGTGGCCGGTCGAACTGCAGGTGGGACGCTTCGAGATTCATGCCGATTTTGATGTGTCGACGGCTCCTCAACTGCGTCCCGAGCTGTCCAATCTAGCCTCGGACCTTCAAGAATTGCTGGAAATCAACGCCAGCGAGCAACCCGTTCACGTGGTGCTGTTTGCGACCGGGCACGAGTACCAACGCTATATGCACAACTATTTTCCGCAGCTCCCGGAGCGCCGAGCGTTGTTCATTCAAGATCGTGGGCCGGGCATGTTGTTCGCTCATTGGCACGCAGATGTGATCAGTGATCTGCGCCATGAAATCACCCACGCTCTGCTTAACGATAGTTCACAGCCGCTCCCACTGTGGCTTGACGAAGGCTTGGCAGAATACTTCGAAGTCCAGCGGCAACAGCGGCTTGATGGAAATGTCTATCTTGCCGAAGTCACCCGACGCGCTGCAGAGGGAATCGTCCCTTCGCTCAAGCAGTTGGAAGATATCGAGCAACTACAAGACTTCAAAGAGCCACAATATCGCGACAGTTGGGCCTGGGTTCACTTCCTACTACACCGCAGCACGATGACTCGGCAAATTCTGAAACGCTATTTGGCCGAGCTACGAAGTGGAGCCCAGCCGCTGCCACTTTCGCGGCAGATGGCCAACATCACCGACGATGCCAATGGAGAATTCCTGTCTCACTTTGCTGAACTAGCTGCCGTTGTCAATATCAGCAAATAGGCAAGCAGTTCCCAGTAATGTGGCCCGACGCTCCGCCGTCGGCTTTCCCTCGCACACCAGCACCAACGAAAAGAGCCGAGAGTCGTCAAGGCAGCGACTCTCGGCTCAAGCGGCACGGCAATCGCATCAAAATTGTATGAGAATATTAGCGTGGGGCTTGTCTTAGGCAAGAGTTTCGCGAAGGATGCATGGGAACGGATTGAGTCTAGTATCAAAATGGAGTGTCCCAATGCTTGCTTC
>JADYZV010000119.1 GCA_020852965.1 Pirellulaceae bacterium | reverse complement strand
TGTCGCGAGGCAACCCGACTCCGGGAACGGCCAGATACCTCCCCCCAAGCACTTGCGGAATCATACCCCAGACGTAGACCATATTGGCCACGACGGCATCCCAATCAAACCCCTTGGCACACTGCACTGCCGCATCGAACGCAAGCCGATAGTCTTGCGTTACTTGTTGGCAGTCCATCCCCGCGTACTTGGCAGTGAACTCGGCCACGAATGGGCGGATCGGGACGGCATCTGGCTTCTCGTTTCGCATGGCGGTCACATAACGAGTTAGCCGCTGGTTATACCGCTTTCCGCAATCGTCCTCTACGTTGCAATCCGCTGGACTGTGTTGGCTGGCTAGGGCGTCTCCCATGGCGTCCACAATTCTCCGTTCATACTAAAGGTATCTTAGTAGCTCCGTATTGTAGAGTTTATGCGTAAACATTGTCCCACACGGTCTCGGCACACGCAAGGGCCACGCCGCGCGATGTGGATTTGGCTGTACCAGGTGAAACGATTGTTTTGTAGCCAAGAGTCTACGAGCCGTTCACGAAATGGATTTGACTATGCACTAATAAGATGACTGATTTTCCCCGCTTGCCTCCCCGCTTGAACTCTTTTTGCAATGGACGCAGGAGAGCACTCATTCCCTAAAGCGTGGAGCACCCAAGCAAGGGGGGGCTTTCGAGCGGAGGACTCCATGGTGTGTAAAACCAGGGAATCCCACTTGCAGTTGTCGGGTTTTGTGTCGACAATGGAAGTCGTCTGTACCCTACGGCAAAGGAGAAATCGGTGACAATAACGCAAATTTCCAGACGGACGGCTGTCAAAGTTGCTGCGGCAGCGCCACTCCTGATCTCTGCCAAGGCTCTCGGTCGCCAACCCGGTTCAGGTGCTAATGAACGTGTCAACGTAGGAATCATCGGTTTGGGTGGGCGGTGCCGGACGATCGCCCAGGATTGCCTGAACATTCCCGAGATGCGCGTGGTCGCGGTGTGCGATTGTTTTCAGCCCCGCATCGACGAGATGATGAAGTCGGTCGGGCGAGATCGGAACTGGAAAACCTACACGGACTTCCGGCAGATGATCGACAATGAGAACCTCGACGGAGTCATGGTCGAAACTACCACGCATGCGCGCGCCTGGGTCACCTGCCACGCTATGGCTGCCGGAATGGATGTCTACATCGAGAAGCCGATGGCGCTAACCATCGCCGAAGGTCGCGATATGGTTCGCATAGCGCGAAAGTACGAACGGGTGACACAGGTCGGTACGCAACAACGTTCCATACCTCTGAACAACTGGGGGAGTGACCTGGTGAAGAGCGGAGCCATTGGTCGCATCAAAACCGTGCTGGCACCGAACTTCGTCGGGCCTGTTCCCTGGACTCCCCAAGCGGCGCAGCCGTTGCCTGCCGGTGGAAGCAATCACTGGTGGGATACCTGGACCAATCAAGCGCCGTTGCGACCCTACCACACTCAATTGCATTATGGTTGGTCGAGCTGGGATGGGTACGATGGCGGAGGAAGATGTTTTGGCGTGACGGGCTGGGGAGCGCATAGCTACGATCAGATTCAACGTGGTCTGGGGACTGACGAGATCGGTCCCGTCGAGATCGTGCTCGAGGAGCTGCCCGCCGAAATGAGCTGTGGAAAATTCGATCCTCGCAAGCCAACTGACGACGAGACTGGCGCGCAGTACTACGGCATGACTCAGGAAGTCATCGGACCCCGCGGTAGAGTCCGCATGCGATATGCTAACGGAACCGAATTGCAGCTACATCTGGACGGCGACTGGGGACCGGGGTTGGGTTGCATTTTCATTGGTGAAAAAGGCAAGATCGAAATCAATCGCGATAAGGTCGCCGCGAATCCCGCCGAATTGCTGTCCGGTGCTGACAAACCCGCTGCACTGACGGTGAGCGAAAACGATGCGCACATTCGGAATTGGATTCAGTGCATCAAGGATCGCAAACGGTGCAATGCCGACATTGAATACGGCCAACGCAGTTCAACCATCTGCTACCTAGTGAACATTGCGCGACAGGTGGGGCAGGTTGGCAGGACGCTTCATTGGGATCCGGTCGCCGAGCGGTTTACGAACTGCGACGAAGGCAACGCGCTGCTCGCGCGTGAGCGCCGGACCGGCTACGAGTTGCCAACCTAGGAGCACTAGCCGCAGGGCGTTAGCCCCGGCTTAAGCGGCGCGGGATGCCAAACGGGGCTAATGCCCTGCGGCCCATCAACATACTGGCTTGACACCATTCTGCTCATCTTTCCCGATAAGGTGCACACATGAGAAGTATCCGCTTTATGGTTGCTGTGGTCTGGTTGGTAACCATTGGTTCTCAAAGAATGTTCCCAACTGCCTGCGCGGAGTCGTTAGTATCGTCGGTCGCCGATGTGAAGACGCAGCTCGCCATCCATGGAGTTAAGGAAATCGTTTTTGCGGCCCGAGAAGATGGCGACGATGGGCATTGGTATGCGAATATCGGCTACTGGTCGTACGACGCCAATAAAATGTTGTACGGGAAAGGTGGCCGCTTGTGCAAATACAACGTCGAAAGCGGCGAACTGGTCACGCTGATCGACGATCCCCTGGGGACCGTGCGCGATCCTGTCGTCCACTACGACGCTGAGAAAATCCTGTTTTCGTGGCGTCAGGCCGACAGCCGAGTGTTCCATTTATACGAATGCGATTTGCGAGGTGAAAACATCACGCAACTCACCGACGGCGAATACGACGACATCGAACCCTGTTACTTGCCCGATGGCGGGATCGTCTTTGTTTCCGGTCGCGGCAAGCGTTTTGTCAATTGTTGGCTCACTCAAGTTGCGATCCTGTACCGCTGCGATGGCGATGGCAGGAATATCACGCAACTCTCTGCCAACCTCGAACATGACAACACTCCGTGGGTCTTGCCCGATGGACGAATTGTCTACCAACGCTGGGAATACGTCGACCGTTCGCAGGTGAACTTCCATCATCTGTGGACGATGAATCCCGATGGCACGAATCAAATGATCTACTTTGGGAATCTTCATCCCGGCGGGCTGTATATCGACCCGCGACCGATCCCGGACTCCGCTGAACTGGTCTTCATCAACTCGCCGGGACACGGTCGTCGTGAGCATAGCGGCCACGTGGCTGTTGTCGATGGCAGTCGTGGCCCCGATGAATTGGGGGCGCTCGCCAATCTGTCCGATGATACGAACTATCGAGATCCATGGCCTCTGTCGGGTGAGCTGTTTCTCGTCGCGAAGGGTCGGCAACTCATGGCAATGAATCGTCGTGGACACGATATTCCGCTTTTCACCTTGCCAGAGTCGTTCGGCGATACGGTCAACTTGCAAGAGCCCCGCCCGGTCATTCGACGTCAACGCGAACGAGTCATCGCCCCCCGTGTCGATCCCGCCCGAACCACTGGGTTGATGGTTTTGCAGGACGTCGCAATCGGGAGAAATATGGACGATTTGGAACCGCGTGAGATCAAGAAGTTGTTGGTACTCGAATCGCTTCCCAAGCCGATCAACTTCACTGGGGGCATGGATCCGCTGACCTACGGGGGCAGCTTCACGTTGGAGAGGATCCTGGGGACCGTGCCCGTTGAAGCTGACGGGTCGGCTTACATGGAGCTACCAGCGAACCGCTCGCTGTTTTTTGTGGCGCTGGACGAAAACGATCATTCGGTCAAACGCATGCAGAGTTTTCTGAGCGTGATGCCCGGTGAGGTGCAGAGTTGCGTCGGTTGTCACGAGAAACGAGGGACGACAGCATCCACCGTCGTGGCCGACCCGGGAGGGCTGCTGGCACTGCAACGCGCCGCGAGTATACCCGAACCGATGAGCGACATCCCAGAAGTGTTCGATTTCCCGCGCGATATTCAACCGATTCTCGATCAACATTGCGTCCGTTGTCACAACCAGAGCGAGTCTGCCGGTGACGCCGTGCTGACTGGCGACCGGGGGCCGATGTTTTCGCACAGCTACGTAAACCTCACACTTCACCAACAGTTTGTCGATGGACGCAATCTCCCCAAGAGCAATTACGCCCCCCGTACGATCGGGGCTACCGCCAGCTCGCTGATGAACAAGCTCGACGGTGCGCACTACGATGTGAAACTTTCTTCGCACGAGCAGAAGCTGATTCGGTACTGGATAGAAACGGGTGCTTGTTATCCAGGAACGTATGCGGCGTTGGGGCATGGTTCCATCGGTGGCTACCAGCAGAATAACCAAGTCCACGAGGACAAGGATTGGCCGACCAGTGCCTCCTTCTCACGCGTGGTCGCCCAACGCTGCACCGCTTGCCACCAACGCGAGCTGAATCTACCGACACCCATCTCGATGTCTGATGAGATTGGCATCTCGTTTTGGGACTTCGACGTGACGGACAAACGCTTCAAGTTTTCACGGCACCGGATGTTCAATCTTAGCGAACCGCAAAATTCGCGATTTGTCCTAGGCCCTTTGGCTGAAGGCGCGGGTGGTCTCGGACTGTGTAGCGACGTGGTTTTTGCCGACAAGAACGACGGCGACTACCAGGATTTGCTGACGCATATCGAAGCGGGGAAGGAATATCTGGAGTCGAAACTGACCCGATTTGATATGCCAAACTTCAGACCACGCGACGAGTACTTCCGGCAAATGAAACAATATGGAATTTTGCCCGATTGCTTTGACCCCCAGACAGACCCCTTTGACGTGTATCAACTCGATCGAGCGTATTGGCAATCGCTGTGGTATCGACCCCAGTAAGCTCTGGGAAGAATAACTTCGCAATGGCCGCTGCAGGCGCCGTCGCCTGCGCAGGCCGCGACTGAGGAAACGAAACGTATACACGATATTCTTTTTGCCCTGCCTGCGAAAACCTGTCGACTAGAGTTGGTATCGCAGAAGCGTGATGTTAATTAGGCGTTAGCTATCCGTGCTTCGGCCTTGCCATCCGTGCTAGCGAATGACACGAATTCTCGCACGGATGGCAAGGCCGAAGCACGGATGACAGGGACAGAACACAACCTTGTTCGCTTCCACGCATTCTTATTGGGCTAGGCGAATGGCGCGAGCGATTGCAAATCTCTTGAACGGCTCCTGTCCATCGTGAACCATTAGCCGCTACGACTGCGGTAGTCGACGTTGGCCAGTGCGTCTCGACCGACCTGCGAGCCGAAAATAGCTACTGCCACCGCAATAAATCGAAGCAAAATACTCATGACGCATTCAGTTCTTTGAATGTCGCCAGGTTGGCCTGCCCTATCCCGGGGAACAAAAGTTCCGAGGCCGACTTGCCTTCGCTCCTGAATACTATCCAACTCGGCTACACTATACTATCATTTAAAATCCAAGTGAACCTTTCCCAACGATCGTGAATGTACGCTGTATAACCTGAATGCTTGCGACGGCTTGGGAATTGTGAGAGGATATGAGTACCACAACATCGAATAACTTCAATACTTTTTGCGAGCCAAGCGCATGGTAATGCAACAGTCGCTCAGCGAACTTTCCAATACCCAACCTCGCTTTGTCGAGCGCGTCGATGAACCGATCGATCGAAATGAGGTACTGCGTTATCTCGGTTATCCGGAAGGAGTCACTCCAAACCAGCGCATTGCTGGCATGCTCGATGATTGGATTGAGCAGGCCAGTCGGATCGCCGCGCCGCGGGCCGTCTATCGGGTGCTGCCGGTCATTGCCAAGGATCGCAAGTCGCTTCGCGTCGAGACGGCGGCCGGTTTCACCGAGTTTCGCGGTGCCATCGGAGAATTCCTGGGGTCGTCGCTAAGCATCGCCGTGTTCATTGCAACGGCCGGTCCGCAGGTGGAACGACTGGCGAGCAAGTTGCTGCGCGAGCAAGACGACCTCGGAGCAATGGTGCTCAATGCGGTCGGAGCGGAGCGCGCCGAAGCGGCTGAAGCGGTCGTGCTCCGTCAGCTTCGGGAAATGGCCGGCCCGGCTGGCATGGCTCCAACGCTCCCCTACAGCCCCGGCTATTGTGGAATGAAACTCGTTGAACAGCGTAAATTGTTTTCATTATTCGATACGCAGTGGGTGGGTGTGACACTAACGCCAGATTGCTTAATGCAGCCGATCAAGTCGGTATCGGGCCTAGTCGGGCTGGGGTTGGCTGCGGACGTAGTCAACTTCGGTTCCCCCTGTGATCGTTGCGAACATCATAACTGCAACATGCGCCGCTAGGAGAATTGTATGACCGAATCGACACTCGACCTTACCAAACTGTATGAAGCGATTCTGATCGGAGACGCTTCTGCGGCGAAGGAGATCGTGGAAGCGGCGATCGCTGCAGCCGTTGATCCGCAACTGTTGGTCACCGGGCAAATGATCCCGGCGATGGATGAAGTAGGCCGACGCTTTGAGGCTGGCGAGTATTTCGTCCCCGAGTTGTTGATCGCAGGGCGAGCCATGAAGGGCGCCTTGGCTCTACTGCAGCCGCTGCTAGCCGCCCGCGGAGTCGAACCGATCGGTCGCGTGGTGATCGGCACCGTCAAAGGTGACATGCACGACATCGGCAAGGGCTTGGTGGCGTCGATGCTCGAAGGTGCTGGATTCGAAATCATCGATTTGGGCGTCGATGTTTCGGCAGACAAGTTCGTCGCGCGCGCCTTGGAAACGAAGGCCGATATCGTCGCCTTGTCCGCCCTGTTGACCACCACCATGCTTTCGATCAAAGACGTCATCGCCGCCGTGCGCAAGATCGACGCACTTAACGGGTGCAAGATCATCATTGGCGGTGCGCCGGTCACGCAGCAATATGCCGATTCCGTGGGGGCCGACGGATACAGTAGCAACGCCAACGGTGCCGTGACGCTGGCCCGTCAATTGCTCTCCGCGTAATGCGCGTCACACGACCGAGTGAATCTGTTCCAGGGCAGGGTCGATAGTGATGGCCCTGATATACTCCGGCGAGGGGGTAGGACGATGCATGTTGTGTCCGATGATCCGTCCGCCGGGACGCACGAGCGGTAGGAGTTTCGTCAGATAGTCGGGATAGCCCGGCTTGTCCGCATCAATGAACAATATGTCAATCGGCTCTTTCAGATCTTTGACGGTCTCATGTGCATCGCCTTCAACCAGTGTGACCAGCACAGCATCAGGACTGCGCAGCGGAGACTCGCCCCATCCGTCGAATGATTCGTGGGTGAGCAATCCTGTCGAAAGTTGCCAAAGTGGTCTTCTAATTGTCGAAAGACGTACTCTTATTCTGCACGGCTCATCTTCCGAGTCGATTCTTATTGAGCCTACTCCTGCGGAGGTTGAACCGGCCGCACGGCACGTGTTTGGACACCGCGCGATACCGGCAAGGCAAAGACGAATTGGCGTGCCCCCAACGCATAAACACCAAACAGACTGAATGCAAAAAACAGATCGCCGGCTAATGTGTACCGATGGAACGGCAAGGCGCTGAGATAATTGCGTAACAAACCGGATGTCGTGTGATCCGTATCAAACCAAATCCAACAGGCGAGATTGGTTGACAGAAAGAAGATGAGAGATGAACCCAGAGCACATACCATCAAGGCTGCGGTAGCTGCGACCGCCGACTTGAGCCCCTTGTTCTTCAGCGATATCCGGCGACGGACGACGCTGCGCAATGCAACCGGAAACGCCAAACTCGCGTAGACTGCCACCGCCACCTGCCACGCATATCCACCGATAAAATAGTCACTGATCGCCATGATGGCCAACGGCACACACAGCGCGGTAACCCACCGGCGAAAAAAGTACCCTGAGAACAGCGCCAATGCGGCTACCGGCGAAAAGTTGGACAGATCCCGAAAGTACAGTCTAAGCCCGACACCGAGAGCAACCAAGGCGACAAATAGACAGGCTTCGGAAAGCCGGTCCCGTTGAGTGCTGTTACACATGTTTGAGTGCCTCATTCCTTTCGAACCTCATAAAAGCCAGTTGAACTTTACCGTGTGAATTCTATGCGCTATCGCAAAACGAGCCTTTCAAAACATTTTGGGTGCTGTCCAGCGCTCCATTCCCAATTGCGATCCTGAATGCGAAAGACTATAAGCCAAGTCCCCTTTCGATGCAATAAGACCGCCGGGCATGTGCATGACCGTGTGCGACAAGTATTTGCTTGTTTCCGCTCGACCGAGCGCCGAGTCAAATTGGGAAACTAGTGCTTCATCCAACTTTAATTTTCGGGTTGGGGGTAGTGGACGAGGTTACGAGTCCCTGACATCTACCGAATCAAACGGACTCGCGGGCCTCGTCCACTACCCCCAATTCTTAGTGTGGATGATGCACTAGCCGTCCACTAGCCGACGTTCAGCCAGGAGTCGATGTTTTGGATGCTCCATGGCTCCCGCTGTTCACGACCGAGAAAGGCGTTGGCCTCAGCGTCGTTGACAAATTCTTCTTTGACGGGATCCCATTGCAATTTGCGCCCGAGCTGCATCGAGATGTTGCCGATATGCGAAATCGAGATCGTTCGATGGCCAATCTCGGCTGGAGCGTAGGTCGGGCCTCCGTTTTCGATGCAATCGGTAAAGTCTAAATGCTCGCCGCCGGCTCGCAGGTTGGATATCTCGCGTTGGCAGATCGTTTTGGGATGATGCAGCTGCTTTGTCTTGGGGATTTCCACGTTCAGAATCTTCGGATTACTGGCAGTCAACGGAGCGCGCCAGCCACGAAACATAACCCAGCCTTCGGTCCCTTCGAATTTGATCCCCGGCGTGCCTTCGCTCCAGGCGTGCATTGTCAAACCGTCTTGATATCGATAGTGCAACTCGAATTCCCCCGCCGTATTCCAAATGGCGTCGCGTGGCGGGAACTTTCCGCTCCCCTCGACCTCGACCGGTCCCGTCTCTTGATGCCCGCTGGCCCATTGAACGAGGTCGAACAGGTGAGCGCCCCAATCCGTTAGCCGCCCGCCCGAGTAGCCCAAGTTCCAGCGGAACGTATTGTGGACACGGGCCGGGCAATAGGGTGCCAGCGGCGCTTGGCCCTGCCACATCTCATAGTCCAAGCCGTCGGGGGGAACTTGTAACGTGAAGTCCTCGTTACCGCGTCCCTCATTGCCCTTGGGCAGCATCGCCTTGACATGTTTTAGCTCGCCGATGTACCCACCATGTACCAGCTCGCAGATTTTGATGTAAGAATCGATGGACCGATTCTCGGATGCGGTTTGAAACACGAGTCCCGAATTCTTCGACTCGTCTGCCAGCATGCGGCCCTCGCGGATCGTGAGTGACAGCGGCTTCTCGCAAATGACATGCTTGCCGGCGCGCACAGCCATCAAAGCCGGGATTACGTGCCAATGATCCGGCGTGGCCACGTCCACGGCATCGATGTCCTTACGGTTGATCAATTCGCGGAAATCACGATAGACTGCGCACTTATATTCACGACCCAGCAGCTTCGAATAATATTGGTTAACTTTATTCTCAGCCGCTGCAGCATGTTGCGCATCGACGTCGCATACGGCGACCACTTGCTGGTCGGGGTTCTCCAGCATGCGGTCCAAGTTCCAACCCGTCCCATGAATGCCGCAGCCAATTAGCCCCATCGTGATGCGGTTGCTTGGCGCAACCGTATCGCCCAATCCCAGCGCGGACGAGCGGATGATGGTGGGCAGCGCAATCGTTGCGCCCAGCCCTTTCAGGAAATCACGGCGTCGAGTCCATTTATGTTGAGTGTACATGGCGACTTCTTTGAAACTTCTTAGAACAGAACGAGAATTCGGCAAAGGGGTTTGTCAAAAATATTTGGTTCTACGTCAGATTCTCAAATTGCGAACGATCGCGCCGTGTCGAACATGGTGACGACGTTATCGACAGGCACGAGCGCTTGGATGTTGTGAACTGAGGCAAACACATAACCACTACCTGGCGCAAAGGTTTGAAGGTGCTCTGTAACCTCTTGAGCCACTTCCTCTGGTGTACCGAACGGAAGCGTGCGTTGGCAGTCGAGCGACGCACCCCAGAAGACGAGTTCGCTTCCAAACTCGGCTTTCAATTCAGACCCCTGCATGCCACGCGCGCTGGTTTGCACCGGATTGAGAATGTCGACTCCCATTTCGATTAGCGAAGGCAACAAAGGTCGCAGTGCTCCGTCGGAATGCAAGAGCACTTTCATGTTGGTGTTTTCGTGAATCCAGCGGGTGCCTCGCTGGTAGAAAGGCATGATCCGTTCACGAAACATCTTCACCGATAGAAACGGTGAATTCTGAGTTCCAAAGTCGTCGCAGATCTGCAGTATTGGAACGCGATCGCCGACCGCCGCCGCAAACCGCTTCAGATTTTCCAGCCAGACGGTCGTCAATTTGTCCAGCAGCGCGTCGACGTATTCGGGTTCCGTCGCCAAACTGATCATCCAGGCAGAAAAATCCCCCGTCCCGAGCCCATAAAAAAGTTCGTACGGAGGCCCCAGCGGGGCCACGATAGCGAAGTCCGTGTTACGCCACAGGGCCTCGGATTGAAGGTGGTAGTGATCGGCGAGTTCCGACGAAAGGAGCGGTGGATTGACTTGATCGACCGGCGTGTGGGCGGCACCCGGATAAACCTCCAGCCGGTCGAAGTAGAAACCGTCTTTGGGCATGCGCGCAATTGGTGTCCCCGCTTGCAACAGCAGCAGGTCCCCCCCCTCATCGACGCTTGGCTGGAACTGAGCAGGCACTTCCACTGGAGTGCCATCGAACAGGTTCCAGGGACGCCAGTCGACATTGTGAATTCCAAAAGCCACGTCCGGTCGGTACAGCCCCACCACATCGGCACCGAAGCGTTCCATGATGGGGCGCTCGACTTCCGCCAGCATTTGGTAAGTATCGAATACGCGAGTCGGCGAACCGATGCCCAGCCTAGCTTTGAGTGCGTGATAGGTTGACGCAGCGATACCCGATTGACGCGTTCCCCCCAAGTCGATCGGCACTCGATCCACCGGTTGATGGTTGATGGCGGCCAGAATACGTTGACGTGAATTCATAAGGCAACTCTTGTTATTGAATACTCTTGTTATTGAATCAAGTAAAACAATACAAACCATACAAAGGTAGTGTAGTTTAGTTTGCGAACTTGCCCAAGTGGCAAGCCGAAGTTTCCTCGCTACGCTAATCAGGCTCCGACGTGGTTCATGACCTGTCATTCAGGGAAAGCCGTGTGTCACCACGGGTCGAGCCGGATGGATCCCACAAGAGAAGATGTGCCGAGTAAGAATTGCCCGAATTGTCCACGGCAGGCCAATTGGCCCTCCGTCGTCAGCTTGGCACGTCACCGTAATTCTTAGTACGCCGTTGAATCGGCCGGCGAACAGTTGTGGATCGACCGCCGCTTGTGCCGTCGGCTAACTTTGTGCGGAAATGTGAGAATCGGCGTTTGCAGTTGTCGTATCCTCGCTGTAGACTGATCGCAACCTCGTCTCGTATCACCCGCCGCAATACGGAGGTCATGACGATGAACTCGTTAGCCGGTGTTGCTTCGTTCGCCGTAAGCCTGCTTGCTCTGGGAATCTCTGAAACGCCGGCTGATGTGCTTGGCAACGTCAGCGTTCAGCGCGGCATCATTTGTGTACTTGATCTCCCCGGAGATAACGCCCAACGACTCGTCGATTGCGCCAAGACCAGTGAGTTGACGATCTACTTTCAATCCGCAAATGCCGAACAGGTTTCTTTGGTTCGAGAGGCAGCCGACAAAGCAGAGCTGCTGGGCACGCGGATCTTCGTCGGGTCGGGGGCGCTCAAGTCGGTGCATCTTGGCGACAACCTCGCTGACGGTGTCTGCGTGGCTCCGTCGGCGGTCGAGCAAGTGGCGACGGCGAGTTATTGCGCGTGTTGCGGCCCCGCGCAGTGGCCTTTGTTGGTAAGCGAAAACTGGTGAAACCGGTTCCCGACGGGATCGACCAGTGGACGCATCCGTATCACGGACCGGATAACAATCCGCAGTCGAACGATCAACTCGTGCGCGGCGACTTCCGCACTCAGTTCATTGCCGATCCCAAGTTCAGCCCTATGCCTGAGCAGACCGTTATCGCGGGCGGGCGGATCTATAAGGCCATGGGACACATTGCCCACAAGGCGAATCAGAACGAGATGCTAAACACCTTGCTATGCATCAACGCCTACAACGGGACGATTCTCTGGAGCCGACCCAATCCGCCGGGCTTCATGATCCATCGCAACACGATGGTCGCGACCGACGACGCGCTGTACTTGGGCGACCACGAGTCGTGCAAGATCATCGACGATCTCACTGGAACCGTTCGCGAGCAGATTACCGTTCCCGAAGAGATTACCGACGGCCCCGTTTGGAAATGGATGGCGATCGAGAACGGCATCTTGTATGGCTCGGTGGGGCACCTCGAGATTCAAGTCGATACACAACGCTCGGAACGTCGCGGGCTCGGTCATTGGCCGTGGGGCATGTGGAAAGGGCACGATTATTCGGACCCCGCCAAGTCGTTCGGATTTGGTCGCACGATCGTGGCGATCGATCTGAAGACGAAGCAGCCGCTGTGGCATTATCGCGACGAGCAGTTTCTCGATTCGCGTGCGTTCTGCATGAAAGGCGGTCGGATCTACGTCTACAGCCCCGAGAAGTTTCTGGCCTGTATCAATGCTGCCGACGGCCAAGTCGTCTGGAAGAACTCGGACAAAGCGTTACTCGACGCGATCGCGCCGAATGAACCGGCTCAGTATTACACATCCGGGTATTCGACGTCGTGTTACATGAAGTGCAACGATGACTACGTGCTCTTCGCCGGTCCGCAACGCAGCAAGATGGTGGTCGCTTCGGCTCGCGATGGAAAGCTCGCTTGGACCCATCCGGTTGGGAATCTACAGCTCGTTCTGCGAGACGACGCCATCTACGCCGCCGGCCCCGAGGGGACGCACGGTGTTCGTTTGGAATACGCCACCGGATCAATTCTAGATCAGTTCCCGGCTCGCCGCGCCTGCACGCGTGCGACGGGCTGCGTCGACAGTGTCTTCTTTCGAGCCACCGGCGGAACGGTTCGTCTGATGACCGGCACCAACACGGCGCAGCACATTGCACCGATAAGGCCGCCGTGCCAGGACGGCGTGCTGATCTCGAACGGGCACTTGTACTGGGGGCCGTGGATGTGCGGTTGCGAACTGTCGCTATATGGCAATATCGGCCTGTGCCCGACACCAACCAAGACAACTGACCGGAGCGACGCGCCTCGTCTTGTCGTACACGGCGACTTGGAAAATGTGCAGTCTCTCCAAGCACAACCGAGCGATTGGATCACGTATCGCGGCGATAACCGGAGGAGCGACGTCACCGCGCTTCGGGTGCCGACCAATGTCAAGTTGCAATGGACTGCCAAGGTCTCCTCGTCGGAAATGCCAACCGCTCCGATCGTGGCTGGCGGTTTGGTGTTTGTTGCGGATCGGACGGGAGTCGTCCAGGCTTTTGATACCACAGGCGATTTCGTTTGGAAGAGTTACACTTCGGGGCCGATTTACTATCCGCCCACCATCGCTCAAGATCGGTTGTTCGTCGGTTCGGCGGACGGTCAAGTCTATGCTTTCGAGGCGCGTACAGGTCGCCCCTTATGGACCTATCGCGTCGCACCCGAAGAGCGTCTGATTCCGGTGTTTGGCAAGCTGATTTCGTCCTGGCCAGTTGCCGGTGGCGTGGTGGTCGAGAATGGAATCGTGTATGCCGCGGCTGGCATCACGCATTACGACGGAACTCACATCGTCGCCCTCGACGCGGTAACCGGAGCTTTGAAAGCTGAGAATGACACGTCCGGTAGACTTGCAGAACAAGTCAACGACGGGATCAGTTTGCAAGGCGATTTGCAGATCGCGGATGGCGAATTGCGATTCCACGGCGGCGGAGTGTACGAAGTCGCACGCTTCGATCTCAAGACCTTGAACTGTTTGAATGCGCCGAAGAATCAATTGACATCGCAGTACCGCACGGCCTTTTACCCGTATTATCCGGAGTACGGAAAATTCGTGTCGATCGACTATACCTGCGGCGACGGAAACGTGTTGTGCCACGACGCCAGTTACGAAGGCAGCATGTTCGGCAACCTGGCCTTACAGACTCCGCTGCCTCCCGGTGCGCTGATCAAGGATGAAGCGCGCGAGTTCCTGCGTCGTCGAGGCCGGAACGCACCCGGGCCAAAGACGCTGTGGGAAGATAAGCAAGACCGCCGCTTCACCAGCTTTGTCGTTTCGCCCGACAGGCTGCTTGCTACTGGCCACGCTGACCGTATGCCGGACAAACCGTTCTTGAGCGCCATCAACCTGTCCGATGGCACCGATGCATGGTCCCGCGACTTGCCCGCCGATGCCGTGAAAGGCGGGACCGCAATTGACTCGAACGGACGCGTTTTCGTGGCCTTGGAGAATGGTCAGTTGATGTGTTTTGGTCCGTAGCATTTAGGACGAAGGGGGTCGGGAGTCCTTTTGGGCACTAGCCCTATCCCAGCAGCCCGCTGCATCGGCGCTTCCTCAGTGCCTTCAGGTTCCTTGATTCGCTTGTCCATGCTCTGCCCATACCTGGACATTGGCTAACCGGCTAAACTAAATGATCACCAATCCAAAAACCGTGAGCGGTTCCCCACATTCTAACAAGGTGATCCAATGGCATTACAACGTCGACTTGGGCTTTGGGCCAGCATACTAACCGCGTGGGCCACGACGCATCCGGTCGTCGAGCAAGCGACATGCGCCGCTGAACCACAGGCCAAAATCCAGTTCAACTTGTTGGATATTCCGTCGGGTAAGCTTGTGCCCGCCATGGTTTGTATCCGGGATCTGCAGGACAATTCGGTGCGGCTACCGCCAGATGGCCGCATAATGCAACGAGTGAGCCAGACCGACGAATTCTACCGCGGCGTTGAATATGAGGCGGACAATCCAGATTGGATCGGCCCAGCAAGGAAGACCCTGGGCAAGGGGGATAACAACGACCGCAGCTATGTCTACGAGGAACTTCCTTCGCTACCGTTCTGGCACGAGCCTGTGCTCTATCAGACCCAGCCTACTTTTTCAATCACTCTCGAACCGGGTCGCTACCAAATTTCGGTCGCACGGGGCATGGAGTACATCCCGGTTACGAAGAGCTTCACGGTGACGTCCCAGGATCAGCAACACACGCTGAAACTGGAACGCTGGGTCGACTTGCCCAAACAAGGTTGGTTTTCCGGCGACGTACATGTGCATCATCCAACTACGGAGAAGGTACATCGCGGCTTTCTGCTGCGCTACGCTGAAGCAGAAGATCTGCACGTCGTCAACGTTCTCGAGATGGGACACCATCGCGGTACCGATTTTAAACAGCTCGGATTTGGCAAGAAGTTTCGCGAGTGCTGCGGAGACTACTGCCTAGTAAGCGGCCAGGAAGAACCCCGCAGCACATTCGGCCACATCATCGGATTGAACACAACCGCCATGGCTCGAGATGTCGCAACCTATGACCTTTACGACCTAGCATTCGAGCGACTCCATGCTCAACCTGATGCCGTCGTGGGCTTCGCTCACTTTTCGTGGAACGGCTGCGATTTGCCACGCGGCTTCCCCTGGTATGTCACCACAGAAGGAATTGACTTCGTGGAGCTGCTGCAGTTCAGCCGTATCAACACGCTCGATTATTATGACTACTTGAATCTCGGTTTTCGCTTGACTGCGGCAGCTGGAAGCGACGTGCCTTGGGGATCGACGCTGGGAGAAGTACGAACGTTTGTCCACACAGGGGATACTCTCGACCTAGACCGTTGGTTCGCCGGGCTGGAGGCCGGGCCCACGTTTGTCAGCAACGGGCCGGCCCTGAACTTTACGGTCGATGGACAGTTACCCGGTTCAGAAATCAAAGCGGATGGCAAAGGCTCGGTAAAAGTTCATGCTAGAGCCTGGGGGCACGAAAAGGTTGGGCTGCCCGAAGTACTTGAACTGGTGAGCAACGATGGGATACTGCACGAAGCGCGCAGAAACAACAATGATTCCAACGAACTTAGCCTGGAAGTTGAGGTCGACATTTCGCGCAGCACATGGTTAGCCCTCAGCACTCGCTGCGCAAACGGAGCCGTAGCTCACACCACACCCGTCTACGTGGTCGTCAATGGTGAACCCACCTGGTCGCCACAAGAGAGTTCACGGATCGTAAGCAAACAGCTCGATGCCATAGCTTTGATCGAAGCGGAGTTTTCCAAGGGAAGCGACCTTCGCAGCCGCGCAATTCGTGAGCGTTTGGATCGTGCCAAGTCGTACTATTCAAAACTCTCGGCGGCTACCGATCAAGCCCTACGCGAATAAGTACGTGACGGAGCCGGTAAAGGGGCAAGGAGCCGAATTGGCGTTTTAGGTAAGCTTCCTTGGTCTGCCGAGATTGTGTAGCGTCGATTCCAAATTGTGTTTTCGAGCCGTGCTTTCTACCCAACTTGGATCGCCGAAGGGCTGGCTTCTAGCAATTGCTCGTTGGAGTTGCTTTTCCTCCTTTTCGTTCAATGCTTGATTGACCCTTGCTATCCAGCCGGGCGGCCGGCGGATGGGCCACTTCGTCAAAGAAACGCCACACTTGCCTCCGTTCCAGTTATACAGGCTACCGAATCGCCAGTCCTCCGCCCGTTCAACCAACCTGGCCGCCAACGCGTTGCGTTCGACATAGCGACAGACTACTAAGAAGTGCTCATCACTCTGAACGGGGAAGCTCTTGAATCGACCTTGATAAAGATGTCCTGTTCCAGTGGCGCTGTAATGTGCATGATGCCGAGCCGCGTGGGTCATGGATACCCAGTAAAGAAAACGGCCCATGGCGCCGTCCTCGCGGGGCATCAAAACCATGTGCCAATGGTTAGGCATCCATTGGTAACATAGCAGATCGACAGGATACTTTTCCAACCCTTCTTTCAAGATGCATTCAAACGCTTCGTAGTCCGCATCCTTGTGAAAGATGGGTTGTCGCGCGTTACCTCGATTCAGTGCGTGATAAAGCTGACCGGCAACATCTGACCGCGGTGGACGTGGCATAAGTCAACCTTTCGAGGCGTGCTTGGTGACGGTGGACAAGAATGCGATTACGACTTGCCATTAGCATACCCGCCGACAAATTGCCTAGTCAACCAATTCGGCTCCTGACCCCTTTTCTGCCTTTTCTGCTATCCACTTGAGCTAGCCCCTCCTGCTTGCTCAATGCTTCGCCTGTGGACGAGTCGAGATATTGAAAGTTCAAGTGCCACTTACCGATGATGCCGGTATGGTATCCTTGTGACTTCAAAAAGCTTGCCACCGTTGGCCGTTCCTCGGCGATGAGGTCCGGGGCGAAACCCTGAACCACTCCACTCTGCAAACTCGATCGCCAACTGTATCGCCCCGTCATCAATCCATAGCGGGTCGGTGTGCAGACCGATGAGCCAGAATGGGCGTCGGTGAAGATCATTCCCGCAGCAGCCAGTTTGTCCACCGAGGGTGTCGGTATCTTGCCATGCACTGGATTCAAACACTGCACGTCACCATAGCCGAGGTCGTCGCAGAGAATCAAGACAATGTTGGGTTGCGACGTTCGGTCAGCGGCTTCGCAAACGGATGCAGGTGACGCAAGCGTGAGCGCGAGGAGATACAGAGTAATTCGCTTCATGATTTAGTTTTTCGAGCTGTGAGGGCAGTCCACCGGGGCCTTCTCAACACGTCGGCCGAATCCTACATCGAACTGAGCGGCGGAGCGGTCAGCGACGAAGCGAGCAGTGGAACGATTCAGTCGCGGCTGACAACCAATTCCTGGCCGTCAGCATGGAAGAACAAGGTATTTCGGCCGGCCGCAACGAGTCCCGTGAAATGCGGTTTGCCATCACCGCTGCGCACGGTCCAATTGCCCGGTGCCAAACCGGTCAGTAGGATTTGCCGCTCTGGGCCGTCGGGAACCCGAATGGCAAACGGGGCCTCAATCAATTCGGCGTTCTTGTTCATCGAGACAACTCGGTCGGCGAGGCTGACGACGAAGCTGGCCTCGGTCTCTGCGAATTCTACCTCCAGCGGCTTGGTATCGCCTGCGGTCATTTGAAAGACCGTCAGAAAACGATCTTGTTGATTAGTCTGCTGAGGTGAGATCATGATCCGGTGCCCCTTCGCCTCCGGATGAGATGTCGGTGGCGGTTCGTACTGGAAGCCGAACGAATTGAAAGCATCTTTCCCACTGAGAATCTCGATACGTCGGTCCGCCGCAGCGGGGACCAGCATGTTGACGTGGGTTTTCCCAACCAAATCGGCTTGGCGATTATTTAGGATCACGCCGGTGTCGGTTAGTTGCGGTGGCTGCAAGGTATTGATCTGCCAGTATTTCTTGACGTCCGAATTCGCTGTGGTCATGTCATCGGTCAAAATGATCGCTGCCGGAATATCGTCTCGCTGCAAATTGAGGAAGCAAAATCCGCGGCTGTACTGTTTCATCTTCTCCGAGTAGGCGCTCGTCAGATCAGCCTTGAAATAGCTGTAGTCTGGCTTCTGCTGCGACGGGCCAAAATCCGCCGAGATGACTTTTCCATAGTGAAAGAGAGGATCATCTTTTGCCTGCGCCGGAGTGCGCGGATAGCTTTGAATGTAACGCGATCCGCCGTCGTTGGATTCCGTGCTGAGAAACTTCTCATCGGGGCGGCGGGCCAGCATCATGCTGTGAGCAATCGATCGCTTATTGAAATTCTGGTCATAGGGCGTTCCGTAGAATTTGTAAACGCCCAGATCGACTACCTGCAAGCCTCGGTAGTAGATCTGTAGTGCCCCGGCATCGGCGTGCTGATGGTTCCCGAAATGGTATCCGCCCCCTTTGATCTCGGCGACGACGTCATTGCTATCCATGCCGAGTTTCCAGCCGGTACGAGCGATCAACGAGCCAAGAATCGGACCGAAGTCGGTCGTCAACGGCAGCGAGTCGCTAGCATCGGCGGATTCCAAATGCGGATCATTCAAGAGTAGGAATAACACCGGGTTACCCGACAATCCACCCTGGCGCTCGAACTCCGCCTTAAGATTTGGATCGTCTGCGTAGGCATAGATCAGCAGTATCGTCTGCGGCGAGCCCCAGTACGAAAACGAAGTGGGGAGTCCGCCGGCAATCCCATCGCCGTCGCGCAGCAATTGACCGTTGGGGAGTCGCATAGTTTGCCAGTACTTGCCCAAGCCTTCGATATTCTTGTCAAAGACTTTGTGGCCGCTCATGCGGTAGAACAGCCACGCGGCGTGCATCTCCCATCCGAAACGATAGGCCGCGTAACTGACCCCTTGGTTGTGTCGTGGCGATTGGTACTCGAACTTTCGCATCGGTACCAACTGTTCCAAAATGATGTATGAGGTGTATTGATACGGCAGTGATTCGTCTCCGTATAGAGCGATGCTCATGGCCAGCAGATCACGATTGATTTGGGCTTCGTTGCCATGGCCGTTGATGACACTTTGCCGAAACGGGGGCCAGCCACATTCCATATCGCTGGCCAGTCGCATCAGGCTCTCACGCAGTGTCGCCTTCTCGTCTTCGCTCATGAGATCATGGCACCAATCGTAGACGAGGGACGCGGTGTAGATGGCCCGGCCCATTTCGCGAGTGATGTCCAGAACATTGCCGAACTCGACGTGCGACAGGTAGTCGACAGCCAGCTCGATGGCTTCGCGCCCCACGACGGCGTCACCGCTCATCAAGTAGTAGAAGGCCTTTGTTTCTGCGGCCGTTTCCAGCTTGGCGTTGAGCGGAACTTCCTCGTCGGGTGAAAATTCGAACACAAATGGTTTTCGAGCTGAAGCGATGAGCTGCTCCCAAACCTTTGCATTTTCCCCTACCGCCAGCCGCTGTTTTATACTCGGCAACGTCTCCGGCGTGACCCATAAGCGAGGTCGCGAAGCGGACGGGACGATCTTCGGTTCATAGTTTTGGGCAGCTTCGGGAACCGCAGGCGGCGTGTAGTTTCTCAGTTCGACATATCCCAATCGCACGCCTCGAGGTAACCACAGTTTCAACTGTTGGTCCTGGCCGCTGAGTTGAAACTTTCCGGTTTCTTGGCTTGGGCGGTTCCAGGGAACGTAGACGACGCGTCGCGTAGGTCGTTGGTCATCGATCTGCAATTTCATGAACAGTGAGTCGCACTTGCCCGCCGCCTTCTCCATCAGTGCGGCACCTTGCTCGTCCACTACAGCGTAGGTGTGAATTACGTAGGTTCCGGGCTCAGGAGCCTTAAAACGGAATGTCAGATCGGGTTGGTCGCGGTCACCGTCGACGTGAGCTTCTGCGCTCGGTTTGAGCGTGATACCTTGCTTTCCAGCAAGCCGCTCGTCGGCAACGATTTCCGCCGTTTGCGTATTCAGCTCCGCCTGTTCGGCCGCCATTCGAAATGGCTTGCCTTTAACAAAAGTCGCCTGCTGAGCTTGAGTAGTGCCGGCAATCAGGGACGTGAAGAGAAAGCTCCAAGCTGCAAACGTGGAGATTGCTGAGTTGTTGTTCTGCATGATTTTCGCCGCAAGAGAGTATCGGCAGCCACAAGTCGGGGGTGAGGAATGCAGCGCAGTGGTGCGCGGGGTGGGGCTATTAAGCCTACCATAGATACCATTGAAGCGCACAGTAGCAACACATGCACGCAATGCGACGATTCGCATTCTGAGTGGCATTCTGCTGCCATGGACGCTCTTTCCCTCCCCCCACAGGGTTGTTTTAAACGCTCGGCTCGGATACCCTATCTAATGTGGCGTGGGTTTGCCTTGATTCCTCCTGTCGAAGGCACGGGGACTCGCGCTCGCTTTTCCGTGTATGAGGTCTTTTCTCATGGCAATCGGCCAGTTTTTCTCACAACGTTTCAGCTATGGAGTGCATGCGCTGGCCTATGTGGCCACCAAGCCAGCGGGCGAATTGACAACGCTGCCGGAATTGGCCGAATGGACGCGAAGTCTATGGCCAGCCGCATCGGAAACGTACTTGTCGAACATCGTGCAACAGATGACGCGTGGTAGGCTACTCCGCAGCCATCGTGGTGTTGCTGGCGGCTATTCCCTTGGACGTGCAGCGTCAGCGATAACCCTGCGCGATGTGGTGGAATTGCTGGAGGGGGTCGACACCGGACGCTGCAGCCTGTCACTCGAAGACAAGTGCCCTGTAGTTGGGCGATGTGCGATCCAACGAAAGCTCAGTCGGCTCGAAGAAGATTATCTGAAGTCCCTGGCTGGGGTCACCATCGCGGAATTGTCGAAGGCAGTTGTCGTAAAGATCTGAGACGGCATACGCGTGGGAGCCAGCCCACGAGGTGAAACCCGGATTATTCATGCTTTCGAGATTCGTTTTCGACTCAAACGTCCTTGCTGACGCTGCGGGTTACGAATAATCCGGTTTAACGAATGGCTGGAGGGCTTGGCGTGTTGGGAAGAAAAGCCTTCGTAGCCGAGTTCGGGAGGCATTGACTACCCGGTTCGCGGCATCTTGAGTTGCTAAGGATATACCTTGTAAAAGAACTCTAGTTTCGTGTATATTGGAAAGCGGCTCCCCCCCCCAAAGTCACATCTCGCCTAGGAATGCGTGACATGCCGCTCGCCGCTTGCCCGCAAAACGCTGCGCTAAACTCATGCTTGCGTTGGCTTGTTTCACTCGGTTGTTTCGTCTGTTTATCGGGTGTAGCCTTAGCGGAGCGACCGCTGCTCAACATCCATGATGGCATTGACTTGTCGACCCTACAGTCGCAGGCGGTCGAGCTATCGATCGTTTCCACCTCTGGACAAGCGGCGATCCGTATGGAATCGACGCCCAATCAAGATTGGCCAGGGATCACACTTCGCTTAGGCAAACAATCGCGTGACTTGTCCCCATTCGACTATCTAGCCGTCGATGTTCGCAACACCAGTGACCGGGAGGTGGCCTTTGCGATGCGCGTCGACAGCGTCGATGGTGAACAACGGACCGACACCAAAACCGAACAACAAACCTTGGCACCAGGTGAGCTGCAGACGGTTCGTTTGTCGCTAGACAGGAAACTGCCCAAGCATCTGGAAGGCCGACTGATCGGAATGCGGTCGAATCCTGCGGGGCTGAGCGACAAAGATGGCTTAGCGGTCGATTCGATAGAGCAAATTATCTTATTTGTCTTCAATCAACCGTACGTCCAAGCGGTTGAAATATCCAACTTGCGCGCCACCGGAAGCTACGAAGCGGGCGTGTGGTTTGATTCGAACCGTGATCCATTTCCAATGATCGACCGATTCGGGCAGTTCATGCACGCCGATTGGCCGGGGAAGACTCATTCGCAAGCTGAGCTGTCGGAAGCCGTGGAGCGAGAACGCATTGACCTTGCCGCACATCCGAAACCGGGGCAGTGGGATGAGTTTGGTGGCTATGCCGCCGGGCCTCAGTTGGCGACCAGTCAGCGCTTTCGCGTGGAGAAATATCAAGATCGCTGGTGGTTGGTCGATCCGGCGGGACACCTGTTTTGGTCGCATGGGATCGACTGCGTAAATTCCAGCAATGCCACCACGCCGATTAGCGACCGTGAGTTTTACTTTGCAGAATTGCCACCGGCGGACTCGCCGCTGGCTATCTTTTATGGCGAAGCGAATTGGGCACCGCATGGCTATTACCTTGACCGTGGGAGGTACAAGGTCTTCAACTTCACAGGTGCGAATCTGGTTCGCAAGTACGGTGAAAACTGGCGAACGGTCGTCAATCAACATTGCCACGCTCGGCTTCGTAGCTGGGGGATGAATACGATTGCCAATTGGTCGGAAGCAAGCGTCTATCAGATGAAGCAGACTCCCTACACGTTAACCAGCACGACCGGTGGCCGCCCAATCGAAGGGAGCAGCGGTTACTGGGGAAGGTTTCCCGATCCTTTTGATGCTGGATTTTCCGAAGCGACGCAGCGGCAAATGGCTCATCTGCGCGACGATGCAAATACAACTTGGTGCGTGGGAGTGTTTGTCGACAACGAACTGGCCTGGGGAGACGAAACCTCGCTTGCCGTCGCAGCACTCCAATCGCCCTCCGATCAACCCGCCAAACTCGCCTTTGTGGATGACTTAAAAAAGAAGTATGACGGAATTCAATTGCTAAATTCCAAGTGGGGGACGGAGTACAAGTCGTGGGATGCGGTGCTGAGCGAGCAGACTGCGCCAGACGCCGACAGAGCAAGAGACGATTTGCGAGCGTTTTATACGCGTCTGGCTGACGAGTATTTTCGCGTCTGTCGCGATGCGGTCAAAGCTATCTCGCCCGATACCCTCTACCTCGGCTGCCGTTTTGCATGGGCCAATGACAGGGCGGTTCGATCAGCGGCAAAATACTGCGACGTGATCGCCTTCAACCGCTACGAGTACTCCGTGGCCGATTACAAGTTGCCCGACGGTATCGATAAGCCTGCGATCATTGGCGAGTATCACTTTGGTGCCCTGGACCGTGGCTTGTTCCATACCGGGCTCAAGCCGACCGACAACCAACGGGCTCGCGCCAGTGCCTATCGCGACTACGTGACGGGTGCCTTAAAAAACTCCATTTGGGTCGGAGCGCATTGGTTTCAGTATGGCGACCAAGCGGCCACCGGCCGAGGCGATGGAGAAAACTATCAAATAGGTTTTGTGGACGTGTGCGATACGCCTTACCAGGAAACGATTGAGGCAGCCCGCCAAATTGGCCGGACGATGTACGCGCTGCGACTTGAGCCATAAGGTGAATTTCAATTTTGACAAAACTCCAGCCTTCCAACTTGGCTTTACCCTCTAGGATTCTGTATGAACGATATTTTTTCGGCTGACGCTGGAACTCTTTCCGAGTTCCGCTACCAGCAACCCCTTCGGGGGCAAATCCTTTCCTTTCTATCCACCTGCCTACTCGGTTGTTGCTTCAATAATGTGGCCCGACGCTCCGCCGTCGGTATGACTAGCTTGATATCGAATAATGTGGCCCGACGCTCCGCCGTCGGTATGACTAGCTTGATATCGAATAATGTGGCCCGACGCTCCGCCGTCGGTATGACTAGCCTACTATTCGCCTCCCTGTTGAGTTGTTGCTTGAGCAACTGGACCAGCGCCACTGAAACTGCCCCACCATTCTTGATCGCAGAAAACGGCCAGCCGACATGCGTCATCGTGGTAGCTGACCAACCGAGTGCTTCAGAGCACACGGCTGCCACAGAATTGCAATCGATCCTAAAGCAGGTAACCGGTGCGGAGTTACCCATGAGAACGAGCACGGAAGTCGATCGCGGCGCGAAACAGATCGTCGTCGGACCTTCACCGCGGTTGGCCGAACTACTTCCGAACCTGAAGCTCGACGACCTGGGCGATGATGCCATCGTGGTTCAGAGCGATAGCAACTCGCTGATACTGGTGGGGCCTGGGCCGCGTGGAACGCTATACGCCGTCTATTCCTTCTTGGAAGATCAAGTCGGTTGCCGCTGGTGGACGTCGACCGAAGAGACGATTCCGCATCAGCCGACGTTGAGCATTCCATCACTGTCGATCCGCTATGCACCGCTGCTGAAGAGTCGCGAGGCCTATTACCGCGACGCTTTCAACGCCAAGTTTGCGGCTCGGCAAAAACTCAACGGCCACAGTGCATCGGCCGATCCAGCATTAGGGAGCAATGTTCGCTTCACCGATTTTGTACATACCTTCTTTCCGTTCTTGCCGCCTGCGGTTTACTTTGAGCAGCACCCGGAATGGTACAGCCTGATCGATGGTAAACGAGTGCATGAGCGAGCGCAGTTGTGCTTGACCAACGATGCGATGCGAGCCGAGATGACTCGCGTGGTCCTCAAGCGATTGGCCAATGACCCAGGGGCGAAGCTGATCTCGATTAGTCAGAACGATTGGTATGGTGCTTGTCAATGCGACAAGTGCCAAGCGGTAGTGAAGGAAGAGGGATCGGAGGCGGGGCCCATGCTGCGATTTGTCAATGCAATCGCTGCGGAAGTCGAAAAAGAGTTTCCTGATGTGTGGGTCGAAACTCTCGCCTACCAATACACACGCACGGCACCCTTGAAGGTTCGCCCGCGCGATAACGTGGTTGTGCGGCTCTGTTCCATCGAATGCTCGTTTGTCCAAACGCTCGGCGAAGGTGAACAAAACGAGCCATTCCGAAAGGATATCGAAGCCTGGAGCAAGATCGCTCCACGTCTGTTTGTCTGGGATTACGTGACGAATTTCTCCAATTATCTCGTCCCTCACCCAAACCTGAGCGTGCTGGCACCGAACATACGTTTTTTTGTCAAGAACAATGTGGTGGGACTGTTTGAGCAAGGGGACTCGCAAAGTGGCATTGGCGATTTCGTTCGCATGCGCGCCTGGTTGATCGCCCACCTGATGTGGAAACCAGACCAGGATGAAGCGGCGCTGTTCGACGAATTCCTGCAGGGTTACTACGGTTCGGCGGCACCCCATTTGAAAGAGTATCTCAACCTAATCAACGATGCGGGCGAGCGCGCCGGACTCTATTTGCGCTGCTTCATGCCAGACACGTCGGCCTGGCTGACTCTGGAAGATTTGAACCGAGCGGTTGAACTTTTTGCCAAAGCCGAAGCGGCCGTGGCCGGCGATGCG
>JADYZV010000118.1 GCA_020852965.1 Pirellulaceae bacterium | reverse complement strand
GACAGCCTCGGGTAGCGTGCATTCAGAGAACCACAAGCTGGAACACATCAACGACGGCAAATACGGGAATTCAAGCAGTTGGATGTCCAGCACAGATGGCACCGGTTGGGTGATGTTTGAACTGCCTCAAGCAATGCGGATTGGAAAAGTTGTCTGGAGCCGTGACCGCCAACAGCAGTACACCGATCGTCTCGCCACTGCCTACACGCTGGAGGCCGGTGTGTCGCAGGAGCAATTGACAACACTGACTCATCTGGGGCCGGCCCGTAGAGCCGTTCAGGCAGACATCAACATCGATCGCATTACTCCGGTAAAAGCCAAACGGTTGCGTTTTACCATTTTGGCGACCAACGGCCTGGAGCCCTGCATCGATGAATTGGAAGTCATCAATCTAGAGGGACAAAATGTCGCGCTGGCTAGCTTGGGAACCACCGTAAAGACATCGGGCGACAACACGGTTGCCAACCGACACGAGCCGCGTTTGATAAATGATGGTCGCTACGGCAATTCGAGTTCCTGGATGTCGAACGAAGAAGGCAAGGGCTGGGTGGAGTTGGAATTTGCTACCGAACAGGAGGTCGCGCGGATCGTGTGGGGCCGCGATCGTGAGGGGCAGTTTCAGGATCGGTTGGCTACCGAGTACCTCATTGAAACCGCCATCGACCAGCACTGGCTTCGAATCGCTGACTCTACCGATCGCGACCCTTGGGACGTCGATGCCAAGCCATCCACCCTGTTTCGCACCACCGGACTGTCGTCCGAAGAAGCGCGATGGGCCAGCGCACTGCAGGAGGAAAAAGGCGAACTTCAAGAGAAGGTTCAAGCCAGTGAGAATGGCCCCAAGGCGTTTGCTGGAACGTTTCGCACGCCCGACGACATCCACTTGCTCAGTCGTGGTGACCCCGAACAGCCCAAGGAATCGGTGGTTCCCGCTGTGCTCAGCGCATTGGGCGAAGTGCAGCTTGCAGCAGATACAGACGAACAGCAGCGCCGCCAAGTGTTGGCCGATTGGATTGCCAGTCCGGACAGCCCGTTGACGGCCCGTGTGATGGCGAATCGGATTTGGCAATGGCATTTCGGCATTGGATTCGTCGATACCCCAAATGATTTCGGTCGCAACGGATCACAGCCCACGCACTCCGCCTTGCTGGACTGGCTGGCGTTGGAGTTGATTCGCGGCGACTGGTCGATCAAACACTTGCATCGCGAGCTCGTGTTGTCCTCAAGCTATCGCCAGTCGACTCAACACAACGCGGCTGCTGCTGCCAAAGACGCCGACGTGCGACTATTGTGGCGTTTCCCGTCGAGGCGTTTGGAAGGGGAGGCGATTCGTGATTCCATACTAGCCATTAACGGGCGGCTGAATCTGGAAATGGGAGGACGCGGCTATGACCTGTTCAACCAACGTGGCGGCCTGTCTGGGTTTACTCCCGTGCAGTCATTCAGCGGTGAAGGGCTGCGGCGCATGATCTATGCTCACAAGGTGCGTCGTGAACGCGACGCCGTGTTCGGTGCTTTTGACTGTCCCGACGGTGGACAGAGCGCCGCCCGCCGCAGCGAATCCACGACTCCCATTCAGGCACTGAATCTATTCAACAGTACGTTTGCGATCGAACAGGCCGAAGCCTTTGCATCGCTCCTGAAAGAAGAGGCCGGCGGCGATGTCAGCAGACAAGTTCGACAAGCATATTGGCTGGGACTGAACCGCCAACCCGATAGTGAAGAATTAGCGGATGCGGTCTCCGTGGTTAGCGAATTTGGCCTGGAGTCGCTTTGCCGAGCCCTGTTCAACAGCAATGAGTTTCTGTTTGTTCCATAACTTTCAACACCGCTCCGTACTCAATTTATGCGGTCGTAGCCGCTCAACCCGGATTATTCGTAACCCGCAGCGTCAGCAAGGACGTTGGGTTTGAATCGAATCTTTTAAGTATGAATTACCTGTGCATGATTTTATCCAACCTATAAAGCACGAGTCGGTCGATGCCATCTCATAACCTTTCCCATAGCGGCCGGCAGTTTCTCAATCGTCGTGGCTTCCTTAGCGAAGCGGCGACGGGTCTGAGTTCGATTGCCCTGCTGGACTTGTTGGCGGCGGACCGCCTGTTGGCAGGCCAACCGCAGATCGATCCTGCCCAACCATTTGCGGCTCGGCCCAGTCACTATGCGGCCAAGGCCAAGAATGTGCTGGTGATCTTTTGCGCCGGAGCGGTCAGTCAACTAGAGACTTGGGACTACAAACCGGAATTGATCAAGTTGGACGGTCAGCCATTGAAGGGCGGCCCAGCGGTCACGTTCCAGGGCCCGGCTGGCGACTTGGCACGCCCGCAGTACAAATTTCGCCAGCACGGTCAAACCGGTAAATGGGTCAGCGATCTGATCCCGCACCTTGCGGAATTGACCGACGACATCGCCTTCATTCACTCCCTGACCAGCACCAGCAATACCCACGGACCTGCGGAAAATTTCTTATCCACCGGCACCCAACTCGACGGGTTTCCCAGCCTGGGGGCTTGGACCAGTTATGCACTGGGGACCGAGAACCAAAATCTCCCCGCCTATGTGGCGATACCCGACCCTCGCGGTGTACCGCAAAACGGCTCTAACAATTGGGGGCCTGGTTTTTTGCCCGCCGCTTTCCAGGGCACGCCGCTCAGTTCCAAATCGCCGATTCGGCACCTCAGCGCCCAAGGCGTGTCGGGCGCTGCCGATCAAGCGAGCCGTTCGCTATTAAAGCGGATGAATGAGCGACATCTGCGACAGCATCCCGGCGACAGCAAACTGGCCGCTCGGATTGCCAGCTATGAACTGGCGGCACGCATGCAGTTGAGTGTGCCGGAGATTACCGACCTGACATCCGAACCCGAGCATGTGTTGAAGAGTTACGGAGCCGATGATGAGTCCAATCCAACGCGTGCCGCCTACGCTAGGAACTGCATTCTAGCTCGGCGTTTGATCGAGAGCGGGGTGCGATTCGTGCAGTTGTTCAATGGTGCCTACGCCAGTGGCGGTGCGCTGAACTGGGACGGACACAGCAAGCTGAAAGAGCAATACGATGTGCACGCTGATATTCTTGATCAACCCACCGCTGCGATGATCAAAGACATGAAGGCTCGTGGTCTGCTAGAAGACACGCTGGTCGTGTGGTGCACCGAGTTTGGTCGAATGCCGTTTTTCCAGAAAGGTGCCAAAGGTCGCGACCACAACCCCGATGGATTTACCTGCTGGATGACCGGTGCCGGGGTGAAGCCGGGCGTCAGTCATGGAATGACGGACGATCTGGGACAGAAAGCGGTGCTCGACATCCATCCGCTGTACGACCTAAACGCCACCATCTTGCACCTGCTTGGGCTGGACCACGAACGCCTAACCTTTGAACATAACGGCATCCAACGACGTTTGACCAACGTTGAAGGGCATGTCATTCAAGAGGTTTTGGCGTAACCCCACGTCCACAGCAGACGTTTTTTGCTAGGACTCAAATTGATTCGCTGTCATCCTTTACTTTAGTTTCATTAACTCTCCTTACCATCGGGACTTTCCAATGACCACACCTGAGCATACACGCCGTCGATTCCTAACAACTGCAGGTGCAGCGTCATCGTTCGTCACCGCAACGCTGGCGAGGAGTACGGAGCTGCCAGCCCAAACGAATCAATCCAACGACCCTTATTCGTGCCTTGACTACCGTCGCTCTTTTATCTGCGGTACGTCAGAACTGAATTCGGTACGGTTCTGGATCGAGAGCCGCACCACGATCACGGATTCCTCGACCGGCGAGAGTGCGGTTTTTTATCAGTGCGCATCTTGCAAGAGTGAGAACACGTTTGGTGAAAAGGATCTGTTCTATCCAGATAACTACGATTTTCTGCCGATTTTTGGTGACGGACACTGGTTGCTATTTCGACGAAAAGCTCGACTGGATGTAGAGCAATACCGCGAGACGTTGGTATCGCCGAACGGATGGGGAGAACCTCGCTTGCTGCTTCACGAGGGCGCCAAGGCGCGGACGCTGGACACGTGGGAGCAGATACGAGACGCGACAGCTCAGGGAGTCCCCCTGGTGTCACAAACAGAACTGATTAACGAGGAAACGTCACTGAAGGCCGTTATTGAGTGCCCGGTGAAGACAATGAACATCAGTCTGGAAAAAAGGATGTATCAGACCGACACAGGCCCCATTGCGTTTCCTGACCTGACACGCAAGACGGAGCCACTGATCAACTGCCTGAGTCTCGCGTTTGTGGCATTCAATCAAAGCCACTTTGCGGATTTCGTGATTGAGCAGCCGACATCGGTGATAGAAGGCGACGCGGAACTATGCAAAATCTATCACTACTCAAATCCTATCAGCCTGCCTGCGACCAATCGGGTTCTCACTCACGAGTAGATCGGTCAGGCTCTGAATTTAGCAAACGAGTTTGGGTTGCTTCCGGCGGTTTGAGGTGGGTGTCCATCCAGCCGTACATCAGTTGTCGCGATTCGTGGGCGACCGAGTGGCCGCGACCGTGAACGTAGAAGGCAAAGTTCTGTGGAGCTTCCTCCAACTCATAGATGTCCATGATCTTCATCAACATCAGCAGACGCTGTCGCTGAGTGGGGCCGTGGCCGTCGTTCAGGCCAGAAAGATCCAGGTAGGCACGTGGTGCGATCAAGGCAATGATCTCGTGAAAGTCAATTGGTGGCAGCTCAGCCTTCAACAGCCCTTCACGGATGGGCTTGAAGTACACGTACCAGTGGTCGCGTGACCATCCCGTGACATTCGGATTGTGGCGAAAGAAGGAGGCCCCACAATTGCACGCCGATGCCTTGATACGCTCATCATAGGCTGCCAGGAAAAATGTCCCGTGGCCACCCAAAGAATGGCCCAACGCTCCAATGCGCTCCCCATCGACCTGATCGAGCGTCTGTAGTACGTCGATGGCAATCGAATGTTCGTAGGTGAATTTGCCGACGGCCGTCCACTGCGGGTGCTTTTCGTAGAACCGACCGGTATCGTACGGACCTTCGGGTGGAACGCGATGTCCAGACACGAAATGTTCAGGCGCGATAACGACGTAACCGCGCCGGCACAAGTGATCCAGGTAGGCCTTGTCGGGGTTGTCAATCAGTCCGGCGGCGCGCTTTGCTCCGAATTCGTAGGTGCCGTGCAGAGCGACAATGGCAGGCGCTTTGCCAGTCAGCTCCAGCGGAATTCCCAGATAGGCGTGTGCCCTCTCGTCCGCTTCCACGGCATAGCTGATCAACTGGCGGCGATAAACACCGTCGACAATGACTTCTTCGTGGACCTCTAGATCCAACGCAGGCTTTTGCGGCTTGTACTGGTCCCGCAGCAGCTCCAGGTACTTGGCTTTTAATTCCGTTCGACGCTGTTGCCAGTCGGACTTGGTTTGGATGCCATCGGTCAGGTCGTCCCAGGAGGAATGGATTACTGGGACATCGAAGAGAGAGGTGCGTTCCTCGGTTGGGTTGGCGTGCAACAGCGTCTGCATCGCGCCGGTCAACACCTGCTCCACTTCCGGTGCCACTCGAGAAACAATTCCAGTTTCATAGCCTCCCTGCGAATACGCGATGCTGGTACCGATATAGCCTGGTCCGTAGTCGCCATAGGCCGCCATGGCGACAAACAGATCGGGCCGCATCTGCTGAGCGGCCAGTTGATATTCGACAAATAATTCGCCCGGCATATGTAGGATTCTCGCGCTGCCCAAACTTAGGCAACCGATCGGGATGCGATGCCCGCCCTCGGTGCGACGCAGGAAGGTGAGATCCCGTGCGGCGCGCAAGCGATCAGTCACCTCTAAATTAGGATCGACCAGCTTCGCCAACAATTCATCTTCGCGCAGTGCGTTTCGTACCGGCATGGCGACGGACTCGACCTGCCAGCCAACATCGCTAGCTGTGACCGGTTGTTTCTGTTGTGACTGCCACGCCTGTTTCATTCCTTCGGCCAGTCGCTGTGCTAACACCGGGCGAGTTTCCGTCGAGCCATCGTTGTATTTGCCCGCAGCAACATTCCCGCCAGCACCGTCAAAGTGCACGTGCAGAATACCGGGCAACGTCTGTTCGCGGATTTCGCGAGCCATGCCGACGAAATCCCAGTTCACCGAACCTTGACCGTAATAGCTTTGTGGGTGAGTAGCATAGTAGGTCAGCACCGCGCAGGCTTGGTCGTTGTTCCAGAATGTAATTAGCTTGACCAGCGGGTCAATCGTGCCTTCGGGGGCTTCACGTGCTGCCGGGTTTTTTCCCCCGCTGCTCTGGCGCTGCAGAGTCACACGACCGTCCGGTCCAAGGATACGGCGGTTGGAGGCTACTTTTTCAACTCGGCCGCTACCCAGCCCAATGTGAGTCACCGGCTGCGGTGTATCAAGTGCCGCCTTCGCGGCGGCCGCCACGCGCTGCATCACAACCGCATCGAAGTCCGGGTTGGAATAGAATCGTTCCAAACCGTGGGCAGCCAGCAATCGTTCGGTGGCAAAATCGCTGCCGGGCGCATCGTGCTGATGCAGGGTATGCAGCGAAACGCGTTCAGTTGCAGTTCCGACCGCTTCAGCCAAAGCTTCCCGAAATCGATCATGACTTTCGTTGGCAATCCCAACCCAATCAAAAGCGCACAGCACGATCGGCTGGTCGGCACCCAGCAGGACGATTCCTCGAGCGGTTAGCGGTGTCACGATTTCCATCGCTGGCTTCACACCGCCATTGCACAGCGGTGAACCCAGCGGAGGCGTCACGTCAGCCTGAAACACCGCAACTTTCAACACCGGCGCCGCGTCTGCCCAGGCCACATTCGATGAGGTTAGTAGGATGCTGACTACCAACCATAGGTAGCCAATCATCGGTTGCCGCAATCGATCGTCATACCGGAATTCAGAGTGGGCGAGTTTCCATTGTGTCATCGGAGTATATTCGCTTCGTAAGGTGGAAGTATTCAGCAGATGGGTTCGATCGAACAGGCTACGCCTGAGCGTTTACTTGTCCGTTACATCGCGAACGCGGCCATCGAGCTGGGCATCGATGATGCCATTGAGTTTGTCGATGTACCGCCAGGCGGCAGTGATGTTGGTCAGCTCTCGTTCCTCGTACTCGATCTTTCCAAATCGTCCAGCTAGATGCAGCATGTCGCCGCGACTGAGCAGGCCTTCGAGGCAGGCCACGCTATAAGTCCGCTGAGGGTCAATGTCGCTTTCCACGATCCGCTCGCCGACGGGCCGCGATCGATCAAATGCATAACGACAACCCGACACCTGCACCAGAAACTCTCCGTCGAACGAATTCTCTTGACGAATATTGTCCTCCAGGATCTCAAGCAGTCCCGCACCATCGATCTTAAAACTGACTAGCACACGATTGGAAGGTCGCAACAAATTCAGCAGATCGAATAGGTAAACATCCTGCTCGGATGCGATGGGCAAGCCGCGATAGTGTCGTCCGGTGGCGATGGCGATATCGGTGCCGAGCGCATCGCGCATGGCGTCCGTGGTCCAGTTTCCAAGCGGTGTTTCGGCTTTGCCATCAGCCGTGGGACTAGCAACGACGCGTCCGATCTTGTGCGTCCGGAAGTTTGCGTAAGAGCGGGCTTGCCGTGGCTCGAGCGTTGCCTTCCAGATACCCTCGTCGCTGCGGTCGACACGCACTTGCTGGTCGCCATCGCATTGGACCGTTAACGGCTCGGCGGGGTTTTCGCCTGCGAAGCGAATATGGATCTCTTGGGAGCAATCCAACAATTTCTCGTCGGGTCGCAGGATAAATTGCCTGACGTTGCGCAGGCTCTGCAGCAGAATGTCGCTCGTGGTGGTGACCTCCGCGTCAATTTCGGCATAGGGTCCAATCTCGTCGAGTGCAGATATTTCCGCCCAATACGCCCGCCCATGAATTGGCAGATAGGCGCGGTGAGTGACGCGCTGCGGATGCTTTACCAAATGCTGCTGCAATGCCCAATCGAGAACCTGGGGCGTAGTGATCTCCATTGTGTTGTGCCCGACATCCGGCACCATCCACAACTGAGCGTCGTAGCCGAGCTGCTCCAAGCGCCCGACGATGCGGATCGGCCCATCTTGAGCGTATATCGGCCAGTCATCAGCGCCTTGCACGTAAAACATCGGCACGTGCCGAAGATTTTCCAGGAGTGTCAAATGCCCGTAGGTCGACGCTAGCGGAATGCCAGCGGCGAACAGGTCCGGATAGCGGCAACAGAGATAAGTGGTGCCGGTTCCGCCCATGGATTGCCCCGTCAAGACGATGCGATCTTGATCGATCTGGAACCGCCGACAGACATCCTCCAAGGACTTCAGTACGTGTAGTTCACCTACGCCACGCCACTCGGTGGGACGCCCCAGCGGATCGCCCTCGGAGGGACACAGAATCGCGATGCCTCGCTTCTCGGCTTCGCGTTTGTAGATTCCGTCGCCATACGTGGGATGGTCGAAGTATTTGTCTTGGTTCCCCCCCGTGCCGTGCAACGCGACCAGCAACGGAACGGCTTGCTTACCGTCGTATGCCGACGGTAGATATAGGCGATAGGGATGGTCCGCGTCGTCAAAATCGCTGTGACATGTCAGTGCCAAGTCGCGCGGTCCGCAGACATCCGCATCGTCATCAACTTCTCTCTCTGCTGCGCGGACAGGCGCTAAAATGGCGGTGGCAACCAGTATCGTCCAAAAGTGTCGAAGTGGGTGTGTCATGGAGTGGGCTCCTCGGTAGTTGGAACAAGCATTCGCTTAACAGTTCATGGACCTTGCCGCCGGAATGATCTTTCTTAATCTGCTCGAGTGCATATCCAGCCGTGCCGAGTAGCCTCTCGTGCCGCGTCTCGAGCCGTCAGGTCTACGCGAATCCTATTGAATCATTACTGACTATCCGACTCGACAATTTCACGTGGCAGCAACAATGTCTCAACGCTCGTCGCCAGGTAGGGTGGTACGGTCATCAGCGCACGACTGCCTCGGGAATTCGAGAACTTCCAGAGCTTTCCGTCCTGGCGCTCAGGCACGGGCACGCTGAAATACCCAGCCGCATTCATGGTACCAAAGTCGAACACAACCTTGTTGTCTCCATCGAGTAGGTTTCCCAGGGTCGAGTCGGTGTAGCCGCCTACGATCGTAGTGCCACGGGGGACATAGAAGTAGAGGTCCCAGCGCCCACCCAACCGCATCGGCTCTTCCAGCGTGGAGCGAATCGTCAATGGCAAGCCCTTCGGGAGAACAACACGCGTCATGTCGCTACCATCGTTCCACTCCAAGCGATGAAGGCCACTATAGGGACTGGTGAGAACTATGCGGCGAGGCTCGCCGTCAGGAGGCACGCTGTCGTTGTGGTCCACGGCATCGAGGGTCGCCTCCTTCGGCGAATAGAGCGAGAACTTGACGTTGCCGCGATCGCGATAGTGCTTGATCAACCCACCTGTGACTTGTAACTCGACCTGCCGATGGTTTTCGGGAAGCCATGTGTAGACCTGCTGTCGACCTCGGCCGCGCTCGTCATAGCTGCCGGCCGCAGCGGAAGTTAGGTTCAGTTCCGTCGCAGGCACCAGGTCGTCACTGTATTTTTCCGCTTCAAAGTCTAGCACCGTCGGTTGGTTTGCAGCAATTCCCGATTGTAGAATGTCGCTGATCTCGTCTGCGCCAAACGGTTCGCTACTCTTCCAAGAGTTTGCGTCTTCTGGTACCTGCACAGCGCGATCGCGGAATCGATCGCGATCACAGAGCGCTACCGTCGAAAGCATCATGCGATCACGCATCCGATAGGCATGTCGCCACACACGCGCGAATCCCTCTTGTCGTGCCTTTCCATCGGCCTGCCGATACTCGCCATAGAGTTCGAGGTAGCGTGTGTAGAGAACCAGATCGTCGAGTCGAGCACGCACTTGCGGATCGCTCGTCAATGCCCGGGCTTGTTCTAAGTCGCGATACATCCGAGCGACCACATCTTGATGCGATCGAACCGACTTGTGGTCGCGGTTGATCAATTTATAAAACGAACGCATCGGCTCTTTCGCTGCGCCAAATGCGCTGTCCAGGAAGTCTTCGATCAGCATGTCGACACGATCGGTGTTGCCCACATCCCAGAGTAGTTGTGGCGTGAGCCAGTAACCCAAGCCATTCGCCCCCCAACTGTCCATATTCTCGGAATTCATGAATCGCGAACCGTGCTCGTAAAACCACGGTATCATACGAGTGAGATACTCGATGTTGCCGCCACGCGCGCTGCGCGGTAGATCATGGCTCCAAGCGAAGACGTCGTGGTAATCACGAATGCCCAAAACGGCACCTTGGCTTTGCCATCCCGAAACCAATTCCTCGATCGAGTAGCCGCCGCGGATAAAAGCGGTCGCTACGCTGATCACAACGTTGGGGTGCGCTTGGATGCTTGGCGGCGGGCTGTGTTCATTGTACGCGTACATACCTACATACTTTTCTCCTAGCCCCAGATCATTGATCGCGACGGCAACTTCGTTGGCAAGGGTCAGCGCACGGTCACTGACACTGCCCATCGCGCGACACGCTTCACATTCGCACCAACCTCCACCGTCGGATGGATCCATCGAAATACTATCGCGCTCCGGCTGGCCTTTCATTTCTCGGACAGCATCATCGACGACGACCTGTCGCAGTCCCGAGTTGCTGACACAGAATTTGGCATTCGCGCCGCCTGGCCGCCCGGCACCGACCAAGGCAAAGTATTCGGGATGCTCGTCAAACGCTTGTCGGTTCCTGCGCACGATACCGCCGTAGGCATGCCCCGTGCTCAGCGAAAACGAGGAGTTCATTCGATTGCGTTTCTGCCAACGGGTCCACAATTCTCGATCCGACCACGGGGCCCCCCGCGGTGCTTGTCGAGTGACGTAGTCAGGCTGCTCGACCACGTCGATTGCTGAAGTTAGCTGCGGGCGGTGCGGCACGACCTCCCAGGTGTCGGTCAGAAAAAATTGCCGATAACCTTGGCGATGTAGAAAGTCCCACAAGGCACATTGGACCGCCGCCGGCGTCGTGCCCAACAGATATAGTCCGTTGTCCGTCGTGCGTAACAAGTACTGGTCGCGGCTGACACTGCCCAATTCAAAATCGACAGCAAAGGGAAGATCCGCAAAGCTCGACACCAACCCGACCACAATACCCGACGCCGAGTCTCCTTCTTCGACACGAAACGGAGCGCCACTGATACGGCCGAGATAGTCGGCAAACTCCTCAGCCGCTGCACGCACTTCCGGTGAAGCTTTAGGACTGACAACGACCGGCAGCTGTGCCCGTCCAGCGGCCGCCAAGTGGACTTCGAATAACGGCTGAGCCGACAAGCAACTCAGCGGTGCTATCAAAAATGCTAAGAATCCAAAGGTAGCGGACATTTGGTGTATTCGACATTTGGTCTTCCACATTACCTATCACTCACTGTTTTAGTTACCTCAGAAACACGCTTAACGAGCTCATGGACCTTGCCGACAATCCGCTCCTCGAGTGTCGGCTTCCACGGTCGACTGTTGGCTTCATAGCCACCCTCTAGCAATACGCGTTTGCTAGGAATGTAGCCCGCGGAGACGTTTGAATAGCCCGCAAACCAGGCGGCAGGACCATTCGACTGCGTCAGTTCACGTTTTAATCGCAAGGCGTAATCCACAACGACTTCCGTCCCCAACGCGACCAATATGAGGTCATCGCCGAAGCGGATGACTTGCACGGGATAGGCAAAGTCCGTGCGGTCGGGCGTAGCGAACTCAAGATCGACCGTTTCGAGAACGCTACTCAGCAAACCGTGTATCGGGCGCTGGTGGCGAGGTGTGCTTTGATTGGTCTCCAAAGCGGCTTCGACTGCCGTGGCCAGCGAACGGCCATGCATCTGCGCATACTTCAGTTCGCTGCGCGGATACGGATTTTGATCGCCGCCGCAGCCCATCATGAACAGTGCCGCGACGCCGGGATGATCCTCTTCGAAGTACTCCTGCGCGTAGCCGGCATAATCGCCCTGCCATTGAAGAAAGCCCATGGTCGTGTTGTGACAGGCATAACCAAACACAACCGCGCGCAGCGCACCGTCGTCTGGATTGCGGACACTCAACACCGGAACGGTGTGGTCCACGGGCCCATTGGGGTTGGGGTGATTGAGAAATCCTTCCTCCGAAGGCGTACGGCGGTTCATGGCCACGCTACACCTCGCAAAGCTGTATGAGAGATTCGCTGGTTGGAGTTGTGCCAGCGCTTGGCCAACCAGTTCGACCAGTTTTGTCGCCAGAGAGTCGAAGTAGTCTTTCGCGTCCTCAAGCCCGTAGGCGGGCCCGCAATGTGTGTGTGACGCGTTCATCAACAATGCGTGTGAGGGAAGTTGGTATTTCTCTTGGACGCGCGTAGCAACTTCGGTACGCAGCTCTTCCATGACTCCGATCAGATCCAGCGTGACGAACACAACTCGATTGCCTTCGCGATCCTCGATGGCAATCGCTTTGCCGAATAAGTCTTGCGCGGTCCCTTCCGCCGGTTCTTTACGCGAAGCATACCCAGCCATATGCAATCGTTGCTCCGGCGTGATCTTCACCGAAGCGACTCCGGCCTTCCAGTCTGAAGCCTGAACGCTTGGGGTGTCTTCCGCCCAGGTTGGTAGCGTTGAGACGACAAGTATGGCTAGGGCAATCCCGCTCGCGCGGATCGCCAGCAGGATCTGGTGTATGGAAAAGTGACGCATGTTTATCTTCCTATGACGGTTAATCGTTTCCCGCAAGCTATTTGGTTTTTTTAAAGGATGTTCAGAGACTTTTCATCTGGCTTGTCGTGACAGTACGCCTTAAGAATCTGAGCACATACGGAATCGGGCGGAGACAACCCGTCAAACTGCGGAAAGATGAACCACATCCAGTGGGACTGTTTTCTGCCCGCGCGTAGTTCCGCAACAACGTGGTCGTAGATGGGGTGCCTTTGCGGAATGGAAATGGCTAAGGTCATTAGAGGGATTTGGGAGTGCTGCTATCCATTATCTTCGAATCCTTCGAGAAAACCAACAGTTGTCCCCATGGGTGCCCAGCTTCGTGCGAAGCAAATGCGCGCCGATCCACGCCAGACGCTTGTGGTAATTCCAGGCTCATTCATTTTTCTGGCGTTGATTGGAAAACTCTTGCTGCAACTGCTGGAGTCGTGCATTAAGTTCCACGAGCGGAAGATTCGCAAGTTCCTGGTCCGGCGTGACCGGCTTCTCCAAAAGACTTTCAAGCAAGCATATTTGACCCTCGATCTTGCCTTCTTGGCGTCCTTCTTGACGTCCTTCTTGACGTCCTTCTTGACGTCCTTCTTGGCGTCCTACGTGACGACCTTCTTCGGCCCATTGTTGTGCGATCGTTGGCATCAATGTTTCTCCCTGTTCTTTCAGTGTTAGGCGAACGGCGTCGATTAGATCACCACCCTCAAGTTGCGTGGTACCCGTGGCGAGGTAAATAATTACTGTTTTGAGGAAATCCACCCCATAGCCTTGCTCCGCCAAATCAGCGATCATCCTCATCAGTTCGACCAAGCGCTCCGCGAGCCTTGGGCTACGAATGTATTTTAACAGCAATAAGATCGGTTTCAAATGCTCGTCTTTTCCCAGTTCCTCGTCCGACAGGCCGCTCAAATCGAGCATGTCTAGACCAACACCTTTTCATCGCAATCGACACGATCGACTTCAAAGAGCAGATCGGAACTCGACTCGCGAAGCTCGTCGTCAATGAAACTGCCGCTGGCAAGTCTTAACGACTTCAGATCCAACTTCGCGAGCGTTGTCGGCGGTAAATGATTCGCAAATAATGCTGAGGCCAATTCCAGCTCGGAAAAGGTCTGCAAGAAAAAGCGATTGTGGGGACTGGGTAGCGATTCGTCATTCATCCCCTGAGTTTACCCATTTCGTGAGAGACGAGCACCTTCACTTTGTTTTTCTCAACGCTCCAGCTCATACGCGATCAAACTATTTCCTGTTGCGACGACGAACTGGGGCGACTGTTCGTCACTGGAAAGCCAGGCGACACTACACCGCAAACCTCCTGGAGCAGTCGTTGCGATCAATTTGCCGTCATCCAAGTTAACAATGTGGACCAAACCACCTCGCATGGCTACCGCCGCTAAGCGTGTTTCATGATCGATGGCCATGTCATCGACATGCTTCGTTTCCAAGGCTGGCAGCGAGAGTGAAAAATTCTTTTCGCCGTTCGAGTCGATCGATAACATGCCCTCGCCTTGCCGGTCGACTGTCCCAGCCACCAAAATTTGAGGTTTGTACTTGGAGTCTGTAGGCAACAGCGTACGAACCATATTTGCGTACAAGGGCACCTCAAAGTTATCGATGTTCTCACCAGCAGCGCTGAACACATGGACTTGACCTTGAGCAGACGTGGAAATAACTTCGGATTCGCCGTCCTGATCCACATCACCTGCGGTCACGTGCCACACATTTCCTAGGTTAGTGTCTTTCCAAAGCAACTTGCCATTGTGGTCCAAGACATGCAGGCCCGTCGATCCGTTGAAACCAATGATGATCTCATCGTACCCGTCAGCGTTGATGTCGAACGCCCAAACGTCATCAACGCCTTGGCCATGTTCGTATTTCCATAGAGTCTTTCCAGCTATGGTTTGGGCAATCACGCCAGCCCCCCAAGGTGGAAACGATACGATTTCCGGCTGGTCGTCACCAGCGAGATTTGCAATCCGAATCTCGCTGCCAATTTGACTTGAAAGTCCGCCCGTATTCTTGCCATCCGTGTCAAAGAACGAGGCGCTTTCGCCGACTTCGCTGGCAATAATGGTGTGAGAGATATGATTGACGGCGACACCGTTGAAACGGCCCTCTTTCTTCCATACTTCGCGTGTTCCGAACGCGTTGACTTTTTCGTCACGCTGTTCCTGTTCTTCTTTCGCTTTTTCCAATGTTTCTTGCGCGAGCGATTTTCCGGTGAGCAGTTGATCGATCTCGTCGGCGAGTTGCTTCTCGAGTCGGGGACTCGCTCCGACATGCACTACTTCCACAACGCCCGACTTGCCGATGATGACGGTTTGCGGGATCGCCGAAGCCGAATAGGCTTCGCTGATTTGGCCGTCTTCATCGAACAGCACACGAATATCGAGCGATTGCGCCTCGAGGAACTTTTCAACGGTCTCAGCATCTTCGTTCACATTGACAGCAAAAAACTGCACGCCTTTGTCTTTGTACTTTGCAGTCACTTCTGCCACCTTAGGGAGTGCGTCGACACACGGGCCGCACCAGGTCGCCCAGAAGTCCAGGACCACGACTTGTCCTTCCATGACTTCCTCCAATTCGACGTTTTTTCCGTTCCGATCGCTTGCCTCGAATAAAGGAGCAGTTTGCCCAATCAAAGCGTGTGGTGCTGTTGGTCCGTCACCTTCCAATCCTTCAAACAGCGAATCGACTTTCTGTGAATCGGTAGGCGGATCAAATTGGAAGTCCTTGTCAGTCCACTTCGATGCTAAATCCCAGTCTTTCATTGACACCGTTGATATGAACGAAACACCTGCGGGCAATCCGCCCGCACCAGCGGCTTGCTTGGATAGATCGGCCGACATCTTCACTGGCACGGGTTGGTCTCCTTTGCGAATCCAGAGACTCCAGTCGAAACTGTCCTGTTTGAAGTCGAAGCGTTGGCAGGCAATTCCGTCGACCTCTTCATCGCCAACCAATTCGCTATCGGTCACACCGTTCATCAATTGGTCACAGTACGCCTGTCCACCCAATGGAATGACTCCGCCGGCGGGGCCGAGCATCATGAAGGCCATCGTCGCGTCCCCCTTGGACAACTCTTGCAATGTCGCAGGAGCATCACTCTGAACATAACGCTTGAGTGCAGGGAAACTCTGTGTCAGCGTTTTGCCATCGGTGATGATCGTCAGGCTGGTCGGCCCATCATCGCCGATCAATGCCAGTCGAGATGGTCGCTGCAAACGGAATTGGAATGCCATCTTCTGGTCTTGATTCCTGTCAGGTGACTTGATTTCCATGGCGGCAATGAGCTTACAGCCGTAAGCAGGTTGCTCGCCGAGAAAGTCACACATTTCTTGTACCCGTGGCGGAGGCGAGTCATCGGCGAATGATACTCCCGACGCCAACGCAAAAAAGTTTGCCAGGATCGAACAGGCCAGTGTGGCGATGGAGAGGTTCGATCGAGATCGCGTCTGCGCCCTAAGTCGAGGCTCGGGGGACAGACGCTTAGACCAACCGAATGGGAACATTGTTCGAGTCCTAGTAAGAGTGCGATTGTTGACGGGGCTTAGTACCCGCACCTCCGTTGAATAGTATAGAGGAGAAATGGGTGAAAGGAGGAAATGGGTACGAGGATAGTGCTTCAACAACACTAAGAATTGGGGGTAGTGGACGGGGCTCGCGAGTCCGTTGGATTCGGTAGTTGCCAGGGACTCGCGGGCCTCGTCCACTATTCTGAAACCCAAAATTGAGACTGGATGATGCATGCTGGAGATCGTCTCAGTTTTCGGAGGCCAGCAAACGCACGTAGGCTGCCGCTGATTTGCCACTAACTAATTCCTTGGCTCGAATCACCCAGACTCCCTCGCGATCGTTGGTTGCGAAGTCGAAAGGCACCGTTAGCTGACCATACTTGGCAGCGTAACTGCCGCTGAATTCCGCCGTACGTCCCTCGGGGTCGACGATGTCAACTTGTACCGGAATGACGGCGTCGAGCGCACTGTCTCCATCGGTGACTTCAATCGCAATACGGATCGACTGCGCGTGCGCTGCGGTCGATGGTGCTTGGATTAAAATGTCGCGAATCGGTCGATCCGTGACCATCAACACGCATCCCTGGCAAGGGCCAAATTGCAGTGGAACTTGCAGTGCATCGGCTTCAACCTCCATTGACAATTCCCGACCGTCGACGAGATCGTATACATGCCCACCTTTGCGACCGATGCGAATGGTGGTGGTCGAAGGCAATCCGTCTTCCATAACCATCCCGTACCCGCCGACATAGCTGCCAAACTCACGCTGGTCATTGATCGCAAACACATAATCGGTCGTGCCAAATGTCCGCCGCCGCGTAACCACATCTGGATTGGACGAATCGACCGTGCGAGTGTATCTCGGATCGAGCCATGTTCGCAATTTCTTTGCAGCGGCTTGTAAGGCTGCGCGATCTTTGTCCGCTTGGTTCGTTCGCGAAAATCTCGACAGAATAAAATCAGGCTTGATGGCTGGACAGACTTCGTCGTCACCTACAATCAGCCCTCCATTTTTTTGAAATTCCCGAATATCGCGAACAACGGACTCGGTCAGTACATCGCAATCCGACATGACCAAGATTTTTGCATCCTTCAAGCCGCCCGAGAGCAACGATTCTTCGTACAGAACTCGCGGTTGCAATTGTGCGTACATCAACACGTGATACATGTCGCCGGCCCAGCTATGATTCCAGCCATACGTTCCGCGACGAGCAAACATCTGGGACGTAAAGCTCTCCAGAAACGCTACGTCCGACGGAGCGTCGGGGATTTGCATAAGTGTTGGACCCAGTGGCTGTACCACGTCATGAATCAAGCGTTGCAGTTCATATTGAGTGTTCGGATTCGTAAAGCGATATCCGCTCGGATAATCGGTTTCGACGAGTGATTGCCAGCCATGATACATGATGCCGGTAATGGGCCGAGATAGTTTCCACCAGAACGCCTCGCGGAGATGCATTGGAGCGATCGTGATATAGTCCGCGTCGGGATCCTGATCGACCCAGGGTGAAGCCTGCGTTTCCGCCAAAGCGGTCTTGGGTGCCGTCTGTGAGCGATACCAGATCAGTTGTGTCATCTTCATCACGTCCTGCTGGTAGCCACTAGCTCGCGCCATCTCGAGCAGTTCATCGGTACACAATCCGATCCGCACCGGGTCGGGATAACTGTACGTCCAATGCGACAGCACGTCGACATTTCCTCCGCTGCCGCTGACGCTAGGCTGTCTCACAGCCGGATCGTAGAAGGTCCAAAAACCTTCGTGAGCATTCTGTTTTAAACCATCGTTCAAACGAGAATGCAGTTCGTTCCAGCCATCACCCTTTTGCCAAAACCATTTCAGATATTTTAGAATTGGGTTATCATCCGCGATCACTCGATCTTTTGGGAAGCCATCGATTTTCTCCCACTGGACTCCATTCTTGATAGTGACTTCGACCGGGATCTCCGCCCCGCTCGCCTTTCGATGGGCTTCTCTGTCGATGGGTAGGAATGAGATCTGCGATTCGCCGCGAACTTCGGTGTGCAGCAGTGCGGCACTCAGCGCAGCGTGATCTCCATACGCGCGGCTCATGGCAGCGCCCGTGTTGAAAACAAAATCCTGCACCTGCGGAAATAGCCCGCTGATGTCGTCACTTGGATAATGTTTGCCATCGCGGTCAACTCGATGGAACGGTTTGCCTACCTCGGCCGTTCGAAGCCAACTACCCGGTGAAAGTGGCGACACAATTTGCAGGCCGTTTTCTAGTGCTGTGTTCAGCATTTCGCGTCCCTCGCGGATGTTCTCTGCAGAATCGGGCAAGGCATCGGCTCCATCATCCCAGATTCGCTGGAAGTCGCAGCGCAATCCAAGGCAGTGCGTAAAGCCGATTTGTTTCAGTCGCGGGATCTCCTTGACGACTTCATCGGTCCCGCCGATTCCCCACATTACAACCGGCATTTGATCGGGTACGGGGCGGCGGGCAATCACCATCGGAATCCGAGTTGCCGATTGATAGCCGCGATCGTTGCCTCCCCAGTTTGGCAGAGTCGCTGACAGCTCGACGAAGTATTCGCCCGATTTCAGCGACGTGTCTAGGTCGACTCGTATCGCGCGTGACTCGCCCACCGCAAGATCTGGGATGGAAATAGGCTGGGTCGATCCGTTAGGCATTCGCACCGAGACGTTCAGCCCCGAAAGGATTTCGCCACTTTGATTGACGAGCCGGCCCGCCAGGACAGCATCCTTTGCCATTCGACGAACGACAAACCGGTCCATGTCGGGCACGAACTTGACGGGACCGAACTCCCGAATGCCTTTGGTGATCCGCACTTCATCAATATATCCAGGAAAGCCGCGATACAGCGAACCGGAGCGGTCGCCGATGGTCAAATCCCGAACGGCGGCGGCCATGGAACCGGCTGCGGATTTTGTCGCGCGTCCAGTTGCCGCGCCGTTGACAAAAAACTCGACGGTGCCCTTGGCATCGTAGGTGAATGCCACATGCTTCCAAATTTCCGCATCCAGTGGAAACGGTAGCGAATACCAGTGGAATGAAGCTGCACCCGTTCCGATTTCCAATACCAGTTCCCGCGTGCCAGTTGAACTGGCGGGCGTCAGCGTCAGCATAAATCCAGTATGACTTCCCGGCACATACTTCATGTCCACCAACACAGGCGAATAGTTTTCCGGAAACTCAGCGCTATCTTTCTGGCGGATCCACATCTCGACCGTGAACGCGGCGTCCGCTGACAGATTGGAGGAATGCGAGACACGCAGTGCATGACTTACGTCTGCGACAGGATAACCGGCCGCGCTTTCCAGACACTGGCCGAATCGCCCCTGCGGACTCTGTTTGGCACCGCTCAACACGCCTGGGTGCTTGTGCGACGAGGAGTCGATGGTGAAAGATGTTTCGTCGCCATCAAACTTCCACAGACCCAATACATCTGGCCCACTGGCCGCCGCACCCGAATACGGTTCCCACCAGCGAACAGCCGTTTCCTGTGCGATGATTTTTGACGGATGCGAGACGGCGATCAACATCCCAACGCACAACAGTCGCTTTAACATCAGAAGGCCTCGATTCGAGCAGTAGAAATACAAGCAGTTGGTTAAACTGCGGCACCAATCTTTGACGCTTCGGGCACTTCAACCAACTTGCCGTTGTGCACGTCGAAGTAGTAACCATAGGTGAGAATGGCAAAATGGCGTCCAGGCGGCATGGGCAGCTTCCCTTGGTCACCAAAATTCTGTGCATACTGAGCATTTGCCTCAATCACCTCACGCTGAATGCGACTCATAATAGGTTTCCTTTCATGGATGGTAGCCAGATGTGCACTTGAAGAAATCGCGTCGCAGAATCGGAGGCTGGACTGCACATCGCCCAGTGCGCGCAGAAACCCCTATCCTACACAATCCGAACGACGGGGAGCGGTGATACCGCCCATTGTCATTGCTTTTGCGGAGTCAATAAGAGCGAGTGGATTCCAGCCCCTGGCAATAGCGCTGAAGGATTACCCGCCACCCAGTCTTCGTAGCCAGCCCGATAGAACGGTGAAAGTGGATGTCCGGATTGTCCGCCGGGTTGATGGTAGATGCCGCGCTCCTCACGTCCTGGAGAGACTACCATGCGCTGCGACGCGCCAAAAGTCAGCCCCTGTACGCGCGGCATGTGATCGTCGCCTGGCAATTGCCGAACGGGCATATCGAGCCACCGAGATAGTAGTGGAATTGCCTTGGCGAGTGGATGTTGAATACTCACGGTATTACGGGCACCCCAAGTCGCGGACGCCAGAGAAGATTTCTGCGTCAACTTCTGTTCGGTACCAGCAGCTGCATCTGACAGGAGTGCATCCCAGCTTTCGAAAGTGTGCGGCAACCAATGCTGCGGACGCTCTTTAAGCAGTTGCCACATGACATCTTCATACGCAAGCGGTAGGGCACGTTGGATGTTCGTCTTTTGATAAAATGTTCCCGTGTTGTTCAAACTACGCTGTGAACGACCGAAAACTCGCTCGATAATTTGCCAACGGAATTCGTGGACCAATCGGTACCCAACCGAGTTAGGACTAGCCCGCCCTCCCCAATCCTCAACCAGATCGACGAACTCTTGCTTGACTGACCGAGAGTCGGGCAAACCGCCTGTGACTGACGACAATAATAACTGCTGCCAGCGTAGTAAAAACCGTGCTTCGTCGTTCAATTGAATATCCAGCATATCTAGCTCCGTAAAACTATCTTGAGCTCGGAGTAGATCGCGAATCTGCATTGCACGCGCGCCTTCGTCAAAGCCCATCCCAGCGTTGCTGATGATGTCGAGGTACTCTGCTCCAAGGACACGATTGTTGGCAGTCCACACGCGCCCTTCATGGGGATTCAATACGCGAGGGATTTCTTCGGGCCTTAAGTAACCCTGCCACGGGCCTTTGCCCAAAGACCAGTCCTGAGGCACATTGCTCGGAGGGCCAGTGCGGCGCGGGATGCGGCCACATAGGGTCCAGCCGATATTTCCTGCTCGGTCAGCGATAACTACATTCACATGTGGCATTGCCGTTCGATTGGCGACGTGCATTGCCGCGTCTGTCGTCGTGGCCGATTCAAACGCAATTGCCTGTAGATCAAATGCTTCTGGATCGTCGCCAACCCAATGATGTACAAAGCGGCGACCGTTTCGATTCTCGACGACAGGACCCCAAATCGTCCATTCGTAATCGCAGGATTTAGACCCACCAGGAAAATCGATTTGCTCGGAAAAGTGTTCAATCTTGAGCGGTCCTGCCAAGGTCAAATAAGCATCGGTATCGTCGGGTACCGGCTGTAACTCGATCACGTCTCCAAAGTCGCCGTAGCTGTTGGTGAAACCCCAGGCAACGGAACCGTTCGAGCCTTCAACGAGTAGTGGACTTCCAGGTAGGGTCACTCCTACCAGCCGATGCATTGATCCGTTGATGGTTGGCGTCGTCATTACCGCTCGATACCAAATGGCTGGTACCGATAATCCTAAATGCATGTCCGACGCCAATATCGCATGTCCGTCGCGACCAAGTGCCCCTGAGACTGCCCAATTATTGCTGCCCACTCGCAGCTCAGGTGACCTATCGGTAGATTCGAAAAAATTCCCCGAGCTTGGACTGTTTGCTGTCAACGCTGGCACCGCAGTACCCGTCTCACGCAGCGACCAAATTTCAGCCGGCGGTATGCTTGGCTCAGGGAGAGTCGAACCGTCGAGCGCTGCGTCCCAATTCGAACCCTTACGCACTAGGAAATCGAATACTTCGACTGGAACCCGTTCGCGGAGAATGCCTAAGGCGATCTCTGATTGTGCATCCATTTCTTGCAAATCGCAGAGCATCGTCATCATCACAAGGATGCAGTCCTGTTCGCGCCAGGGCTTTGGTTCGCTCTGCAACAACAGATACTCGAAGGGTGCGCTCCCCAATTCCTTTAAGCCGCTATTAACACCCAACGTGTAGGCAGTCACCACGCGGGCATGATCTGTAGGAAGGGAACGCAGTACCTTCTCAGCAAGTTGTTGGAAGCGATGTTTGCGAAAGCTCGAATCGCTACCCACTGCCGCTTCGCCAAACAATTCGCTCAAGCGTCCCGCCGACATTCGGCGCAAGAGATCCATTTGAAAATATCGATCTTGAGCATGTAAAAACCCAAGACCGAATGCAGCATCAGCCCGCGTGGAGCCAACGATGGTAGGCACTCCCAAAGCGTCTCGCGCAATCTCAACTGGCCCAGCGAGCCCTTGCACAACCACTTGGCCATCCAGTATCGGCAAACTCGCTCGTAGTCGCCAGTAGAACCAGCCCGTGCCAGCGCTCAGCACTAGCACACCAACAAGCAGCGATCGCACAATAACCTTCCGCCAACTCCAACGCCGATGCCAAGCCCGTAACCTTGCTGGCTCGGCGGTTGGTTGAGTCCGTTCCATGCTATTACCTTCCAGCAAGTGTGCGATTTGACAAAGCCAGCCGAGAGTAAACGCCAAGTACTATGCCGCAATCATTGAACGAGCCGCCGAGAAAATCAAGGTGGTTCTATTCTTCCACTATAGAGTAGTGCATTGTTCTTTCAAACTATTGACTGTTGATGAATTCGGTTTCGAGAGAATTGAGCGGCAGGGCAATGCGCCGAACTTCTGGCAAGCCTACCCGAACGCGACACTGCACACAGCAGCCATCGAGCTTCAACAGTTCATCCCAGTTAGCAACCATACTGCCAACTCAAACCAGCCAGCAAGCCTGTAACACACTTCCAGCCACTCTGCTAAATTGGCTGAATCCTAACTGCATTTGAGAGCGAAGGAATTCACCATACAGGAGTTCGCTGAACTCTATGCATTTCGCGGAACTCGGAACTCGATGTTAGGAGCATGAAGTCGAACCCGAACCTTGGCCACGTCCGTTGCAATTCTCCCGGAATCGTTCATCGTGATGTATGGACGAACATTTTGGCTTACAATCTCATCCTTACTGCAGCTGTGCCATTCAAGCCTGACCCTCTTGCATTTTTCAAATGAAACCATCCCATCCTATAGTCGTTCTCCTGGCAATCATCATGCACACATGCAGCATCCCTAACGGCTTTGGCCAAAAGACGGATGTACCGGATGACAGCAGAACCGAAGTGACCCGATCGGCACCGGGACTGCAGAGTATGCGGCAAATAGAGGCACTTCCCCTCCTGTTCCCAAATGGCACAGCGACCAAACAGTTCAGCTCTTACGATCCAACGGGCGGGAATAGCGATGGCAGCTTCCAAAAATCGTACACGAAATATATCGACGGCAATGGCGAGTACGTCATCTTTGATGCGTCGGGGCCGGGCTGTCTATACCGTCAACAATACAATGTCTGGTCCAAGGGCAGAGTGCTTGATGCGGGAAAGACTCGTATTAAGTACTATTTCGATGATGAACCGGTTGCCCGGATCGATATTTCGGCGGATGAGCTGTTCCAAGGAAAGGTGCCACCTTTTGAGCCGCCCTATACCTTTATCGATCCGAAATTCCGTTTTGGGATTTCGTACTATCCGCTTACCTATGGAAAGCGATTGAAGATCACCACGACTTCCGATTTCGACCAGCTTCAAAATTTTGACAGGTTACAAACGGGCGGTCGATACGTGCATTCGTGGTACCAGTTTACCGCGCTTTCATATCCGACGGACACATCCCTAAAAAGCTGGTCTAACACCGAGAGCGAATATTCCAATGCCGTGGTGGAACAATGGAAAACTTTGGGGAGCGATCCCAAGCCCTCGAAGGGTAACCATGCGATATCGAAATCTATAGAACTGCCCGCCGGCACCCACGACAACATATTGGAGTTGGAAGGGAAAGGATCTATTGCCAAACTTGAAATTGGTCTCGAACCCTATAGCCGCGATACCTTTTTTCGCACACATCTGCGAATCTATTGGGATGGCTCCCCCCTCCCGTCCATCGATATGCCGCTGGCCAACTTTTTTGGCGGTGGCGGTGAGACGTACGAGAACTGCCAGGCTATCCACGAAAAAACCTTGACGACTTTGATGTACGGCTACAGTGGGAAACAGCGTGAGTTCTATTGCTATTGGCCCATGCCGTATTGGAAGTCCGCTCGCATCGAACTATGGAATGACAGCCAGACGAATCTGGACTGCGTGCAGCTCGATGTGGAATATAAGCCAGAAACGGTTTCCAACTATCCAAAGGATAAATCGGGATACTTTTGTACCCAACGCACGGTGTCCCAGGACAAGGGCGAAGCTGCCTTTGCACCCACCTTTCGCGAGCGTGGCCGAGGGCATGTGGTCGGAATCTCGTTCTATTCCAAAAATTTCAGCATGGATGGAGATGAGTTCACTTACATAGATGATAGTCGAACACCACAAATCCACGGCGATGGCACCGAGGACGACCACAATCAGGGCTGGGGCGGCGATGCCTATCAAAAGCCACTATGGGGCGGCCTGCTCAATGGCTATCAGGGGGCTTATCGCCTCTACCTCAACGATTCCTACATTTTCAACCGGAGCATAAAGACCAACTACGAGTATTCGTATGTAGGTGGCGAGAACTATGGCGGACAAGTGGATGCGGTCGTCTACTACTATAAATCGGCCCAGCTCGGAAACCTTATCCTGACTGATGTGGTGGATGTTGGTGATCCAGCTTCTGAAAGAACCCACGACTATACCCTTGCTGGGAAAACTTGCGAGAATTCGCACTACTCCGGCTACGATGGTTATGAACGCGATTACCAACATGACATGTTGCGCGACACGGGATACGGCTACAGCGGCAACAGCGAGTTCACGGCGTCCATTGCTCCTAAAAATTCCGGCATAAAACTGCGCAGACGGATCTACCGAACCGATAACGGGAGGCAGCTGGCCCAGGTGTCCGTCGATGGAGTGAAAGTGACAGAACGCCTGTGGGATATCGTTACCCAGTCCACCGCTCCTTGGTACCAAGGATGGTACGATGCCGATTTTGAAATCCCGCCGTCGTATACGCAAGGTAAAAGTACAATCCGTCTAAAGGTCGAATATGCAGAGGGATCCAGCCAGCCAGAAATCAATGAATTCTACTACTGGATTTTTTCTTATGCGGATGGCTCGGACGCTCTTGAAAATGCATCGATAAAGGAACTCAACCCGCAGACAAGTGGCGACGGTAGTTCAACCGAGCAAGGCGCGACCGCAAGTTTAGCGATGGCCAAGAATAATACGGACTCGGCAGGGAGCCATGGAAGCGAAGGCTTCGTCGAGTTCGACTATGCCAATGGACGCGTCCGCAGCGTATTGCCCGAGTATATCTCGACGATTGATTTTGGCGATACCGATGTGACCGATGGTTCGATAGGGAATCCTTCGATCAGCTCATCCCTTTCGGTAGGACCAGCGAACTCGAAATTGAAAAACCTCGGTAGCTTCCTAATCAATGGTAGCAGAACGATAACCTTGTATGCCAACGATCAGAAGCAACACCGACTGAGCCTGGATTTTCCCGAAATTGAGAATAACAGCCGCAAACAAAAGATTGAAATTCTCGACCTGAATGAGAACGCTATCGCCCCCGAAGTACTTCTGACCCAACTTGAGAAAGGAGAAATTCCGACATATCATTTTTCGGGAACTATTAAAATACAGATTACGAACCTCGAAGTTCAAAATACAGCATTGGTTCCCGCGCTGTTCTTTGATGCCCAACAATAAGACCTCGAAATCAAATTGAAGCTCGCTACGCGCGCACGACCACCTCTAGTTGTGATAAAGCTGTATCGACCTTCCTCTGAAAGCTGGAATAGGGTTAGTGATTCGTTGAGCTATGTTCACGATGCAGCCAGTCGCCTGACGAGTTGGTACGTAATCGGCTCCTGACCCCATTTCCCCCACCTGACCCCTTTTCCCCCACTCAAAGTGTGTTGGCATTGCTGTTTGCATCCCCCAAAGTCAAAGCGGAAGTAATTCGCTACAATAGCTATCACAAACACTGCTAAGAGGGAATTGGCAATGACAACAACACGGAATCTAACGGTAGCAAGTCTGTTTAGCGGATGCGGTGGACTTGATGTCGGGTTCAAAAAGGCTGGATTTGACTTGCGTTTCGCTTGCGACAACGACCCAGCAGCCATCGACTGCTATAAGCGAAACGTCGATCATAACGCATACGTACTCGACGTAGAATCCCAAGCATTTCGCGACCACATTGAAAAACTCGACAGAGTCGATGTCGTGCTGGGTGGATTCCCATGCCAAGGGTTCTCTAAGGCCGGTCCCAAGCGAAAGTCAGACGAGCGAAATACGCTGTACCGTCAGATGCTGTGGACTGTTGAAAAGCTGCAACCGACACTGTTCATTGCAGAAAACGTGGATGGCATTTCGCAGAACTTTAAAGGGGAGTTCATCCGAGAAATAAAATCTGAGTTTGCATCCATTGGTTATCGAGTTGAAAGTCAAATTCTCGATGCGTGCGCGTTTGGGCTTCCACAGCACCGCCGGCGTATGATTTTCGTTGGCGTTGCGACGGAGGCCGAGTCATATTTTGCGTGGCCAATACCAACACACCACGCCGTTGCGAGAAACGGAGAGTTCCGCATTGGCAGCAGTGACTTAATGCTGTGGGATGACCACGACGCGTTACTGAAACCGGCACAGACCATTCGTGATGTGATTGGGGACATCATTGAGCTAACGAACGAACTTCCTGATCATGTCGTTACCTCCAAATGGCCTGAGAAATACTCTCACGTTTTCCGCAAAATCGACGAAGGACAAAAGCTCTGCAATGTCCGCTTCGCTGAGACTTCGATTAAGACCTGGGAGATTCCAGAGGTGTTTGGTGAAGTTAGCGAGTCCCAGGCGTTGATCTTGAACACGATCGCCAAACATCGTCGACTGAAACGCTACGGAAATATCCCAAATGGAAACCCACTGCCCGTTGCGGAGATCATCCGACTGAGCGGGTTAACATCCGTGCAGTCGGACATCAACTATTTGATTCAAACGAACTATATCAAAGCAAAGGAAGACGGCTACGACCTCAAAGGAGCCATGTTCTGCTCGGGATTGTTCAAGCGCCCGAAGTGGGATGAGCCGTCCCCGACCGTGCTTACAAACTTCCATAATCCGCGGTACTTCCTGCATCCCTCCGAGAACCGACCGTTCACGCTTCGGGAGTGTGCCAGACTTCAAGGGTTTGATGACACATTTGTATTTCATGGCGATGGTTCAATCTATAGCCTGGAAGATGGATATCGGCTGGTTGGCAATGCCGTGCCGCCGCCACTTGCGGAAACACTCGCGAACAAAGCCGCAGAATTTCTTGAATCAATACACGTGGCGACCGCATGAGACTACCGCAAATAGCTTTGACGCTCGATGAACAACTTTCTGAGTTCGATGTCTGGATTACTCCATCAACTGGAGAGATTCGAGATACAGAAAAATTCCAGACCGAGCTAAACCGCGTGACCCAAGTTTTTGAAATTCTCAGGATTGCGACTAAAGACTTCGAGGATGAAAGTGCGTGCAACCCTGATCGCATTTCGACCACGTTTATTCAAGAACTCGCAGGGACGCAGGAAGAAGAGCAGTTTGAGTTGCTCCGAGCGCTTGCGTCAGTGCTCTACTTGGTCACGGGCAAGTCCGACAACAACAGCAAATGTCAATTCCCCATTTACTTGCGTGACGTGGCTGGTTGGACGCAGTTCCCTGCTGTCAGGTCAACCCGCGGTAAGTACCACATTTCCAATGTTGCAACGCCTCGTGAACTCAAGGCGGACAAAGTAATGGCGCTTGTTCAGAAATTGTCGTTTACGCAACCTGAACAAGAACGGCTACTCCACGAATTTGTTCAGTTCATTCTTCGCGAATCCGAGGATGTGGCACAACTCTGGTCAATTGGTCGAAGCTACTGCATGTTGGCGTCTCTCGGTCGATCCCATCAAATGCTAACACCGCTCGTTGTTTTTCAGGTTCGAGGGTCCGTCTCAGCATCGGGTGGGCACGATCCAGAGAATATGTTGCGAGATCGGATGCGTGAATGGGGCTTGGAACCAATGACCGATTTCAATTCGACCGACGTAATCGTATCAATCGAAGGCACCGGCAAACGACAGAAGACTCGCGCCTATGACTTCACGCTTCCCTATTCCGTTGCGGGATGGAAAAGGCGTTTGTTTGTGCAGTGTCAGTTCTACGCAGGAGATTCGGGTAGTGTATCTCACAAGAATGTGGATCAAACGACCACATCGCGAACAAAAGTGATGGAACTGTTCGATGATCCAGTTTTTGTCGAGTATGTTGACGGTGCGGGCTACTTTTCGTCGCTTAACGGAGACCTGAAAACGATTCTGAGTATGACAAATACAACTTCCTTTTTTCAGATCAGAACCGCTTCGGTCCGTTTGCGGCGGGAACTTCAACACATCGGATTTCTTACACCACTTGAGCTAGAACATGCACTGCTCGTGAGCGACCAGGATTTGGTCGGGGCCAGTCAGTTCTTGAAAAAGGAGGGCTATGACGATTCGGAAATCAACCGCGTCATTCAGAATTCTGAATCGCAAGGCTTTATCAATTCCCAAGGGGCAATCGCGGAAGTGAGACGGAAGATCGCACGTCGATACTTCCTTCTCGATATAGCGGCCACCACGGGAAGCCCGCTAGGGTTGGCCGCGAAGCCCACGGGCTCGCTCCTTGTTCCTGGTTACGGGGCGTTCTACGGAATCAAACTCGATCGCCTCGCAAACGAGGCAATCGCAATGGCTCCATGTTTGTCCAACGACTGGACTGGAAGTCAAATTCTCGCCGACATCACTTGGTTGTGCGATGAAGGGCTCACGATGTCCTGCTAGTTGGCCGGTGTGAGGTGCGGGGTGGCAACCGATCACGCCTTCAAGCACGAACAAGTCGATCCGCCTGGATACGTTCGCGGGCGTCCATAGTCTCTACGAGTAGACAAACAGAAATTGTAGAGCGTCAATTAGAAATCCCGCCCGCGACAATTAGAATTACCGGGTTGTGGTTGATTCTAGGAGGTGCCAGTTGGCAGGCAGCAGGGATAGCTAGCAATCTGTCAAACGCAACTAATAATCAGTCAGTTTGGCAGGGTGGCTGGAAGAGTGTTGCTGGTTTGCTGGCTGGCTTGAGATAGCAGTGAGGTTGCTTGTTGAGAGGAACTGCTGCAGGTCGGTGGCTGCTGCGTGCAGAGGAATGCGGGGGACACACTACGTTCATAGGGCATGGGGGATTGCCATCGTCGAGTAGCTAGCAATTAAACCCGGTCGGCGCGGGCGCGGTGACATTGACTGTCCAGCTAGCCATTTCTGAAAAACGGCGAAAAACTTGTAAGAAGTTGGTCTCGTTTCCGTCTAACTTGTGTCGGAATTTCTTCGACGCTCCCACACTTGGAGTTGGAATTGCGATCGACTGTCGGGTGGGAGTACTCAGCCCTTTCTCGGAGCCGCTATCATGGCTCGACCCAACCGTAGTGAAGTCATTTCACCCGGCGAATCGTGCGTCGTGCAAGTCAACAGCCACGTGGTGCGGCGCTGCTTTCTGATGGGGGGACGAACCGCTGACAGGCAAGCATCAAAGTACTATGTCTCGTTCCAACCTATAAGAGTTCGCTGATCGGGCTGCCGTTTGGGACAATGGGGACAGGTCTACCGGAAAAGTCTTGAAAGTGGGTGTCCAACGGAACTCCCATGGCTTGGTAAATTGTCGCCAAGAAGTCGTTGGGCGAAACAGGGCGATGCAGCGGTTCCTCGCCTTTGTGGTCGGTGGCACCTACGACTTGTCCCATCTGCAAGCCACCTCCGGATACAAACACCGACATAGCGCGCCCCCAATGATCCCGACCGGGGCGACCGTCGTGGTATGTCAATCGAGGAGTGTGCGACATTTCTCCCATCACCAGCAACAACACGTCTCGCTCAAGGCCTCGATCCCACAGATCGCCAATCAATGCCGAAACGACTTGGTCCAGAACAGGCAATCGCATTTTCATTTCCTCGAAGATATTCCACACGCTTGCGTGATCATCCCAGCTCTTTGCTTTTTGCCCCTCGACATAGGGAAAGTCGATGGTCACCAGGCGCACGCCAGCCTCGACAAGCCGACGGGCTAACAAACACCGTTGGCCTATGGAGTTTCTACCATAGCGGTCTCGTGTATCCGTGCTTTCTTTGGAAATGTCGAAAGCACGCAGAGCCGCATCGCTGGTCAGCATCGAAATCGCCCGCTCATTAAATACGTCGCCAGCGGCCATCTGTCCCTGGGTATCCAACTCACGGCGGAACCGATCAAGTCGGGTCAATAATTCCGCTCGTGTCTGGAAGCGCTCTTCCGTGATATGTTCGACCTGAAGACCTGGGACATTGAAATCCGAATTGTTGGGATCGTTCTTTACGAGAAACGGTTCGAGGCCACCACCTAAATACGCTGCACCGTCATAGCGCACGTGATTAGCGACATGCGCTGGCAAGCAAGGGTGGCGGCTGCCGAGCAATTTGGTGATGACTGACCAAGCGTTGGGATGTTTGGGCCCATAGGGAGGCATTTCAACTAGGTCACCTGGATAGCCTGTAACCAAAGTATGCGTGCTGTTGACATGTCCTGGACTGTCATGATTGAGTGAGCGGACTAGAGAAAAGCGATCGGCCATCTTGGCCAGCTGTGGCAGGTGTTCGCAGATCTCGATTCCCGGCACGTTGGTAGCAATGGGTTGAAATTCACCTCGATAATCCGCGGGTGCCTCAGGCTTCATATCAAAGGTCTCCAGATGGCTAGGCCCACCCCAGAGCCACAACACAATCATTGATTTGCCCGATGAATGCGCCGCTGCTTGCACCCTGAGCAGATTTGCTAGAGTCATTCCCATTGCGCCGGTACGGAGAAAACTTCTGCGTGGCAGCGTCCCTGGACACCTCAAAATCGACGAAGCCAAACCTGAATCAGATCCCATGAAGATGGTTCCTATTTCAATGATGCACGACCGCATGAACTTACCATTGCACCATCCTTCGTCGCAAGACTTCGCGTTTCAATGTGCAATCCCCTATTTAGGTTGTAATCTATGTGGCGCGATGCTACCACCAAAAATCGTTACGTCATGCCACCTGCGATGGGTTGCGAGCACTTTTTTCGTGGCGGATGCGCGAACGCTTAGACAGTTCGATCGGTGTCCTTTCGAAGTTCGGATTCGATTGAAAATCCCGGCCAGTCCGCCAGGAGTACGTCGGTTACTTACGATCGGGAGTCGTGACGAGAATTTCGAGGGCTCCGGAGGCCGCCTGGACGGTAACCACTGGGTAGGTAAACGGGTGCGGGTCGGCATATTTCATTCCGCCGTAATGGGATTTGGATTCCACGAGTCCTGTTGGATCGATCGATACGATGTGACCGATGGCGACTTCCAATCGCGTGCCGTCTGGCCAGATCAGCGCATTGCCGTCTCGGCGCGCGTCGCCGGAATACCACCACTTCATGGGTTGAGACGCTTGGCGACGGATTGACAGGCTATGAGGGCGATCGAGATCGATGACTTGCTCGCCCAGTCCAGCAGCAGTCGGGCCGACACAACGGATCGTCGCCCGCTGGCCGTCGTCGGCGAGCAGCATTTCTTCAACGGCTAAGGCAGGGCTATTGACATTGTTGACGTTCAGTTGATCCACGAATACTGGCCGTCCACCGG
>JADYZV010000117.1 GCA_020852965.1 Pirellulaceae bacterium | reverse complement strand
TTCTTGGTTCTTGGTTCTTGGTTCTTGGTTCTTAGTTCTTAGTTCTTGGTTCTTGGTTCTTGGTTCTTAGTTCTTAGTTCTTAGTTCTTAGTTCTTAGTTCTTAGTTCTTAGTTCTTAGTTCTTAGTGCCTAGTGCCTAGTGCCTAGTGCCTAGTGCCTAGTGCCTAGTGCCTAGTGCCGCTCGGCGTTTGACCCGGATTATTCATGTGCTCCCCTGCGGTGACTGTCGAATCCCTCCAACGGTGGGGTAAGTAAATAGTCCGGGTTACACGATTCCACCGAGTCAACGCGATTGGCTGAATGCCCAGTCGCAGTAGCCTGGGGGCATGCAGAGAGCGGCGCCTATCGTGGAGTATTGCGACGAAGTTCTGGGAGTTGAACCAAGCACCAAGCACCAAGCACCAAGCACCAAGCACCAAGCACCGCCCCATATAAATCGATCTATGGCCTCGGTTTACCCTAGTCAGGGGGGAGTGCTAATCGACAGAATCGTCATATACTGTTAAGTCCCATACATTGGAGTCGCACTAGGCTGAATAAAAGTTGAAGTGAGTGCGAGCTTCAATCACTATCGATTTTATCAAGTCAACGAATCTACTTCTTTCTATTCAGCGAACGAGATTGCACCGTATGCTTGAACTTCAGCTTTTGCTTTCGCTGGTGTTTATCGCGAGCTTTTTGACCGCCGTGGTACTGACGCCATTGGTTAGGGCCCTAGCGATTCGCTTCAATGTGGTCGACCGTCCTGACGATCGCCGCAAATTGCACGGGCGTGTGATCGCTCGTTCTGGTGGTACTGCAGTGCTGTTTGCCGTGCTCGCCGTTTGTGCGGTAGCTGCCTTTAGGATCGACTATGCGCGTCTTGCGCCAGAAAGCCTGATACCATATCTGGGTTTGCTAACAGCCATGGTGGGGGTCTGGTTATTGGGGCTGGCCGATGACATCTGGACATTGCGTGGCCGTCAAAAGCTGTTGGGCCAAGTGCTGCTAGCGCTGGTGTTGGTCATTACTGGATTCCATATTCATTCGCTGTATCTATTTGGTTTTAATATCGCGCTGGGGCCATTGGGCTTTATTATCTCGGTAATGTGGCTTTTGGCGACGACCAACGCCTTGAATTTGATCGATGGTGCCGACGGATTGTGTTCGACTTTAGGGGCCGTGATTTGCGGTTCGCTGGGCATATTGGCTTCGGTCAACGGTCACTATGCGGAAGCGGCGATCGCCTTTGCGTTCAGTGGTGCATTGCTCGGATTTTTGGTGTTCAACTTTCCTCCCGCCTCGATTTTCCTGGGCGACTCAGGGAGTTTGTTGGTTGGCATGGTGGCCGGTGCTCTGGCCATACGCTGTTCGCTCAAGGGGACTGCGGGAGTGGCCTTCTTGGCACCGTTGGCGATTTTGTCGTTGCCGTTGCTCGATTCCTGCATGGCTATCATTCGTCGCAAATTGACGGGCCGCTCGATCTATACCACCGATCGAGCTCACCTGCACCATACTTTGCGCAACAAGGGACTGGGCGATCGCGGCTTGTTGTTGACCGTCACGGTATTGTCTCTAATTACTGCCGCTGGGGCACTTTCAGGTCAGTTGCTGGGGCGCGATTGGCTGGCACCGATCAGCGTGGCGGTCGTGTTCGGTATGTTGGTCGTGACCAAAGCTTTCGGTTATGCCGAAGTCGTTTTGATGGCGCGTAAGGGAAGCAGCTTTGCCGCCAGTTTGTTTGAGCCCACCGACTTGGGCCGGACGCAGGTACGCGAGCGATCGGTTCGTCTACAGGGAACTCGGCAGTGGGAAACCGTTTGGCAAACACTGACCGAGTTTGCAGAGGCCGAAGGGCTGTGTAAAGTTCACATGGATCTGAACGTGCCCTGGCTTGAAGAAGGTTTTCACGGCACTTGGCAACGTAGCAAGATGCCCGATCGACATGACTGCTGGAATACGGGAATGCCAATTCACGTATCGCAACGCATGGCGGGACGGATTGACATTGTCGGCCCAGCCAGCATGGGACAAGCGCTTCCAACGCTTGCGAAATTTGTCGAATTGGTCGAGGATTTGATTCCACAGATCGAGTTGCTGGTCGACTCGGATGCTCCGGCAGCCAATTGGGCCAATTCGGCTGGAGGGCGTTCTATCGCCGCGAAACAGCCTACGCAAGAAGCGTTTATTACCAGTCACTGATTGACGCGGCCGGCCAATATAGGCTATGAATAATCCGGTTTAAACATGCACAGTGTATGAGCGGAGCTCAGCTACCGATGCCCATTCTAAAACGTGAAACGGATATTCATCCCGAAGGATTATTGGTCAGTCCCCAAGCTTTGAGCCAACCCTGGTGGGCCATGTACACCATGGCTCGACAAGAGAAGAAGCTCGCCCGCGAGTTATTGCGGCTCGATATCCCGTTTTACGCTCCACTGATCGAGCGACGCTACCGCTCCCCAAACGGTCGACTGCGCACTAGCTATGAACCGCTCTTTGGCAATTATGTATTTGTCTGTGGAGAAGAAGAGGCACGCTACCAAACGATCTGCACCGGTGCGGTCAGTCGCTGCATGCCGGTCCCATTGAAGGAAGAACTGGTAGCCGATCTACGTCAAATAAACGCTCTGATTTCCACCGCCGCTCCCCTGGCGCCGGAAAGCCGATTGGAGCCCGGGCAACGCGTCCGCATTCGCAATGGCTCCTTTGCTGGCTACGAGGGAGTGATCGTGCGACGCGAAAAAGATATTCGTCTGCAGGTCTATGTGCGCTTTATGGAACAAGGCGTCTCGGTTTCGATCGAGGATTGTCAGGCCGATCCGATTTAGAACACTGGTTTTCGGCACGATGCTTATCTAGTAGATTATCCGTCGTGGTGGGATTCTGGCGAAATCGACTACGCAATAATTAAACTTTGACGGTGTACTAGCACCGCTTTCTCAACTATTTCATAGCGACGATAGCTCCCTTGTATAAATCTATTTTTATCGCCGGACATCGCGGCATGGTCGGCTCTGCCCTGCTCCGCCGCCTGCAGCGAGAATCCAATTGTCGTGTTATCGTTCGCACTCGTGATGAGCTGAATTTGGAAGATCGATCTGCGGTCTCACGCTTTTTTCATGAGGAGCGTCCCGAGGCGGTGATTTTCGCAGCCGCTCGAGTGGGAGGCATTCAAGCCAATGATTCATTTCCTGTCGAGTTCTTGACGGAGAATCTCAACGCGCAACTGGCTACGATCGGTGCGGCCTTCGAACACGGTGTGCGCCGTTTTCTGTTCCTTGGGAGCACATGCATCTACCCACGACTGGCCACTCAGCCGATTACCGAAAATCAGCTCTTGACCGGCCCGCTGGAGCCTACCAACGAAGCTTATGCACTGGCCAAAATCTGCGGTTTGAAACTATGCCAGTATTATCGCCGCCAGTACCAAGTCTGTTTCCATTCGGCGATGCCCACCAATTTGTATGGACCTGGCGACAACTACCACCTGCAGCACAGCCATGTGCTACCCGCGTTGATGCGCCGTCTGCATGATGCCCGTCAAGCTGGCCAGCCGGAAGTAACGATTTGGGGGACCGGGGCTCCACGACGCGAGTTTCTCTATGTGGACGATCTGGCGGACGCATTGTTGCATTTGTTGACCATCGACGATCCGCCCGACTGGGTCAACGTTGGCACGGGCGAAGATCAAAGCATCTTGGAGTTGACGCAACTGATTGCTAGAGTGGTCGGTTTTGAGGGGGAAATCCGCACCGATCCAAGTAAACCTGATGGCACACCACGTAAGCTGACCGATATCTCGCAGCTTCGCGCTAGCGGTTGGCAGCCCAGCACCGAACTGGAACAGGGGATTCGCCTAACTTACGACGACTTTAAACGCAGGCTGGCCGATGGTACGCTACGCATGGTTTGATAGATAGAAACATCGCCCAAAATCGCACGCACGAATTTAACTTAACTCGATCAATTCTCGTTACTTTAGCTACAGGGAAGACTCAATGTCACGTTCAGCGCTGATCACTGGAATTACTGGCCAGGATGGTTCGTATTTGGCCGAACTCTTGTTGGAGAAGGGCTATACGGTGCATGGCGTAGTTCGCCGCAGCAGTAGTTTTTCCACTGGCCGCATCGACCATCTGTACCAAGACGTTCACGAAGAATCCAAGCTGCTATTGCACTACGGCGATTTGACGGACGGTCAAGCCTTGACCAACTTGGTGCACGATTTAGAGCCTGACGAAATCTACAACCTGGGGGCGCAAAGCCACGTCCGCGTCTCGTTTGATCAACCTGTCTACACGTTGATGAGCGATGGAGTCGGTGCGCTCAATGTATTGGAAGCTGCCAGACTGCAGAACAAGCGCAAGCCGGTTCGGGTCTACCAAGCCTCTTCGTCTGAGATGTTTGGCAAAGTTCTGGAAACGCCTCAAACGGAAACGACCCCTTTTAACCCACAGTCACCCTATGCCTGTGCCAAAGTCTATGCCTATTTCCAAACCATCAACTATCGCCGCAGCTACGATATGTTCGCATGCAATGGAATTCTATTCAATCACGAATCGCCACGCCGTGGTGAAACCTTTGTGACTCGCAAGATCACTCGTGCCGCCACGCGTATCAAGCTCGGCTTGCAGAAGAAGCTCTACTTGGGCAACTTGGACGCAAAACGCGATTGGGGTTATGCCAAGGACTATGTCGACGCCATGTGGCGGATGCTGCAACAGGACGTACCCGAAGATTACGTGATTGCTACTGGCGAAACGCGCACGATTCGCGAGTTCTTAGAAATGGTCTTCGGCCAACTGGAACTCGATTGGAACGAATACGTAGAAGTCGATCCGCGCTACTTCCGACCCGCCGAGGTCGACTTGCTCCTGGGGGATGCGTCGAAGGCTCGCAAGCAATTGGGCTGGACTCCACAGACCGATGTGCGGGAGCTGGCGCGCATCATGGTCGAACATGATTTGGAGCAGGCTCAGCGCGAATTGCACAATTCAAACTACACGGGTGCTGCCTCGTAGCGATGGGATTTCTAGTCCACTGGTGTTGTTGTTCGGCGCTCTTTTTTGGAATGTAGAAATCGCCCATGAAGATTTGTTGCATTGGTGCCGGCTATGTTGGTGGCCCCACCATGGCCATGATTGCAAAGCAATGTCCAGATATCCCCGTGCATGTCGTCGACCTCAATGAAGCCAGGATTAAGGCTTGGAATTCCGACGAGCTGCCGGTGTATGAACCTGGTTTGCTGGAGGTTGTGACCGAAGCTCGCGGTCGCAATCTGACTTTTTCCACACGTGTCGAAGCGGCCATCACCGAATCGGACATGATTTTCATTTCCGTCAATACGCCAACCAAGACGTATGGCATGGGCGTAGGCCGAGCTGCCAACCTAGAGTTTGTCGAAAAATGCGCGCGACAAATCGCGTGTGTTTCCAAAGGGCATAAGATCATAGTCGAGAAATCGACGCTGCCGGTGCGAACGGCCGAAGCGGTCAAGCGCATCCTGAGTAGTTCGGGCAACGGGGCGACCTTCGACGTGCTGAGCAACCCAGAGTTTTTGGCCGAAGGGACGGCTGTCGAGGACTTGCTCACCCCGGATCGCGTGTTGATCGGTGGCGATTCTGCCTCGGCCATCGAATCGTTGGCAGCCATTTATGCTCGTTGGATTCCGCGCGAGCGGATATTGACCAGCAATCTCTGGAGCAGCGAGCTATCGAAGCTGACCGCCAATGCTTTCCTGGCTCAACGCGTTTCGTCGATCAATGCCATCTCCGCACTTTGCGAAGCGACGGAAGCGGATGTGGACGAAGTGGCTCGAGCGATCGGTACCGATTCGCGCATCGGTCCCAAATTCCTCAAGGCATCGGTCGGTTTTGGTGGAAGTTGTTTCCAAAAAGATATTCTCAATTTGGTTTATCTCTGCGAACATTTCGGTTTGCAGGAAGTCGCTACCTATTGGGAACAAGTGGTCATTATGAATGACTACCAAAAGCGGCGTTTCGGCGAGAAAATTGTTAAAACGCTATTCAACACCGTCTCTAATAAGAAGATCGCTATCTGGGGTTGGGCTTTCAAAAAGGACACCAACGATACGCGCGAATCGTCCGCGATCTACGTCTGCCGCGATCTGATACGCGAACGGGCCAAGCTACATATTTACGACCCACGCGTCAGCCAAGCTCAAATACTGCTTGATCTCCAGAATGCGATGCTCGACTCCAATGGCCAACTCTCAGCGGTCGATAAGATGTTGATCGAACAGAATGTCACCATGGCTGCCGATAGCTACCAAGCTGCCGAGAATGCTCACGCGATTGCCCTACTAACCGAGTGGGACGAATTTAAAACGCTTGACTTCAAACGCATTTATGGCACCATGCCGCAACCCGCCTTCGTATTCGATGGCCGCAACATCCTCGACCGCCAAGCGTTAGGGAAGCTCGGCTTCGAAGTCCATGCAATCGGCAAATGCTAGTTGCAATCGGCTGCAGGTAACTGAAAGTTCTTCTTCGTTTATTGTCAGCGGTGGCATCAGGGCGACACGAGTTAGTTCGGGCCCGGTCAACTGTGGTAGCAAATGCTGCCCTACGCAGGCCTCGGCGAAACGCCGTGCGCGGGGGGCAGCCTGGGAACCGAATTCGATCACGCAACATGCCCCCTGACCTTCGACGATGGAGCTAGCTGCCGAGTCATGCTGTTGCAAGAGTTTCCGCGTAAACGCGCGCAGCTTTTCGCCCGCGCTTGCGCCGCGTTCTATCCACGGACCACACGTCAGTTGCTCGAGCACTTCGCTCGCCACGGCGGTGGCTAAAGGGGAAGCGGCGAAGGTTTCTGACTCGCTGCCAACCACCAAACATTCGAGCACATCGCTTCGCCCAAGTACTGCAGAAATAGGAACTAGACCTCCTCCTAAACTTTTGCCGAGAACCAACAGGTCGGGTTGCCAGCCTTGCCCTTTGGCAAGCGAAAGATGACCAAACCGCCCCAGACCCGTTTGAATTTCATCGGCGATGAGCAGGATGCCATGTTGTCGAGCGATGCGACACAAACGCTGGAACAATTCTGCAGGCGGGACGATCATACCTCGAGCTCCGATAGCCGGCTCCACCAATACAGCCGAGATTTCAGGTGCCCGATCCGAGATCATTGTTAGTACCTGGGACACACACTGTAGATCGCAATCCGGATAGTGCAATTGCAACGGACAGGCTGCGCAGTACGGGTACTCGGCGCTTGCTCCGCATAGGATATGTTCGTCGAGCAACCCGAGTGGGGCCAATGGCTGCGTGTGCCCGAGTGGGAGCGTGGCTAGCGAGCGTCCGTGAAAGGCTGGGCCGAGCGTCACGATTTTGCCAGGCCTAAAAGCGGTGGCCGCTTTCCAGGCGGTCTCGATTGCACGTGCACCGGTGGTATTGAACATCACCTGTGACGACTCACGCGGCCAATCGAAAGCGTCAAGCAAACGCTCGGCCAAAGCAATGCGCCCCACATGCGGTTCGCCAGTGAGATGGGTTAGAGTCTGCAACTGCCGATTGGCAGCTTCGATCAAGGGGGGAAAGGATTGACCAAAGTTGGCCGCCGAGTAGCCGCAGGTCAGATCGATATAGTCATTGCCCGCGACATCCCACAGTCGAGCGCCCGCGCCGCGCACAAACACTCGTCCGAATTTCGGATCATGATCTCGAGCAGCTGCGGTGGGATGTACGTTGCGAAAGCGTGTCAACCACTCCGCTGAATCGTCTATCTTTTCTGTGCTCATCCATCCTCACCCTCATCCCACCTTGCTCCCCAGCCTGCTTGCAGGCTGGAAGCAAAGTTTTGTAAATAGATCGGCTTAAGCGCGCGTTGTTTTCTTGAGCAATTGCGGTTTCAACGACGCGGAGCGTCGAGCCACATTAAACTCCGGCGAGGTATCGTCACTGGGGGGCGGTCGCCGCATCAGCCAATTTGGCGCGCAGGGCGGGAATAATCTGTTGGGGAACAAATCGCGCTAACATGTCATCGTTGCTCAGCGGCACAATCTGCTTGATCAACGTGCTCGATACGTGCGCATAGGCTTCGTCGGCCATCAGGAACACGGCCTCGATGTCGGCGTCGAGCTGACGATTGGCCATCAGCATCGTGAATTCGGCGGCAATGTCGGTCAGGGGGCGCACGCCGCGAACCATTACCCGAGTGCCACAGGAGCGGACGAAGCTGACTGCCAATCCCGAAAACATTTCGATACGCACGTTGTCAAAAGGGACGACCACGCTACGGAGCAGTTCTACACGTTCCTCGGGGGAAAACAGCGACTTCTTGTCCGAATTGATCCCCACTCCGACCACCAGTTCGTCGACCAATCGGCTGGCGCGTTGGATCACGTTCAGATGACCGAGGGTGACGGGATCAAACGATCCAGTGTAGACGGCAGTGCGCGAACCGGTTGGCATCAAGACTATCCAGAAAAGGTTTTACGAAAATGAACTAGGGCGTCGACCAAGCGCTCGATATCATCCACATTGTTATAGGCATGAGTGCTGGCACGCAATCTCCCACCTCGCACGCTCAGTACGACACCGGCGGCTATGCAGTGCTTGCGGGCCGCCAGGGCGACCGACTCGGGGACATCGCTGCTGGTCCCCGCGCTGGATGGCCAGGAGATGCCGAGGATACCGCTACGCCGCCGCGCGTCGGCTGGAAAGTGTACGCGAAAGTCCTGTTGCTGCAATCGTTCGGCGAGCTGTTCGGTGCCTGAGAGCACGGCCCCTGCAATAGGCGAATCGACTGCCGGGCCGAGTTGGAGTTGGTGCAGCAAGTTCAGACTTTCGTGGAAGGCGAGCATGCCGGCCATATTGGTCGAACCACCTTCGTAGCGGGCGGCGGTTGCTTTAAGCTGCTGTGAGTTGGGATCGAAGCTGCCACCCGCCAAGCTATTCCAACCCAAACCGAGCGGCTGGAGCAGTTCCAGATGCTCGCGGCGCAGATAGAACAACCCCGCCCCCTCAGGTCCTAGCATCCATTTGTGTCCATCGGCAGCCAAGAAATCGACGCCGCAATCATGGACATCGATTTTGAACGCACCGAGCCCTTGGATGGCGTCGAGCATGAAGAGCGCACCGCGACTATGAACCAGCTCAGCGACCTCTCCCACGTCGATGCGGTAGCCGCTGATGAAGCCCACCCAACTGATCGATACGATTCGTGTCCGAGCGTCGATGGCGCGCGCGAGTTGGCTCAGTTCCAGCACACCCGACGGAGCGATTGGCACGCGGCGCAGTTCGACGCCACGTCTTGCCAGAGTCGCCCAGGGGACTGAATTGGAAGGGAATTCATTGTCGGGGACGACTACGTTGTCCCCGGCTCGCCAGGGGAAACCCTCGGCTACGAAGCCAATTCCCTGGGTCGTGTTGTTTACCAAAGCGATTTCGTCTTGATCGGCTCCCAGGAATTCGGCCGCAACCTTCCGCAACCGCTCGACAGCCGAGGCCCACTTGGGCCATGGAAGATCCCCCTCGGTCGCAGCCGCACGAGCATATTCCGCCATGGCGGCGGCGGCTGGAGCCGTTAGTGGCGCCACGGCGGCATGGTCAAAATAGGCCAGCTTGTCCACCACCGGCATTTGGCTGCGAAGCTCGTCGGACGCAGATTTTTCCAGAATTGGGTGCGGCGGGGGAGTTCCCGAGGAAGAGAGGTCCGACATGAAAATCTGGCCCTAGTGGTCTGTTACAGCTAAGAATTAGGGTTGAAGGTAGTGGACGAGGTTACGAGTCCCATACATCTGCCAAGCCAAAAGGACTCGTAACCTCGTCCACTACACGATCTGCGGAAGCTCTCACCGGAACTGTCGATTACAGCGATTTTTCCGGTAACAAGGCAAGTATCTAAGCTAGAATTCTACAGCAATGCGGGATAAATGGGGTATCTAGGTGACAGTTAACATCCTTCGATTATACTACCACCCGTACCGGTTTGCTGACTGAGCAGATCGATGCCGCCGCGTTAGATCAAAACCGGGGAGTGAAGTCCCCGGTAAACCTCAGTAAAACACTTGGGCAAGTGATCAAAACGTGAAGTTTTTACTTCGTGAGGCGCTCCCGTGAGCTCGACTGTTTCAAGCCAAAAAGGTTGGCTGATGCCGAAAGCATTGTGTTTGATTGGGTTGGTAATTGCCAGCTTAGTCTTTCTGATATTCCTACTTGACTTAGTTCTCGGGCTGGCTGGCCTCGTGAACATGGCACCATTTCGCTATGCGAGCGTGCTGACCGACATCATTTTCATGATGGCTTCGGGTGGGTTGGCGTACGTAGCTTGGACGACTTATCGTGAACAACGCTGAACTAGGATTCTAAGGCTTTAGACTTCCAAACTAAAACCGCTCAACGAGGTATCGAGTGAACTGCTTAGCGATGGAAAGAGTGAATCCGCTGGGGAGCTGGAGCTAGCGTCGCGGGCAGCCTTATCGACGACTAGACGCCACGTTTCCGCCTCGATGGCAAGCAACTCAGCCAGTACTTTCAAACGCTCGCGGTCTTGGTGCTTGTCGACTTCGAGCGTGACTTGAAGTAAAAATAGATAAAAGTCGCAGATGGGAGTGCTCAATGGGTTTTGCGAGTCTTTAACTCCATCGAGTAATTCGCCCAAGATTTCGCGAATGCGCAACAGCCACTGATTGCCCAGTGCCACCTGTCCGTTGGACCACAGTTGATCGACGAAGCCGCAAAGCTCGGCGGCGCGCGCGATCAGCATCCAGCGGAGTCGTGCGGGGGAGGCAGACAGTACTTCTTGCTGCAAGTAAGGATTCGTGTCGGCTTCGTCCAGTAGCATGCCAGGGGACTCCGATTGAAGCTAGAATGTTGTACGAGTCGGACTCAAACTTAACCATCGAACCCTTCACGCAGCGACTCCAATGATTGCAGCAGGAACCCAGGAATCCAAACCATCGTGTTTATGCCTGTAGCGATTAGAGGAGATACCCGACTCCCAACTTCCAACTCCTAACTCCCAACTCCCCAGTGCCAACCGTTACGATCGAGAGCATTCACAATGTGCGGGTTAAGCAGACGTTGCGGCTGCGCGATGCGGGCGTGCGCCGACAGACGGGACGTTTTCTAATCGACGGCGAGCGCGAAATTGCGTTGGCCTGTCGGCATGGTTTCGAAGTGGAGACAATCTTTGTGCTGGCAGACCTGTCGGGCCAAGCGACGAATCAATCCGGTCTGCGCGATCCGTATCCGGCCGAGTTCGGACGCCGTGTGCAGCCGGTCAGCCATGCGGTCTTGACCAAGCTCAGTTATGGTCAGCGCGGAGCTGCTCCCGTCGCCGTGGCCGTCTCGCCCAAGCGAACATTGAGCCGATTTGTGTGGCGCGCGGGGGAGTTGCTGTTGGTTCTCGATCGGACAGAAAAGCCGGGCAACCTGGGTGCCTGCTTGCGCACCGCATCCGCCTGTGGTGTTTCGGCCGTGATATTGACCGACCCGGTCTGCGAGCCGTACAATCCCAACGCGATCCGAGCTAGCCGCGGCACGATTTTTTCCCTCAACATGCTGACGACGACACGCGATGAATTGCAAAATTGCTGTCGCGCGCAGCGAATCCCGCTATTTGCCGCTCGTGTTGACGCGCAAGACGAGCTATGGCAGCAAGATTTTTCAAGCGGTGGCGCGGTGGTATTCGGTAGCGAAGCGCATGGGCTGAGCGACGAGTGGGATCGGGCTGAACACCACAGCTTTAGAATTCCCATGCAGGGTGCAAGCGATAGTCTGAATCTTTCGATCAGCGCAGCGGTAACACTCTACGAAGCGGTTCGGCAGCGAAGAAAAGTTTGACCAACCATGCCGGCGCGTGTAGATTCAAGTGCTTCAACCATTTTTGATTTCAGGGTTCGACGTAGTGGACGAGGTTACGAGTCCCTAACGGTTAACGATTAAAAAAAGACTCGCGGTCCTCGTCGGCTACCCTCAATCTAAATGTGGACGGAGCGCTTAGTGGAACCGTTCAGGAATTAGTTCGTTTGCTGACCACCAAGGGCACCAGCAGAGATTTTCTTCGTGTGTTTCGTGTGTTTCGTGGTTGGCACAAAACTGATTCCCCGGCACGGGCGGGTGTGTGGGGTCTTTCTCGGACTAGAAGAGACGTAGAGTCGATGGCTGTCACCTATATCAAACGTTATCGCATGGAGCTGCGGCTGGACCGATTGCCAGCCGAGCTGCGACAGCCTCAGCCACAACCCGCCGAATTTGAAGTTCTGCCGTGGACGCCACGCCTGCTCAACCAACACGCCGAAGTCAAATGGGCCAGCTTTCGCGACGAAATCGATGTGCATGTTTTCCCATGCTTGGGGGAGCGCGATGGCTGCCGTCGCTTGATGCGCGAGATCAGCAGCCGCAATGATTTCGTACCCGAAGCCACATGGTTGGCCAGTCGCACCAGGCCGCCCGATGCTTCCTTGCGGCCTAAGTCGTTGCCCACAGCGATTGGCACGATTCAAGGGCTGAAGGTCTCGGCCCGCGAAGGTGCCATTCAGAATCTAGGCGTCCATCCCGATTTTCGAGACGTCGGAGTCGGTCGAGCTCTCTTGGTGGCTGCCTTAAACGGGTTTGCCGAGGTCGATTGTCGCTACGTGCACCTCGAAGTGACAGTGCAGAATACGGCCGCCATACGATTGTACGAACGCTTCGGCTTTCACCGAGTGGAAACTCTTTACAAAATCTCCGAAGTGCAGTTTGCGTAGAAGAGGGTTCTTGGTTCTTGGTGCTTGGTTCTTGGTGCTTGGTTCTTGGTGCCGCCCCCTTGCCGGCTTGTCCGGCAGGAGCGTAAGTTTTGCTTCTAGCAAGGGCGACATCCAATGACTTGTTCTTGACCTGTTCCTGAGCGGCTGTACTAATCTCCTGCAATCGCTGTACCTACCCGTTTCGCAGCGTGGATGAGCATTTGTTGCAGATGCTGTTGGGCTTCATCCGAATTGGGAGTCTCTCCCTCCGACCACAAACTTAGGCTGGCTGACGTAGGCTGATAGCAGATGGCAGCTAGCATTTGGCTCCACCAGGAGTCGGTATTCGCGGGGAGGACTTCCCGACTGCTGCCGTCGATCGGCCAACTGGTAAATGCCAAGTACGAGCGCCCGACTAGCGAATCTGTGAGCGTCAGTTCGGCAACACGAAACGCGTCGTCCGCTTGGGCCTCGCTGGAGTTGCCATCAGGCACACCCTGCTTGGAGTCGTTCGTCGCTTTTAGCTGCAGCTCGAATGTTTGCAGCGGCTTGGCGATTCGGCTGCCGTCGAGCAGGCGTTGGCGGACCAATGCGGCTGAGCCTCGGTAGGGAGCGCTTGCCGAGAGCTCGACGATCCGCTTGCCATCGGCGTAAGTCCAGCGGGCTGTATGCGGTACTCCGGTCCCAGTACCTGGTGTAGCGAACTCGTCGAACCCTATCAAACGCATTCCGAGGAGCTCGTCGGGCAGCGTTTCTCGCGATAGGCGCGGCTCGATCGCAGCTCGCGAGGCGTTGGGGTGAGTCAGCAACTCAGTCATATAGGGTTGTTCGAATTGCCGGTCCTTGGTCAGGCGCATGATGTCAATGCCCCCGGCAATTAGGAATAGACCGGCCACCACCGCCAGTGCGTAGGGAGCGCGGCGGACCACTTCGCCGCTTGATGCACCGAGCTCGGTCGACTCGCGTCGGCTTCGCGATGATCGTTTGCGTAACGGATCTGGCTCGGGCCACAACACGACACGATTGAAGAACTTGTGGATTCTACCGATTCCTGCGGAATGAGCCCTGAATGGTGCCAACAACAACTGTAGGCCCCGCTTGAGCAATAACAGTGAGAGCAATTCGATAAGTAGGACCAAAGCTTGTGCAATCCACAGTCGCTCCCCAAGCCAAAGATACATGTCTTGTTTTTCTGCCAGCCATGAGCTGACCGTCGCCAGCAGCACGCTCCCACCCCAGGACCAAAGCGGCGCGCTACCAACGCTTAGCAATCCCAGGCTGAGACTACAGCGCGTGCTCATGCATAGCAGGACGGCTGCCGTAAACAATAAATATGGATTGCCCAATCCCCGACAAGCCGCTGCCACATCGTAGCTGCCACTCTGCAATTGCAGCTTTTGCTCGGCCGGTACACTAGCTATTCCTAGCAGGTCCAGCAGGCTGCTTGAAGCGTAGGTCACGCTCGACGAAAAGCTCGGTAGTGGATCGGACCGCTCTGACAGCGGTAGCAGCAGCAATACCAGCAGTGGCAGTGTCCACTTGAGCAATCGGGGCCATGGAGTTTGCCTCATGCGCTCTAGAATCCAGGCGCACCAAGATAATGCTAAAGCGAGCATGGCCAGCCAGGGTGAGAACAGCAGGGGAGCGCAAATTGCGCTTACTCCACTGGCGAACCATAGCCCTAGTGAGATAGGCCTGCGCGGGATGTCTTTGGCCGACTGCCTAGAGCCTGATTCAGCCAGCGGCTGATTGCGGCCTCGCCACATAGGCATTACCAGTGGAACGATTATTAGCAGCGGGAAGAAACGATAGTCGCTACGAAACCAGAGATCGCAAAAAAAGACGCTGGCCAGCGGAAGCGAGCCGAGTAGACTGAGTCCCAACAGCCAGTCGATAGAGTGGCGCAGCCGCCCTGCTTGGGTTGTTGGAATTGCAACGGGTGTGGACATACTGAGTCTTATGAGTCTAATGTGGCCCGACGCTCCGCCGTCGGTATTTGCTACTTGCATCAAGTGTAAATACGCAGGGTCTTACGAGCAGAGCGGCGGGCGCAGATCGGACAGGCTCTTGAGTTCGGCGTCTACCATCTGTTGAACGAGTTCTTCGAAGCTGACGCGTGGCTTCCAATCGATCACCGTTTCCGCCAGTCGCGAGTCGCCGACCAATGTTTGTGGGTCTGCCTTGCGTAAAAATCGGGGGTCAAATTCGACATACTGCTGCCAATCGAGCCCGACATGTTTGAAGGCGACATCGAGCCAGTCGCGGACGCGATGCAACTTCCCTGTGGAAAGCACCAAATCAAGTGGTTTTTCCAATTGTAGCATACGCCAAAACGCTTCGACAAAATCGGGCGCATAGCCCCAGTCGCGTTGGGCGTCTACGCTCCCCATCGACAGTTTGCGGTCCAAGCCAAGTTTAATCCGAGCTGCGCTGCGTGTAATTTTTCTTGTAACGAACGACTCGCCACGGCGCGGTGATTCGTGATTGAAACAAATTGCGTTGCACGCAAACAAGCCAAAACTATCGCGATAAACGCGGACCATATCGGTTGCAAAAGCCTTGGCTACTCCATAGGGGGTCACCGGGCGTAGCGGAGTCTGTTCATTTTGCGGGGCACTGGCTGGCATGCCGAATATCTCGCTGCTACCCGTATGCAGGAAGCGTGGAGACGGATCGCAGTCGCGCAAGATCTCCAGCAGTTTCAGGGTCCCCATGGCGGTGAATTGGCAAGTCGACTCGGGCACTTCGAAGCTCACCGCCACGTGCGACTGACCTGCCAAATGATATACTTCGCGCGGCTGGATTTTGAGAAGCAGCCGTCGAATGGTGGTCACATCGTCCAGATCGGCGTAATGTAGGTGTAGTTTTTTTTGATAGATTTCCGCATTGCGCGTCATTTCGTCGATCCGTGGACGCGCCATGCTGCTACTGCGGCGGACAATGCCGTGAACTTCGTAGCCTTTGGCCAATAGGAACTCGGTGAGATAGCTACCGTCTTGTCCCGTTATGCCGGTTATGAGGGCTTTCAGAGTGCTTGGCATCGGTATCGGTGGCTTGTGGTTCGAGGGTGTAAGTGCATTGGCCCTATTTTCTACCAAGACTTGAACAATTCTGCACGGCCCTTACCAAAATTCCCTCCACATGAGGCATAAGAGGTCGATTCATGGGTTAGAATTGGGGTAAATTAGCGGGCATACTCCATCGACCGCGCGCGAGCGTAGTTGTAGTAATGAAATCGTAGTAAAAAAGTGGCAGGTGCAGTCCCATGTGCCATACGCCTTCCGTTTTTAGTTGACAACTTTGCGACGAAATAGCTTTATGGAAAACAGCGCAGACAAACTGGAGCAGCCCGCTTGGCATTGGGATTTGTTAGTGGGGGTGTTGCCGCTGGTCGCACTCTCGCCATTGCTGATCTATCAAACGGCTAGTCTGTGGAGTCGCGACCACATGCGGTTTTTCCCACTGGTCCTTCTGGCGGTAGTCATTTGGATTGTGATGGGGTTCCGCGACGCCACCGAAGCTCGGGGGCGATACCGGGTCTGGACCGCCATTTCACTTTCGGTCGTGGCCGCGTTAATCTACCTCTACGGCGTGTGGAAATTTTCGCCATGGCTGGCCCATTTGTCACTGTTGTTCTTCTTTGCCGCTTGGGCTTTGGGGCGTTTGGGTCAAAAGCACTGGGCCAGCATCGCCGGCTGGACCACTTTACTTGCCACCACGCTACCTTGGCCCTGGGGTTGGGACCAAGGCTTTTCCAATTGGTTGCAATCCGCCGCCGCATGGTGTTCGGCCAAGGCGCTCGATGCGCTGGCCATCCCATGTTTGCAGAATGGTAGTTCGATTGAAACACGCGACCTGCACTTGGTCGCCGACGAGGTTTGCGGTGGTTTGGGGAGCGTTTATGCTTTCGGTGCCTTCGCGATTCTGCTGGGCCTGCTTCAACATAGCGGCTTTATCGTAGGGGTCAAAACGCTCGTGCTGGTTCCGCTATGGACTTTGATGGGACACTTCTTGCGTATTTTCGGCATCCTCACGCTCCAGGAATATACCCATCGCGACTTCTCCAACGGCTGGGATTACCGCATCCTTGAGGGGACCACCGCCGCTATTGTGCTGTTGTTGATCTGGTGCTCCAGCCGATTGTTTCGGCGAATCTTCGAGCCGATACCGGTGGCAGACGCTGAATTCGGACCGGTATTTTCGGGGCTTAACAAGCTCTTCTGTTGGCCTCAGCCCGACCCGTTTGAAAGCCTTTTGCCGGACGACGATTACGAAAAGCAACGCTTCCTCAAACGCCGCGCCGAACGCTTGGCACAGCAGCCGAAGCAAACCGCTTTCTTATGGAGCAGTGTTCCGGCGGCACTGTGGACCGTGCGCATCGTACCGGCTGTTCTACTTCTCGCCGCCTTGTTGCCCATCAGCAGCCTGGCCAGTCAGGGATTGAGCAGTTTGAATTTCGGACGACCGAATCTCTCGTTAGCTCAAGTCGAGGGATTGGCTGGTCCAGATTCGCTCCCCGATACGCTCGAAGCCCAAAGTCAAATTGACGGTGAAGGGCAAATTGAATGGAAAAAAATAGGCTTTCAGACCGTGCAGCGCAATCCGCGCAGCCGCCAAGGTGAATTCAGTTTGCGTTGGATCTATCGTTCAAGCGAAGGCGAATTTACTACGGTCATCGACCTGCCATTTCTCGGTTGGAATGATCCGATCGACGAGCTCGAATTGCGCGGTTGGAAAGCGGGCCCCGTCGATATTCGTTGGCAGGATGACTGGCCCTGGGGAGAATGCGAGCTCGAAAATGAACTGGGGGGGAAAGAGACGATTTTCTACACTTTGTTCACACGCAACGGAGAGCCTTATACGAATGTCCCATCGCGGTTGTTACCTGAGCAAGCGACCGAGTCGGTTGATGTCGAAACGGCTGCGGCCAACCAACAGTCAGCCACGGCAGTCACCTATCAGTTTCAATTGTTGAGCGAATCGGGCGGAGAGCTATCACAAGCTGGCCGTGAAGCGCTGCGAGCCCAATTTTTGCAATTGCGCGAAGTTGCCCGTGCCGTGGTAAAGAAATAGCCAGCACCAAGCACCAAGAACCAAGCACCAAGCACCAAGCACCAAGAACCAAGAACCAAGAACCAAGAACCAAGAACCAAGAACCAAGAACCAAGAAACCAAGAAACCAACATGAAAACGGTAGAAGTGCATACTTGTGGTTCGGAGCAAACGATTAACCTACCGTTGGATTGTCATATCGACGCGACGGAGGTGTTCGTCAAACGAGTCGGGAGGTCGTTGTTGTTAATCCCAGGCGACATAGACGCTTGGCAGTTGTTTTCGCAAGGCCTTGAGGGTTTCACAGATGACTTCATGAGCGATCGATCGCAGCCCGCCGAGCAGGAGCGGAGGGGTGTTTTCGAGTGAAGTATTTGCTTGACACGAATATTTGTGTGTTTGTTATTCGCCAGAAGCCTCTGGTGGTAGTCGAGAAATTTAAGCAGTTTGTTGCGGACGAGTTGGCGATTTCGTCGGTTACTTTAGCCGAGCTCCGTTATGGTGCGGACAAGAGTAGTGATACTGGCAAGAATCATGCGGCGCTTGATTTGTTTCTTGCTCCCTTGGCGATTGTCGACTTTGACTCCCAAGCTGCGGAGCGCTATGGCGTGGTACGAGCCGATTTGGAGCGACGCGGTTTACCTATAGGACCGTTGGACACGATGATTGCCGCGCATGCATTACGACTAGTTATTCCACTGGTGACAAACAACACCAGAGAGTTCGCGCGTGTCGGCGGCTTGCTCCTAGAAGATTGGGCAAGCAAAGTTACCTAGCACCAAGCACCTAGCACCAAGCACCAAGCACCAAGCACCAAGCACCAAGCACCAAGAACCAAGAACCAAGAACCAAGAACCAAGAACCAAGAACCAAGAACTCCGCCCATGGATTCAGAAACTCCCAAAGGACGCTTCGACACCGTCATAACGCTACTCTCGCGCCCGCTTCTATTGTTGCAAGGGTCGGTCGAGTATATGTTGGCCTGGACGTTCACGCGCTCGTGGTGGTGGTTACTGCTAGTAAACGCGCCATGGGTGATATTGTTGGCTGCAAGCGTGGGTTTGGTCGGATATGGTGCTTCGCTCAGCCGACAGACGTTGGCCCAGCGCTATAGCGATTGGGTGGCGGAGGAATTGCCCGAAGCGTTACGCCGTACCGACGAGAATGCGCCCAGAATAACTCGGGAAGTGGAAAAAGAGGGGACAGCGGTCGAGGACTCCGATGGGTCGGACCAAGCATCAGGCGCCGCTGAGAAGGTAGACGCACTCGATGAGCAAGGTGCCAAGGATAGCGAGTTGGTGTCAGGTTATGGGGAATTGTTGTTGCGACGCTTGTTGCAACTGCAAAACTCCAATTCTCGCATCACCTATCTCGTGGCTGCACAGCTTGCCCGCCAAGGCCGGTTGGCCCAAGCGCGGCAGATGATGCGGCGCATTGCTCCGTTGGATTCCTCGGGGTTTGCACCGGCCCATCATTGGCTGGCAGCCGACGAACTACACAATCATCAGATGCGGACTCCCGAGGATCGCGCGCGTTTGATCAAAGATCTTGCGATGGCTACGCGTTGGGGAGGTTGCCATCCCGCCCTGCGCAGCCTGTACTCGCAACTTCTCGAAAGCCAAGGGGACGTTTCGCAAGCGATGGCGGTGTTGGAGCGCGGAAGCGAAGGTGACTCCGATTTGGAAGCCAACCTGGCGATCGCTCGCCTCGCAGCAAAACATGGGCAACAAGGTCGCTTCGAGCGCGCCGCTGAAGAGGTCAAGAAAGAGGTTCAGGCGCGAGTAGATGCGGAAACGGTGACCAGTCTCGACTGGGCCATTTTGGCAAACGTCCTGCTGTACGAACAGAAGACTGCCGAAGCTCGGCAGGCGGCCCAAACCGGCTTGAAGAAAGATCCCGAGAACGCTCGGCTCCGACGTTTGCTCTCCGAATCGTATCGCATCGAGTACTCGCTATCGATTCAACGCGTTGACGGGCAAACCAAGCTCAAGCTGGGGCTGCTCGATGCGGCCCTCAAAGCCGATCCCACCAATCCAAGCGTCGGCACGGAGATCGCTCGGCTGTTGAGCTTAGGGCAGGCCGCAACTCCCGAACTCAAAAACGCCCTCGAACAACAATTGGCCGCAGGACAAGCCACCGCAATTACTCATATCCTATTGGCCAATCGGCACTTGCTCGTAGGCGATCTCAAGGCGGCTCAGCCTCACCTTGAATTGGCGCTACGACAAGCTCCCAACAATCCGATCACCATGAACAACCTGGCGCTGGTCTTATCGCGCACCGAGCAGGAGCCCGAGCGCGCAGTGCAATTGGCCATGGCAGCCATCGCCAGCGAACCTCGCAATGCTGATTTTCATGATTCGCTAGGCGAGATCCGTGCCCGCAATGGAGATTCGATTGGTGCCATCGAATGCTACGAAACCGCCATCGGCCTCGCCCCAGACGCGCGTTCGACCCGCAAGAAACTCGCCGATCTCTACCGCGAGCTCGGCATGAATGAGATGGCCGAGGTACAAGAGCGCGAGCTGCAGAAGTCAGCCACCAAGCCACCCGCCGATCCGCCAGAAGAAGCCCCCGCCGATCCGCCAGAAGAAACATCCGCCGAGCAGCCAGAAGAAGCCCCCGCCGAGTCGCCAGAAGAAGCCCCCGCCGGGTTGCAAGAAGAGTCACCCGTCGATCCGCCAGAAGAAACACCCGCCGAATCGCCAGAAGAAACACCCGCCGACCAGCCCTAAATCTCACGAGTTAGCCCGTTTGTAGACCACTCAGTAAACAGCAGAGATTCTTTTTCGTGTTCTTCGTTTTTTTCGTGGTTAGAACCCAGATTATTGCGCACTTCCGCATAGCTCGTTGCACCAGCCAACATTTCGGGGACCCCTTGTGAGCTTGCCTCACGGGTGAACAAGTTTTGCAGATAGATCTTCCGCATAGCTCGTTGTACCAGCCAACTTTTCGGGGACCCCTGTGAGCTTGCCTCACAGGTGAACAAGTTTTGCAGATAGATCTCCCTCATAGCTCGTTGTACCAGCTAACATTTCGGGGGACCCCTTGTGAGCTTGTCTCACAGGTGAACGAGTTTTGCATATAGATCTTCCGCATAGCTCGTTGTACCAGCCAACATTTCGGGGGACCCCTTGTGAGCTTGCCTCACAGGTGAACGAGTTTTGCAGATAGATCTCGTTGTACCAGCCAACATTTCGGGGACCCCTTGTGAGCTTGTCTCACAGGTGAACGAGTTTTGCAGATAGATCTTCCGCATAGCTCGTTGTACCAGCCACCATTTCGGGGGACCCCTTGGGAGCTTGTCTCACAGGTGAACGAGTTTTGCAGATAGAACTCGAGAATAG
>JADYZV010000116.1 GCA_020852965.1 Pirellulaceae bacterium | reverse complement strand
TCAACCTGGCTCTTCACTAGCTCTCCTGCTCCTGCGCCTGGCAGTCGCGTGCCGCGAACGATTGTGCCGCTGGCACTAGTCGACCACCAATTGCCTTGTATGTCCCCATTACTGTTCGGTGCTCCGAACGTGCCGACATTGCCGGCGTAGTCACCCACCCGCCCCGGCTTGTGGAATCTGGCTTGCAGCCCCCCAGACCCCAATATGCCGCTTTGCCCCGCCTCCATAATGCTGAGCTGGGTGCCTGCGCGCCGCGATGGACAGTTGTAGGCAGGCACATGCACCTGACGCGCCGCGTCTGTATTCTCCGTGGCTGAGATCGTGGAGGTGTCATCCTGATCGCTATAGTTCTTCTTGAGATCCCACAGGTTGTAGCCATTGCTCTGCTCGAGGTAGGGCATGATCATTACGGCCCAAGTGGGCGACGAGGCGTTGTCGGTTGCTTTCCTTGCCGGAAAGGATTTGTAGGTATCTGCGAAATTGTGCATGGCTAGGCCGAGCTGTTTGAGGTTGTTCGAGCAACTCATGCGGCGAGCCGCTTCACGTGCGGCTTGGACTGCGGGCAATAGCAGCCCAACCAGAACGCCGATGATGGCGATCACCACCAACAGCTCAACCAAAGTAAACCCAGTTCGAGATTTCGTTCTCATCTCTTGAGCTCCAAAAAAGAAAGAAGGATAAGGAGATAGCCCATTGGCGACAGCACCAACGGTTGCCAGTGACGCAATCTATTAGGCATGAAATGCGTAGCAAAGTGTTATAGTTTTTTTAATAAAACTTTTTCGAATTCTCGTTACCCCCCAACAGAGAAGAGCGAAAAGCTGGCGTAGAACGGACAAGTTTTGGAGTGCGGGGATTGATCCCCGCTTTGGCCCTCCCCCTAGTCAGCATCAAGCGGAAGCATCGGGTCACCATTGCCGATGGACGCGCGAACAGTCTGCCGCGCGCCACCCAAGCGCATCCGCTCTGCGCGCTGTCAACTTGGTCTTCACCGCCAGCAAGTTTTTTTGGAGTGCGGGGATTGATCCCCGCTTTGGCCCTCCCCCAAGTCAACATCAAGCGGAAGCATCGGGTCACCATTGCCGATGGACGCGCGAACAGTCTGCCGCGCGCCACCCAAGCGCATCCGCTCTGCGCGCTGTCAACTTGGTCTTCACCGCCAGCGTTCCAATGCGCTGCGGGCCGCTCTCCAGACCAAAGCTCCGAGAACTCGGAGCACTCCAAGGAATCGCGCGTAGCGGTCGAAGAAAAGTCTGTTGGCGACATTGCCTACGATTGCCACTGCCAGTAGCATGTCTCATTCAGCACGAATCGCTTTCCAAACTGTTATCGTACGTTTCGTAAAACTTTTGCGTTTTTGAGTAGGCCCTCAGCAGTGTATTGAAAGTGCGTCTGCGAAATGGTTTCAATCGCAAGCTTCAGACTATCAACCGGCGCATTGGAGGGCCTGCACGATGAACTGGATCGACTACCTGGTACTAGCTGTCTACTTCTCCAGCATGATCGCCATCGGGCTGTGGTCGATGCTGCGCGTGAAGGGGCAAGAGGACTATTTTATGGGAGGCCGCGGCTTCGGCAAGCTGCTGCAGACGTTTGCCGCGTTTGGTTCGGGGACGGGTGCCCACGAACCTGTGACAGTGGGACGCACCGGTTGGACCAGCGGATTAAGCGGTGTGTGGTCGGCGCTGATGTGGTTGTTCGTGACTCCTGTCTACTGGGTCATAGCGGTCTGGTATCGCCGCATGCGACACTTGACTCTTGGCGATTGGTTCGTTGAACGCTACGAATCGCGGGCAATGGGTGCAGCCTATTCGCTGTTTGCAATCATCTTTTATGCCTTCTATCTGTCGACGATGTTTTCCGCAATCGCCAAGTTTGCTGTGCCGCTGTTGGGGTTCGAGACTATGGCTGGACTACCGCTACAGTACGTGTTGGTCCCCGGCTTGGCCCTGATCGTCATTCTGTATGGCGTGCTCGGTGGACTCACGGCGGCCTACTATACCGATTTGATTCAAGGCCTGTTTATTATTTTGCTGTCGGTGCTGCTAATTCCGTTTGGATTGCTGGCGTTGGTAAAGAATTTCGGCGATCCCGAAACGATGGGGATCATGGACGGCTTTCGCATCTTGCATGAGCGAGTTTCGCCGGATTACTTCAGCTTATTTGCTGGTCCGAGCGCGGGCGAATTTCCAGTGCAGTACATTGTTTCATTGAGCATTTTGGCCATGATTGGCATTGTGGTTCAGCCGCACTTTATCGCCACCGGCGGAGGCTCCGCCAAGAGCGAAGATGAAGCGCGCATTGGTCTGGTGGTGGGCAATTTCCTTAAGCGTCTGTGTACTGTCGGTTGGGCGCTGACAGCTTTAATTGCACTCGCTTTGCTGGCTGGCAGTGCAGAGATAGCCATCGATCCCGATCGTGTTTGGGGGGTAGCCGCGCGGGAGATCCTCGGTCCGCTCAACATGGGACTGGTGGGCTTGATGCTGGCCTGCCTCATGGCCGCTATGATGAGCTCTGCGGACACTTACATGATCGTTACGGCTGGATTGGTCACGCGCAACGTCTACGCGGCTTTCATCAACCCCGACGCGGACGAACGGACTTATGTCTTGGTTGGGCGGATTTCCGGTTTGTTAACTATCGTGGGGGCTGCCTTGGTGGCCATGACCATGGCAGATGTTTTCGGACAGTTCAAGTTCGCGGTCGAATTGCCGATCCTATTCGCAGCTCCGTTTTGGATGGGCATGTTTTGGCGACGAACCAATCGCACTGCGGTGTGGCTCACGATCCTATTTTCCTTAATGGCTTTCTTTGTTCTTCCATCGTTGTTGCCTCGTCTAGTTCCCGCGTTGCGCGAAAGTCCATCGTTTAGCACGGCGACTCACTTGGTTACCAAGACCACAGAGCGAATAGCGACTGCGGCCGATGTCGCTCGGCACGAGGCTTGGCTGCAAGTGGCCGACGATGCGCGGCGACAAGACAACGAAGAGTTGCTACGACAATTGGGCGCTGAGCCACCGCCGGCTTCCGTCGGTGAACCGATCCAAGTTGTCACCACTAGCGGCGGGCGGCCCATTTTTTGGAGCGAGTCGCTGGAGCCCGTCGGAGAATCACAGCTCGAGACTGTGGCGGAATATCAACAAGGCGAAACACACGTGTTAGAACAGCGCAGAACGGGAAGTTTTGTCGGCCGAGGTGATTTCAATCTCGACTTTCTACTCTATCCCCTGGTTGGCATCGATCTGAGCAGCGTTTCCAAAGCCACGCTGGAAACGCTTCGTTTACCGCCGCGAGTATTGACCCCATTTCTAGTTTTGATTTTGGCCAGCCTAGTTACCCCGCGCAATTCCTCCATGGTGCTCGACCGGTACTACGTCAAGATGAAAACGGTAGTCGACCCCGACCCCGTTAAGGATCGCGAACAGCTTGAAATCTCCTACGCGGACCCGCGCCGCTTCGAGGGGCAACGCATGTTCCCAGGGACCGACTGGGAAATGCTCCGACCGCGTGCCAAGGATATTCTCGGCGTCGTGCTATCCATCGTCGTCTGCGGATTGATTATCGGCCTCGTCGTATTCTTGGCTGGAATCGGTGCGCAATAGGATTGGTATGGTCATCCGTGCCCCGGCTTTGCCATCCGTGCTAGGCCAATGACTTGAGGCTTAGCACGGATGGCAAGGCCGGAGCACGAATAAAACGCTGGTCCGGAAGTAACCATAGAGCGTTTTGGGTTAACAGCGTGTTTTTAAACGCTTTGATGTAACGCCTATACTACAAACGTGTTACACGCTTTTCCAATTCGACAAAGAATAGTCCGGGTTAAACAAATTGGTGCCGCTCGACGGTATAATGTTGATAGCCATGCATGCCACATGTCGATCGCCTACCACCTACCTGCTTCCTAACCCGCCTTTTTAAAAAGTTCCACCCATGGGAACCCATCCCACCATTGGTGTGCCTCTTCGTGTAACCCACTATCTGCTGCTCGTTGTCGCGGCTTTTAGCCTGCAGGCAGCCGCTGCGCGCGCAGCGGAGCCAGTACTCAAGGCGGATAGCAGCCAGCCTATTCCGCAGTTCGAATCGCACATCCGTCCGATCTTTCGCGAATACTGTTTCGACTGTCATGGTGCCACCGAAGAATTGTCTAGCGGCATGGATCTACGCTTGGTCCGCTTCTTGATCGCCGGGGGAGATTCAGGCCCAGCCATCGCGCCAGGGGACGCGGAAGGGAGCTACCTGTTGGAATTGGTGAGTAGTGGAGAAATGCCGCCGGGGGAAGTTCACCTGCCCGCCGAAAAAGTGCAGCTGATCGAACAGTGGATAACCGCTGGGGCACCAACCCTGCGCCCCGAGCCGGAAACCATTGGACCGGGGGTGCCGCTGAGTGTCGAAGACCGGAGCTACTGGGTTTATCAGCCGATCGTGGCTGCGTTGCCCCCAATCGACCCATCACCCATCGATCCATCACCGCAGTCCGGTGATCGCTCCGCAGTGGCGCGCACGCCGATCGACCAATGGATCGAGGCGGCCATGCCAGAGGGATTGACCTTCGCGCCCGAGGCAAAGCGATCGACCCTAATCAAACGCGCGTACTATAACTTAACCGGTTTGCCACCCACGGCGGACGAGCAACGGCATTGGCTCGAGCACACGAGTTCAGCGTGGTTCGATGAAATGTTGGAGAAGCTGCTCGCTTCGCCAGCCTACGGTGAGCGTTGGGCCCGACACTGGTTGGACGTGGCCGGCTACGCCGACTCTGCCGGCTATACCAGCAGCGATGAGCTGCGACCCTGGGCCTGGAAATATCGCGACTACGTGATTCGCTCGTTGTGTGCTGACAAACCATTGGATCGCTTCATCACGGAACAACTGGCCGGTGACGAATTGGCTGGACCTAAACGGGGTGACTGGACTGCAGAGCAGATCGAGCTGCTGACGGCAACCGGCTTCCTGCGCATGGCCGCCGATGGCACCGGCAGTGGCGACAACAGTCCCGAGGCGCGCAATAAGGTCATCGCCGACTCGATGAAGATTATTGGAACGACCTTGCTGGGAAGCAGTCTGCACTGCGCGCAATGCCACGACCACCGCTACGATCCAATCTCGCTCGTAGACTACACCGCCATACGATCGGTCTTCGAGCCAGCCTGGGATTGGCAGCAGTGGCGCGTGCCAACGGAGCGATTGATCTCGCTCTCCACCGAGGCGGAGCGGCAGCAGGCGGCGCAGGTCGAAATGCAAGTACAGGAGATTGCCAAGCGGAGGCAGGCGGAACAAGACAAATATATGGCCGAGGCGCTCGAGCAGGAATTGATGAAGCATGAGGAAGCTCTGCGCGAGCCGTTGCGCGCTGCTTACAACGCACCCGCTGCGGAGCGTACCGCCGAGCAACAAGCACTGCTGAAAACGTACCCCAGCGTCAATATCTCTCCGGGCGTACTCTATCAGTACCTGCCCGCAGCGGCGGAAGAATTAAAAAAGTTTGATACGCAGATCGCTGAGCTACGTAGTACCAAGCCG
>JADYZV010000115.1 GCA_020852965.1 Pirellulaceae bacterium | reverse complement strand
TTGCTACTTCCCAGCTTCCAGACCGAAGCGTGGGAAAAGGCTGTCAAGATTGCCCGAGGTCTGCCAGCTTCTCCAGGTGCCGCTGTAGGCAAATTGGCCTTCACCGCCGAGGATGCCAAAGCGCGGGCCTTGGCTGGTGAGAAGGTAATATTGATTCGCAAGGAAACGAGCCCAGAAGATGTCGATGGTATGCACGCTGCTGCTGGGATTTTGACCAGCACCGGGGGCATGACCAGCCACGCAGCGGTTGTAGCCCGCGGTTGGGGACGTTGTTGTGTCGCGGGAGCTGCCGGCGTTGTCATCGACGCCAAAGCGAAGAAAGCCACTATCAATGGTAAGACGTACGGTGAGAATGATGTGTTGAGCATCAATGGCACGTCGGGTGAGGTGGCTGCTGGCGAAGTGGTGACCCAACCCGCAAGTCTGTCGGGCGACTTTGCAACCATGATGGAATGGTCTGACAAGTATCGCACGCTCAAGGTCCGCACCAACGCCGACTCGCCAGAGGATAGCCAACGCGCTCGCGAATTTGGCGCTCAAGGCATCGGACTGTGTCGCACCGAGCACATGTTCTTTGGCGGTGCACGTACTTTGGCCATTCGTCAAATGATTGTTGCCAAGGATGAGAGCTCTCGCCGCACTGCGCTCGCGAAATTACTCCCATTCCAACGCGATGACTTCATCGGCATCTTTACCGCGATGAATGGATTGCCCGTCACAATTCGCCTGCTAGACCCCCCATTGCACGAATTCGTCCCGCACGATGAAAAAGGGCAAGCCGAATTGGCTAAGGAATTGAAGGTCGATCCGGCCGAAATCAAGGCTCGCGTCGATTCGCTGCATGAATTCAAGCCGATGCTCGGCCACCGTGGCTGCCGCCTGAGTGTGACCTACCCAGAGATTCTGGAGATGCAGGTCACTGCCATTGTGGAAGCTGCCATCGAATGTACCAACAAGAAGATCCACGCCATTCCCGAGATCATGATTCCTCTGGTAGGCACCGAAGCGGAACTCAAATTACTCCGCCGCAAGACGGAAGAGACCATAGCAGCCGTCAAGCAGGCCCAGAAGTTTACTGGCACGCTCGACATCTTGATTGGAACGATGATTGAAGTTCCACGAGCTGCTCTGACCGCGGATCAAATTGCCAACGAAGCAGACTTTTTTAGCTTCGGCACCAACGACCTAACGCAAATGACGTTCGGCTTCAGCCGTGACGACATCAATTCGTTCCTCCCCGATTATCTCAACCAAGAGATTTTGCCAATCGACCCATTCCAATCGTTGGATACCACCGGCGTAGGACAGTTGATCGACATGGCAGTCAAGAAGGGACGTAGCGTCAAGAGCGGCATTAAGCTTGGCATATGCGGTGAGCATGGTGGTGATCCAGCTTCCATTCAGTTCTGCCACACGGTAGGACTCGACTATGTCAGCTGCTCGCCATTCCGCGTTCCCATCGCGCGTCTGGCAGCGGCACAAGCCGCGCTGCGTTCGCAAAAGTAGGCTCTGCCTGCCGTACCCCCTCGTTCCCAGGCTCCGCCGGGGCACGCACTGCCACAGCGGCACTGCCTCTCTCTCCCCCAAAGCGCCTCCACAGACGTCGACATATTCCGAGGCTCTGCCTGCGGCACGGGTGGGCGATCAGGGAACAGTGGCTTGTGGATTGGTCGTGGAGGGTTGTCGCAACTGTCTACGAACTTCTTCTTCGGGCAGGAATTCTAGCGAGTTTTGGCGACCTGTACCAAGTTTTGAGAAACTCTGCTGTAAGTCGACGCCGGCGCCATTTCCGCGTTCAGGTGCTCCGACTAGCAGAGGTGCAATCCACAGCCCCAAATGATAACGACGCGCCGATTTGTCCGAAATATCGCTAAGTCGTTTGGCAGCCTGTTCGGACAGAAGTTCTCCCAAGAGTTCCTCTAGATCGTCATCCGTAACGATCGAATTTTCTGGGTCTCCCCAAAGCAATTCGTCGACGACTTTCTGCGCATCGTAATTGTAGTAGAAGACCTGTTCGGCAGACTCCTGCTTTTGAACAATCTTCTCGATCCAGATTCGAAAGACCTCTCGATCCTGAGGAGAGGGTATGAAGCTGAGGGCCATCAGCACAGCCACTCGCGCACGAATCTCTTCGATGCGCTGATCGATGGACATTTCCTGTAGCATGGCCCGCGGTTTCGTTCCCCACCGCTCGAGGATTGAGTTGTAAGCGCGAATGACCGACAAGTAGCTTTCGGTCCGAGAACCATCGGCGTAGATCTCGTCGGCGATACGCTTTCGCACTTCTTGTTGCGATTCGGGTAACCTTCGATACTCGACCAAGTTACTTTCCAAGCGACCTCGACTATCTTCCTTAAGTCGTTCTACCCAACTGCGACGCTGGTCAATTTCTGCCGGGACACGGCCATCACCTATAAGACCTCGCTCGGCTTGAGGGCCTGCGGCAATAACCAGGTCATCGATTTGCGATAGTGCGTGCAGGAACTCGGTGGAATCGATGTTTTGCAAAGCGGGAAAATCGACGATGCTGGGCAAATTAGCTAAGATCTGCCGCGTCATGTACTGAGTCAGTGCGCGAGAACTGGCAGCTCCGACCAGCATCATGATCAGGCCGCCCAGTCCCACGACCACGAATCGATTGTCGGACAGCCAGCGCGACCACGTGCGAGCTTCCTGTTCCAGCGAAAGTGAGACCATGGCAATCGTTGTTTGCGTCAAATCGCGGCGTGGAGAAGGGCTAGGTAAATCACCTAGCAGCTCCCAACTCGACTGCAGCTCGGCCAACCTCCGTCGTAGTTCCGGCTCGACTGGCAAGCTGGCTTCGATGCGTTGCCGTTGAGCGGGCGAAAGTTCATTGTCGAGGTAGGCGACGAGCGTTTCGTCATCGACGGGGATC
>JADYZV010000114.1 GCA_020852965.1 Pirellulaceae bacterium | reverse complement strand
TATTCTTACGCAGATTTTGGCAGATCTGAAGCGCTTCCACTTTGCCGATTGAGAAGTCTACAATCATGCAGTCGGGATGGAAACTTTCAGCCTGGATGCCCGCCTCAAAACCGCTGGCTGCGGTACCGACTTTGAATCCACGCTCGGGCGGTAATTCGCGCCGAAGATTCTCGATCAATACTTGGTCTTGAGCAACGATTAAGACTTTGGCCATCGCCTCATCTTCCAGGTCTCCCAGGGGCATACCATGCTCCTTGAGGAACCTGATCAGATATTCGCGTGGGATCCGGCGGTCTTGCGAACCCGGAATGCGATATCCTTTGAGTCGGCCGGAGTCGAACCATTTGCTCACGGTTCGAGGGGCCACCTTACAGATCTTAGCGACCTGTCCTGTGGTGAACACCTTCATATGCAGGATCTCCGTTTTCCTTACGTGTTTTAGAGCCAGACAGATCCCATCTCTGGAACCCGATCTAGCCGTGGTCGCCCCTGCCTGTCAAACTACGTGGGATGAAACATCCCACATATCGGCTGTCAATCCATTGACAAACACATTCAACAAACACTTGGGTCAGGGCTCTCTTTGGAAACTTGCTCCGTTGACCGAAGACTCAGCTTTTCCCCGGCCGAACCAGTCTCCCAGTTTTTGGTCAGTTGCCTTATGGTCCCGCGTACACGAATCGAACCCACCCAGCTACACCCCCGAGCAGCAGTGTGAGCTAACCATTCCGAAACGCGTGCCAATACAAACTGCCTCAGTAGGGATAGCCAGTGGCTATCGACGGAGAACCCGTGGCGATGCATGAAGAGCGCTGCTTCCGCAACCTCTCTCAATACAACTCCGGCAAATCCGCGCACAGCGTGTGCGCAGGTTGCTCAGTTAGATTCCCCCCTAACTGAACCAGTTCATCAGCCAGCCTTCCGGATCAATCGATCCGTTGGGACTTTGCAGAACAAACTGTCCGCTCTTAGTTTTCGATTCAAATGGGGTGAATTCTTTAGCGAGATTGCTCGTTTGGTCAGGACCAACGCTTATAATCGTTGCCCGAGTGACATTAGCCACGCTACCATCGGCAAAAACTGCGCCACTTGACATTTTCCAGTCGCTTTGACGCCCCTTATCCAAAATTTGTTCCCACGCTAGCAAAACTGTACTACACGAGGTTGCGAGTCCCTCGCCGTAGTGGACGAGGTTACGAGTCCCTCGAAGGTGTAGTGCACGATCCTACGTGCACTGTCAATTCAGCCAATGAGAAGGACTCGTTGCCTCGTCCACTACAATGCTAGCTCTCACAGCGCTTCCAACTTCTCTTTACTTACCTGCCGCGTATGATGTACGCTTAACGATGCTAGCGCAAGCACTATGCGAACTGGCGCTGTTCGGTTTCACAAGCCGCCTCCTCGATTCTTGTATTATTATAGCCCAATTGTTAGGAATGTCCCCATGAACGGAATCGGACTTCTCGTTCTAATCGCCGCTGCCGGACAAATTGGCGCTACGCCACAAATAGTTCCCAATAACAGTTTCGGATGGCAGTTCGACCAGATAAATCCTGACAGAGCGCTATGCTTTATCGTGCAAGTATCTCCGGAAGTAGCCGCGACGATGCAGCGCACCGCACATGAGAGACCCGCAGATATGCCGCCGGAGTTGGTCGGCAGAGCCACGCGGATCGTCTTTCGCATCGGCAACGATCTATTGCCGCAGGACCCGCCGTTAGAAGAACTTCGCAAGATGCCGATCGTCAATTCATCTGCCAATGTCACCGCCCAGCTCGGCGGCGGTCGCATGACAGATGTCGAACCCAATGACGTAGTCAACGTACAACAAGACCGCACCGGCGCGCCCAAGCTCCCCGCATATCCTAGTCAGAACCCTACCAATGCTCCCCAGCCGCCCACCGATTTCAGTAATCGCCTCCAACAGGGTGCCGAAAATCTCGTAGATCAAGCCAGGAACTTGGCTCGCGGCACCCAAGGCCTCCCCCCCAACCCCTCGGGACGTGCAACGGATAGCGGTTCACCAATGCCCGACTATTCAGCTACCGGCAACAGCAGTCGTTTAGGTAGCTCACCCCCAGACAACAACTTCAATCCGCCGCAACGTGAACTAGCAAATACCGCCACGAACATCGATGCCAACGGTTGGCCCCGATCTCAGCCCACGATCGGCGGCACTCCAGGTGGTGACCGCAATCGCGACGATGCGTCTCGCATCGCCGACAATCGCTTTGGAAATCCAAATACTGCCGGCGCGGCTGGCAACAACGGCGGAGCAAATCCTGCATCAGGCTATGGCCAAACTGGCTACAACCCAAATTACGCTTCACCCAATCCTCCGTCGCTTGGCCCCCAAGAAATGTTCACTGGTATCGCCCCCATCCAAACTCCTAGCAATGGTTTTGGAAGTTATCCTGGCAATCAAGGGCAAGGAAAATTCAACTCAGGCACGCCAGGCTCCAATAACAATCCCGGTCAGAGCCAATTCGGGCCAGGGCAGTTTACTCAGAACGGACAGGGCTATGGCGACGGCCGATACCCTCCACCTTTAAACGCACCCCAGGGATCCAATCCTCCGTACGTGAATCATGGCCAAGGCGGTAACGACGACTTTGGTCGGATCGCCGCCAACCCCATAGGTGGCGGGCAGAACACCAGCCTACCAGCCAGCAACGATCCCAGCGGGCAGGGAGCTAGCCGTCCCGGCGCCGCAGGGGGGGCGGGCAGGCTCAATAGCCCGAGTGACGAAACCAAAGAAGCCTCCGCTGGTGCGAACAAATCGACAGCCTTCGAGAATATTTTGCCGGCGTTCTTCATCTTGTCGTTGCTAGTCAACTTCTACTTGGGGTCACTCATCCGCAAGCTGCTGACCCGCTACCGCGCGCTACTCGCCAACATGCGTGGGCAAACCTCACCAAACGCCTTTAGTTCTTAGTTCTTGGTTCTTGGTTCTTAGTTCTTAGTTCTTAGTTCTTAGTTCTTAGTTCTTAGTTCTTAGTTCTTAGTTCTTAGTTCGTAGTTCGTAGTTCGTAGTTCGTAGTTCTTAGTGCTTAGTGCTTAGTGCTTAGTGCTTAGTGCTTAGTGCTTAGTGGTCGTTACGTCGCCAGACGGTAGAAACGACCCTTGCTTGGGCTCTTGTCCCACCGGTGAAGGAGTCTGGAGATAGGCCAGCCTGCGGCGAAGCGAATTCGGAGGGGTGGCGGCTCGCGTTTCTAGCTAGAAAACTTTCGCTCCAGCCCGCAAGCGGGCAATGGGGGCGGGCACCAAGCACCAAGCACCAAGCACCAAGAACCAAGAACCAAGCACCAAGAACCAAGAACCAAGAACCAAGAACCAAGAACCAAGAACCAAGAACCAAGAACCAAGAACCAAGAACCAAGAACCTACCGGCACTATTCGGCCATGCCGCGAAACGGGTTAAAGCGCTGATAGTTCAAATGCCGGTACAGCTCGTGGCGCTGCAGCAATTCAGCATGCGTTCCGGTGTCGACCACCGCATGGTCGTGCATCATAATGAGCAAATCGCAATGGCGCAGCGTCAGTAGACGTTGAGGCAGAATAATGGTGAAGGCTCTGGGGCTAACGAGACTGCGCATGGCGTCGAAGGTCTGTTGCTCCATGGCTGCGTCGTAGTGGGCACTAGGCTCTTGAATGATATTAATGGACGCCTTGGTCAGTGCCGCTCGTGCCAGTGCCAGACGAAATGCGGCGTCACCAAACAGGCGGTCATCACTCGGCGAAATCAACGTGGCCAAGCCATCGGGCAACTGCGCGATCAGCTCGCTCAGACCAGCCTGGGACAGGGCCTGATTCAAGTCATGGCCGCTCCCGACTGTACCTGGCGGCACTTGGTTGTCCTGCACTAGATTATCCTGCACCGAGCCTGCCACCAAGGCACCATCGCTGGACACCCAGTGGGAACAGCGGGCGAGGTCCTGTGGATTGAGATCGGTCACATCGACACCATCAAACAGCAGCCGTCCGCTCGTCGGTCGTCCGAAGCCCATCAGTAATTCGACCAGCGCTCGGTCCTGCAACCGCCCACTGGCTAACACGCCGATGAGCATTCCGGGCCGAAAGTTCACCGACACATTCTCCAATAGCTTGCGCCCGCTACTATCTTGAACCGTCACATGTTCCAACTCGATCTGTCGACCTACCGCCTGGATGGGCTTCAGTTTTTGGCTTTCGAACTCTTGGACCGGCAAGGCCAAAAACTGCTCCAGATCCTCGGCGGCGGACTCGATCGACTGCAGGTCGCGCCAGCAGCGCAACAAGCGTTGGGCGCTGACGGCCGCCGCAGCCAAGCAGAGTGAAAACGACAACGCCGCAGGGACCGAAAAGTTCGTTTCGCTCCGCAATACTTGCACGGCAATCACAAACAAAAACAGGCAAACCAATGCCCCCCCGACAACCAGCAGCATTGGATTCTTCCACGTTGAGCTCGTCAAGCTGCGCACGGCGTCTTGGCGATAGTGGGCCAACTGCTCCTCGAACCGATTCTCGATCGCCGCTCTGTGATGAACCGACTCGAGCAATGGCCCTTGAAGACTGAGAGCGACCAGCGCTTCACGATGCTGCGCGGCACGCTCGCGCACCACCGGCAAGTTGGTTCTGCGCAGGCGATCGAGCAAACGGAAGCTGAGCACAACTAGTAGGGTAGCTGTCACGGTCAACATTCCCAAGGTCGGTTGAATTAAACAAGCGACCAGTGCGCACAGAACAAATTGAATTGCATGGCGTGGGTAGACTCGCCACCAACGGCTAAGCGTGGCACGCACGCGCGGCAAGTGATAGTCCAAACAATCGGTCAGCGCTATTTGCTGTGCCGATAGGGTCCTCATCGTCGCCAGCCGCTGAGCCTGCGCTCGCAAGCGACCGATCAGCGCGACTTCGAACTCCACGGCCGCGCTCTGGACCATGTGATAGAACGCAAACAGCGTCGCCCCCAGCAGCACTAGCAAAAGCAGAGCCACCAACAACAATGCGCTGACGTGCCCCATCGGCGACAAGTCAGCGGGGACCAACGCATTGAAATCCGGCAGCCAATGGGACAGACGCGTCGGCACTACAGGCGACCTGCTAACGGTGGCCTCCACCGACTGCGCCGCAACCAATACCGCCGTAATACAGCCCAGCAACAATGCCAATACAGGAACGCCCAGTGCGACTACGCCTCCCAACACGGTCGATAAACGCAGTAATCCTAGATGCTTGACACGTCTTATCAACGCATTCAGTGATTTGGAAACCAACACACCAATCTCCCCATAAATTGACCAAGCCGTAGCCACCAGTTTAGTCAATCCAATGCTAGCCCGAAGCGCAGCCAATAACAATCCGAGAAAATAAGCCTCCATCTCAAACCTCGGGTAGTGGACGAGGCCCGCGAGTCCCTCGAACGTAGTGGGTGCTTGCTAGCCCAGCGCTTCGCGTATTAGATGGGCTTCCTCAACGCCGGTTAAGCGTACGTCGAGCCCTTGGAAGCGGACCGATAGACGTTGATGATCGAGGCCCAGCTGGTGCAACAAGGTCGCATGGATGTCGCGCACGTGCGCAGATTTCCCCACCGGCCCGAAGCCCAGTTCATCGGTTTCGCCAACCACCGCGCCCGCTTTAAAACCGCCGCCGGCAAACCACATGGTGAAGGCGTCGATGTGATGATTGCGCCCCGTGGATTCGCGCACTTCCCCCATCGGTGTGCGCCCAAACTCCCCTCCCCATATGACAATCGTATTTTCAAGTAAACCACGCCGCTTCAGATCTCGCACCAGCGCCGCGGCCGGCTGATCAATTTCGCCGCACACCTCAGGCAGATGAGTCTGCAGGTTTTCGGTCGGCCCACCGTGGTGGTCCCAACTGGTGTGATAGAGCTGAATGAAACGCACGCCGCGTTCCACCAAGCGACGGGCGAGTAGGCAATTGCGGGCAAAGCTCGACTCACCCGCTTCCTTAATGCCATACAAGTCCAACGTCTCTTGGCTTTCTCCGGCGGTGTCCATCAATTCCGGCGCGCTGGACTGCATGCGATAAGCCATTTCATAAGCGTTGACCCGCGTGGCGATCTCTTGATCACCGGTTTCCACCAAGTGCTTCAAATTGAGCTGACCGACCGCGTCGACCACTCGGCGCTGCGCACCTTCGTCCACATCGTCCGGCGTAGACAAATTCAGTATCGGATCTCCTTGACTACGAAGCGGCACTCCTTGATAGCTGGTCGGCAACATGCCACTACCCCATAGCATACCGCCGCCGCGCGGTCCGCGCGGGCCACTTTGCAGCACCACAAAGCCAGGTAAATTATCGCATTCGGAGCCCAATCCATAAGTAACCCAAGCTCCCATGCTGGGACGACCGAACTGACCAGTTCCTGCGTTCATAAACAGCTTGGCCGGAGCGTGATTAAATAGATCTGTCTTGCATGTTTTTATAATGGCCAATTCATCAACCACACCAGCCGTGTGTGGCAGCAGATCGCTGACCCAGACTCCTTGGTTGCCCACTCGCCGGAAGGCGCGTTGGGAACCAAGCAAGTTGGCTTGATTGACCTGATCCATGAAGGCGAAGCGCTTTCCAGCGGTGTAGCTTTCTGGGATTGGCTGTCCGTTGAGCTCTGTCAGTTTGGGTTTGTAATCGAACAGTTCCAACTGCGAGGGGCCGCCCGCCATGAACAAAAAAATGACGTTGGTCGCGCGCGGCGGAACGTGAGGTTGCTTGGGAGCCAGCGGACTTTCCGCGTGGCTACCCGCCGGCTTTGCTATCCCCTGCTTGGCCAGCATCGAGGCCAGTGCCATCGAGCCGACACCGATTCCGCAACGACTAAAGAAATGACGACGTGTATTAGCTTGTAAGGCAGCGAGTTGACGGTTCATCGGCGAGTCATTCCCTCGTGAGAGATTCATCCAGGTTCAGTAATACGCGTGCCGCGCTGAGGCTATCGAGGCCATCGAGTACTTGCAGTTCGTCTGCGCGGGGTCTTCTCCCCGTACAGCGTCGAAAGGCGGTCTCCATTCCATCGCGGTCTATGATCGCTTGTAACGCAGTGGCGAATTCAAAAAAGCCCGCGTCATTCAATAGTGTCAGCGCTTGCAAAGGAGTATTGCTGCGCAGTCTTCGTGTACAGGTGCTCAGGCCTTCGGGCGCATCAAAAACAGCCAACTCGGGTGGCGGCGTGGCGCGATACAAGAATGTGTACATACCACGGCGGTAACGATCGGATCCTTGGCTGGTTTTCCATTCGCGCTTGATCTGCCCCACATCCATTACCCCAGCAGGAATGGGGGGAAAGACCGGTGGGCCCCCCAACTGCCCAGAGAGCAAGCCAGCAGCCGACAGAGCCATGTCGCGAATTAATTCCGCTTCCAATCGCAAACGCTGCTGCCTTCCAAGCAGATAGTTCCTCGGGTCGACAACCAGCAGATCGTCCCGCTGTTGCGAGCTCTGGCGGTAAGTGTGCGAAGTTACGATCAATCGATGTAGCTCCTTCAAACTCCATGCATGGGATTGCAATTCGATCGCCAACCAATCGAGCAGGGCCGGATGCGATGGCAGCGTTCCCAAGATGCCAAAGTCATTTTCTGTCTCGACAATCCCGCGTCCGAAGTAGACTTGCCACACACGATTGACGATCACGCGCGCCGTCAGTGGATTGTCCGAGCTGACGAGCCAGCGCGCCAAGTCGAGCCGATTGAGAGGGTCCGCGATATCGGAAGTGGCGGTATCTTTGGGGGAATCCTGCGAGGATCGCAATCGGTGGAGAACTGCGGGCGTCTGCGGCATGACCACTTCAGCCGGGCGCGTAAAATCGCCTTTGATAAACACCGACGTCATTCGTGGCTGCTCTCGCTCGCGCAGGACCAACGTCTTCGTAACACCCGCTACTTGATCGCCCAGCTTGTCAAAGTGTTGCTTGAGTGATTGAAACCTACTGTCGATTTTACCAACTTCGATATTGAACAAATCGCGAACTTGCTGGGGAGTGCGTTGACTGCGTTCCGTTTCTAATCCTTCTCGAAGATCGCTAGGTAACTTTTCAAGCAACTCGGCCGTCACGCTCTGCTCCCAAGCATCGTATTTGGCCGCGTGGGCTAAGATGAATTCATCAACTTCGATTTCCGCTTTCTTCAATTCCGACTTCAGGTCGGCTCGACTCTGCCTCGGGTCATTCACTTCAAGCGTCGGTTCGTCCTGATTGTTGAAAAACGCAAAGAATTGGTAATACTCCTTCTGCGTAAGCGGATCGAATTTGTGATCGTGACACTGTGCGCAGCCGATCGTCAACCCCAGCCACACCGTTCCAGTGGTGGCCACGCGGTCGAATACACTATCGATACGAAACTGTTCGACATCGATTCCACCCTCTTGATTGAGCAGCGTGTTGCGATGAAATCCCGTGGCAATTTGTTGCGAGACGGTTTGCTCAGGGTCCGACGACTCGGGAAGCAAATCTCCAGCCAATTGTTCGACGGTGAATTGATCAAAGGGCATGTCGCGATTGAGCGCATCCACCACCCAATCGCGATACTTCCAGATCTGTCGCGGCGCATCGATCGAATATCCATTGCTGTCAGCATACCTAGCTTGATCGAGCCACCAACGTCCCCAACGTTCACCGTAGTGAGGGCTGCTGAGTAGCCGGTCGACCGCAGCCGAGTAGGCTCCCTCTGGATCCATTGCAACCGCCGCTTCAAACGCGTCGATCTCCGCAAGCGTGGGTGGCAAGCCAATCAAATCTAAACTCACGCGCCGCAGCAACGTTGCCGCAGATGCCAGTGGAGCAGGGGAGAGCCCCTCCTGCGCGAGCCGAGCTTGCACGAAACGATCGATGGGGTGTTCGACGCCTTCGACCATTGGAGGCGGAACCGCACGCGGCGGAACGAACGACCAATGCAACTCGTAGTCGGCTCCCGACTGGATCCATTGGCGCAATACCTGTCGCTGTTCAGCCGACAACTCCTTGCCCGACTCCGGCGGCGGCATACGCAGATCCGCGTCATGCGACTCGATCCGCTCAATCAGTGGACTAGCCTCCGCATGGTACGGGATGATGGCCGCATCCCCCGAGTCGGCGGTGGCCAGCGCTCCTTCGGACAAATCCAAACGCAGTCCGCTTTGTCGAGCTTGCTCGTCAGGACCGTGACAGGCGAAACAATTCTCAGACAGAATCGGCAAAACATCGCGTTTGAATTCTTGTGAACGTGCCATTTGCCACGTCAACAACGATAAGATTGGAAGTGCCCAGAAAACGCGAAACATGAGGGTGGATCCGTCGAGGGAAGGGAGACTTGTGGCTAACCTAACACAACCAGCCATCACCATCACTCCGCCGCATCCGCAATCCAACCAAAATTCATGCGAACATGCCGAAAGAATGCCGCCTCCTGCTCCGCACGGGTAGCGCTGGCGCTCGCAACACGGATGGAACCCAAGGCAACTTCTATTGAATTTCCTACACTAGCGGAGTGCATGGCCTGAGACCGATTATACCCCAAATCGCGAGAACTTGATGGGGTCAATCCCAGTTGGGCCGCGAGATAAGCTCCGGCGTCGCCCCCGGACGATCGGGTTCGAGCCGCCAAATGAAGCGACTCGGCTGGTACTTCTCCTTGAGCCGGGCGTTCCAATCCTCGCGTTCGCCACGCGCCCAGAGCACTTTACCATCCTCCAAATCTGCCAAATTGTAAACCCACTCCTGGTGTACGTTATGATCCGACGCATATTCGACCAATACCAAGTGCTTCCCATCTCGCGACGATAGTTCGCTTGAAATGGCAGCGCGATGTTTCGCCCAAGCTCGCAGGGGATCGATTCGCTGGCGCACTGCGCTGACTGTCAACAATACTAATTGTGCCGCCAGTATGAAAGTGCCGAAACGCAGTGGTTGTGCCATGCGCACGATTTCCGCCTTGACAAACATACGAAAGACTCGACGCAACCCGATGACTGTCAGCACGACCAAACAGGGCAAAATGGGCGATAGGTAATGTGGGAACACCCAGCACACAGAGGCGGAGAACATAATCTGTACCACGATGATGAGTGCTAGCCCAATCGTCAGGCGATAGCGCCCCCACGCGCCTGCTGTAAACACGGGGACGATGGCCAGCAAAACCCAGAATCCCCAGGCCGTCCAACACCCTTGGGCAATCCCTGTCAGCCAACCAACCAGACCGGCCCGCTCTTGGAAACAATCCAGCGACCAACCGTAGTGGTAAGCGCGAATGGTGGCCGGCAATTGACCGCTAGCCTCCATCTCAGGTTGATGCTGATGACCGAAGACAAACAGTGGTGCCACACCGTACTGTTGTTCATGGACTTGGTAAGACATGCGATCCAAGCGACCGGTGATCGCGTAATTCTGCAAGCCGATCGCCAACAAGGCCATCGCGATAGGAAAAGAAGCCAAAGGCAAGGCTCGAACGATAAGGGCCAGTCTTCTTTTGAACGTCCATCCTTGCCATAACCCGAACAGAAGAACGCTAGCCAGTAGCGTGGCTACCAAGCCTTCGAATGGCCGAGTAAGCGCCAACATTCCGATCCCAACGCCCGCAGCCAATGCCGCACCCGCGTGAAAGCGGCGGCGCAGCCGAAAGACGCCACCGAGGAGTAGTGACGCACCGGCGGCGGTCAACCAACCACTCATCAGCGACTGCGACCAAGCAACTTGCATCGCGGGATGACAAGCTACCAACAAGCCGCCCAGGATTCCCCAACGGCGGCCAGTGACGCCCCCGAGCATCCAGGTCATACTGGCGGCGCATAGACCAGCAGCCAGCCAGCAGCCAGCAATAGGCACTCCCAGCAGTGCCCATCCCAAAGCTACAAACGTCCCCAAGCCGAGTGGGTACTTCGATGCGTAGGCAGGTTCCACCAATATATGGAACGACTGAAAGGGCTGCCATACTTCCGGAGTCGGATTGGCCAATCGCCCATGCAACAGCGTATCTGCGGCAAGTAGATAACTAAACTCGTCGTGGACGCTCGGTACAAACGGCGTCAACCACGAAACGGCCGCCGCCACCAAAAATGCCACCAACCCCACCGCGATCGCGACAACCGGCCAACTGCAGTGCGCAATGTTCCAACCCATCGTTCGATCGCTCATCGCACTTCTCATCGCGTCGGCCTTATCACTCCTGCTTACAATCTGCCTGAAACTTATGCACGCGTGCTTGATCCCGAATTATTCATAACCCGCAGCGTCAGCAAGGACGTTTAGCCATGACAACATATTGGGCACCAAGCGGAATGGGTGACAACAGTCCTTCAAGCGGTCGCAGGAAACGCAGCAAACGCGGAAAATAGAATAGCGATCGAGTCTCAAGCACTTCAAATCCCGTAGCGGCGAGTCGCCTGCGGGCTTCAATAGGCGTTAGGCATTGAGCGTCTGCATCAAACGCGATGCGCGACATGACCCACTTCGTACCTGGGTTCCATGGATTATTTTCAAACAGAGCCAGATAGCCACCCGGCTTAAGCCAACCGAAGATGTTCTGCAACTCGGCTTGACGTTGCTCGGGTGCAATATGGTGAAATACGCCCGACGTGTAAACCACATCCATACTCTCCATAGCGATCGATTGGCCATCGACGGACCAATCGTAGGCCACTGAACCCGTGTAGCGTCGTTGAGCGATGTCGATGGACTTGGTCGAACAGTCGACTCCTGTCACGCGTTGCGCCCGCAATTGCTCGCGTAACGTTCCGCAGGCGTTCCCTACACCGCAGCCGAAATCGAGCACTTGCAAATCGTGCAAAGGCATTTGATGTTCCAGATAGTCGGCCAAAAAACGCACACGTCCTTCGACAAAATAGTCTGCCGACTCGCCACTAAGCGAAATGCCTTTGTCGAGTTGCTCGGCATATACGTCGGCGGAAGAGTCAAAAGTAGCGGCGCTCGAAGACATCGAATTTCCTCGGAAAGATTCTGGCGAAAACAATGGCAGGTAGCAGGAAAAGGGGTCAGACCCTTTTACCACAATCTAGCGGCGAGCTAGTCGCAATACGCCGAGCAAGAAACTACTGAAAGCGAATTGAAAGCCGAGTGCGATGGCTCCCACGGCGGGGATGATCCAACGCATCGTCTCTGAGTAGTCGAGCCCGCCGAAGCCCTGGGATGCCCAAGCAAACGATTTCCAAGCCACGATGCCGACGCCGCAGGCGATCAGGCCGCCCGAAAACCATAGCGTTCGCTCGAGTGAACAAAGCCTCGCAAATTGCTCGACGCGCGAATCCTTCGGAAGTATGCCTTCACTGGCGGCAAAGGTCTTAGCCAACAACGCAAAACATCCCAACTGCGCGGCGACTAGTAGCGCGACCATCGAGACCAACAGCGTGTGCGCATCGAACACAACCCCTGCCAAGCTGACACGCATTAGCACTAGCGAGCAACCCAGCAAGCCGCCAGCTCCCAATGCAACGCCAGGTGCCAAGAAGGTCCAGCGAGGACTGAGCATCAAAAAGAACCTTAGCGTCCGCCAGCCATCGCGAAATGTGCGCAGGTGCGGGCGGTGCGCTTTGCGTCCATCGGGATGCAATACGATCGGTACTTCTTCGATGCGCGCACCGAACAGCGTGCTCTTGATAATCATTTCAGTGGCGAATTCCATCCCAGTGCATCGCTGATCGAGCTGAGAGTAGAGTCGCTTGGTAAAGCCGCGCATACCGCAATAGACATCGTTGATCGGAGCCTTGAACATTTTCTGTACCAACCAGGTCAATCCAGGATTGCCGTATTGATGCAGCCAGGGCATCGCTCCCGGCATGACACGACCGCCACCAGCGGGCAGCCTGCAGCCCTGTACCAGTTCGGCACCGTCACACAATTTTTGGTAGAAGCGATGGGCTTGGCTAAAGTCGTAGCTGTCGTCGGCGTCACCCATCAATACAAAGCGACCGCGAGCCGCCTCGATCCCACCCATCAACGCCGCGCCATAACCGGGCAGATCGACATGAACCACGCGCGCCCCGAGAGATTCGGCGATTTCCACCGAGTCGTCCCGACTACCATTGTCGGCTACGATGACTTCTCCGGCGATTCCCATTTTTTCAATGGCGTAAAGTGCTTTCAGTACGCAAGTCCCAACGGTATCCGCCTCGTCCAGACAAGGCATGACGATCGAAAGTTCGAGCGGCGCGGCAGCGAGCAACGCTTCTGCTTGCACAGTCTTGTCCGATCGACTGATCGATGGCTGGCATAGTGCTTCGAGCGCCGTGGGCTCGCTACGACGCCCGCTGGGCGAGCTGCGTGCCGATTGCCGATCGAGCGTTTGCTCCGCAGCGAGTAGATCGACCAGATTGTCGAGCTGCTGTTCGGCGCGGGCTACGACATCGGCAACTTGCAATGCAGGACGCGGCGAATCGCGATAGGGCAGTCGAATCTCCGTCAATTCGGCTTGGGCGGCGGGCAGTTCGGAGGCTCGATTTACGTTGGACTGGCGCATAGGTAACTTTGACAGGCTTCCGAGAATCTGAGAATTCAGATTCGGAATCGACATGTGGCTTAGAATTCGACAGGAAAACGTAAACCACACATAGGACCGGTCAAATCGTCCCCAGCGGACAGAAGCGAACTGTTGGTCAGTTCGCGGCGAGCTTGACGATTGCAGCGATTGTAGGTCAGGATATCGAACTCTTAATGGGTCACTGCGGCGCGAAGTTGTTCTGGCAAGCTGCTCCAAGTGGTTTGATAGGTTGACTCCAAGGGAACCTTGATGTGCAACCTGCTCGTCAGAAACAGGGGCATATCGGGAAACTCCTCGCCCACACCCAGAGGTTCGATATAAGCCACTTTCTCGGCCCCCGCTTGATACGATACCAACAACCGCTGCCGCCCCTGAGGCAATTCAAAGGGAGCATCCTCGATTTCATCCCAAATCAATTTGTGGAGACTGGCGGGATCGCGGGCCGTGGGGGGAAAGAGGTCAACGATCAACACGTGTATTCCAGCCCGTATGAAGTCGACCGTTTTTTCGACAAAGTCGCGAACCGCTCCGGTTCGATCCTTGTTACCAGGTGAAACAATTTCGATGATGGCGACGATCGTCCCTAAGTGATGGCGTATGACGATCTGATTGGCTCGGTCCGCGTAAACCTCGTTGGTGCTCCGCCGGACGATGCTAGTGACCGGAGACTCGATAGTCGCTACGCCGCCGTTGTTTTCTTCTAAATCACTCGCTGCACTCGGTTTGAGCGTTTCGTAGCCTTTGATGGCTAACACATCGGGTTCCTTGAGCCCTGCGCGCTGCTCGACAAGCGCCGCTAATCCAGAGGGAAGAACTCCTCGATTGAGCGTCCTCGCAATCTCAATCGACCAATCCTGGTGAAAGTGATGAAACAGCCCAGCAGCTACCTTGCTCCAGTCGTGCATTGGCATTCCGGTTTCTCCTGCGTTTGTAAAGCCAAGTAGGGCATGCCGCGATGGGCAAAGCGCTATGGCAATGTTTCCAAAGTTAGTTCCATTTTCATATCAATGGTCATGTCCTGATTTTGCCCTGCCGCCTCGATACCCATGGCAGTTTGCGATGTGATGGTCATGGTCGTCCGTATGGGAAAGACAGAATCAAGCGCGATCGTCGACTTGGCATTCCCGGTTGACTTCAGCGAGGTGAGATTGATTTTTGTCGTTGGGGGTAACGCATCATTCTTGATTTCTTGTGGGTTAGCATCTTGAGTCACGGTCACGTCCACCGAGAATCCGTGTTCCGTGAGCTGAGTGATTTCATGGGTTGAGGTCTGCTTGAGTCGCAGACCGTTGGCATTTATGGTTTGTACCACACGCCACTTGCCACCCACGCCAACCGGTTCCACCGGCAGTGGCGAGCTCAACTGATTCATGGAGTTTTTCATACCGTCGAGCACCTGCTTCAATTGAGCAGGTACGCCATCGGGAATATCAATTTCAGTCCTTTGAACTAAGCCTCGATTATTAACCACGATATCTCCAGCGGTACCGACCATGGGTTGCAAGCTCGTCCGCATCGTGGCAGCCAGTGGTGATGGGTTGGCGGGATCGTCGACGATGTCGATTTCGGAGTAGAAAAAACTGAATTCGATTTCACCGTTTTTCGCAATATTATCGACGGAGGTTTTAATTGTGAACTTGGTTTCCGGGATGTTTTGGGAAGGTATTTTCTGTCCGTTGATGGACATGGCTTGATTCATGCCCATCGTCATCACCGCAGTCTGCGTGGCGTCTGGTTTGGGTGTGAACCGCAATTCGCGTAGCGGCGCAGTCCCCGCCTCAATCAGCTCGACCGTGCTAGCATCTACAGGAGCTTGTTTCTCTTGGGCAGGAGCCAACACGCTGAACAAAAACGGCGAGCAAGCGATGCCGGCCATAAGAACTGTAATATGTCGCATGGTACCCACCCCTTGCAAAATTGACGAAAACGAAATAGTTCACAAGCACACACTTTTCAATGTAGCCGTAGTAGACACAAAAAACCAACTGGGCTGGGGAAATCCCACTTTGACTCGTGTCCCACAACATGGCCAATGGCCCTTACCAATCGAGGAGTGCCGGCAAGCAAGTGTTCGGTCCCCGATGACCATTTCTCCAGTCAGCGGATGAGACTTCAATCATTCTGCCGCCCATGAATCTGCCTGCTCCACCGAACGATTTAGAGGCACAATCCTGGGCGCAGAGTGACCGGGTTACCGCACCAAAGCTGCGCACTTAAACGATCAATTCGCCCGTCCCGATGCACACCGCCGCAGTGCGGTAGACATCCAGTGCTTCAGGCAGCAGTTTTTCCAAGTCCGATGCGCGGCGCGAGTCGGCTGGATGGGTCGAAAGAAACTCCGCTGGCTTCTCGCCAGTATTGGCGGCGGCGAAACGAGTCCAGAAGCGCGGCGCTTCGGCCGGGTCGTAGCCGGCGCGAGCCATCAACATCAAGCCGATGTGGTCGGCTTCCGATTCGTGTTTGCGACTATAGGGCAACACCACTCCATACGTCGTGGCCATGCCGTAGGCCTTGTTGAAGATATCGCGCGACACTTGCTCTTTATTGCGCATGACAAAGCCCACTGCGGTTTGCACGCCATTGACGGCCGTCTGTTGGCTCATGCGCTCACCACCATGGCGCGCCAGCACGTGGGCCACTTCGTGGCTCATGACGACGGCCAAGCCCGCTTCATTCTCGCACACCGGCAGAATACCGTCGTAGACGACGATCTTGCCTCCCGGCAAACAGTAGGCGTTCTGTTCGGTACTCGATACCACACGCGTCTCCCACTGGTAGTCAAATCGATCGCTCACTCCGGCGATGCGCAGCCCGACGCGGTGTACCAACTCGCTGTAGCGCGAGTCGCTGGGTGCTACTCCCTGCTCCTTATCGATATCGGCAAAAGCTTGCGATCCCATGGCAATCTCGCTCTGCTCAGGTATGAGCATCAATTGCCGCCGTCCGGTAACCGGTGCCGATTTGCAGCCGCAACAACCACACCATCCGACTCCAAAGGTAGAAGCCGCTTTTAACCACGCTCGTCGATGCAATCCAGTCTCTCCTTCAGCGCGGATGCCATCCGCAAAAGCAAACAAGCATTGTTCCACTACGGGTACGGGCTAGTTTTAACTCGAATTTCGGGTAGGGGACGAGATGTCGTGAATGAGGTTACGAGTCCAAAATACCACGGTTCAACTCAGGGACTCGTGACCTCGTCCACTACCTTGCCGATTGTGACGAAATAGCGTGGTGCTGAAAAGGTCGATTCGGGCGATTCGCTCCGCCTTTGACCGCATTAACCAACCTTTTGAGGGTCGACTATGGTAAACTCCAAGCAGCGGCAAATCAGCCCGAATCGCGCAGTCTACATATTCATGTTATCGCGTGCTTACTGCGTCGGACTGTGAGATCGACTGCAGCCTGACCCAATCCCCTGAGTTGACTGGGCGCTTTTCGAACTTTTTTATTGCCCTTCCCATCCTAACACGAGGTGCCCTATGTCTAATATTTTGCTTGTCGAGGACAGCCCCACCCAGGCAATGCAGATGAAGATGCTGCTGGAATCGGCGGCTCACCAAGTCGTCTGCTGCGACGATGGCACGCGGGCCATCGAGCACCTGCAAAACAGCGTGTGTGAGTTGGTCGTAACCGACTTGGAACTGCCGCTAATGAACGGTTTGGAGTTGATCAAGCAAATGCAATGCGACTTTCCGCAAATCCCTGCCGTGCTGGTGACCGGCCAAGGCTCCGAACGCTTAGCGGCCGAAGCCTTGCGAGCAGGTGCGACCGCCTATGTCCCCAAATCGATGGTGGACGACATGCTGCTCGGTACCGTGGAAGACGTGCTGGGCGTCATGCGCACCGATCGTAGCTACGCGGAACTGATCGACTGCACCGTAGAGAATCGGTTGGTCTTCGAACTCCCCAACAAAATGATCTTGTTGACAACCGCCATCGACCTAACCATGCAATTGGCCGGTGGCATGCGATTGCTATCGGGCGTCGATCGCTATCGCGTCTGGACCGCATTGCAACATGCCGCTTCCAACGCTATCTACCGAGGCAATCTTGAATTGACGCGTGACCAATGGCAACAGAGCTCGAGCGACGAAGAGACGGCGGAAGAATCGACTGCATTCGTAAACCAGCGACTCGGCGCCGCACCGTACAAGAACCGTAAGATCCACTACGATGCACGCCTGATGCGCGACCTGATTCGCATTGTGATTCGCGACGAAGGTCATGGGTTCGATACGAGCGAGGTAGCACGCCAGATCGATCCGCAGGCAATGAGTGAAAACGGTGGACGAGGCTTGGTACTCATGCGCAACTTCATGGACAAGGTCACCTTCAATGCCGCTGGCAATGAAGTCACCTTGATCAAACAATGCATCGCCAGCTAGGAGCAACCTGCCATGCCGAACATGCGGATTGAGCCGCTGGGAAAGCTCGACCAACTTCCGGCAGCGGCGTTTTTGGATCGCATCAGTGATTTTGCGATACTACTCTCTCCCGATGGACGCTCACTTCAACATGTCAATTCCCATACAACCGACTTGCTAGGCTGGAGTCGCGGAGAGGTCGAACAGTTCTCTCCGTGGTGGCCGCGACTGCTCAACGAGGCTTCAGCCAGCGCCCTGTTCGAACTACTGAAGAGCCTGACAAACGCTAACTTCAACGATTTTTCCCGTCCCGAATTGCGGCTCGCTGCCAAGACTTCGGGGGGGCTCCACGTGCCGCTCGATGTGCATACGGTATTCTTTTCCGAGGAGAGCAGCTTACTCCTGGCGCGCAGTCCGCTTAGCCGCGAATCCGCCGAAGAAATACTGCGTCAGACGCAAGCTCGCTTTCGCTCGATCGTCGACAGTTTGTCGATTAATTTAGTACTCAAAGCGCTCGACGGTCGTCGGATCTATGCCAATCGCGCCTATTTGGAAATGCGCCAGCAATCGCTGGCCGACATTGTCGGCAAGACCGATGCCGATCTATTCCCACCCGACTTGGCGGCCCAATATCAAGCCGATGATGAAAAAATCGTGCAAACCGGCGAAGTGATCCACAAATTCGAACAGAACATCGGCCCCGAGGGAACGCGCAGTTGGACGGAGATGATTAAAGGCCCACTGCGCGACGCCGACGATAACATCACCGGCGTTCAAATCCTGTTTTGGGACGCCACCTCGCGTAAAGCAACCGAAGCCGCCTATGAACGCGAGCGACATCTGCTGCACACGCTGCTCGACAATGCTCCCGATTCGATCTATTTCAAAGACAGACAAAGCCGATTTGTGCGCATCAGTCGCGGCATGGCTAACAAGTTCAATTTGGCCAGTCCTGAGGTAGCCATTGGAAAAACAGATGCCGATATCTTTACTGGGGAACATGCCGATAAGGCGCGACAAGACGAATTGCAAATCATGCGCACTGGGCAACCGCTGATCGCCCGCGTCGAGCGCGAGACATGGCCCGACCGCCCCGACTCTTGGTGCTCGACCACCAAATTACCACTGTACGACCCCAACGGTCGCATCGTCGGTACCTTTGGTATCACGCGCGACGTTACCGACATGGTCGAAGTGGAACAAAAACTACGCGAAGCCCGTGATCAAGCCGACCGTGCAAATGCCTCCAAGAGCGAGTTCCTGGCCAACATGAGCCACGAAATCCGCACTCCGATGAATGGCATCATCGGCATGACCGAACTGCTTAGCCATACGCCACTCAAAGATGACCAACGTTCGTTTGTCGAGATGATTGAACAATCGGCTCAATCTTTGTTACGGATCATCAATGACATCCTCGACTTCTCCAAGATCGAAGCTGGCAAGCTCGATTTGGAGACGCGTCCCTTCGAATTGCACCGCTGCGTCAGCCACGCTGCCAAAAGCCTGGCAGCCCGCGCGGCACAGAAACATGTGGAATTGATTTTGAAGATGGACGCGGATGTCCCCAGTCGCTTGATGGGAGACGCGGACCGACTACGTCAAGTTTTGGTGAATCTGGTGGGCAACGCCATCAAGTTTACCAGCCAAGGTGAGATCACCATCCGCGTCGCTGTCGCTCATGGGCCACCGACTCAAACCGACTACACGCTCCACTTTTCAGTTCGCGATACGGGGATCGGCATTCCGGCAAATAAACAAGCAGCCATCTTCGAAGCCTTCTCGCAAGCGGACGTGTCCACCACGCGGCGATACGGCGGCACCGGCTTGGGGCTATCGATCTCGTCGCAACTAGTGGACATGATGGGGGGGAAAATTTGGCTCGAAAGCGAAGTCAATGTCGGCTCGACGTTTCATTTCACTGCCACTTTCCCAATCAACAAGCAGTCGCCTGAAGCCTACCAGAACGACGAGGCAGCGATCAGCCTCAAAGACTTTGACATCCTGCTGATCGACGACAACGCAACGAGCCGCGATACGCTTCGCAGCGGCCTTCAACAGCGCGGCCTCCGCGTAGTTGCCGCCGCTTCCAGCGAAGAGGCTCAGGTACTCTACGCGCAGTTTTCACAGCACGATCCCGCGCGCTGCGCGGTGATCGTCGAACACTGTCCCCCAGAGACCGACGGTATCGAATTGGTCGACAATTTGGCACGCAGCCAGCCCAATTTCCATCCCGGAGTGATTCTACTCACTTCACTTATTCGCCCCATCCCCGAGAGATTCTCCAGCGAGCATCAGGTGATCTCCATCATGCAAAAGCCGGCCTTGCAGTCGGAAATCTGCGCTGCGCTCCGACATTGGCTCGCCAGTGGCAACACACTGACCACCAAGCCCCAATCCCTGATCCCCAGCAAAGCAGAATCCACTGCCCCTCCAACCCCTGGCCTGCGGTTCCTATTGGCCGAAGACGGCGTCGTCAACCGAGCAGTGTTCACCGGCCTACTCGAGCGTGAGGGACACCATGTCACCTCGGTCGAAGATGGGCAGGCAGCCGTCGAAGCTTGGCGCGAGTTCGACTTCGATGCCATCCTCATGGACGTGCAAATGCCCGTTATGGATGGGCTGCAAGCTACCGAGTTGATACGCCAAGAAGAGGCTCCAAGCGGCAAACACGTACCGATCATCGCCATCACGGCCGCAGCCATGGAAGGCGATCAAGCCCGCTGCCGCGCTGCGGGCATGGATGACTACCTCAGCAAACCAGTCGACCTGGGCCAATTGCAACGCGTCCTCACTTCGCTTCGCGCGCAGCGCGGCGTGCCCTCACGCAGCCATGACATCCAGGCTGAAGATTCGGGGCTCGATCTCGATATGGAACTCCCCCTGGAACTCGATGCCGAACTGAATCTGATACAGCCCCCCGCAGCAGAGACTTCCCCCAAACTCAAGATCAATTTCGCTGCCCCCATTTCAAAGCTCAATTACACCAGCGACCAACAGTTTCAACTGATCAGCACATTGCAACGGGAGACCGTTCAACGATTGGGAGAGTTGACCCAAGCCATCGATGGCAATGATGCCAAACTGCTGATTCGCGCCGCGCACTCCTTGCGCAGCGCCGCCGCCTTGTTCGAAGCCGAGAAAGTAGCCGCCATCGCCGGCGAAGTCGAAGAGCAAGCCCGCAGCGGGCACATCGCCGTCGCTCGACAACACTTCGACGCGTTGCGAAAAGTCACAACCCAGATGCTCGCTCAAATCAACGAGTGGCTCGAGGAGAATAACACACCAACGTAGTGGACGAGGTTACGAGTCCGTCATATTCGATCGGCCTCAG
>JADYZV010000113.1 GCA_020852965.1 Pirellulaceae bacterium | reverse complement strand
TCATGTCGCAGCACTTGCGTTGCATTTTTACGATTGCGCGAAAGCGCTGATCTTCGGTTTCGAGTGCAAAGCCGACGACCCATTGATTCGGACGTTTGCCCTGTGCGGCGGTAGCCACGATATCGGGAGTCTCGATCAATTCGAGCATCAGGGGGCGACCATCCTTGGCAATTTTCCCGGAGCTAACGCGGCGTGGCATGTAGTCGCAGGGAGCGGCGGCACCGATCAGCCCGTCGTGCTCAGGAAAATGCTCGAGCACAGCCGCCAACATCTCGTCGGTGGTATCGACCCGGATGACTCGGGCCGCTTCGGGGTATTCCACGGCGACGGGGCCGGAGACGACAGTTACTTGATGTCCGCGACGGGTCGCCACTTCGGCCAAGGCGGCACCCATGCGCCCGCTGCTGGCGTTAGTCAAGTAGCGGACTGGATCCAGGTACTGCCGCGTGGGACCTGAGGTAATCAAAATCTTTGTCATTGTAGAAAGACTTTAACTTAGCTTTTCGACGATCGCGGCCAATATGTCTTCGGGCTCCGCCATGCGTCCCATGCCTTGCTTGCGGCAGCTCAGCCAACCGGCGGTGGGACCGATCATTTTGACGCCGTCGCCACGCAGGGTGGTCACATTGCGCTGCACACTGGGTTGATCCCACATGGGCGCGCTCATGGCAGGTGCCATCAAGACCGGACAGGAGCAGGCCAAGTAGAGCGTCGAGAGCAAATCATCGGCCAGCCCCAATGCGCAGCTCGCCAGGATGCGCGCGGTGGCGGGAGCGATAACCAACAGGTCGGTCCCTTCGGCCAATTCGATATGCGGGCCGAGCGGGTAGCGCGAATCGTAGGTGTCCAGAGTCGGGGTGCGACCGCACAGAGCCGCGAAGGTCGCCTGACCGACAAAGTGCGTAGCACCTTGAGTCAGCACGACCTCGACTCGATACTCGGCTTGCACCAAGCGGCTGACGAGCATCGCTACTTTGTAAGCGGCGATACCTCCACCAATCGCGACTACGATCCGCTGCGGGGTCATAGTTCGAGAGAATCCATATCGAGCAAATCGCCGTCATCGTGCTCGCCGACGACAGCCATTTCGCCAGCCGCGCTGAGGAAGATCTTGTCTTGTAGGATTTCTTGCAAGACGATCTCCATTTTATTATCGGATTGGAAATCGACCAATGGACGACTGCCGCGATTGATCTGCACCAGCCGTTTTTGAATCAACGTCGACAGCTTAAAGCGTCCGCCGACTTTGTTGACGATCTCTTCTTCTTTCAGTTCTTCGAGCATGTGTGGTCCCTAGCAGTATTGTTGTAAAATGTTACAGATTTCCGATGCGGTCAACTTCACTTGGTGATTGATGATTTCATGCTTGTAGTGCTTCAATGCTTGTAGTTCCTCCGCAGCGACTTCCAATCGTCGCTGGATTGCCAGTTCGTCGTCGGTGCCGCGACGCCGCAGGCGGATGGCCAATTCTTCCAACGAGCCGGGATGAACAAAAAAGCTCACCACGTCGGGCCGCTTGTCCATGATGCTCAAGGCACCTTGAACGTCGATCTCCAGCAACATCCAATGACCGGCCTTCAATCCCTGTTCGGTTTGCGCGACGGGTGTGCCATACCAATCACCGCGACCGAATACTTCTTTGCATTCCAGGAACTCGCCAGCCTGCCGCATGTGGTCGAATTGTTCGTGGGTTACAAAATGATAATCTCGTCCGTCGACTTCGCCATGGCGTTGCTTGCGCGTCGTCGCGGAAACACTCAACTCGATCGGCAGCGGACAGTTGGCAAGTAGCTCGCGCACGACCGTACTTTTGCCCGCTCCAGACGGCCCAGACAGGATGATCAGGTGGCCCGTCTTTGGCAAGTCGGCTTGCGCACGGGCACCTACTGCACCGCTGGCTGGCGAATCGCTCTTGGTGTCTGTCGGTTGCGAATGGAGTCGGTGGGACACGGCTATTCCACGTTTTGCACGAGTTCGCGCATTTGTTCAATGATAGTCTTGATATCTACAACACGCTGAGCAATTTCTGCATCGCCGGCTTTGGAGCCGATCGTGTTGGCTTCTCGAAATAGCTCTTGGATCAAGAAATCGAGCTTGCGACCTTGGCTTTCGTCGTCGGCCAACAGCTTTTGGAACTGGGCAAAATGGCTACGCAAACGTACGATCTCTTCGCGAATGTCCGCCTTGTCGGCCATGATCAACACTTCGCGAGCCAGGTCGGCCTCCTGCAGTTTAGCACCCAATTCGGCGAGTACCTTGGTAAGTCGCGATTCGAGTCGGGTGCGATATTCGTCGACCACCTGCGGTGCACGTTGCTCGATCTCGGCAGTCAAATCGGCGAGGCGGGACAATTGACGGCTCAATTCATCCCCCATCGACGCCCCTTCGGCGCGTCGCATTCCGTTGAGGCACTCGAGCGTCTGGCTGATCGTAGTCATGACTTCAGCGACCAAATTCGCGTCCAGTGAGTCACTGCCACCCAGGTCTCTTCGCTCGGAAATCACTCCCGGCAGGGGCAATAAATCACGCAACGATAGGTGGCCATCGACCCCCAGCTTTGTCCCAAGTGCTTGGCATTGGTGTATGTAGCCGGCGACCGCCGATTCCTGCACTTGAAAGCGATGGTCGACTAGGCTTCCTGAAAGCCGTACTGTCAATTGCAGCGAACCGCGGCGCAGCGTTTTGCGAACCAGCGTTTCGATCTGTGGCTCGAGCACGCTCAGTGTTTCGCAGGTGCGTATTTGCACTTTGAGGTGGCGATTGTTGACCGCCCGCACCTCAGCGCTAATCTCAGCTTCTGCGTACGGGCGTCGCCCCTGTCCCTGTCCTGTCATGCTAAGTAGCACGGAGTAACCTCGCTATCGTCGATGCGGCTAAGCACTAGGCTGTTAAAAACCTTCACCTGGGATTTGCATCCCGAGCTATCCCATGTCGTCCCTATCGGGACTAGTACCAATTTCAATGCTACGGGGTCGTTTCGGCAGGCGTGGTAGCACTATCAACAGCGGCACTATCAACAGCGGCACTATCGTCGGTGGTTGCTGCGGGTTCGGTTGGTTGTGTGGTTGCAGGCTGGGGCTCTGGGCTTGTAGCTGCCGGTGTACTGCTGGATGAATCGGGTGATGCGTTGCTGGCGGGCGTGACGGAGGCCGCTCCCCCCGGCTCACGCGGTGACTCGATCGTTACATTACTTCGATTGTCGACTCCCGTATCGGGCAGCGCGCGATCTTTGAGGAAGAAGACGGCGGCGGCGCACAATATGATCCACACCGAGGCGACACCGACGGTAATGCGCGTGAATAGGTCACCCGCCTTGGTACCAAATGCGCTTTGGCCTCCTGCACCACCCAGCGCTCCGGTCAATCCGCCACCGCGACCGCGCTGAAC
>JADYZV010000112.1 GCA_020852965.1 Pirellulaceae bacterium | reverse complement strand
GGTTACGAGTCCCTGGTGCCTACTAAGTCGAAAGGACTCGTAACCTCGTCCACTACCCCAACTTTTGATGTGGTCAAAGCACTAGGCATTGTCTCAATACGCGGTGATTGCAAGAAACGTGCAATCTGGCGACGCAGCAACCAATCTGTTGGCGAGTCGCCTAAGTACATTGTAGCCAATTGGGCTGCTGGTGCGAAGCCGACTATGTTGAGCTTGATTCGGCGGGCTCGATTTCGTCGGTGGGGCCCGTCAACGTCTGCACCAATTCGTGGTCGTGTTCTGGCGAGATAAACCGCAAATTGAGCAGTAGAGCGTGTTCTTCGCGAACGAGTTCTAGTTTTCGCCCTATTTTTGCCTCGCCAAGCACGACTTGGCGGAGCAGTTCGTCCAGCGAGTTTTTGGGGACCAATCGCACGCCCCAGCTCTGCAGGCGATAGCGGTTCCACGGCGAGGGACCTAATGGCGTTTCGAGCTCAAACTCGACTGCTTGAGCAATCTCGCCGACCCCCGACAGTTGCACGGCCAGTCGCCGAGCGCGATTCTTCAAGTTTTCAGGATTGCTCAGCAATTGTGCGGCAGTCCCCGCATGTGCGTCTTGGCTGGGTACGTCATGCTGCACGGACGCAAGTTGCAGGGCTAGGGTAGCTGCTGACAAATTGGCCCCTGCCAATAATAGCCCACTGCTTTCTGCTGAGCGAGCCACCGCAGCGATCAACTCGGAGTCTCCAATCACCAGCGCACCGCTGGGCCCCCCGAGGAGCAAATGCAGTGGCCAGATGACCACATCGGCTCCATGGTTTAGGCAGTGCCGCACGTCAGGGAAGCCATAACGACTCACCAATTCAGAGCTCAAAACGCCATCGGCCAGAACTTCGACAACTTTTGCACCGACTTTGTGGGCCGCTTCAATGGCTTGGCTCCGATGTCGCGCCGCGTCACTTAGCGACAAGCTATTGGGGCTGGACAGGACGACGCACTGGCCGGGCTCTACGACTGCCTGTTGCCAGTCGGATGCAGAGACACCGTTGGCGGCACCGATTTCGCGAAGCGAATTCTTGCCGGCCGAGAGCATCGCATGGATATTACCCACGCCAGCGATGTTGACCGCATCGACGCGCGAGAGCACAACCCCAGCGCGGCTGCCATCACCACTGGCCAGCAATCGCAGCGCCTCGGCGGTACTCCCCAGCCAAGTGGACGCATGTCGCCCCAGCAGATGCTCGACCGCCGTCGTCGCCTTTTGATCGACGCTGGCAGCGGTTTGATAGTGAGTAGCCGCTTTGGCGTAACCGTAGGCCACCGCTGGGGCCAACGGTATCTCTCGCAGAGATGAAGATAACAACTGGCCGCTGGCATTAAGCGTCAATGGCTCACCGTCCGGATTCGCGGTATTCGCCGACAAGGTATCGAGCCAACTGCGGGCCTGCTGCCAAGCCTCTTTGACTTTGTCGAGTGGCGAGTTGTCCTGCAAGCCGACACGATGCAGGGCCTCGCGCACTTTGCCCGAGATATCCGGCTGTTGCAGCACATCGAGAAACTTCTCCATTGCCGCAGCGGGGAGTATTTCGTCGAGTCGTCGAGGTATCTTCACGGTTATAGGCTCCGAGCGATTGTGTGGTCAAGGTAGCTGTCGAACTAACGAAACGAACGATTGTACCAATTAGTTGGCGGTTGTTGTCCCGTTTTCCACGGTAAGTCCCCAATCTGGGCCACTGTGACATTAACTGTGCCCTAGCATTTCAGGTGTCACAGCGTTTCCTAGACTTTCCGTACTACGCCCAACATGCTCGCCACCGAACCAACCACAGACGGTCTCATCCCGATTAGCATGGCCACGCTATCTCCCAGGAGTCTGCTGGGAATCGATATTTATCTGCGCGCCAACGCTCATAGTCCCTCGGTGTTGTTCTGTCGCGCCAATGAGTATCCCGATTTCGAACGCCTGTTGCCGTTGGTTAGCCAGGGAGTCAATAAACTATTCATCGATGCTGCGGATCGCGGGAAGTACCAACAGTATTTGCGAGAAAACTGGACCGATCTACTGGCGGATGAATCGAGCCCTGTGGCCAATCGCGCGGCGATTATGAGCGAAGTGATTCGCGATGTGCTCAACGAAGAGTTCAGTCTTGGGAATACCGATAGCGTCGTGGCCGTTTCACAACGGCTTGGAAATGTGACCTGCGATCTACTGAGCGATCAATCCATCATCGCGCAGCAGCTTTGCAATGTGCTGCATCACGACTACGCCACATTTACTCACTGCACCAACGTCTCGATGTATTGCGTGCTGCTCGGTCGCGCGCTGGGCTATTGCAAATCAGATCTTAAAGAGCTCGCTGTCGGTGGCCTGCTACATGATCTCGGTAAGCTGCAGATCGACGAGCGCATCTTGACAAAGCCTGGAAAGTTGGATGATTTCGAGTTCCGAGAAATAATGAAACATCCCGGCATCGGTTTTGCCTTGCTGGTTGAACGTGACGACTTGAGCTTTGGTCAATTGATGATGACCTACCAACATCACGAACGGCTCGACGGCAGCGGATACCCCGTTGGTTGCTTGAAGGACGAGATTCACCCTTGGGCTAAACTGTGTGCGATCGTCGATGTCTACGAAGCGCTCACTTCGCATCGACCGTACAGAAATCCGATGAGTCCCAAGACGGCATTGGCTGTATTGGATAAAGGCTACGGCACGGAATTTGACAAGGAGATGCTCCAATGCTGGCGCAAACTAATCAACTCGCGTTAGACCCCATTCAAGTCGCTGGCTTGGAGGTCATTCTGCCTGATAACTTAAAAGCGTTCTTTTGCGAATCGGGGTATCTACCGACGACTGCCGAGGAGGCTCGCACCAATGCTCGCCTGCGCGTGCGCAGCATCGGAGACATTTTGATGATGCACACACCTTCCATGCTGCGTCTCGGCTTGACGGAACGCTCGCGACGCGCGGGTAAGGTGCTAATCAAGGACTTATCACGCACTGGCATCGGTGTGCTGTACCACCAACAGATCTATCCTGCAGAGCAATTTCAAGTTCGCTTTCAAGGACGATTGATCAATGCAGCGGCTGTGCGCTGTCGTCGTCTAGGTGACAAGTGTTACGAAACGGGCGCGCGAATCGTGTCGCTGGAAAAGCTCGAAGAAGTGGGCGGGTTTTGACTCAGCTCAAAGCTTGGAAGCCAAGTGTTAGGCGACTCTGACTGTCCATTTCCTGAAGAATTCAAATCAACGCCCACTGAGAATCGTAGTACCCAACCAACGCCATGGCACACATTCCAATCCAGCAATCACGTTCCCTCCTGGCAGCCGCACAGCGTATTTGCGACGTGTCTGTCATAGGTTCGACACTGTTTTTCAGCCAGTGGTTGACCGGACAGAGCTTCAGCGATAAATCTTTTTTGGCAATTGCTGTCAGTGTCTGCCTGTACTTTTTGGTCAGTGAAGTGTGCGCATTGTACCGCACCGAACGGTCGAGCTCGGCCAACTCCGATCTCGTCTTGGTATTGACCAGTTGGCTCGGCACAGTCCTGCTGCTTTCCTGCGTGGCATTCTTTACGCGACACGGCGACTACTTTGCACGCAGCAGCATGCTCAGTTGGATTGTGCTCACTGGGGCCATGCTCGGTTTGTCCCATATGCTGGTCCGCATCGCCGTCGAAATGTTGGTAGCCAGAGGGGTCGGTCAACGGCGCTGCGCCATAGCGGGGCTCAACGCATTGGGCATACAGCTCCTGAATAACGCTCGGAGCACACCTAGCTGCGGCTTAAAAGTGATCGGCTTCTACGACGATCGCTCCAAAGATCGCTGGTTGATGCAAGTCGACGAGGAGACGAAGTACCTCGGGCGATTGGAAGAGTTGGTGGCTCGCGCGAAAGCCGGCGAAATCGACACGGTCTTCGTGACGCTACCCATGCGAGCCGAAAATCGTATTCGCTGGCTGCTCGATCAATTGGCCGATACCACCGTTAACGCATACATTGTGCCCGATTTCTTCGTGTTTGAACTGCTCCATTCACGTTGGAATACGATCGGCGGTCTGCCAGCGGTGAGCGTGTTCGAAACGCCGCTGTATGGCGTGGACGGCTGGACGAAACGCATATTCGATTTCACTGCAGCGTCCGTTGGCTTGCTCCTCATTTCGCCGGTCATGTTTGTCTGCGCGGGGCTTGTGAAACTTTCTTCTCCAGGCCCAATCTTCTTTCGCCAGCGACGCTACGGCTTAGATGGCCGCGAGATATGGGTCTGGAAATTTCGCTCGATGAGCACCTGTGATAATGGTCCCTCGGTCGCACAAGCCACCAAAGGAGACGCGCGCATTACTCCGATCGGTGCCTTGCTCCGCAAGACATCGCTCGATGAGTTGCCGCAGTTGTTCAACGTGCTCGATGGATCGATGTCGCTGGTAGGACCTCGACCTCACGCCACGGCACACAACGAGCACTATCGCAAGCTGATTCGTGGCTACATGTTGCGACACAAGGTCAAGCCGGGAATCACTGGACTGGCACAGGTCGAAGGCTATCGTGGCGAAACAGAAACACTTGATAAGATGCAAAAGCGGATCGACTTCGACCATCGCTATATCCAGCAATGGTCGCTGTGGCTCGATGTCAAAATACTACTCCGAACTCTATTCGTAGTGTTCAAGCAAGAGAATGCTTATTAAAAGTGTTTTGCATTGCAGGCTCTATGGCGCTAGAGACCTCTGCCATGCTGTAGAGCCGCCGACCTGAATGTGTCCTCGCAATGCGCTCGCGAGTTCTCGAGCAACCTGCGGAGCTCGGCCTATTAGATTGGTCGTCTCGCCTGGATCTTGTTTGAGATTATACAGCTCGAGCGGGCTGTAAGGGGTGTTCTGCAGGAGTTTCCAGTCGCCACGGATGAGCGCTTCATAACTCTTGCCGCCGTAGGTTGACCCACCTTCACGACGGACGAAGTACAGATCGCGTGGCTTGTCGACGGTCCCTCCCTGGAGAATGGGAACGAGGCTGATGGCATCGACTTCGGCGTCCGATTCGAGACCGGCGAGTTCGAGAAACGTCGGAAATAAATCAAAGTTCATGCCGACATAGTCGCTGCGCGAACCAGCCTGAACGTGGCCGGGCCAGCGAATCATGAATGGCACCCGCAAGCCGCCGTCGTAGTGGCTTTGCTTGCCATCGCGCCACGGGTCATTGTTCTGCGAGTGCGGAAGCGATCCGCCGTTGTCCGAACAGAAGGCGACAACCGTATTCTCATCCAGCCCTGCCGTCTTCAGAGTCGACAGCACATGGCCGATGCGATCATCCAAATGCTCGACCAAGGCGACATTCAAGGCGCGCTGCTCGTCGAGCTCGGGCGATCGCTGCTTCACCTTCGCCAACCACTCGGCTGGCGGCTCAATCGGAAAGTGCGGCGCATTGAAGGCCAAGTACAAGAAAAACGGTTGCTCCTCCATAGCTCGGGTGCGGATGAAATCTGCCGCCCAGCCAGCAAAAATATCTGTCGCATGCCCGGCTGGTTCGATCACCTCGGTGTTGCGGCGCATGTAATTATGCCCCTCGCGCAGATGCGTGGTGTAACTGTCCATCATGTCACCTAGAAAACCATGAAAGAAATCAAAGCCACGCTCATTGGGTAGGTTGGGCGACTCGAGTCCCAGATGCCATTTGCCGATAACCGCCGTGTGATAGCCCGCCTTTCGCAACCTATCGCCGATGGTCGGAATGCCAGGCGCAAGATAACCCCAAGAATTCTCCGGCTTTGTGCGAATGACGCCAGGCACGCCCACGCGATCCGGGAACCGCCCCGTCAACAAGGCCGCGCGCGACGGAGAACATACGGTACAGTTCGCTCGCATGCTATTGAAAAGCATCCCTTCGGATGCGAGGCGGTCGATGTTTGGCGTCCGGCAATCGGACGAATGATATGTGGATACATCACCGTATCCCTGATCGTCGGTAAAAATAATGAGGAAGTTGGGAGGGGCTGCCGCGTGAGACCGTGCGGCGACGAGAAATGGCGTAAGAAATAGCGTGGCGACTAGCGGGAGTTGCCGAGCATTGCGCACTGCGAGACGCAATATGTCGCTGGGGCGAGTGCGCTGAGGTTGTCTAGTTTCGACGTGCATCACAATTCCACAGGTGGAAGTACCGAATCTTTTAGTGCAGTGGACGAGGCTACGAGTCCATTGGATTCGGTGGATGCCAGGGACTCGTAACCTCGTCCACTACGGCCAACGCCAAAACCAATAATGGTTGAAGCACAGGGCTATTCCTCAGCGGGGATACGGCGCATCGAATAATGTGCTTGGCTGGGAAACAAGGCTGCGCCGTCAGCGCCCAGTGGCGCTATGTTGAGCTCGTACACAAAACCGGCTCGGAGCGATTTTAATTCTAATGTAACTCGACGCCGATCCTCAGTTAGACTCACGCTCTGGATCGATTCGTTGCGTTGATCTTGATCGTCACCACCATAGGCTGGAGTCGAAATGCGCTGATAGGATCGCAATTGATAATTGCTCACTTCTCTAGCCTTATCGCTGTCGACCGCTTGTGTGAAGTCGATTTCGAATCCGTTGGGCGTTGCGCGGATCTCGGCGATCCCCAGCGGCAATTCACCGGTAGGAGTAAGGCGGACGATCGAGCCTGTGTTCTGACCTCCCCCCCAGCCGCTGTCGTGAAGATTCCCCACATAGAGCTCTGCGTCGGGAGACACTTCGCAGACGATCGGTCCTTCAAATTCGGTTTGTTGTATTTCAATACCGACGGCGGAGCGTCGGGCCACATTCTCCGATGGTGGGCGACTGAAAAGATAGGCGGCTCCTTGAAAGTTGTCGCCGACTTTCTGGAGACTCATTCGCACCAAAAAACGACCATTCATTTCGCAGCCGATCAAATGCCCCTCGAAGGGGCCGAAGCGAGGCGCGTCGAACTGTAGGGTTTTAGGCGTATTCAGAAAGCATAGGCCGTTGACGCTGCGCGTCCAAGGGTGAGGCAAATTGATCGCCGGAGATTCAAAGGGTGGTGAAAAGCCTTCTTTGTTTTCGAGCTTGTTGATGAAGCCATAGCGCTTGCCAGACTGTAAATGGTTGAGTTCGTTGAAAGGATTGTAGTTTCCCTGGTTATCGCTGGCGAACAATTCCCCGTCCGGACTGAGAGCCAATCCCATGGGAAAACGCAAACCCGCAGCGATCGTCTCCAAGCGATAGCGCCGCGAATCCTGAGTCGCATCGAGGGGGATCAATTTCAAAGCCGTACCGCGCAAATAGGCGGCGGCCTCCGATCGATCGTCCTGCTGACACGGCAACGCCATGTAGTAATTACCTGCGGCATCGCGTTCCAGACCTACTGCCCAATCGTGGTAGTCGGCCGTGCTGCCCCAACCGTCGGCGACCATCACCGCGTCGTAGGGAACGCCTGCGGTGTGAGGAGGCGTCAAGCGAATCAAACCGAACTTGGCCAGCGCATCGACCCCTTCGGAACCTGCCCACAGTCCATACGGCGTAGGGAGTTCATCACTGATCAATTCGTATTGGTCAGCCAATCCGTCACGATCACCGTCAACCAGCTTAAGTACGCGCCCCTTCAATGAACCGACGAAGCACTCCCCAGAGTCGTTCCATGCCAACGAGATCGGCATCTCGCTAGGAGGCAATGGCAATTGAATTCCGGTATAACCAGGAACTGCGTCAATCGCTTGTGGTTTCACAATCGATTCCGTCACCGGTGTCTGTGGGAATTGATCGGTGGGAACCAGCGCACGATAGCTGCTGAGCCATTGTACCGTATGATCGGCTGCGTGAGCCTCTTCACGGTCTTGCTCATCTGCGGACGCCGTTGAAGTCAACGCCCACCGGCTGGCATCGATCAATTCAATCTCGTCCCGAGCCGTAACCTCGAACCGTGTCTGGTCGAGTTGTAGTCCGAGTCGCCAACGATCTGGTAAGTGCTCTGCTGGACCAGTAGCCCGCGCGGAACTGGAACACTGCACGCGATCGCCAGGCTGTAGTCCCGTCAACCGAGTTGCGATTTCTGTAGTCGCATCATCTCCGAAAGTGGTCGCACGTAGGATTTGCTCGATACCGACCCAACGCGCAGGAGTTTCCGCATCTGCGTGGCCACGGCTATCTGCGGGGTTCATATGTAGCCGCCCGTACCATTGCAATGAGTTGTCGCGATGAATGGAACCGTCATAGTGCGCCGCAATTTGACCTGACGGTGCTGGTTCCCACTCGCGCCCCGCAGCATCGACGATACGTATCCGCTCCAGCGCCTGCTCGGGATTTGTCAGCAGCGCCGCCCCCGGTGCCCAAAACCATGTTTTGCCACGTGTGTATTGATATGCGGTGTCACCGAGCCACCAACTTGTCAATTGCCCAGCTTCCAAGTCGAACAAAAAATTGTGGCGATTCGGTAGGCCAAACACCAATGGCCTAATGAACGCTTTCTCATCAGCCTCGATCACATCGCTCAACAACCAAGCCCGATCGTTTATTCCTGTATCGTTGTGAGTGCGAATTACGCGTACCGGTCCGGGACGTGGAGGCGTAAACCCAGGTGTGTTGAGGGTCGCCCACAGCGCGTCCAATTGCAGACTGAGCGAATCGTGCAGCACGCCGCGCACGGGTGTTTGAATCGCGGGCATCTCCATGCGCGGCACAATACGAGCCGGATTGCGCACCCAGCGCTGAAACCAACTTGGGCGAACGCGTTCTCCCAGCATGGCTAGATTCGTGCCACGCGCGTTGAGATCGACTTTCGGAGACTCGACCGCTCCGATCGCATGGCAGCTCTGACAACCGAAGCCTTCGGCGGTGACCAGCCGTGTGGCTGCCTGTTGGCTAACTGCATCGGAAAGAACTTTTTCAGTCTCAGGATCGGCTAGATTGGCAGCATCGTCAGCGCGCGGTGGAATACGATCATGGGCAATGAGCGAATCTGCCAGCGAATTCAATTGCGATTCCGAAAATTGGTAGCGTGGCATGCGTACGTCCAGCCAGGGACGCAGCAACGGTGCGCGCCGGGTGATGGCGGCTCGCAGTGCATCATCGTGGAGCTTGTCTCCGATAGCAGTCAGCGAGGGTGGTGCCAAGGCGGCCAAGCGTGGTGCCAAGGCTGGTACCGCAGCAACGATTTCACTCAATTGCTGCTTGATGCCTGGTCGATCGTCGCGAGCATGACAGGCGGTGCAGTTGTTCTCTTGCAGCAGGGCCTCGCCACTCTGCCAACGGTGCGCCCACGCGGGAGTCGCATTCCAATATTCTCGGAGCGAGTTGCGTTGTGATGGGTCTAAGCCGAACCCTGGGCGATGCGTCACCGGATCGGCTTCCGCCAAACAACCGCTATCCCACTGGCTATCGCGCTTCAGAGGAATGATGTCAAAGTTTGCAGCGAGTGATTCTGGGAGCTGATGGCAGGCGTTGCAGCGCAGTGCGGTGATCAGCAGGGCACCGTGCTCGACATTTCCGACGAGTTCTTGCGTCTCGCCATTACCATCGTTACCTTCAGTAGCTAATATTTGCTCGGCCGTTTGCTCGACTGTTTGCTCATTTGGTGAAGTATCGGCTAGCGAACTCAGGTAGGAAACCAAATCGAGTTGCTCGAGCGGGGTCAAGTCGAATTGCGGCATGCGATGATCTGGATTGACTCGCGCTGGATCGCTAAGCCATTGCCGAAAGAAAACGTTTGTTCGCTTCTCGGCGATATTAGTGAGATTCCCTCCGCCCAATAGCTGCTGGGCAAGCTCGCTCGGACGCCCCAACTGGCCCACTTGATGGCAGGCCAAACAGCCGGTTGAGACAAACGCCAATTCACCCTGGGCCACATCGCCGACGGTGCGCTGCGCCTCAGATTTTTTACTCCGCGATCGATTGGCCTCATCGAGCTGAGCTTCGAGCGACTCGAGTTTCGGCGACGGCATCGACGCTTGCCATAGTGCGGCCACGATATCTTGTGCGTCGGATTCCTCGAGCTCGTAGGCGGGCAAATGGCTAGAAGACCGAGAAGAGTTTGTCGGCCATAGTGGAGCGGGTTGGGCCAACTGTTTGACGAGCCATTCGGGACGCAAATTGTCGCGAAGGTGAGTCAGCGATGGGGCTAAAAGAATATTGGGTGCGGTGTTGGCCGACTTGTTGACGTGCTGTGGATTGCCACCCGTCGCATGACACGCGGCACAGCGCAGGCCGCGACTAAGCAACTGGCCCACTTCCCAAGTGTCGTCAGGCGTTTGGTCGGAAGAATGGAATAGATACTGCGAGCCGATTGGTTCCACTGTAAAACTCGGCCCCGACCAATAGGCTCCTAGCCGCGCAGGTGCTGCCGTCGGCTCGAAATCGATCTCCAGTTGGTGATATCCGAAACGCAACTCGATCGGCTCACTGGCCAACCAGCGCGGTTGATCACAGTGTGCGTCGAGCACCTGCTTCCCGGCCAAACTCACTTTGATGCGTCCAGCGGTGAAAAGCTCCAGTTGAAAAGGGCCATTCTCGCGAGCCCACAAGTATCCTGACCACGTGACCCTGCGCGGGGCGCTCTCGGTGCGCTGAGAACCAGCAAACGGTTCGCGCGCTCGCGTCCCATCCCATGGCCCTTCCAATGACCTACCCAACGACTCGTCCAGCCACACGTCCGCTTCAAGCTGCCTACGCGACTGTCCAGCCGAGTGGTATTCGGCGATCACTCCAGGTAGGTACTGCGGCAACTCATCGAGTTCGTCCAACTCGTCGACTTGGGCGCTAACGCTACTCGCGGCAAGGGAAGTTAAAAAGAACAGTAGCGGCAGATGCCATGACGAGCGGGCTGATTGATCGAAGTGGAACATGTCGTGATGTGTTTAGTATCGATTTTGAGAGGGTAGTCCGACTTTGCCAGACTTTTCAAGCAGGCGTGTGAAATTCAAGCTGTAGCGCGCTGGGCAGCGGCATTCGTGTGCGATGGCACGCGAGCCAAATCTCGATTATCCTATGAAGAGCCTCTATCGTATCACGAATCGATCGGCAATTGCCACTAGTTGTTGCGCTTTTAGACAAACGCCAGCGTCCTACCAAATTCCCACCGTTGTCCTGCTCGGAAACCCCGCATGCATGTCCCAATACTACGAACCGTTGCCGCGTTCGTTTGCGTTCACATCATTGGTCTACTGGCGTCAAGTGCTGGCTTGAGCGCCTCGGACACTTGGCCAGGCTTCCGGGGCCCCACCGGAGATGGCCACGCCGCTTCTACGGATTTGCCAACAAGCTGGAGCGAAGAACATAACATCACCTGGAAAGTTCCCGTGCCAGGCCAGGGCCACTCGTCGCCTGTCGTCGCTGATGGCCAGATTTGGTTGACTACAGCGCTAACTACCGAACTGACGGAAGAGCAAAAGAAAGCAGGGCTGGATGGTCTTCCTGATCGCGATTCGCTCAACCTGGTCGACAGTCTTTCTTTACGAGTAGTCTGTTTTGATTTGCATTCGGGTAGGCAAATACACGACTTCGAAGTATTCGCGGTCGATGCACCTGAGCCGATTCACTACACCAACACCTACGCTTCCCCGACACCCGTGATTCAAGACGGACGCTTGTATGTCCACTTCGGTAGCTACGGGACTGCTGCCATCGACTGCAAAACGGGCGAAGTGTTGTGGCGCAATAACGATTTTCGCGTCGATCATCAAAATGGCCCTGGAAGTTCACCGGTCTTGTGGCAGGACCTATTGATCGCGAATTTCGATGGAATCGACCAACAGTTTGTCGTTGCATTGCACATCGAAGATGGCAAGTTGGCTTGGAAGACCGATCGCTCGGGCGAATTGAGTTCATCGCCACAAATGAAAAAGGCCTACTGTACGCCCGTTGTTGTTGAAACCGAGCGAGGGGCAGAATTGATCTCGCCTGGCGCGTTTTGGGTCTACGGCTACAATCCCCGCACGGGAAGTGAGCTGTGGAAGGCCAACTACGGCAATTCCGGTTACTCGACCGTCCCTTGTCCCGTCGTTGGACACGGTATGGCATACGTTTGTACGAGCTTCAACAAATCGCGACTGTTGGCGGTGAAATTGGGAGGCCAAGGTGATGTGTCACAGACCCATGTGGTGTGGACCAGCGATAGCCAGATACCGAAAAAGCCATCACTGCTGCTGAGTGGTCAAGAATTGCTGTGCTGCAATGATACCGGCGTGATGACTTGTTTCGATGCGCTCGATGGCCAGGAGCTCTGGCGTGTGCGGGTTGGTGGAAACATTGCCGCCTCGCCAATTCTGGCGGGCGGGCAAGTCTATTTGTTCGATCAAGAAGGCAAGACGACAGTGCTCAAGGCAGGTCGCGAACATATCGAAGTGGCAGTCAATGAGCTCAACGAGGGCTGCAATGCCTCCCCCGCCATCGTCGAGGACGCCTTCATCATCCGCACCTCCCAACATCTCTATCGCATCGAAAACTAATGTGGCCCGACGCTCCGCGTCGGTATTTCATCGCATCAAAAACCAATGTGGCCCGACGCTCCGCGTCGGTATGACTCAGAGCCTTTCTTACTTTTCTTACTTTTCTTACTTTTCTACTTTTGTAATGCATCCATGCCTAAATTCCTTCGCATCATTACCCGTGATGGCACCACCCGGCATTGGAATTAGTACGCTGCGTATTCTTAGGGAATTCTTCGTGAACCTAAGACGCTAGCTTCGGTGGTTGTCATAACAAAAAAGTTATGCGTGAACTCTTACCACTCTCAACCTCGCTCAGCGACGTGGCACATTGGCAATTCATCCAGCGCGTCGAGTGTGCGGTCGAGCGCACCGGCACCACTGGCGATAATCGCTTGTGCACGCTGGCCGCGAGCTTTGCCTGGCAGTGGATCGAGCAACTGTTGCCTTAACCAATCGCTCAGCTCAGCCAGCGAGGGCAAACGAGCTGCGGCATCTCCGGCCAGTAGGAGTTCAACAATATCTCGAAAGTTTGAAGTATTGGGACCAAAGGCGACGTTGGCCCCGTATGCGGCTGGCTCCAACATATTCTGTCCGCCGCGCGCACCAAAGCTTCCGCCAACGACAGCGATTTCTGCCAGTCCCCACCACCACTTCAACTCGCCCACGCTGTCGACCAACAGCACGTCCCAATCGTCTCCATTGAGTGAGCCCAGCGCTGTGCTGCGCCGGCGCATGCGTACGCCGCTTTGCTCAATCTCCTCAGCTACTTGGTCAAAGCGATCTGGATGCCGAGGTACTACGATCAATTTCAATTCCGGGAATTGATTGTACAGCTCCTGCCAAGCTCGCACCGCCGGGAGCTCTTCGCCCGCTTGCGTACTTCCCATAATCCACACGCGATGCTGGGGTAGTATGCCCGCCCATTGTCGTAGTTGAGCTACTTCGGGCGCCTGGCGATCGAAGCTCACATTATCGAACTTGATCGAACCGGTGACGATTGTCGTCCGCTCGGCGCCGCATTGCCGAAAACGCTCGGCGTTGGATTCACTCTGCGCGGCAACTAGACTCAGCTCGTTAAACATTCCTCGGGTGAGCCAGCGCATTTTCTGGTAACGCGTAAAGCTGCGCACGCTCAATCGTCCGTTGATAACCGCTACCGGAATGCGCCGATGGACGCAAGCATCGATCAGATTGGGCCACAGCTCCAACTCTCCTAACACCAATATGGCCGGCGCTAGACTATCGAGCGTGCGCGCCACGGACCAAGTGAAATCGAGTGGAAAATAGAAGAGCGGTATATCTTTGCCAAGCGACTTTCGCGCCAATTCCATGCCGCTGTCGGTCGTGGTCGACAAGGCGAAACGCCAGTCGGGATGCCTCATCTTCCAGCGCGCGAGCAGCGGTTTGAGCAATTGTACTTCGCCGACACTGACACCGTGCAGCCAGATTAAAGGAGCTGGATCGGAAGCTAAAGCGGTAGGTGAAGCGTTGCCTGCTGCATTCGTGGCGGCTAGGATCGAGCGAGACAAGCCGCGTAGCTTTTGTTTCAGGCCAGCCTGATAGCGTTTGGTTCTAAAACGACGCCAGCACAACCACGGCAGCGCAGTCGTCAGCACTATTAGATAGATCAGATTGCGCGTCCAGCCGATAGCAATGAAGCGAATATAGTATTGCGGGAAGCTCGCCATCCGTATTCTCGGCCCCTATCCATCTTTGCTGACCGCTGCAAACTTGCCTCGCATGTCATACCGTCATTACAGACCCCAACGAGCTTGCCTCGCTGGTGAATCAGTTTTGGTGCCAGATTCGGCGTGCCTCCGCACTTCCACTTACCAAAACTCTAATTTCGTCCATGGCACATTTTATACTTCTTGCCGCTACCACATGGACAGGGATCGTTGCGTCCAACGCGTTGGCCAGTGTTGCGAATCGGCTCGGGTTTCGCTTCGGGTTCACCGGCGCGATCTGCGGCTGCCAGATCGGCAACTTGCTGACTGTTGGCTGGTCCAATAGCTGGCGGGGGAGCGTGTTGTGCGTTGGTCTCGGTCCACGTGCTGGCAATAAAACCCTCGTCGAGCGCTTCCATGCGGAAGATCAAATCGGTCATGCGTTCCCCGATCGCGAACCACATGTCGCCGTACATGCGCATCCCTTCGCGTTTGTACTCGACCTTGGGATCCATTTGCGCGTAGCTCTTGAGGCTGATTGCACTGCGCAGGTGATCCATGGCCAACAGGTGATCCTTCCAAGCGCTGTCGACGATACTCAACAGAACTTGGCGCTCCATGCGGCGAATCTCGGGATGGAAGCGATCCGCAACCGCCTGTTGCACTTGACGATGCACTTGGCTCTCATCCAACTCGCCCAACTGTTCGGGTTCCAGATGGCATTGCAAGTTGTCTTCCAACCACTGGCTGAATGAGCCGAGCGCACCGTTGCTACCCGCGATGTACTTGGCCGACGTATTGGGCTCTGCGTCGCCGAAGAACTCTTTGACTTTGGCCTCGGCCTCAGCGGCTAGTTTTTCGCCAGCCAGGTAGTGAGCCTCGCTGCGCTCGACGAGACGATTGCGCACATCGCCGAGCATTTCTGTAGTCATCTCTTCGTCGGAGATATCGGCATTGAAACGCGACTTCGCCCAGGCGACCAACGATTCTTTGTCGAGCTGATATTGGTTGTTGCCGGTGGCGCGTCCGAAGCGCGTGATCCCAGCAAGAACTGGATACTCGGATTCTTTGCGGCGATAGGCTTGTTCTGCGACCTTGGACAATTCACTGCGAATGTCGTCGGCTTCACGGGCCCGCAGGTCTTCGACATCCAACTGGATATCGAATTTGTTTTTCATCCAACCGACGAGCATGCGCAGACCGTAGTCGCCGTCGAGCATCGGAGCACCTTCGCTCAGATCGCTGGCGGCCAAGCGTTCAAACACGCGCTCGATCAGCTTTTCGTCGATCTGCTCACGTGGGATTTTCTTCAAGTCGGTAACGCTATAGTTGGTCCCGTAGCGTGTGTTGACCCATTTGCTAAGTGCCCCCCAGTTCCAGTCGTCCTGATCTTCTTCCTTGGGCAAATTCTCTTCGATTGCATCTAGTATCTGCGTCTCCGCCGAGCGTTCGGCTGCGTCGATGGCGTAGGCCGAGGCGGTGCCTGGGTCTAAATTGCGGAAGTCGCGCGGTTCCAACTCGCAGGAGAGCTTCTTGCTGACCCACTTGGTGTAGGCTTCAGCGCCAAACATCGGATCGGTATACATGTTGACGTAATGCTCGATCTGTTGCGAAATCTGCTGCAGCACCAGATGCCGGCAACCGACGCCATCCAAGATCTGCTGGCGATAGGCATAGATGCGTTTGCGCTGCTGATCCATCACCTCGTCGTACTCGAGCAAGTTCTTGCGAATTTCGAAGTTGCGTTCTTCGACCTTCTTTTGAGCGGCGGTGATGCGGCGACTGACAAAGGTGTTTTCGATCGCCTCTCCTTCGCCCATTCCCAACTTGCCCATCATGCCGCGCACCCAATCGCCTGCAAAAATGCGCATCAAATCATCTTCGAGCGACAGATAGAAGCGGCTGCTCCCGGGATCTCCTTGGCGACCGCAGCGACCACGCAATTGTAAATCGATCCGCCGCGATTCGTGGCGCTCGGTCCCCATAACATACAGGCCGCCAATCTGGCGAATCTCCTCGCCGGCCGCTTTCATTTGTTCGCGAGTTTCGATCTCGGCGATCAACGCATCCCACTCTTCGCGTGGTACATCCAAACGCGTGGCATACTTATCCTGCAATTGCGCCCAGGCCATCGTTTCCGGGTTTCCACCGAGGATAATGTCAGTGCCGCGGCCAGCCATATTGGTGGCGATGGTAACGGCACCTTTGCGTCCAGCCTGAGCGATAATCTGAGCTTCGCGACCGTGATGCTTCGCGTTGAGCACTTGGTGCGGAATTCCACGCAGCTCGAGCTGTTTGGAAAGCTGCTCACTCTTTTCGATCGACACCGTACCAATCAACACCGGACGCCCGCGACGATGGATCTCCTTGACTTCGCTCAGAGGGAGAGACTTTGCTTCGCGTGTGTCGTTGAGCTTGATAGTCAACTGCGAGTCGCTCTCTTTGACGATTTCACCCATCAGCTCGCTACCGTCGGACAGCTCGAGCACGTCGCACTTACTGGTCCGCTCGACATCCTCGGCGACGGCGGCAAACTTTTCCTTTTCGGTCAGGTAGATGGTGTCTGCGAACTCGATCCGTTTCATGTCACGGTTGGTCGGGATAGCGACCACATCGAGCTTATAGATCTTTAAGAACTCGCTGGCTTCGGTCATGGCCGTGCCGGTCATACCGGCGAGTTTGTCGTAGAGTTTGAAGAAATTTTGCAGCGTGATCGTGGCTAGCGTCTGCGTCTCTTCTTTGATCTTGACCCCTTCTTTGGCCTCGACCGCTTGGTGTAGTCCGTCGGACCATTGGCGGCCCTCCATCAGGCGGCCAGTGAAATCGTCGACGATCACGATGCCATTGTCTTTGACGACGTAGTTCACATCGCACTTGTAGAGGAAGTGTGCCTTGAGGGCATTGTCAATCATGTGGGGCCATTCCATGTTCCCCGCCGTGTAGAAGCTCTCGACTCCAGCCAGCCTTTCGGCAGCTCGCACGCCTTCGTCGGTCAAGTTGACGGTGTGATCTTTCTCGTTGACGGTAAAGTGCTCATCGCGCTTTAGTTGCCGGGCCACTCGATCCGCTTCAGAGTACTTGCCGATATCGCGATGAGCTGGGCCCGAAATGATCAGCGGCGTTCGAGCTTCATCGATCAAAATATTGTCTACTTCGTCGACGATCGCATACGCCAGCGGGCCTTGTACCTGCTGCAAATGTTTGGGAAAGCGATCATCTTTGCGCCCCGCCAAACGCATGTTGTCGCGCAAGTAGTCGAAGCCAAGTTCGTTGTTGGTGGCGTAGGTAATGTCCTTGTCATAGGCACTCTGTCGCTCGTCGTTGTCCAGACCGCTTTGAATGCTGGCCACACTCAAACCGAGCCCCATGTACAGTGGGGCCATCCACTCCATATCGCGGCGCGCCAAGTAGTCGTTAACCGTCACCACGTGACAGCCGCGACCAGCCAAAGCATTGAGATAGGTCGGCAGCGTCGCTACCAGCGTCTTACCTTCCCCGGTGACCATTTCGGCAATCATGCCATTGTGCAACACGATGCCACCGATCATCTGCACGTCGTAGTGTCGCATGTGCAGAAAGCGCTTCCCCCCTTCGCGGCAGACCGCGAAGGCCTCGACCAAGATGTCGTCCAGCGTCTGACCATCGCGCAGCCGCTGTTTAAATTCTTCGGTCTTGCCGCGCAACTGTTCCTCGGAAAGCTTGGAGTATCCCTCCTCCAGCGCATTGATCCGCTGCACGATGGATTCGAACCGCTTGACCTGCCGCGCGTTGGACGAACCGAATAGGCCCGTCACTCCACGCTCGACCCCTTGCAGCACACTGGTGACCACCAGTCCAGTGCTTTCCCAAACGCGTTCCAATAATTCCATGACCGCACTACTTAAAAGTCCGAGGGGTGGCCTAGCCGTTAAGGCATTGAGCCAAATAAATTTCAATCAAAAGATGTCAATCTGACAGGTCGCTGATCCGTGGAGCAAATTCCAGACCGGCAGTAGGCTCGCCATGTTGCCAACAGGTCGACACGGATGCGTCGACACAGATGCACTGCCAAGGGATGGAATCCCGTAGAACCTATCTATTCCTCGACACGATCGCGCTGGCGCTGAGCTCGGCTGGTGCCACGTAACTACCGCAGAACAGCTAGCTTATAGCGTGTTAGCGTACGCGTTTATCCCTATTCGGTCAACTCTGAAAGACGGTTGACCGGCCATCAAAAGGATGTGGTATTGCAGAAAGTAAGAAAAGGGATTCAAGCACGAGCATTCGCCTAACATTTCATGTCGCCCCCTGCTTGGGTAGCGAGGCTCGGCGGCTCTCTCCGTCGCATCCCTGCGAAGGTACGCCATGTTGCCTAGATTACGATGCTATCGTTCTCGACACATTGAAAAGCAGAGCACTTCAAAATTAACCGACCAGCGTCAATCCGTGGGTGTCTTCGCTAATTTCGCATTGTTTGGCAGCATAGTCATCGTGGAAATCGCTCATTAACGCACTTACCAGCGCGTCCAGTTCGCGTCGGCGACGAGCTCCCTCGGCAGCGCGAGCTTGCGCAACTTCCGGTGCCCAGCGACTCTTGATGTTGGCCACTCGACGACGAATGGTCTGCATATCGAGTTCACTACAGTTGGTATCGCGGCTGGTTCGATTGGCAATCTTCATTTCAAGTTTCCTCCCTGGAAAGTTGGATGCTAGCGACTGTCCCGAATGTGGCAGTCGAACGACATACGATAGATGCAACAAGCGTGCCAAACTTTCCGAATTGGCCGACCGAATCTCCTGCACAACCCGCAAGTCCCTATACAGTAGTAACTTACGGCGGTAACCCCATTTCTGGCAGGCGCTTGGAAGCCTGGCAGATGAAGTGTAGATGTGAACTTTTTTCAATCAGACACACCTTTAGTCCCATTTTGGGACACGCCAATGTGGCTCGACGCTCCACGTCGTGAATAGGACCGACCGACTTCAATCGTTACGTGCGAGGTTGGGTAGCCGCCCTTACTCGATTTATCCTGTTAATGTATCGAGGAGTGTTCAATCCAGTTCGATGTATCCGAATATCTTGGTTTCACCATTTTCTTCGCACAGATACGCATAAAGGTGAATGCCGTCATTGTCATTGGTATTTTCATTGCCAAGTAAACTGAATTCAATTCGGCCTCGCAGCAATTCCGCTGGACCAGGCAAATCTTCTTCATCTGCAAACTGTTCGAAATTTGAAGAATTCATCGTCTGGTAATGGATTCGCTCGGAGACTGCAATTTGTCCATGGAGTCGTTTCAGCTTCGGCTCATAAATCTCACGCAATGCGTCGCTGGTCACTTTGCTTTCGGACCAGTGCAATTCACGAAGGGCGTCCCATTCTTTGTCGTTCAGGCAGGATTCCAACTCGCCTAAGAGTTCTTTGGCATCAGCATCCAACTTAGAAGGTTCATTTATTTCCTGAGTTGCACCCGTGCAGCCGGATACAACCATGCAAACTAACCAAGCGATTGTAAAACGAAGCATTATTTCTAACCTGGATAAAGAGCGATTCGCGCGGTTCTGGGGTTTGCCCTGACAGTAAAGTGACCGAGGTACTGGAACTCCCGTTCATCGCTCGGTTCCGGACGCGGACGGTACTATGCGAGTTCTCAGCGAAACGACCCCACCAGGAATTTAGTTTAACACGAAGCAAGGATCACCTCGTTCCGGCGATCGATAATTTAGTAAAGTTGACGAGCCACCGGAACTGTGGTGCATCCGCGTGGTTCGTCGGTATTTCAGGATACCCATAGCGACAGTGTAGCGTACAATGGAAAGACGAGTCAATCAATTGAGGAGGTTTCAAATGTTAACAGATCGAGCGAAGCAGGTTGCAAGCAAAGCGAAGGAGATCTACGGTGAGCGGCTACGCGCGCATCTGGAGACGAGTGATTACGGAAAATTCGTTTGCATCGAGCCGGAGTCTGGCGATTACTATGTTGGCAATACAATCGATGAAGCCGTAAATCAATCAATAGATGCCCACCCAGATCGCCTTACGCATACGCTTCGGATTGGGTTTTCTGCCGCCTTGCACTTGGGAGTATTGAGCCAGTGAAAGGAGTTGTTGACGACAATCTAAGGGCGTTGATCGAGGTTCATGTCGGAGCAAATCCAGATAGCATCAAATCGATGGTCATGGCATGGGTCGACACAGCGTTCAACGGTGGCTTAGTGTTACCACGTGGCGAAATCGAAAGACTGCAGCTGAAAGAGTATTCGTCGACGTCAGCAATATTGGCAGACGGTCAACACGTTGAACTGCCAACGTTTACCTGCTATCTCGAATGGTTTGGGAACGAGTATCGAACGCAAGTTGTCGCGAATGAAGGAGCTCATCCGTTACTCGGCACGATGCTCTTGGAAGGGCGGGATTTGGCGATCAGCTACAGACGGAAAACGGTTGAGCTCAACTGATCCGACGAACGTTTGAAATCACGCGGTTGCGGTCAGTGACTTCACCATTGGAAAACTCGCGACCCGCAACTCGCCTGCATTTCTTTGTTCGTCAGGCTTCGGGCAGCGATCTGCCGCAACCGAAGGCGATTGATTTTGACTGTCAGTATATCCAAGACTCTGTGTCAATCGCATGGTCACCTGCCGTCTTGCTTGGCCATTCGCTCCCGCCAACGAGCGGGGTCAGATGACGAATGAAAGCAACCGCCGTAGATCAACGACGTTTCCGTCACGCGAAAAATCACGACATAAGGAAACTTGGGTAGCATCGCACCTCGGGATGGTTGTCGAGTGAATCCGAACGACAATGGACGCTGGCGGACTTCACGCAATGTATCGCGAAGCGCATCGCGGAACCGATTGCCGAGGGCCGCCGAAATCGCGTCATAGTACAACGTCGCATCGATGACATCATTAGCGAAGTCTGGGTCAAAGCGTTCAACGGGCGTCATCGACAATTCGCCACATTTGGTCCTCGGTTATCCCCAATTCCGGATTACTTTCCAGTCTGTCGAATCGGCGGTCAGCTTCATCGTCGACCCACTTCGGCAGTTGAGGTGGTTCTGGATGTG
>JADYZV010000111.1 GCA_020852965.1 Pirellulaceae bacterium | reverse complement strand
CCCCCCCAAGTACGACGATTGGATCCCGAAAGAGGCGAGATTCAACGACGGCGCTCTGCTGACCGTCGCTCCCGGTGCGTATCAGCCGAACGCTTGGGGATTGTTTGATATGCACGGTAATGCCAGCGAATGGACACGCTCGATCGCACCCCCCGCCGACGAGCGCGACGACGCAGACTCGGTGGCTAGACGAATTGTCCGTGGTGGTTCATGGCGCGACCGGCCCGAGCGCTGTACGTCCAGTTCCCGAATTGACTACCCACCCTTTCAACGCGTGTACAACGTTGGCTTTCGAGTCATTTGCGAACCGACTGACGAGAATTATGCCGATCGGCAGGAATGAATTTTCCCGCCGTAGCTGTACACGAACTTGGAGGATTAGGAGTTGTATTGACCACGAAAGACACGAAAGACACGAAAGAGACTCTCTGCTGGTTTTCTTGGTGGGCCCGCAACGAGGTAATGAGCAATGCTGAAATACTGTTTAAAGATGAAGGTTGCAAAACGATGGGAGCGATCTTCGAGGTTTATTATAAAGAGCAATATGAGCGACCCGTCCTCTAAAAGATTTTGAGGATGAAATCGTAGGTTGTACTAACCAATTAAAGAAGAACAGAGCCATTTTTTCGTGTCCTTCGTGTATTTCGTGGTCAACAAACAAACCAACTCGTGAACGGTTACAAAAATGTCTGTCGCTCGCCTAAAGGAGAAGAGATGATGAGCTATTGTCTGTTTCGAAGGTGTTTTAAAATAGAGCTTGGCGCGTTGCTGCTGCTTGCAGTTTCGACCTGTGCATCGCCTTGGATGTGGGCCGCAGACAGCGTCGCTCCCCACGCCGAACCGACGCCCGAGTACTCTCGACTGACCACTGAGCGCATGCAATTGGCGCGTCGCACGTTGACCTATGTGGAGGCGAGCTCTCAGCAACCGGAACTGGCTGCGGAGCTCGCGACGTTGGAGCAGCGAGTCGAAGTGGCGATATCCACGTCGACCACCTTTCCGAAATCGCTCTACGACGAAGCGTGTGAGTTGCGACGACGTATCATCCTCGCGCATCCTCTACTGGATTTCGATCGTCTGCTAATCAACAAGCGCCCGCCCCCAGGGTTCAATCATCAATCCGACCAGTATCTCGGTCGTTACAGTGGCATTGGCGATGGGCTGGTCGTACTCGATTCGTGGAAAGACCGGCCTCGTGAAACGGTATTGCTCAAAGACCAACTTCCCGCCGGTTCGGTGCTGCACCCAGATCTGTCTTTCGACGCCCAACGGATTCTATTCTCTTATTGCGATCACACGCCAACCAACCCGACGCACCGCCGCTTCTTCATTTACGAAATTGGCATCGATGGCAGCGGACTGCGGCAAGTTACCGTCACAGAGCAGGATTCGCTTGCCGGTGCTCATGGCCGCGACACCGTGCTGATCGAAGACTGGGACGCCTGCTATTTACCCGATGGTGGATTCGCGTTTGTTAGCACGCGAAATCAGGGAGGTGTGCGCTGCCATTTCGGCGACCGCTATTGCCCGACTTATACACTGTACCGTAGCGAGTTGGACGGCGCGGGTATTCGACCGATGGCCTATGGCGAAGCCAACGAGTGGGACCCTAGCGTGCTGCACGACGGCAGCATCATCTGGACTCGATGGGACTACATCAATCGACACGACACGTTATTTCAAAGTTTGTGGACGACCCGCCCCGATGGCACGTCGCCCGAACATTTCTATGGCAACTACACTCGCAATCCCTGTAGCATCGCCGAAGCTCGAGCTATTCCCGGTTCGCAGAAAGTGGTTGCGACCGCGACCGCTCATCACAGTTACACCGCCGGGTCGATCATCGTGATCGATCCCTACCAGGGGCACGATGGCCTGGAGCCAATCACGCGTATTACGCCCGAGACCGCTTTCCCAGAAACCGAAGGTTGGGCCGACAGCGCCTATGCCACGCCCTGGCCACTCAGCGAGGACCTGTTTCTGGTCGCCTATTCTGCGAATCCTCACACCAGTCAGGGCAAGCAGCGTGCGGCCAACGACTTCGCGATTTATTTGGTCGACACTCTCGGCGGTCGCGAACTGATCTATCGCGACGGATCGATGTCTTGCTTTTGTCCGATCCCGGTCCAGCCGCGTCCCACGCCGCCGACGCTACCGAGCCTGCCGTCGCTGGCTGGTTCGAAGCTGGCAACAGCCGACGCTAGCGGAGTTTTCTACGTCCAAAACGTTTATGAAAGCGACGCCCAAATCGAGCCGGGGAGCGTGAAGAGCTTGCGCGTCGTGCGCGTTGATTCGCAAACAACTCAAACCGTTCCACCACGTAGCGCGGTGCTGTTCGAGACGGCCAAAAAGATCCTCGGCACCGTGCCTGTCGCGGAGGATGGCTCGGTCGCCTTTCGCGTACCGTCCGGTGAATCGCTGCTGTTCCAATTGCTGGATGAGAACGGTATGGCCGTCATGGGCATGCGATCATTCACCTACGTGCATGCGGGGGAAACCGTCAGTTGCGTAGGCTGCCATGCCCCGCGTAACACATCTCCAATAGGTAATCGTAGTTTTGCAAACGTCACGATCCATGAACTGCAACCGCCGGTCGGACCGCAATACGAAAGTGGGCTCAGTTTCGCGCGGACCGTGCAACCTGTGCTGGATCGTCATTGCATCGACTGCCACGGACTGCAGCAGACTGCCGGCGGTGTGAACTTGTTGGGGACCATCGAGGATCGCCCCGCCGAGGCGATGCACGTACTTGCCAGCGCCGCCTACAACTCACTCGTGTCGCGCGAGGGGCTAGTCGCGATGGCGCGGCGGAACGAGGAAGCCGATGCCAGCACCGCCAAAGACTATTTGTCTCATGCCGGTCGACTGGCCACGATGCTGCTGGAGGGGGACGAGCATCACGACAAACTCGATTCCGAGAGCTTGCAGCGTGTCGTGGATTGGCTCGACTTGAACGCACAGTTTTTTGGCGACTACTCTTGGAATAAAGTGGAATGGCGGCGAGCAGACCCCGAGGGCGAACGAGCGCTGCGCGAGACCATTCGCGAAAAATTCGGCTTCGAGTTGGCCGAGCAACCCTATGCCAGCCTCGTCAACGTGGGACTCCCCACGGAGAGTCGAATTCTCAAGATGCCGTTGGCGACGACCGCTGGTGGATGGGGACAAATCAGTCGTAATGGCTGGCAGAGCACGAACGACCCGGACTACGAAACAATGCGACAGTTGGTCGAGCAGTCGATCAAGCCGCTGGCCACTCATGACATCAACGGAACCTGTGGTCAGCAACCATGCGTTTGCGGTTCGTGCTGGGTAAGTCAGCCCCAGGAGCCGAGCGGGCCGCCCATCAGCGTCGAGGCTGCGCGGGCGATCGGTACGCCGATTCCTGAACTGCGAATCCTCAGCCAGGAATAACGGTCGGATGATAATTCCACAGTGCAGAGCTAAAGCAAGATAACGATACTTAGAAGTAGCCGTTCGTGCGATAGTCGCCGATCAGTGCTCTATGTGAATGGTGCGCAGGTCGCTCAACGAACAAGTGAGACGCCCAAGCAACTGACCGGCGGAGCGGTCAGCGACTATCATGCGAAACCGTGAGATGTACCGGTTAAAGTCAATGGTTGGGCGGGGTATGCCCGCAGTCGTTTTTCTCTTTTTTTCCTGGTATTGAGTTGCTTGGCTGTCGTACTATCGTCGTTTGGTTCGCGGCGAAGCTTTGCCGAAGAACTCGCTATCGACCTATCGACAGACGGAGCAGCCGAGCGTTGGATGTTCTTGGACCCCACTGTCCATACTTACTGCGCACGCCAGATAACATCATCTTGCTGGCACACCGCGTTCCATCGACGAGTCTGCACTACAGCCTCGACGAGTGCGAAACCTGGAGCGACAACGTTGCGGTCGATTCGGTGGGCGGTGCATACCCCTCGATGGTAAACCTCAAGGACGGAACGGCACTGATTGTCTACTATGAAGAAGGAAGCGGCTCGAGTATTCGTGCCAAGCGGCTACGAGCTACACGGTCAGGCATCGAATGGTTGCCGCCGTGATGGGCCACACGGCTGTCTCTTGGCACATCCAATATGTGCTGCGAACAAACGCCATTTCTCGAAAGCAAGTTGTGCTTTCCTGAAAACCATTGTCAGCTACCATTGGGCGACTCCTGCAACGTGACGAGATAGGCGATCAAGTCTCGGACCTGCTCGACGGTCAACACATTGGCAAGCGATGGCATAATGGAAACGCCAGACGTGCGGCGATCATCAATTTCATCCTTGCTAATTTTGTGGCTCGTGGTCGAATCCGCGATAACTACTTCGTATTGGTCCTCTGAGATTAAGACACCGGCAATAACACGACCGTCGTCGGTGATGACCACCTCGGTCTGGTATTGCTTGGCGATTTGAGCATTGGGATCGACGACCGACTCCAGCAAGTATTCCGGCTTGGTGCGCTTTCCGACATCACTCAAATTCGGCCCAACCTCGCTCCCTTCGCTGCCGACACGATGGCAGTGAATACACTTTTGTGTTTGATGAAAAAGCACTTTCCCACGTTCGGCGTCGCCGCCAGAGACAGCATCTTTGTAAGCTTTCATGGGATTCAGAGCTGCCTCGGCCAAGGCTTCGTTAGCGGGCATTTCCTGAATCCACTGGCTGAGCAATTCGTAGGCATCGTCGTCGGACAGCGACCGGCCCAGCGGAGGCATCATCACCCCCAACTCAGTTGAGCTAACACGGCGGAGCAGAAACGATTGGTCCGGCTTGCCAGGCAAAATGCTGAATCGAAGCCCAGCCGATCCTCGGCCGGCAGCGACCGGAGGCTTGTAGGCTCCGAAGCGAATCGGTTGGGTTTGGTCGAACGAAAGGTCCAGCCCAGAAACGATTGCGGGCCCACCGGGACTGTGGCAATGGGCACAGTTGGCGTCTAACCAAGCCCTTGACCTTGCGGCGACGCTCCCATGGTTCGCGTCGCGCCAATCGGGCAGTTTCGCGATCGAGTCTCGATCATCGGGAATGCCATCCAGCAGACCAAGCGCATGCCAATGATCCAGTTGATTGATATTACTTTCGTCTATTTCGATTCCCCGATTCAGATTTCGAGCCGTCACACCAATTGGCACCATCTGCTCGTTATTTGTGTGACAGCGTTTACACTGATTCATGTCAGGCGTGTAATAGAGAAACGTCTGACTCTGACCATCCTTTGCGATCAGGGTGATTTCGGTCTTTCCACCGATCACTGCGCGTTCGGCGTCAGTGTGGTCTTTGTTCCACAGGTACGGCACACCCGTCCAGCCGAAATTCTTATGAATCAACAAGCGTGTTTCGACAAGCTTGTGTCCCTTGGCTGGCTCACGCACATCATGTGGAAAGCAGATGTTCTGCACCAAGATCGTACCCACTGGAAAATCAAAGGGACTATCAGCCCGATAAGTGGCCGGCTGGTCGGGAGGCAGATAGATGAAATTCGTTGTCGTGGCATGATCGACGAAGCTGGTCACATTCAGTTGGTAGGGCACCACGCCTGCAGCCAGCACCTGTTTCGCCAAGTCCTGAAACAGGCCATACTCAGAGAGTTTCTGGGCCGGCCGGCGCGAGTCTAAGTCAACATGAATGGAGGCTTCGCTCACGTCCCTGATGGTTGCCGAGGCCTTGGTCGGCGAAGGCTCGACAGCACCTTTTCGGCACCCAGGATTGGCCACCACGACCATTGCAACGATCCCCAAGATCCCCAGTCTGACCACGTCTCGCACGAATGACCTACCTTCATCGATTAGTGTTGAAACTCATTGGGGCACTTCCAACGTTGCTTGGGCTTCTCGTTCTTGATCCAGCCTGTCTTGATGGGCCGCCATTTCGGGATACTTCATTTCGGAAATCCACTGCCGAATCAACTCGACACCCTCCTCATGCATTAGCCCCCTACCAACGATCGGCATGCGAATACCGGGGTCGGTAGAGCGGAGACGCAACATCAGAATTGACTTCTCTGGATCTCCGGGCTTGATGACGAACCTCGCGTTGCCTGCACTTCGCCCAGCGGCAACGGGCGCTTTGTAAACACCAAAGCGAACAGGTTCGTCCTGCTCGTATCTCAAGTCCAATCCCGAAGTGAAACCGATACCCCCAGGGCGATGGCAGCTCGAGCAGTTCATGTCCAGATAGGCGCGGGCGCGTGAATCGACATCTCCAGTTTCGGGATCGTCCCAGTCCGCAATGCGCGGTATCTGTTCTCGCTTGGCAGGTAGGCCCGACAAGTAGCCGATTTGGGACCAATACTCCAATTGATTTTGCCGGCCATGGTCATAATCGATGCTCGTGTTCAAATACCGCGCGTGAACTGGCCCCAGCGGAAACGATTGTTTGTCCATTTCATGGCACTGGCTACACTGGTTTTGATTGGGCGCTCGATATGCATACTCACGATCTTCTCCATTGGAATGCACCCAAGCAACATCAACTTTTTTTCCGACCACTGACAGACGAGCCTCGGAGGTATCGTCATTCCAGACGTACTGGGCTCCCACCCAACCTGCTGGGCTGCGAATCCACAAGCGAGTTTCGACCATCTGCTCTCCGCGCCCCGGTGCGCGAAGATCGTCCAGATAACCGACCGTGAGAATGATCGCGGATCCGAGCGGATAGTGCAGTTCACCTTGGGGCCCGTATTGGCAGCTCTGCCCCTTCGGAATCCAGACGAAACGATGAAGCGTCGCATAATCAGCGAAATGGGGAGTACTCAGCTCGTAAGGGATAACACCCTCGTTCGGAATCTGTCGCCGCGCGTCTCGAAACAAGTTGTACGTCGACAGTACTCCGGAAAATTTTCCATCGGGATCTATGTTGACCGGACCGACGTCTTGCGAGCTGGAAGGTTCAACTCGATCTAGCCGCTCCGCAGCCATTGGTCCAGACGCCCTCGGTGTGATCTGCGTTGCCAGGCAAATAGCCCAGACGATGATCTGACGCCACGCCATTATTGCACTCCTGGAATCGAAACCGGATCGATGGGTGGAAATGGCTGTCGATACCCCGAAAGATCTCGCGTGACTTCAACGCTACCAGGATTCGCAAATGCGGCCAACCCGCCCAGATTGGCGAAGCTGACTTCGCCACCACCATCTTTCTTATTGTCATGGATCGAGAGACCAACTTCGGGAGCCAGTTTACCGTCAACCATTTTTTCTTTGTTGACAACTCCGTCCCAGACGATGTCTGGAATCGTATCTCCGACAAATGCTTTGATTAGCTGGCCGAATACTCCAGCGGGTTGGCCACCAACGGCACCGAAGGTGTTGCCGTGCAGATGTATCGTTTCGGCATAGGGATAGTACCCTTGATCCTTGATTTCAATTCCTGTCGTGAAATAGCTGACGAGCAATACGCTAACCGTTCCATGATCCCGGATGTCATTGTCGAAGATTTCGACGTTGGTGTTGGCCATAACCATGACACCTGTACCAGCGGGTACGGAGGCCACAATATTGCCTTCGGGCGCAAAGTTCTTCGTATTGTTGTCGAATACTCGATTGTTGTAGACGCGCACGTCGTGACCATGTTGTTGCGGCAGGTCAGGAAGATCAAACACGAGAATGCCACCGGTGTTGTTGGTAACTTCGCAGCCATGGACCTCTGCCTGATGACAATTCTCAATTTCGATTCCAGCCACGTTATAGGAGGCTTTGCAGTTTCTTACGATCACGTTTTTTGATTGACCGACGTAGATTCCTGAATCGGATCCACCGATCGCGACACACTCTTCGACGAGCACATTCTCGCTGCTGACGGGGTACAGCCCATAGGCACCGTTGGTTGACTTCGGACCACCGGTCCACTCAGCGCGGACGCGCCGCAAAACGATGTTGTTAGCCTTGAGTGACTTCAGCCCGTTGCCTTTGGTGTCTTCGATGGCCAAATCTTCCACCACGACATTGGCGCTGGTGATGTAAAGACCTTCCGCGCCGGCTTCTTGATCCTTAAAACTCAAAATGGTTTTGTCCATTCCACGCCCTCGAATGGTGACGTCATCGACCGTCAACGACAGGCCATCGGTAAGGTTGTACACGCCCTCTTCGAATTGAAATATAGTGCCCGGTTCAGCCAGGATCAGCTCCTCTTGCACCTTCTTCTGAATGTCAGGTTCCGGTTTGAAGAATATCACGTTCGAGGCCTCTGCATCTGCAGAAGACGTCGGATCGGTCTGCGGAGCCGAGTCCTTGTCTGCGACCTTGTCGTCTACTGTCGACCGGTTGCAGCCGGTGGATAAAGCGGCGAGCAACCCAACAAGTATCACCATGGTTTTACAATACATTTCAATTCCCTGATAATATAAGGTGCTGTTCACATCAACGTTTTGTCGCAATCCCGCCAGCGTTCTTGTCCGTTGTAGTTTAGACAGTTGGCAAGTCACGGCGGACCTATTCTCACCCGCCCCTTGCAGACTTAAAACTGGTAAAGCCAACATCCTGGAGTGATTTATCATTGCAACGACTAGCCTCCTTTATAGCGGATGTAGGATGAGTACGCATCCGAGCCGACGCTGGAATCGTCAATTTTGGCTCAGCGGACTGACTGCCATACCCCCATCGACTTGCCAATACACTAGAATGTCGCTAGAGTTTCCCCTGTATTCGCGAATCGGTGAGTCAACAGTGGGCTGGAAGTACGAAGCTCTAAGTTCCACCAGTAGAAATAGAAGAATAACGTAAGGGACAGTAAGATGTTTCGATTCCATTCATCGACGTCGTGGAATGCGCCCCTCATGGGTTGGGCAATTCTCTGGTGCTTTTCCGTAGTCGTTAGTGCCAGCGCAGCGGATCCCATGCACTCAGAGTTATGGGGAAGCCACGGCGAAAAATGGTCGGCCGATAGCCGTCTGCCCGATTTTTCCTATGCGGGATACCAGCGTGGCGAAAAGCCGCTGCCCACGCTGATGCCTTCCTGTTCTGTTAAAGACTTTGGAGCCATCGGTGATGGCAGTACAGACGACACTCGGGCATTTCAACAGGCTATCGAGCAATCGGCTGGCAAGACGATTCTTGTCCCACAGGGTGTCTACGTCATCACAGATTTTCTGAACATTGGCACAACCGGAACTTCGCTGAAGGGGGAGGGAAGTGGGCAATCCATCCTGAAATTCCCCAAGCCGCTGAACGAAATCAAGCCAAACTGGGGAGCCACGACGTCGGGGCAGAGAACGAGTAACTACTCATGGTCCGGCGGATTCATCACGATTCGCGGTTCGACTTCGAACCAGTTGTTAACGGAGGTGGCTGCGGACGCAAAGCGAAGCGAACAGAGTTTGCGTGTTGTTGACGTGGCGAATCTGCGAGTTGGCGACGACATTCGGCTGCAGTTGAGCGACACGAAACAGCAGTCTTTGGCGCGCTACCTATATGCTAACGATCCTGGGCCGATGGAGAATCTTGGCAGTAGGGCGAGTGTGTCCTTTACTACGCGTATCACTAAGGTCGACGTGGATCGTCAGCGGATTGAGTTTGATCGCCCGTTGCGGACGGATGTGCTGAGCGAATGGAAACCTCAAATCTTCTCAGTCTCCGGTGGTGTTGAGGAAGTGGGAGTCGAAGGGCTTGGTTTTCAATTCCCCGATTTGCCCTATGGAGGACATTTTACGGAACTGGGCTATAACGCGATGGCAATGAGTGGAGTTCGGAACTGTTGGGCGAGAGACTTGCGGATTTACAACGCGGATAGCGGCCTGTTCATCAGCGGTTCGAATATCACTCTGAGCGGTATCGAGTTCGACTCGGATCGTCCAATCGAGCGCAGTCGCAAGGCCACCGGTCACCATGGCATCACCCTTGGAGGCCAGGACAACCTGCTGATCGGGTTCGATTTTCGCACGCGATTCATGCACGACATCACTGTCTCCCATAGCTCGGCGGGGAACGTCGCCGCTGACGGTAAGGGGCTTGATCTGTGCTTCGACCATCATCGTTACGCGCCACACGCCAACCTGTTTACGAACATCGATCTGGGCGAGGGGAGCCGTATGTTTCAATCGGGCGGTGGCGAGGCGCTCGGTCGTCACTCGGCGTCCTGGGAAACATTCTGGGGCATCCGCGCCCGCCAACCACAGTCCTGGCCCAAGGGTTGGGGACCGGACATGATGAACTTCGTCGGGCTGCCTACGCGCGAGGCTGCCGTCACTGAGCCAAGCGGTCGTTGGTTCGAGCCGATCGATGTCGATCGGCTACAGCCCGCCAACCTGTACCAAGCGCAACTTGCCAAGCGTCTGAAGATGACCCAATGACCTATCTTAGCATCGCTCGGAAAATAACTGTCGGAAGTTGAAAGTGGCATAGGCTTCCAGCCTGTGATTTTTGGGACCACAGGCTGGAAGACCGTGCCACTTATTTCTCGCACGATGCTCAGCGACATTTGGAGAATGAACATGTATGCGAAAAAGTTGGTTCTAGCTGCGATTCTTGCGGTCGTATTCGCTGGTCAGACAGCAGGTCAGTCGCCGTCGATCGGTTTCGATGGCGCCCGCTGGATCTGGTCGACGTCGGCAGGCGCAGATCTATCATCCTTTCCGGCTGGAGTCTGCTACTTCCGAGCCGAGTTGAATCTGCCGCGAGATGCTCAGATCGAGTCGGCGGAGGTGCTGGCCACCGCCGACAACCTATTCGCGCTGTATGTGAATGGGCAGGGGGTTGGCGAGAGCGATACGGACAATAGCGCCTGGTCCAAACCGCAACGATTCGACATCGCCAAGCTGCTAGTACCCGGCCGCAATGTCGTAGCGGTACAAGCGGTCAACACGCTCGCCGGGCCGGCTGGGCTGCTACTGAAGTCGGCGATTCGTCTGGCCAATGGTCAAGCGATCGAATTCAACAGTGACGAGGCCTGGAAGTGCAGTTTGACCGAACAATCCAACTGGCAGCAACTGGCGTTCGAGGATGGGCAGTGGTCCGCAGTGCGCGTGGTGGGAAATTTCGGTGACGCGCCGTGGAACAACATCTCGATTCCGAAAACGGTCAAGCCGGCGCGAGCGACGAATGGCGAAGTCGATCAAAGGGCGACGGCAATCATGCGACAGGCGATTCGCCAGGGAGCTGCGGTCGTGGTACGAGCAGCCCCAGACAACTTCGACTGGCCGGAAGGCATCGTGTTTGTCGGAGACGATTGCAGTCTCTATCGTCCCGAAGGCGTAACGAACTCGGCCGCCGATAGTCTCAACGTGACGATCTTCAATCCCAGAAAATCGCGCGCCTTTCCCGAGCACGATCTCCCTTCGCCGATGAAAGTGGGCCACAAACTTTTCGCGATCGCCCCGGCGCGACCGGGCGTCGAGCCTCGGCTACTGCTGGATGCAGGGCAGGGGGGTATCGGCTCGACCAGCGTCTCCTTCGATGGGAAGTCGATCCTGTTCTCGATGGCTCGCGAAGACGATTCATTCTTCCACATCTATCGTCTACCGTCCGCCGGTGGTGAGGCTGAGCAATTGACCAAGGGGCCTTTCCACGACACCGATCCAGCCGAATTACCCGATGGCCGCATCGTGTTCTCGTCCACGCGCATTGGCACTTTCGAAGAGTACCACAGTCCCCCGTCGCGATCGCTGTTTGTGATGGACAGTGCGGGGCAGGATATACAACCCTTGACGCACACGATGATCTTTGACAACGAACCAGAAGTGTTGGCCGATGGGCGGATCATCTTCATTCGCTCGGACAATTTTTTCGATCGTGGCAAAGTGGAAACCCACCTGCACGCCATTCACCCGGACGGCACTCAAGGGCACACGGAGTTTAGCCTGGACATGGGCGCCGAGTACGGGAATCGGCTGCGAGCCTACTATTGCGGCAGCCCCGCACCGCTGCCCGACGGTCGCGTCGCATTTCTCTCCAGCCCAGGGATCACACTGGGTGCGTTAGGTGTGGACGAGAGTGAGCTGCAACATTTTCGGTTTGAGGCTGGCGATGTCGCGGCCCTCCCCGACGGACGACTGCTCTGTACGATGGCTCGCAATGTTCCCGTCGAGGTGAGCGTCGGCGAGCAGCAGCAGACCATCCAGGAGCTGCGCTACGAACAGATCGGAATCCTCGATCCGCAATCCCAGCCAGGCACTTTCACGGTATTGTATGACTCCGCCGCTGGCTCTTCCGCTGGTGCCTCCGTCGGGCCGCTTCACTCGCCCGTCTTTTTGGGTGCCCGACCACGCCCCTCCGTACCGTCGGCTACGATCGACCGGGCCCTGGCCGATGATGTAAATACCACGGGCTTTCTGTTTTGTCAGAACGCGCGAATGACCAGGAAGACGACCGCCGGCTGGTCGCACGTCCGCGCGGTGCGCGTGCTGGCCGCAAAGGGATTGACCACGCGTTCGGCGCACTCCTACATCGTTCACGCTGGCAGTGAAGTTTCGGAACTGGGCACCGTCCCACTGTCCCCGGACGGCTCGTTTTATATTGAGGTCCCAGCCAACACACCGCTCTCGCTGCAGATGGTCGATGCGGAAGGGCGCTCGGAACTGAATGAAATGTCCTGGATCTACGTCCGTCCAGGCGAGCAACGGAGTTGTGTCGGCTGCCATCAACAACGACAAGCCGTATCGAGTCCCGACAGTCGGCTAGCCGCTGCGCTCCAGACGCCTCCACTGAAACTGCTCGGGCAAGGAACGCCGCACCGATTCCGAGGAAACAACGCAGCCGTCACTGGCTTGATGGAGCTGCAGTTCGATCGTTACCGAGAAGTTGCTGGACTGAATCGCTATGCCGATACCTCGAATTCCACCGAATCGCCCAGCCAGGACAACAAGAATGTGCAGGGCAATCAAGAGGTCGCAGCGTTGATCGCCGTGCTGACCGGCGGTGACGATTCGCAGCAGATTTCGGCCGCCCAGCGTTTGCCGCTGTTCCGCGATCCGAGTGCGGCCCCCGCATTAGCCAAATGCTTGCGCGATCCGAGTCGCGAAGTGCGCGTGGCGGCAGCCATGTCATTGGCTGCTTGCGGCTCACGGGAATCGATCGCGCCACTTCTCGACGCGCTGACCAGCCCCGAGCCGCTGGTCGCGCAGGCGGCCGCTGTCGCCATCGAGAATCTGACCGGTTCCGCCGAGCCCTTCGATGCGTCAGCCACGCGGGCTGAAAGGCGACAACAGTCCAGTCAGTGGCAGCAATGGTTTGCCAACACGAGCTGGGACGAGATCGAAGCCGAATTGATCCAACGCCTGCAAAGCCCCGATCGCGACATCGTGCGACGGGCGGCGGTCGCGCTGGGACACACCGGTGGTGACCCAGCTCGCATTGCACTGCGACAATACCTGCGGGAGCACCGCGATGAGAACCCTTTCCCCGCATGGCGCGAGGCTGGAAATCGAGGAGATGCGGCCCGTTTCAATTCGCTCTCTCCAGTCAATCCACGCACGCTCCAGGCTGCGACTCGAGCTCTGGGTTATCTCCGCGATGTCGAGTCGATTCCTCTGCTAGCCGAGACGCTAGCACAACATAGCGATCCCGAGACCGGCAATCTCTTTCTAGCAGAGGCGGCTGCGGAAGCATTGGGACAGATGCGAGTTCCGGAGGCCGATGCGGCTTTGGTTCAGGCCTTTGCTGCACTCGGACCGTACCCTGACTACACGCGCTGGTATGGCGACCACGATGCACTCATGGCCTGCCATGCCTCGCCACTTCATTACTTCATTACCGAAGCCTTGGATGCGCGGCGATGCGTGCAGGCAGCCAGCATTGTTCCCCATCTAATCCGTTCGCTCCCCATCGACCCAGATCGCGCCTTGTTTCTCGGCAACGACGACTGCGAAGCGTTGGTGGGACGAGTCATCCGGCGCAACGCGGCCGAAGCGGCAGTGGTCGAAACCTGTTTGGCGATATTGGGTGACCCGCAAGCGGTGCGAAACCAAGAGGTCGAGGAGTCCATTTGCACCATCCATCGTTGCTGGGGTGGAGAGCCAACGCCCGAGAATCGCGCTGCTCAAGTATTGTCTGCAGTTTGTCGTGATGCGAAATACGAGCCTCGGGTTCTCGCGGCATTACTGCGGTATCGCCAGCACACAGTCGATATCCCGCGTGTATTCGACACGGGGATTCCAGTCGTTGACGCGCTGCCGACGAAGAACTGGGTATGCTTCTATCTGGCGCGCAGCCTAGGCAATCTGGCACAGCGCGATTCCGTCGACGCGCTGGTGGAAGTGCTGGAGCAAGAGCCGGCTGAAGCGGCGACGGGCCGTCCCGATCCGCTGGGTGTGGGCGTCATGTTTTTGCATAATGAGCTAACCCCATGTTGGCGCGCGGCCGTCGCCTGGGCGCTCGGAAGAATTGGCGACCCCCGCGCCGCGCCGGTACTGCTGGAGATTGTCGCTGACTTAAACAACGCCACCGACACGCGACATGCGGCGGCGGACGCCTTGGGACAAATCGGCGATCCAGCCAGCCTGGAGGTCATTCGCAAGCTGGCAGTAGATTATCCGGAGATTTCCACGCGCACGACACTGCTGCGTATACTGGCCGATGTGGATGCCGCCCCGTAGCAGTCACCCTCGCTGAGGCTTGAGGCTTGAGGCTTGAGGCTTGGAGAGAGCCAAAGGGGTCAGGCGTCTTAAAAAAGTCTGCACTTTAAAATCCCGACCGCGCACGCTATCGCTGAAGCAAAATGGGCAAGCGAATCAATTGAAAAGCTTGCTTCAGTGTGGATCTGATAAATTTTGGAGTGCGGGGATTCATCCCCGCTTTGGCCCTCCCCAAAGTCCACACCAACCGGAAACTTCGCGTCACCAGTGCGGGTCGACCCGAGAACATCTTGCATCGCGCAGCGACTCCATACAACAGCAATCAACCTCGAGCCGTTCGCTTAGGGTATGATAGTAGTCGAAATGATGCAGCTCGCATCATTTCCATGCACGAACCCCTACCGATTGAAAAGTGGTCGAAGATAGTGAAGCAGATCGCCTTCGGATTGATCCTCTGTTTAATAATCGATTGTCCCATGCTCGGCTTGGCGCAAGACGTGGTGGACGCACCGCTGCCCCCCTCCGAAGCGGCGCGGACGATGCGAGTGCCTGACGGAGTACATGTCACCTTGTTCGCCGGTGAACCCGATGTGATGCAGCCGATCGGATTTTGCATCGATGATCGTCGCAGATTATGGGTCGCGGAGGCATTTAACTATCCCGTGAAGGGAGACAATCGCGATCGCATTATTATCTTGACCGATAGCGACGGTGACGGCCAGCACGACGATCGAAAAGTTTTTTTTGAAGGGCTGGGCTACGTTACTGGGATCGAAGTGGGCTTCGGTGGAGCCTGGGTAATGTCGCCACCCAATCTCTATTTTATCCCCGACCGCGATGGCGACGATTGTCCCGATGGTCCTCCGGAAATCGTGCTGGACGGTTTTGGGAATCATGCCAACGCACACAATCTCGCCAATGGTTTTGCCTGGGGACCGGACGGTTGGTTGTATGGCACTCACGGTCGCACCAATTGGTCGATGATCGGAAAGCCCGGTGACAGCGATGCGGAGCGAACTCGGTTTGATGGAGGTGTCTACCGCTACCATCCCGTGCGGCGAGTATGGGAGCCGTATGCCGATGGGACGACCAATCCGTGGGGAATCGATTGGAACGACTTTGGCGCGGCCTTTGTATGCAACTGCGTCAATCGGCATCTGTTCCAAGTCCTCCAGGGAGCACACTACGAACCTTGGCGGGGACGCGAGAGCAGCCAGTATGCGTACCAACGTATCGATACGATCGCCGATCACTTGCATTTCGTTGGATTGAAAAATGTGCTAAGCGGCTTGGGTTCCGCCGAGGAAGACGCTGCCGGCGGTGGGCATGCGCACTGCGGCACGATGATCTATCTGGGAGATAACTTTCCCGCCGAGTATCGCAATACGCTATTTACCAACAACATCCATGGTCGCCGAATCAATAACGACATCCTGGCGCGCAAAGGCTCGGGCTATGTGGCATCCCACGGGGCTGACCTTATGCGATCTCTGGATCCATGGTTCATGGGAGTCACGTTGGCGTATGGGCCAGCGGGTGAGATTTACGTCAGCGATTGGTCCGACACGGGAGAGTGTCACAGTATTCGTAACACACGCAAGAATACAGGACGCATCTACCGCTTGACCCACGGTGAAGTTGTCGCGCCATCGGTCGAATTGTCGGAGCTAGCGGATCTGGAGTTGGTCGATTTGCAGTGGCATGCCAACGATTGGTATGTGCGCCACGCTCGTCGGCAGTTGCAGGAAAGAGCTGCTCGGGGAGACGCGATGAGCGCCGTGCATAGGCGGTTGTTGCACAAGTTCTCCGAGGCCGGCTTGGACGTACCGCGCAAGCTCCGGGCCCTGTGGGCCCTGCATGTGACCGATGGGTTGGATGAGAGCTTGCTACTGCAATGCTTGTTTCACGCATCGGAGGACGTACGCGCTTGGGCTGTTACGTTACTATGTGAGACTGGCCAACCTACGGAAGCCTTGCTGCAGCGCTGCGTGGAGTTGTCCCGCGCGGATGAATCGCCTTTAGTGCGACTGAATTTGGCTTGTGCATTGCAGCGGCTGCCCCCCGATCGTTGCTGGGAATTAGCGGCCGGACTGGCCAGTCATCATGAGGATGAAACCGATCAGAACCTGCCTTTGATGATTTGGTATGGTTGTGAACCGCTGGTGCATGCAGATTTGCGGCGCTTTGAAACTTTGATTGGCCGAGCAGAAATCTCGCGGGTACGGATCAACGGAGCGCGACGAATCATGGATTCGAATCGTCGAGATGATGGGTTCGAGATGCTGATGCAGCGGCTCGGAGATTCGCCGGATAATGGCTTGCGGGACGATGTGGAGTGGGATGACGAGGTCGCGGCGGATCTGCTGGAGGGAATCCTGCAAGGGACGGAAGGGGAGAGGCGCGTCGCCATACCCAAGTCGTGGCCCGACGCCTACGAGCGATTGGCCAGCAGTGAATCGGACGCTGTTCGCGACCGGGCTGTCAGCTTGGCGGTACTGCTGGACGATCAACAGGCTCTGACCAGTTTGCAGCGCGTTGCCCGCGACAGCAAGGAGTCCGTCGCCAATCGTCAGCGGGCTATCAAGGCGCTGGTCGCCAAGCGATTGCCCGGTTGGGATGCCGAGCTAATTGAACTCTTGAGCGATACTGCAATTCGATCGGATGTGCTCAAGTCGCTAGCTGCATTTCAACATCCCGACACGCCGCGAGCCGTTCTGCAAGTTTATGCGGAGTTGAGTAATCGCGACAGGCAGACCGCGCTCTTGACGCTCGCGGGCCGCGAAGCATGGGCCCTGACTTTGTTGGAAGCAATCGAGGCCCAGCGAGTTCCCAGCCACGATTTGACCGCTTTTCCAGTGCGGGTGATGCGCGAGCTCGGGAATGATCTTATCGACACCAAATTGAATGCGCTGTGGGGGGCGGTGCGTGAATCTCCCCGAGAACGGACCGAGCAGATCGCCAAGCTAAAAAAATGGCTCGACGCCCCAACGCTTGCCAGCGCCGATCGCGGACACGGCTTGGAACTGTTTGTAAAACAATGCGCCGCCTGCCACAAGTTTTTTGGCCAGGGGGGGGACATTGGTCCCGATATCACCGGCGCGCAGCGGCAGAATCTCGATTATCTATTGGAGAATATCATCGATCCCAACGCAGCCGTCTCGAAGGACTATCAAATGGAGATTCTGCGGACGGTCGATGATCGCGTGGTGACTGGATTGGTCGAAGCAACCGGCGGCGAGACATTGGTAGTACGAACATTGAATGAACGCGTGGTGTTGCCACTGGAAGACATCGCCGAGCGAAAGCTGTCGCGCGATTCGATCATGCCGATGGGTTTGCTCGACGCCCTCAGCGATGAAGAAATCCGTGATTTGATCGCTTATGTACAGTATGGCCCGATGGTTGAGCAATAAAGGTGGAGAAGGGGGCACCAACTTTTTGCCCTCTCAACTTTGTCCAAGCGCCTAGAAATCGCTGAACTCAAGTCGCAGCGATCCGAGCGCCAACAGTATGGCTCTGTTCCCCCCTAATCCCGTCGCGGTAGTGCGTCCTCTATGTGAGCATGGCTTTTATTTCTGCCGCGGCATTTCGATGATCGAGATCGTTCGAGCGGGAAGTGTGACGGTGAGCATCCTGCCGTCGTATTCGATTTCTGTGTCGACAATTTCGGCGACTTGCACCGGTTCGCCCACTTCGGGTGCGTCGTTCAACCTGCCGGTGAGCATGTGGTGGATGGCTTTCATGCCCAATGGCCCCATTTTCGCGACGTCAAGCTCGATCGCGCAAGCTCGATCAAAACTTCGGTTGATAACGTGAAAGAAAACGGCGGACTCTCCAGCGGTCGCCACGGCATCTAGACATGCCAACTTCTCCCATGGCTGGATGTCTCCCATTTTAAATGGCTGCTCAAAGGTTGGAACGTTTTCCGCAACGACCTGTAGACGATCGCGACCGTGATGATGGGAGTACAGCATTGTCGCCTGCCCGCTGGGCATGAAATAGGGAGGCTCTTTGCCTTCTCGATCGGCATAGATCGCATGGATCGGCCAACTGTTGCCGACCAGCATGGACTGGCAGCCAATGTCCACCACGTCCCCAGCGCGCATCAATGCGTGCAAGAAGCCAGCGGCACCAACCCCCTTGGCCAGTGCAGAGTCCAGTGCAGAGTTCCGCGCCAACTGCTTGTTGCCCCACCCGCCATTCCAATTCCATTCGGTTACCGCGATACGCAGTCCTTTTTGGCGTGCTTGGGCCACAAGCGGATTGCGGAACACGGCTAGGCCGTCCGCGTCAAACTCGGGTGTGGCGACCCAAGCATGCCACACATCGGACTGGGAGAGAGATTCGATTGGCACCGACTTACCGTTTCTCAATACTTCCGTCACTCTCCATGGAGTGTATTGATGAAAGACGAAATAGGCGATCTTATCTCCAAGTTCTTCGCGTGCCAGCATCGCCGCTTGGAATGTCTCGCCATGCCCGTCCACGATGAATTCAATCGTCGGATCGACTTCGAGCATCGCGCGACACAGGTCTACGATGCACTTGGCACCATGTGTGTCCCTTTGTTCTTTCGACATCCCATTCAATTTCTCAAATGGGAACCATGTTTCGTTGCCGATCTGCCAGATTTTAACTCCGTAGGGCATGGCGTGGCCATTGTTCTGCCTAATCGAGGGCCACTCGTGCATTCCATCGGGCAGTTTCGAGCCAACAGGAGCATTGCAGTACGCGACCAGTGCGGCGGCGTCCCGTGCGGCCTGAGCAACCGATTTCTTTTGCAGCAACGCGTTGCGGAGATTGACCACGATGATCGGGTCGGATTTCAATTCCTCGCACAGCGCGAAGAATTCATCGAACCCAAAGTTGTTCGTAACTTGATGTCCTTTGTGGCCCACGCTCACGGGGCGCTCGGCCCCACGGCCGGGAACATTGCTGACCATGTCGCGCCAGTCCATGAAGTCTACATCGGTTCCTCCGGGAAACCGCATCATAGGCGGCTGCATTTCCGCAAGCAGATCGACCACCTTGGGCTGAAGTCGATGGGTTCCGGGGACAAGGGCCCCTTCCGGTCCGATCTCGCCCCAGCTTGGCCGCTCCATGAACTGTCCGAACAGACGCGGATCGATGGAATGCAGCACTTCGTCTTGTATGTGGAAGACCGTGTCGGCAGCCGAAACCTGCAGTACCTCGGGTGACGCCATACAAAGCGATGCCAGCAAGACCGATACGCGCCAAGCGTTTTTCATATAGCCGCAACAAATGATCTCTAACATTCTTTCATCCTTTTTCGATCAACACCGACCACCTCGTAGTTTCCCTGCTTCTTGAGTATAAACGTTCGTTTGTGAGTCGTCCTGGTAGACTGTGCGAAATCAAAATTTAACATCAGCGAGATAACTGACATGCGGCGAGTGGTTGTCACGGGTATGGGGCTGGTTTCCTGTCTGGGCAATACCAGGGAATCCGTGGTTGATTCTTTACGTCACGGAAGATCGGGTATTCGCTTCAATGAAAAGTTCGCAGAAATGGGCTTGCGTAGCACGGTTTGCGGATCGGTCGATATCGACCTGGGTGAGTATATCGATCGCAAAGCTCGTCGCTTCATGGGCGATGCCGCTGCCTATGCTTACGTGGCGATGCAAAATGCGATCACTGATGCAGGTTTGGCTACCGAAGATATTTCGAATCCGCGCACGGGATTGATCGCAGGTTCGGGCGGCGCGTCGAGCGCCAACTTGGTTTGGGGCGCAGACACATTGCGGGAAAGAGGCTTGCGCCGGGTAGGCCCCTACCTGGTGCCGCGCACCATGAGCAGTACCGTTTCCGCTTGCTTAGCCACGCACTTTGGTATTCGTGGACTCAACTATTCCATTACCTCTGCCTGCGCTACCAGCACCCATTGCATTGGTGCCGCGATGGAACAAATTCAGTGGGGCAAGCAGGATCTAATTTTTGCCGGTGGCGGTGAAGAAGAGGATTGGGTCTTGGCGATGATGTTCGATGCCATGGGCGCCTTGTCAACCAAGTACAACGACCAGCCAGCGATGGCATCGCGAGCCTACGACAGCGGACGGGATGGATTCGTCATCGCCGCCGGTGGTGGCATGCTGGTGCTGGAAGAACTCGAACATGCCAGGACTCGGGATGCCAAAATTTATGCAGAAGTCGTCGGCTATGGCGCAACATCCGACGGCGCAAGTATGGTTACCCCGTCGGGTGAAGGTGCCGTGCGCTGCATGCGGCAGGCTATTGCCACGGTCGATGCACCGGTCGACTACATCAACACGCACGGCACCAGTACACCGGCCGGAGATATTGCCGAACTCGACGCGATGCGCGAGGTATTCAAAGACTCGATTCCGCGCTTCAGTTCAAGCAAGTCGCTGTGTGGACATTCGCTCGGTGCTGCCGGCGTCCAGGAGGCGATTCATTGCCTTCTCATGCTCGAAAACAATTTCATGGCAGGCTCGGCCAACATTGTCGAGTTGGACCCGAAGGCTGAAGGCATGCCGGTGTTGCGGAAGACTGAAGAGAACGCTGGCCTGAACACCGTCATGAGCAATAACTTCGGTTTTGGCGGCACCAATGCATGCTTGGTACTGCAACGTCTTGAAGAAGGCTAATTGAATTAATTTCGTTTTACCTGGGCTACCGAGTTTATCCGCTGGACCCTTTGTGTTTCCGGCAGTGCATGAAGCACGATCGAAAGCTCGAGCGTAATTTGGGTCGCTGCTTCCCGCTGCTATGATGAAGGTATCGATCTCGACCCAACTGCAACCACCCTGAGCGCTGCCAACTTCGTTTTTGCCGTTTCGTTCGCTTGCGCATTGAACCGCTCTCCAGGCCAAAGCTCCGAGGACTCGAAGCACTCCAAGGAATCTCCTCCAATATCAATCCGCAGTGACTAAACTGTTACATGTCGCTGCCCAAAAGAATGATGAAATGAATACCTGTTATCACCGCTTGCGACTAACTATCACGGCCAGTGTTCTGTTGGCGATGGGTTTACCCGCCAAGGCCGCTGATCGGGACGCAATCGACGTCGCGCCAGACAATAAACATCAATACTTGTTGATTAATGTACGCAAAGTTACTCGGGAAGTGCTGGGCGAAATTCACACCAAAATTCCGACTGCGCAGGATGGCCGTATAAAGCTTGGCGTCGGTTGCATCTTTTCTTATCTTGCTTCCGACAATGACGAACGGGTGGTTGCCTCGATTCGCGACGCAATGCAGCTTGCCGAACAGACTGAAACTCCGATCTATATCCAGATCGATGGTGAGATTTGGTGGCAGGGACGGCCGGACCTTTGGAATTGGTGGGATCCAGATAAGCCAAGTTTTGACTCAGATAACCGGCACAACGTGGAGTGGACTTCGTGGGGTTCAGACGATGCACTCAAGATCGCTTGGTTGAATTGGGGACGTCAAATGCTAATGTTGCCACCGCCGAACTTGATGAGCTCACGTTTTGAAGGAAGAAGACTCTGCGGCGTTACAAATGGCCAAAGTTGGTCTGTCACATTCAAGTTCAATTGCTACTTCAGCTTATTTCGACACCGACGCCAACTGTTTGCCCAGCTTCTGTAGCGCAGCTTCAATTGCATTGGTTGTACTGACTTCCAGTTTTGCGGATGAACCGGAGACGGACAACGTTGCGTTGGCAAGCAGGCCGTTGACGATCGTCTTCAGTTCGGAGATCGCCGCAGGCTCCAATGGGACAGCGTCGTAGCCCATCGTGGTCATCGACGACTGCAGGTCCTGCAAAGCTTCGTTGAGGCTTAGGTTGAGACGTGAGGCGACCACGGCGTCGTTCATTTCGGCGGTACCCTTCAGAACCAGGTGCTCTGCTGAGGTCAGGCTCGCTGAAAACGAACGAGCTTCCGGCATGAATTGGGCGAACGCGGCCGTTTCGCTTTTTTCCGCCTGCTGTTTGGCAACTGCGGCGATGAATTCGGGGCAAACGGAGAATTCAATCTGAACCAAAAAAGCAGCGGTTCGTTCTTTTTGTCCAAGAGCGTTGCGCAGCCGACTGGGAGTTCCGTCGGCCGCCAGCATTCGCTTCACGGCCGCTCTGGGGCCAGTAATCACCGTGTGGTCATCAACAAAACATGTCACGCGGCCCAGCTTCCCAAAACACTCGCGGCCAGAGTACTCGCATGGCTTCCAACCCGTCACATCCAGGGAGGGATGCTCGGCCACTCGATCTGGCCCGACAGGTCGGTTGAAGCGAAGTAAGAACGCTGGCGGTAGGTCCCTGGACGGAAACATGGGGACCAGGACTTCTTCAACCAGCCCTGCGTTGGTCCCAAATTCAGACAGCAACGGCTGAATAGATGTTTCCTTAGGGAATGAGCTAAGATGAGGGAGCGCAAGAATGTCTGCGGGTCGAAGATGCAAAGCTGCAAAACAATCGGCTGGTACAAACGTTGTATCCACCGCACCTTCTATGGCAGCAACACCATCTACGGATGGTCCGGTTTCCAGATCAATGGGGCGATCTTCCGGCAGGAGAAACACTTGCTTCTGCTTAAACAATTCAAGATGTTCGTTCACGTTCTTGCGAATGCCTTCATCGCCCTCGGCTTTCGCAATCGCCAGATTTCCTGTGGCAATAGCCCGTTCGAAATCTCCGGTTGCCGCGTACGCACAGGCTAATGTGTCCAACACCGCCGCATCGGCGCCGTCTGCCAGTCGATTCGCCAGAAGGGCATCTTCGAGTGCTTGCTCCGGTTGCCGTAGGTGCTCCGGACCGCAACCCAGGAGATAAGCTCGGTAGTTCAACGCCCACACATTTTCAGGTGAAAGCTGAATGGCTCGTTGAGCCGCAGCAAGAGCGTCGTCGTGCTTCCACATTTCGTCGTAGGTGTTGGCGAGCTCCACCAAAGTATCCACATCGTCTGGTGCAAGAACTAATGCCGTCTCAAGGTCTTGCCATGAAAGGTCGTAGCTGCCATTGTGACTATGGACTATGCCACGAAGGCGGTAGCTTTCAGCGTTTTCGTAATTCAAGGCAATCGCTTGCGTTAATTCCGCCAGAGCCGCGTCCATGTCGCCCTTGAGATACAGGACATAGCCAAGCAGGCGATGAGCTTCGCCGGCTGGACCATCCAGATCGATCGCCTTTCGAAAATCGGCGATGGCGGCATCCAAGGCACCAAGTTGCTGGCTTGCGTAGCCGCGAGCGGAAAAGGCATAAAAGCTATCGGGCTCCAGAGCGATGGATTTGTCACAGTCTGCAACAGCCGCTTTGAGGCTGGCGATATCGCCGAGTCCCGTGTAGGCGCCCGCGCGACCTATGTAGAGGTCGGCAAATTCAGGATCTAGAGCGATGCCTTCTGAATAGTCCGCAATCGCTTTGTCGTATTCCGCCTGCTGTGTGTAAACACCGGCTCGATTCCGCCTCGCATCAATCGCCGTTGGTTCCAGTTCGATCGCACGCGAATAGTCGGCGATCGCTTCGGGCAATTGGCTCATGAATTCATATGCCACACCACGATTCGTCAGAATCCAGGCCGAATCCGGGGCGATGTTGAGCGCTTCTGAGTAGGAGTTGACGGCTTGGTCCAGTTGATCGTGTGCCAGAAATATATCGCCGATTTTCGCATGAGCGTCTACGTTCTGGGGATCCTCTTCGCAAGCCTGCTGAAAGTAGCCGAGGGCAGTCTGCAGATCTTCTCCGTCTTCGACAAGGATGCGTCCAAGTTCGAGAAGCGCAGGTACATGCTGCGGATAGAGTTCCAGCGCCCGCTGGAAGTCCTCCACAGCTTCGTCGCGTTGATCCATCATCAGCAGCGCACTTCCGCGACCGGAAAATGCCGTCAGTCGGTTTGGATCGACGTCGAGTGCTCGGGAATACGCTTTGACTGCATTCTCAGCGTCTTCGGCGTCGCGGTAAATGTCGCCGAGCAGTACGTAACTTCGTGAGTCTTCCGGATCCGCTTCGATCCAGCTTTCGGCGTCCGCGATGGCTAGATCGAAATCGCCTCGCGAACACAGCAGTTCAGCTCGCTCTCGCAGTGCCTTGATATGTTGCGGTGACAATTTCAGCACTCGAGCATAGTCGCGCAACGCCGCGTCGTGCTGTTCCTGTAATCGGTAAACGGTGGCGCGCCGGTACAGCGCTTCAACGTGATCCACTTCATCTGCTAGCACTTCCGTGAGTTGCTTAATCGCCGCGTCGAATTGCCCGACTCCGACCTGACAGATGGCTCGATTGATTCGCAGATCAGCCGACTTGGGCTCCAGAGAAACGGCCTTGTTGAAATCTGCCAACGCCGCCGGAAACTTATTGTCCAGCGCGAGGCACAAGCCACGCAGTCGGTAGGCTTCCGCCACCGAGGGATCCTTTTGAATGATTTGACTGGTAACCTGCTGAACTGCCGTCATTTGATTGTACGCTGACAACGCTGCGGCAAATTTCAGAGCGACATCAGCGTCGTAGTCATTCTGATCCTGCATGTCCGAGAAAAGCTTGTTCCACGTCTGCATGGCTCCTTCGGCCGGTATGACCTGTTCGGCCCGAATCCATCCTCCCTTCTCCTGCAGCCACAACTTTTGCCCGTCAACTTTCGCGACGGTCGCCACGTCACCATACTGAGCCCGTCGAATGCCCGCCTCATCGGACGACAGTTCCACATCCGACGCAACAACAATCACTTTTGTTCCGACCGGACTCGCCTGCTCCTGAGCAAATGCAGTGCAGAACGGAATCAACAGCGCAGCAAGGTAACAGCATCGCAGTAGTCTCATCATTGGTGGGCCCTTTGTGTCAACGGATCTGTGCGTGACCAGCAACCCGCAAGGGCTCTGGCGGAGCTTGAGGGATCCTTTGGGAATTGAGCGAAACAGAAAGCGGCTTACCTGCCATGATCGTGGTTGTTCTTAGTCCGCTATCACTTTGGACAGTAGGCCTCTATTGAAAGCATGGACTGTTTGAAGCCTCTTGACAATCCCAACCCCCCACGTCTGGGTATTGTCTGACTCCTGCAGACGATCAACAGAAGCTTTCTCGGCAGCACTTTCGTGCGGCCGAAGAGCTCATGAGTTTAACCGCGCCGCGCTTCGTAGGTCGTATACAGTTCACGAGCGGCCTGCGTACATATTCTTCGAACCCTATGATCGATACTCGGTATACTTGGCTGTCATACACGAGTAAGGCAAGCCGGTTTCGCCGCAGTAATGTCGTTTGGCTTCCAGCCACAATCGTCAGCATGGTAGAAGTTGCTTTTGCCTGAGTGCCTATCCTTCCCTCCACCAGAAAGAAAACGGAAACAGCAGTCATGACTAACTCGAAAAACCATAGTTCACGCTCTGACATACGCCGTCGCACATTTCTGGCAGGCACGCTAGGTACAGGGATCTGCAGCGCCTCGCTAGGTATATTGCCGAATGTCTATGCTGTGAAAGCTAACGGTGGAACTTTCTCGGTCGGCGAGGGAGTGGTCGATACGACGCCTCCCCTCGGGATCGAAATGGGTGGCTTCCATCGTGTCCCCGGCAACGAGCGTCGTGTCGAGGGAATTCGTCAACCGACCGCTGCCCGCGCATTGGTGCTGCAACTCGGTGATGCCCAAGTGGCTTTGATCTCGCTCGATTTAGCCGGTGCGTCCGATGAAGTGGCTCGCCGCATTCAGCAACAAGTCGCTGTGGCGACACAGATCCCTGCAGCCAACGTGCGAGTCTGCTCGACGCACACGCATTCGATGCCTGCCTTCCTCTATCTGCGCCAATGGGGAGCCATTCCCGAAGATTACATGTCGACCGTCGAGAACAAGGCGGTCGAAGCAGTCAAACTAGCTCAGGCAGATCTGGCGCCAGCAAAACTTCTGGTTGGTAAGAGCCGCGCGGTCGGTGGCAATTTTAATCGTACTACCAAAGACTTTAAAAGCGACGACCTGTTCGGTGCGAATTCGACCGATTCCGAGCGCTGGCTGGATACAATGGTTCGCGTCTTGTATTTCGAACGCAGCGGCGACAAGCCCAACTTGCTGTGGTATCACTTCTCCGCTCATCCGGTCTGTTATGCCGACGAACAGGCGGGGCCCGATTGGCCAGGCCTGGTACGTCAACGAGTGATCGAGAGCCTTCACGTCGCCCCCTCTTTTCTGCAAGGGCATGCGGGAGACGTCAATCCAGGTGCCGGCGATCCCTGGCGAGGAGATGCAGAGCAAACAGCACAGGCCGTGCACGCGGCGATCGAGGAGGCGATGCACAACTTGAAAGAGGTCCCCGTAACGACTCTTCGGATGCAGACCACCTCGCATGGCGTCGCGCTCAACTTGGATATGTTCAACGCTTGGCTGCAGCGTTATCGTGACAATCCCGAGTTGTGCGCGAGCCATGATTGGGTCGACGCAGGTTTTGCGCAGGCGTGGTATGAAAGCAATTTCAATCGACCATCAGACCGTAAAGAGTTACCAGTCATGATCAGTGCCATGCAGATCGGCGAAGTGGGATTCATCTTCCATCCGTCCGAATTATACAGCTACTACGGTCTGGCGATCCAGCGAAGTTCACCCCTGTCGGAGACCTTTGTGGTTGGCTACACCGACGGTTTGATCGGCTATCTGACCGACGCAGCCGCCTATCGCAACGGTGAATACGAAGCTTTGACCGTCCCCAAGATCCTCGACATCCCTCCGTTCACGTCCACCGCCGCCGCTGAATTGACGGCTGCGGTCGTGCAATTGCTCGAGCGAACAGTGGCGTAAGCTTCCGAACTGCATTTCTCGAATGTTTCTAAAAAGGCAAGCTGGAAGCCTACCCCACCTTTTATCGTAGCCGTTGACGCGTTTTGCAATCGCTCGTGCCATTCGCCTGGCACTGTAAGAATGCGTGGAAGCGAGCAAAGTTGTCGTCTGTGCCTGTTATCCGTCTAAGTAAGAAGCTCGTGAGCGATTACCTTTTATTTTTGAAAACGCACTAGTCCAAAAAACGTGTAGGGGTCGACCACTTCAACTAGCGCGTCTGGGTATTGCTCTCGTAAAATCCGTGACACGTTGGCGTACCAGGTGGGCGGTTTGAGAATGCTGCGCGCCCACAGGAAGCGAGCTGAGTTGGTTACCTTCCGAGCTTCGCCGGCAATGAAGGCGGCCGCAGCCTGCGGAGAGTTAGGCAAATCGCGATAGGGACAAGTGGCTACGTCGGCGATCACGCTTGGTGGCGCTGGCCAACCGTAGTGGACGCCGCAACCGTCCGGGCTGAATGCTCGATAGGCCAACAATTCTTCCGCCGTGGAACCGCCCGCTGATCCATCGAGCATGAAGCCGGTAATCGTCATTCCCCAGCGATCGTAATAGTGTTGATTGTGAGCTTGCCACAGCGCTAGACCGGATGGCAGCTTTGAATCGGGTCGTACGCTCAGCGCGCGTGGATTCAAATAGCCAGCTCCCGAATCACCGGCAATGAAGAAATCGTTCTTGCTTGCGCGCTGGTAGGCGTAGACAAGTGCTTGGGGCGCGCGGTCGGCAAGGTTAGGATCAAACGCCCAAGCCAACGGAATCTGCCCGCGCTGATCGTCACTAAAGAACGCGGGAACCGCCTTGTAAAGCCAAGCGGGCGAGTCGTAGTCACCGGCGTAGTGGCCGACGAATAGTTTCGCCGCTAGCTCACCCTCCGCATTCACGTGCCCGGCCGCTTGCCACTGCGAAAGAGTCGGTTTGGGATTGGGCTGAGGATAGCGATCGGCAAGCGGATAGTGAGTCATGAACGATGCGTTGGCGATCCCACCCAGGGAGGCAGCGTCGGCTTCGTGGTAGGCATTGAACTGTGAGATCAAACGGGTAAACTCCCACTCGGTCGGAACGCCCTCATGTTTTCCTGAACCGCCGTGGGCGGTGTATTTGAATGGCCAAGGGGGAAAGCCGCCAATCTTAATGATGCTTTGAGGTGCAGCCCGCTGGAGCCCTGCCAGCACTGAGAGTAGGGTTTGTTTGTCGAGTCCAAGTGGTTGCAGCGGATCATCCACCGGCGGTTCGTCACCCCACGGCGAAAGATCAAAAAAGAAAGCTCGCTTAGAAATAAAGTAATCGTGGTTGGTCAGCGTGTGCATATCGAAACTGGCATTGTTCGGTCGCGACATCCAAAACGCATCGATGTAGTATGCGGCATAGCGAGTGTCACACTTACTCTCGGGCCGGATGTAGCGCGAGATTGCCCAGCGATAGACGTCCACCTTGGCGCTGCCGCTGCTGGGCTCATCCGAGTTCGGAAGTGTCCCCTGGCCTGTGAACATGCTTGAACCGTCAGGATGAACCAGCCATAGCTTCACTGACAAACCAAGTTTTTCAGTTAGCAGCCGATAGACCGATTCCGGTTCACGACTGAACCTCACCGGAATTAAATCCTCGCAGCCGGCTGCGGTCGATGCGGCACACGAGGTGGCGGGGACGGCTGGGTCATAGACAACGACCCCTTCAATGTCATTCCGAAAATTCGTCACGATGGCTTCTAGAGACTCCAGCGAAACGAGCGAAGCCTGGCCCAGCCAACCATCCTCATTGCGCAACCAATCCAGCCAGAATTGGTCCGTATTGATACCATACTCGCGACAGTAACTAATCATTAAACGCGGTGATTCGCGATTGACGATCCCTTGCAAAGCGGACAGGGCATGGAGTGTATCCCACACGCGAGTTGCATTGCTCGGCTGCGCAAGATCCAGTGCGTGCAGTTGCCCCGCGTCGTAGAAAAACACCTCGGCGGGCGCAGGCACCTGGGCGCGCGCGATGTCGGTTGCCAGCAGTAGAGCGAGAGCGATTGTTAAGCGGGAAAGTGTGTACATGGCAAACCTTACTTTAATTGTTCACGAACTTGGAGGGTTGTGAGTTGTATTAACCACGAAACACACGAAGGACACGAAAAAAACTCTGCGGCTGTTTTTTGCGATCCAGCAATGATGTAATAAGCAATGCTGAAATACTGTTCAAAGAAGGAAGTTGCAGAATCATGGGAGCGCAATCCAAAGTTTACACAGGGCAATATGAACGATTCGTCCACTAAAATATTTCGAGGATGAAATCTAGGGGTGCACGAAACAATTGAAGAAGAACAGAACCACCTTTCGTGTCCTTCGTGCTTTTCGTGGTCAACAAACGACTGACTCGTGATCGGTTACACCTTACTTTATGCCACTTGCTGTTTAGATTTAATACTTCGCACCATCGGTGTATTCGTAGGGTCCCAGTCCGACGTCTTTGGGGCCGTAGTTGAGCGGCCACCCGGCTTCAGGGCGCTCGCAAAGGTTGTCACGAATCGCTTCGTACATTCCGAATCCGAACTCGCGACAGGGTTCGGCATACGAGCCTTCGCCCCATTCATTCACCGGAGCAAGCAGCGCCCGCTTGATTCCAGACTCCTTCGAGAACTCTCGGAATTGTCGGCAAATCCCTGCGAACTTGGCTGGAGTTCTTTCGGCGATCCATCGATGATCATTCCACGGACGATCGTCCCAACCGGTCGACAAATTGGGGAGGAACGGCAGTATTCCCGTCTTGTTCCTGCGCTCCCAGAAGGGCTTCGATGCCTCAACGACGAGTTCGAAGTCGAACTTGCGCCGATCGCGCGCCATCCCTCCATCTTCCATAAAATGATAGATCGAGGTCATTTCAAATCCGGCGTCAGCTAGCCACTGGATATCGGCGGCATCGGTCGACGCCTCGGGGAACTTCATCGCCACGAAATAGATCCCTTCGAGGCCCGCCTCTTTCGCCATTTCCTGTGACAGATCGAGCAATTGCTTGACCCCTTGGCCCTTCTTAAGCTCGCGCCCCTGCGCTTTTTCGATCGCCAAGATGTCGTTATCCATACCGGCTGGAGACCAGATCATCACGACAGGCTTACCATCGATGCAGTAGTATTCAGGTGTGTTGAAGTAGTGGTCGATCCAATACTGCGTGACTTGCGTCTGATCTTCTAGGGAGTGGCTGCCGGGGCCGTTGTGGTTGGCCCACATCACGGCCCACTTCAAGTAGGACTTGTACTTTGCCTTCTGAAAGCCTTCGATCCAATGTTCCAGTTGGCGATTGCCTTTGCTCCAATACCAATCGACCATATAAAACTGGATTCCGTTTTCGACCGACCACTTGATCTGCCAGTCGATCACTTCCGGACTAGATTCGTTGTACCATCCCAACAAAGGCCGCCGAACGGGACAACGGTTCCAAACACGGGACCAGGAATGCCCGTGATACCAGCCGGGAAAATAGAATGCACCGACTTCAAATTCTGATTTCACCGGTTCTGGCTCTGGCACGTAGCCCACCTTGGAAAGATTCAAGGAGGGCAGGACGGAAATCGGAATCTCCACAGCGGTCGCCTGGAATTGCTCTTCTCCAGCAGCGGTCAAATTCAAGGCGATCGTTCCCTCGACCGCTTTGGTCACTTTCAACGGAAACAACATCCGGCGTCGTTCACCGACTTTTAAAGCAGCGATCGTTGGCTGGTCCGGCGTTGAAATCAGCGTGACTCCTTGAGGCAATTTGATGTCGCCAAGTCTCAGTTCGGGTGTGACCTCGCCACCGTTGTTGACCAAATCTAGAAAAAATGCAGTTTCGTATCCGGCGCGGACGATGGCATCCTCAATTCCACTGAACATCACGCCGATATGGGCTGGTCCCTGCGGTGAAGGATTCACTGCCACCGATCGAAATATGACAGCGGCCGGTGATTCCGAACCGGAGAGCGCGCGCAACTTGAACTGATGAATGCGCCCCTGCCAGTACTTGCTGTTGGCTAGATCAATGTTTACCAGTCGGCTCGAATTCCCATCGAGTTCAATGATCGTCGAATTAAAATCTCCCGAATCGTTCATCCAGGAAAATTCGACGGGTCGTGGAGTATCCCAGGATGCATCGATTGTCAGCCAGCTCCCGATTTGCTTCGTATCCAGCGAGAACATGGGTGAGTCCCAGGAGTTCAACTGGCCCCCCTCGATCGTCCAGGAGGGTTTGATCTCCGACTGCGTCTCCAATTTCAAGTCGCTGATTTTCATCCAATCGATTTCGACAATCGCCTTGCCGATCTGTTCCTCCGTGGGCGCAGGAAAATCGAGCCGAAGTTTGATGATCTTTTTTTCTTCACTCCAAAACGGGTAAATAGTAAACACCTCCCAGGTATTGGCCTCCGGCACGGTCCAGGGATTCGATTTTGCCTGAGAGAAGCCAGCGTACGGTCCAACATTGGAATTGGCATAAAACAGTTCCCCCTGCTGCTGCGATAATGGCTCGTCTTGAACGATGCGCAATCGCGCCTGAAACACATTCCAGGGTCGCGCAGGAATGTCGAGATCTGAAATGGAAATAAACGGATCGCGTCCGCTGATGACACCACGAAGCACGCCATCGCGGACGACGATGTCTGTGACACCACTCGCTCCACTCCAATGCTCTCGATTGCCAGCAGTATCGAACGTCCATTCTTGGACCGTAACAGCCGATTGCGCGATGGCCGTGCGATCCGAACCTAGCTGCACAATCAGGCTCGCTGCCAGCGTCCATACCAGTAGATCTATTCGCATTGAAAATGCCTCTTGGGTTTCTGTTGCAGGTTAATAGAGTGAGCGACAATGCATAAGGTCCTTCGCATAATTAGCCGCTTCGGCCTTGGTGCCTTAAGCCTTAAGTTCCGTCCAGTGTCTGAGTGCTGACTTCACGGCTCGAAGCCAATTGGGTCTGTTTAGCCGCGCAGCGCGCCGCCTAAGTGCTGGCTCAAATTGCGACACCCATTGGGGCGACCATCTGTGCCGCTAGGGCTGTCTTCTCGGTCTCAATTCACCATGCGGGCGCGCTGCGCGGTTAAACAATCGATCGCCTCGATAAGCCTACCTCGCTGCCCATGAGCTTACTCGCTCGTGGCACTAGCGGGCTGTAGTTCACTTCAGAGACGGTTCTGCGATGCGTTCGCCGCTCTGCTGGCGTTGCTGGCCATCCAAGTCGAAGGTGCCATAGAACAGCGCGTTTGCGTCCATCCATGTAGCCAGGCGCTCGATATCGTCGGCGTCGAGTTTAACCCCCTCGTGCCCATTGAGTAGCATCGCCATCAGTTTGCTGGCCCGCGCACCAAAAATGTCTGGTCGAGTCTGTGGCTCAGCGTTGGCACTCGGCGGACCATTCCACTCGGAGAACGAGACCAGCGGTGCCAGGGCGTTGTACGATGCGGTAAAACTTCCGTCGGGAGTATCCGTCAGGTCAACGCCCCCCGCTGCTGACACACCACTGTGACAGTCGATGCAGTGCTTATCGAGAACCGGTTGAACCAGAATCGGATAGCTCATCGGCTTGGAGCCATCGGGGCCGGCAGCGATCGTCGAAGGCGCTCGCGACTGAGCCACTGCGGAAAAACCGGGCTTGGGAACGCGGCCAGGGTATTGGTGACAGCCGATGCATGTGGCCTGCTCACCCGGCTGCAAGTAGGTCAGGCTGCGCATCGTCTGCACCGCCATTCCTTGCTCGTCCAACGCCTGGAATAGAAGCGGAACTCCGGCTGGGGCGCGGAAGTAGGCCGAGCCATCGGGCTCGACGGGCACGGTCCCCAGGACTTGCTTACCCGGCGAAGCGTTGGCCAGTCCAACTTTTGGAGTGTTCGCATGAGGCGTCGTCTTTAACAACACTTGCAGAATGCGGAGTCGCTCAATCTTTGTCTGCTGTGGGAGTTTCGGCCAGCTCTCGTGGAGATTCTGCACCAGAAACGTTCCTTCGCCCTCGTACGTTTCTTGCAACGTGGAAGCCAGAGCGGGCGGGGATGGACGAGCCCGCAACGGAGTTGGCCAGAGACTGCCGATGTTCGCATCGCGGTAGATCAACTCCTTATTTCCAAACCGATCGACGAGATACAGACCAAACATGTTGGCCGGGTTGGCATGCGGCTCACCGATCAGCGGGTCGAAACTGTAGGCGGCTAGGAAGTAGCTTTCGGAAAGTGGGTAGGGAGTGCGATAGCAGTGCCCTGGCCAACGCTGCTCCTCGGGCGGTATCTGCGGCGGAGTGGGCACGCCCGTGGGAGCATGCCAGCCTTGGACAGGAAATTCGCTCTCCGGAAAGAGCGCGTCGGGAGTGAGTCGCATGATCGGCTCGGGACCGTCGACTCCCTGAGTTACATCGACCAGGATGATCGAGCCCGCCGTCATGGCGTGGTGCGCGCCGGCGGTCGCCATGACGCGCCCCGAGCCCGGGATGGGACGCGCTTCCCAGATTCCGACGGGATTAAAAGTGTTGTTGCCGTAGTACGCCCTGACGTCGCTGCCATCGGGGCGCACGCTCCACAGTTGCTGATAGTGGACCGCGTTTCGGTCGACATAGTCCCAACGGGTATAGATCACGCGACCATCGTTGAGGACAGCCGGATCCCATTCCTGAGTTTCGTGGAAAGAGACGACGTGTGGATTCGAGCCATCCGCCTCAGCGACCGCCAGTGTGTAGACAGGGCAGGGGCCGCGGCCGCATCGATGGAATCCGCCCCGTCGCGTCGACAGAAAGAGGATCTTCCCGTTCGGCAGATAGCGTGGTGAAAAGTCATCGTAGGGGCCATCGGTCACCTGCCGGAGATCGGAGCCATCGCTGGCCACTTCGAAAAGGTGGTAGTGCTGCTCCTGAGTGCTTGACGGATCGGACGTTGCCGATTCAGTTTCGCAGAACGCAAACATCACACGTTTCCCATCCCACGATACTTCGGGATGTTGATAGCTCCCCTCCGGTAGCGTGGCGAGCTGACGGCTGTGCATCGAAGTACCGGGATTGTCAAGCACGAAAACGCCCCCTCCAGGCCGGGCGTGTATGCCGGAATACTGTGTCAATTGATGGCTAAACGCGCTCGGAACGCGTTTGACAAACAACAGCGGGCCGATGTCCGCCAGCGGATTTGCGAAGGCGATATCTCTACGAATGCGATGGACACGTCGCCAAAGATCTTCCCACTGCGATTCATTCGCTTGAGGGTTGGCCGACAGTCGCTGTAGCTCGCTGCGCAGTTCCTCCCAGCTCTTCGTCAGCCCAACCAGCGGACTCCCCGCCGCAACAAGATCGCGAAGCAGGTTGTCCCCGCGCTGCATGACATTTTCGATCGCTTGTTCCCAAGTGCGAGACTCTCGCTCGGTCTCGATCCCATCCTGCATCCGCCAGTCCCACTCGACGAGCTCTTGCTCGATGGCTGGACGTAGCGGCGGCAGTATTCGTGGTGGTAACTGCTGTTCGCCTTGTGGAAAATCCAGTGGAACATCGAACGATGACTCCGCCGTCACGCAGCGCAGTCGTCGCCAGCGAACGCCCGCCTCGTCATCCATGCCGTGAGTGGCTAGAGCGATCTTGGAAAGCTGATCGGCCGAGCTGACCTCGATCTCCAGTGTCACCCAATCGCCAACCTCGATTGACTGGACTACCTGTTTTTCATCGATCGCCAGTGACACCTCCGCTTGCTGACCGTAAAGGATCGCGGCTTGCACCGAGACCCGCATCGGTACGGCGAGGTTTTCTACTGGGATACCGAAGTCGACCGTTTCCCCCTGCCGCACACTTACCGTACATGTATTGGCTAATTGCATCACGGCGACTTGAGGACCAGCGTCACTCGCGATTAGCGAGAAGCCGCAAGTACTGGCGCTGGCTGGGGGCGCCGGCTGGCCAGCCAGCCTTGTGGTGATCTTACCGAAGCGTGGCGAGTGCAGGTCGCGGACAAGTCGTGCCTCGACCCAGTTGGCCATGTCGCTACCGATACCGTCGCCGGCATCGGTCGCAATCAAACGCAGTTCATGAGCATGCTGTAGAGGCACGGTCACTTCCTGAGCCGGGTCGCTGTCGGACATCGGCGGGCTTTCAAAAACGACAGCGCCATCAACGGCGATGCGGAAGACCACGCTCCCTCTGTTTCCGCCTTGCCATTGGACGCCAATCAGCGAGCGAAACTCGACGAATTGCCCCTTCAGGTCGATCACAATCTCACCGTTGGCGTGATGCCCGAGTCCTCGCTCGAACGTCTTTTCACCGATGCGCAGTGGGGAGCCTGGCGCACCTGGCGCAGCCGCGGCGGTTTGCAGGCCGAAGTCACCCCATTGCTGCTGGTGCGTCCAATCGATGTGCACCGAACGGTCGCCGAGGAATTCTTCGCACCGTACGTCTGAAGCGATGCCCAGCCATCCCAGCAGGAAAGCCAGTAACACACCACGGTAGCTGTCACGCCTCACGCTCATCTTGCTCGCACTCCCACATTCACGAATTCCTGACCCGCGTCTCCACTATTGCCGCTTGAGCTGCGGTTGTCAAGTTCTTCGCCGGGTGAAAGGATGCTTCGAATTCACTCTTCGCTCACTCCTGGTTCTTGGTCTGGCCTTTGTAATGTGCATCAGCAAGCGTAGAATGTGGGCTTCCAGGAATCCACCCAGCGGGGTGATGTACTAGTCAGAGGAGAGAACCGTGAGCAATCCGCGGACCGTCTACGAGTTATTGCAGTTGCTCGAAAAGTACCACGCGGATCGGTTGTCAACCTACGCAGGTCTTGCCAGCCAAGCCACGGATACGATGGCTCAAATTCTGCTGGAACACCTTGTCGAACTTGAAGATCATTCGCTCAAAGTGGTCCGAGGTGAAATGCAGCAGCTCGATCCAAAGCAAACGACGTTCTTGACGTCGGGTCCGGTGTTAAGCGACGAGGCAACGCACGCGAGTGATAGTCACTGTGATGACAATCCCACATTCCAGGAAGCACTCGCCTGTGCATTGGAGTCGGACCATTTGCTCGATCAATTGCTTCACCGCCTGGAGGGATGCAGCGCCGCCGCGTCAGTGTTGAGCTTAGCAAAGCGATTGCGTGATCTGGAAGAAACGAAAAACCGCCAAATCGCCAATTTTACTCGCCAGGACTAACCTCGTGATGGTAGAAGTATAGAAATTCCGTTCCGAGCTAGATTGTGCTGACCAGCCAAGCATTGGGATGAGGGAGCAGTGCTTCAAATCTCACGCTCAGCTGGACTTTATCTTGTCGTGATAGAATTACGCGAGCAGCGGCGGATAGGTAACCGGAATGCTGCGTACATCGATCAACCGCTCGACGCCGTGCATCCGCAGCAGGCGCACCAATTCGTCAATGCTTCGCGTCGAGTGACCTACGGTAAATAGCGTACAAGGGGAGCGTGTCATGGTGCCTGCGTGGAATGCTTCTCCTTCTCCTTTGCGATCGTGTCCAACGCCAGAGCGGAATGTGCGTAGGCCCCGCCTGCGCGCATCTCGGCGGCAACCCAGATCGCCTCCATGATTTCCTCGTCTGTGGCCCCCGCGTGGTGCGCACCGCTGGCATGTCCCCGAATGCAATAGGGGCATTGCGTCACATGTGCCACGGCCACGGCGATCAATTGCTTCGTCTTCACAGAAAGCGTCCCTTCGGCAAACACGCTGCGGCTGAACGCTTTGAAAGCCTCGGCAGGTCCAGGAGCCAACTGCTTTCGCTGCTCGGCAAGCTGCCTGGTCACAGTAGGGTAAACCTGTTCTTGCTCGTTCATCACTCAAAACTCCTATTGCAATCGAAACTGTGGAAACAGCGCATTCAGTGCCCTTAGAACTATCCAGTAAATGCGAAGCAAAATCCGCGCCGTTTTCGCAAAGCACAACATGAATTGGAGATTGGCGAACTCAAATTCGGCAAGAAGCGGACTTGCTGCGGTTCAGTGAACGTGCCACCGACGTGAAAAGTTATCGCACGAATATTAATTTTGCGGATATTCATGTTGAACGGTGGTCCAGAATGGGACTTCGCTTCGTGTTGGACGCAAGCTATAATCGATCTCCTCCGAGCATGGGGTTGTAGTGTTGATGCCCTCCATGGCTACAATGTTGCCTACCGAAGGCCATCCCCGATGCCCCCCCTCAAAGAACCTGTCGCTACCGCTCCGATCAACTTGACCGAGCCGGAACCATCCATTGATGCGTCCGCGTCTCAAGCGGAGCCGGCCTCCGCCGTCGTGGCCGTGTTGGTTGCACTGAGCATTTCGCATATGCTCAACGACATCATGCAGTCGTTGTTGCCCGCAATCTATCCGATATTGCAGGCGAAATACAGCTTGAGCTTCTTTCAGGTCGGTTTGATTACGTTCACATTCCAATTGACGGCTTCGTTATTGCAACCGTTGGTGGGTATTTATACCGATCGGCGGCCACGCCCCTACTCACTACCATGCGGTATGGCGAGCACGTTGTGCGGATTGATCCTGTTGGCGACCGCCGGCAGCTTTGGAGCGATTCTGTTTGCGGCGGCCTTGGTGGGCATTGGTTCGTCCGTATTTCATCCCGAAGCTTCGCGCGTGGCCCGTTTGGCATCGGGCGGGCGTTATGGCTTCGCCCAGTCATTGTTTCAGGTCGGCGGCAACTGCGGCAGCGCGTTGGGCCCCTTACTAGCAGCGTTCGTTGTGGTTCCATTCGGCCAAAGAAGCATCGCTTGGTTTACGCTTGGGGCGCTATTGGGGATATTCATCATGACTGGCGTGGGACGCTGGTATCAACGACATATCGCCGAATTGCGAACCAAGAAGCGAACCACCGCAGCGATCGCCGCTCCACAGCTTTCGTCTACACGCGTGCGATGGGCGCTGGCCGTCCTGTTGGTGCTAGTTTTTTCCAAACATATATATCTAGTCAGTCTGTCGACCTATTACACCTTGTATTTGATCAATCACTTCGGAGTTACCACACAGCAGTCACAGATCTATCTGTTTGTTTTTCTAGCCGCAGTGGCTGCCGGCACGATCGGAGGCGGACCACTTGGTGACCGCATTGGATTTAGGATGGTGATTTGGGTGTCGATCCTGGGAGTGCTGCCATTCACGTTGGTTTTGCCACACGCAAATCTGTTCTGGACCGTGATGCTGACCGTGCCGATTGGGCTGGTGCTGGCATCCGCCTTTCCCGCCATTATCGTATTCGCGCAAGAGTTACTTCCCAACCGCGTGGGTATGGTAGCGGGTCTGTTCTTCGGTTTCGCATTTGGCATCGCTGGCGTCGGTGCAGCCCTCTTGGGTTGGGTCGCCGATCAAACAAGCATCGAGTACGTTTACCGTGTCTGTGCGTTCCTTCCAGCCGCTGGGCTATTGACAGTCTTCTTGCCAACTCCACACCGAAGACGTTAACATCGCCAACGTACGGTTTGAGTCCAGAGTCTCAATCAACGGAACATCACAGTCAAGAGAACCAAGGAATCTTCTACACCCTTGATCGTATGCGGGACTCCGCCGAGTAGGAACGACCACTGCCCCGCCTTGAGCAAATGTGTTTTGCCAGCGGCCGTAAGCTCAATCCAGCCTTGCAAGCATTGGATCGTAATGGGACCTGGCACACTGTGGTCGTGACAAGCCTCGTGGTCCTTGCGAATCGCCATACGAATCACCTCGAACGCATCGTTTTTGACGAGCGCGTACGTGGTCGCCTGGGATAGCAATTCGCCTAGTGGCTGAAGATCCGCCGCCATACCAGGCGCTGCGTGGGGAATGGACATCAAAGTTGACTTTCACTTTTAGGATTGTGTTTCGGGATTAAACTCGGATTATCCATGAGCTTGCCTCAAAACGAAGTAAACGATGACAGCGAATAGGTTTAAGTCCTTGCAACAAGAAACAGTCTGCTGTGCAATTGTAACCCGCAGCGTCAGCACCGATGGCAGCCCTACCGTGACCCGTTGAATATAGGCTAGCCGCCATACAGCGCTGGACATGCAACGCATCCAACGACTGATCTCCAGAAACTTCGCGAATAAAGCACGCGTTCATAGTGGCGCTAACCAACCAGGCATGCAGGAAAAACTTACCAGAGGTTTTGTGGAACTGGGGGTTGTCTGGTCAGACTCAGTAGCCAGAAAACTCTTCGGTACGAATCTTGTCTTCGTTGACTTGCAGTTCGACCAGCAACTGGCGCATGGCCTTCACCATGTTGCTAGGCCCTGAAAGATAATAGATCGGCTGACTTAAATCGGGAACGTACTTCTTGATCATCTCGGCATGGATACGGCCGCGCTCGCCGCTCCAGTCGTCGGGCGCCGAATCGGTGGCGACCGCGACATAGGTGAAGTTCGGATTGTCTTTGGCGAACCGCTCGAAGTCGCTTTTGTATGGTAACGCCGCTGGCGTGCGACTGGCATGTAGCAGAATGAGCCGATGGCTAGACTTGTCATGGGTCGCTTGGGCGATCATGCTGCGAACCGGAGTGACACCGATACCGCCAATTAGAAATACCGCTGGCGTCGTCGTGGTCTTGTGCAGAGTGAAGTCGCCGCCCGGTCCATCCAACTTGACTTCGCTACCAATCGGCAGCTCCTTCAACATACTTTTGTAGGCGGTATTGCGCATTCGAGTAGCGAAGGCTAGATCAGGTTCGTAGGGTGCCTGGACTAGTGAAAACCCTCGGACGTTGCCCTTCTCGTCCGTCTCGGGCGGATCGATGAGCGCAAAGTCGGTCCATTGACCCGCTCGAAATTCAAAACCATCCGGCTTGGCGAAGCGAAATTCCATGGTGCCCTCGGCAATCGTCTTTTTGTCGATTAGTTGTACGTTTGTTTTCATAATCTGTTTTCCTTGAGTGGAATGGACAACGATCGGAGTCACGCAAAATCGTGTTTATTTTGGGCGCGCATCGTTAGAGAGTTGGTGAAGACGTTTCATAACGTTGTCAACAATTCGGTCGCAACGTTGACCATCGAACTGATATAGCTTCCGGATGTCTTCACCAATTTTGGCATCGACCCGTGTCCTCAACTCCTGCCGCGCACGGTGAAGGCGCGTTTTAACATTCGCGGTGGAAAGACTGAGACACTCGGCGGTCTCCAAGGTATCGAGCCCTTCGACAACACGCAGTGTGAATACACTGCGCAGTTCGTCCGGCAACTGATCAACTACGTCTGCCAAGACCTGTCCGAGTTCGTTGTTGCTCGCGCTGGCTTGAGGATTATGGAATAACCCAATAGTCGAACTCCTAAAAGCCGATTTTGACTTCGCGAAATGGCGAGGTTCTGACGCCTGCGAAATGGAGAACGAAAAGAATCGCCGAGGGACTATTGAGCAGTTACGAATAGAGCTTGCTCGCCACGACTAACAATCGCCCAACCCATTGTGAGTAATTAGTTCGTCGCCGTGCGGTCGATTGACCGTAAGCCTGCTTCTATGTGCGAACACCGTCCAGTTGGTCTTCTACCAATTGTCGGCGCGCGTTTTGCTCGGCAATAATAATTTGTCCGCTGCGGCTTTTGACTCGCACGTAGCGTGTATTGCGTTCGCAAGCCACTCGACTGATCGGTCTCACGTTTCCAGAGCGTTTCTGACATGTTGGTTTTCGGTGATTGAATTTGTGCTAAAACCGAGGCCACCCTTTCAGCTTGATCTGGCCGTCTGGACGTTGCGCCGGCGGCCCGAGAACGCGGTCGACCAGTGGGACGGCAGCGTCTATCGCCGGGTGTTGCCCGTCAAGGAAGAAGTCGCACTGATCGAAGTCGCGCAGCTTTCGAGCGGGGGGAGGCCTCGATTATCGGTGCGCGTCCACAGCGACAATGAGTCCCTTGGGCTTAGGCATGAAGCAACTGCTGCGGTCGAGCGGCTACTTGGTATCCGGACGGACTTGGCGGACTTCTACGAATTCGCGGCTGGCAAACCACAGCTCGGCCCGCTCGCCGCTCGGTTTCGCGGAATGAAACCGCCACGTTTTTTGACCGGTTTCGAGTGTCTAGCCAATGCAATCGCCTGCCAACAATTCTCGCTGGCGGCTGGAGTTCAAATTCTGAATCGGTTTTCCGAAACATTCGGAAAGTCGTTTCAAAGCAGCGATTCCCGCTCCTTTGCATTTCCTCGCCCCGAAGATTTGAGTTTGACCCACGAAGAGGAACTTCGCGCGATCGGGTTCAGTCGACACAAGGCCGTCGCACTGCTGGGCTTGGCCCGATTGGAGAGAGCAGGCGAGTTCAAGCTGGATCAGCTACAAACGCTTTCTGACGAAGCAGCCGTCGCCGAACTGTGTCGCTTACGTGGTGTGGGTCGTTGGACGGCTGAGTACGCGCTACTTCGCGGCCTCGGTCGACACCATGTCTTCCCTGGTGACGATGTCGGTGCGCGAAACAACCTCTGCCGCTGGCTGGGATTGTCCGAGCGACTCGACTATGAAAACGTAGCGCGCGTGTTGGAACGCTGGAAACACTTCGGCGGGCTCATTTACTTCCACCTCCTGCTCGACAAGCTTGCGACCGGAGGACATCTGCGGTTAACGCCTTCCGTACGCGACAACACGAGTTGACAACACGGGTTGACAGGTAGGCACGTCAAGGTTCGCGTTCGAAGTTTGGCACATAACATGCTACAACAGAAAAATAGATCCAACTGCCGCATGGGCTGCAATCAACGGCTGGAACCGCATGGCGATTAGCTTTCGTAAAATACCAGAAACGTATAGACCTTCACCCTATCAAATAGGCTCAAGAACCAGCCATGATCTCGCAAACAGACTTATGTGTGACCACAAGGTCGGGAGAAAGCGCACTGCTTGTAACGAAGACTCCAATCCTCGACACAGGCGATGTCGCCTCCAAACGCACACAGATTCTGGAGTACTTTCATCATACGTTCACATTGTATGAAAGTCTGTTCGAGTGTCTGGCCAGCGATGAGGCTTTTTATGCTCGCGCCAACCGCTTGCGGTATCCGTTGATCTTCTACTATGGCCATACGGCTGTGTTTTTCATCAACAAATTGAACGCCGCAAATTGGATCGACACACGGATTGATCCCCAGCTTGAATCCAGCCTGGCGGTCGGCGTGGATGAAATGTCATGGGACGACTTGAACGAAGAGCATTTTCAATGGCCAACTCCTTCCCAGGTCAAAGCCTATCGAGACAAAACCCGTGAAGCGGTGGATCGGTTCATCCGCCAGTGCGATTTCGATCTCCCCATCGACTGGAACAGCCCGATGTGGATTGTTTTAATGGGGATCGAACACGAACGGATCCACTTGGAAACCTCGTCTGTCCTCATTCGTGAGTTGCCAGTTGAGCTGGTACTCGATCATCCGGTTTGGGGCAACGTTTGTCTGCAATCGGGAGTGGCTCCTGAGAATCGGATGATTCCGGTCTCCGGCGGCAAAGTGGAACTGGGAAAAGCGAAATCGAATCCGCTCTATGGCTGGGATGTCGAGTACGGCTATAGCTGCGTGAAAGTCAAGTCGTTTGCCGCATCCCAGTACCTCGTTTCCAACCAAGAATTCCGTGAGTTTATGGACGCGGGTGGCTATCAGGACTCGCAGTACTGGACTGCCGAAGGCAAGCAGTGGCTGGAATTCAGTCAGGCGACACACCCCGCTTACTGGGTCAGTAACGCTGACGAATATCGTTATCGGTCGATGTTAAAAGTGGATGACATGCCCTGGAACTGGCCTGTCGAGATCAACTACTTGGAAGCGAAAGCCTTCTGCAATTGGAAATCTAAGGTCACCAACCGATGTATTCGGATGCCGACGGAAGCCGAATGGTTTCAACTAAGAAACGGGCTTGAAACCGATCAACCCAGTTGGGATCGCGCACCAGGTAACATCAACCTGGAATACGAAATGTCCTGTTGCCCAGTCGATCGTCATGAATTTCATGATGGATTCTATGACATCATCGGGAACGTCTGGCAGTGGACGGAGACTCCGATTGACGGATACGACGGATATGAAGTCCATCCAGCGTACGACGATTTCTCAACTCCTACATTTGATGGAAGGCATAATCTGTTCAAAGGCGGATCGTGGATATCGACCGGTAACGAAGCCACCAAGGATGCGCGCTACGCGTTTCGGCGACACTTCTTCCAGTGCGCTGGGCTGCGCTATGTCGAGGCCGAACCATTGCCGGATATTGAGCTGAACGTGTATGAAACCGATCAGATGATTTCCAAGTATCTCGACGCGCACTACGGCAAGCCGAACCTGGGCGTAAACAACTTCCCGGTTACCTGTATCGAACACATCCGCCCTTTCGTTAAGGTTCGTCAAACTCGGCGGGCGTTGGATATCGGCTGCGCGAGTGGTCGTGCGTCCTTCGAGCTCGCGACGATTTTCGATCATGTCGATGCCGTAGATTTCTCGGTTCGACTCATTGAGGCGCCGGCAAATCTGCAGAAATCAGGGCGACAACGATACGTTGTCTGTGATGAAGGAGAATTATCGCTCTATCGTGAGATTCGCTTAGACGACATGGTTGGCTATGAAGACATCCAAGATCGAGTGACCTTCATGCAAGGTGATGCATGCAACCTGCAGGAAAAGTTCGATGATTACGATCTCGTATTCGCTGGCAATTTGCTGGAACGACTTTATGATCCCCGCCGGTTTTTGGAATTGATTAAGGGTCGCATTCGAAAGGACGGTTTGCTCGTATTGTCATCGACCTACACTTGGCAGGAAGCCTACACGCCACGAGACAAGTGGTTGGGCGGCTTTAAAGCCGCCACCGGCGAAAACTATCACACGCTGCAAGGTATCACCGAGCTGCTAACACCGCAGTTCCGCATGCTTGGCGAGCCAGCCGATATCCCATTCGTCATTCGAGAAACAGCACGCAAGTATCAGCACAGCATTTCAGAATTGAGCATATGGGAAAAGGTTGCGTAGCAAACCTCGCCAGAGTTATTGTATAAGCGGTCACAAAGTTGGAACATTGGAAATACTTTTAACCACGAAACCCACGAAGCACACGAAAGAAATCTCTGCCGGTGTTTTTCGTGGTCTACAAATGAACTAACTTGACACACATCTATCGACAACCCGATCTGACGTACCTATCCGAACTTTATGTTCAGGATACACCTGGTGCCGTATTGCTCGCCGAATATCCTTCGTCCAACAGCGATGCAACTCAATTCCAGAACCGTTCCAAATATATTATTCACGATCCGTTTCCACCGCCAAGTCGTGCATTGTTGAAAGTGCTTGGCCCGCACCATTTGATGTGCGTTTGGGGGCGCGGGCTGCCGGTGGCTTCGGAAATCCCGCCGCCGTCACTGTTGATTGAGCACTGGCGATATGTCTTCGGCGACGAGGGATGCCCGGTTTGGCAACCGTGCCCGCTTGATAGCGCTGGTGCGGTGTCGGGCGATCTCGATGAACAATCGAGGTACATCACGCTTTTCCCTCACGAGTCGTTGTCTCCGCAGCAACAGGTCGTCGATCCCGACGCGAACTATTCGCTTCATTCAAAGGAAGTTATTGCCGAGATCGACTGTCCGCAGGCTCCTCTCCTCGAGCGTGTCGTGCCCCCCTGCATCGTCAAGTTGAGCCATGGTTACGCAGGGCTCGGCAATTTTATCATCCGCGATGCGGAAGACGAATTGGAGATGCGGCGGCAACTGTCAACGCATTGGCCCGCCGCGACCGTCGTTATCAATTCGATTGTCGACAACATCGTGGGAGACTACGGAGTTCAATTTTACCTTGGGAAAAACGGCGGGCTGGTCTGGTTAGGACTGACTGAGCAACACTTCGACGCGAACAAAAAGTGGTGTGGAGGTACGTTCTCTCTGAATTTGCAAAGTCAACTTTTTGAAAGATTGGCCCTGATCATAGAACCCGTTGGAGAACATCTTCATCGTCAAGGCTACTTCGGCTTGGTTGGTGTAGACGTTTTGAGAGACTCCGCAGACCGTTGCTTTGTGGTCGATGTGAATCCAAGGTTGACCGGAATCACGCCGTTTCTGATGGCGTCGAGGATTTTTGCTCGTGGGGAGGGACTAAATGAGGGTATCTATCAAGCGAGCTGTCGGTTTTGGGGATCGTTTGAGCAACTCATTGACGTTGCCGAGAGCACTCGCGATGCACGGATCGTCGTATTGAGTGCGTTTGAAGAAACAACGTCCGATACCGCCGTGACGACCCTCTGCCACCTCTCGGTCAGCTCGGATTCACAGCAGCGCAATCAACACATCTTGACCGAGTTATTGGCCGAGCCATAGGTAAGTTAGCATAACAAATTCAATTCATGTCCTTTAGGCCGCATCCAAAGCTGGGTAATCCGCGTAGCCCTTTTTGCCCGGCAGCTAAAAAGTGGAACGGTCCCATTCATTCACTTCCGCATCCAAAGGGAAAACAACTGTGGCAAAACAAAAATTACAAGTTGAACTCATCCGAGCCTACGATACCATCCCTCGTGACAACGGTCATTTTCGCGTGTTGGTGGATCGATTGTGGCCGCGTGGCGTGAAGAAAGAAGACCTCGATATTGATGTCTGGTTGAAAGAGCTATCACCGAGTTCCGAACTTCGTAAATGGTTTGACCACGACCCCGAGCGATGGGAAGAGTTTCGCAAGCGATACTTCAAAGAACTTGGTAAAGTCCAAGATCAAGTCTCCAAGATGCTCGAAGATGCCGGCAAGCGAACGATTTTGTTGATCTACGGTGCCAAGGACGACGAACACAATCAAGCGGTCGCTCTGAAAGAGTGGATTGAAACACATGCGTCGAAGTTGAAGTCATTGCAGCCTAAAGAATAGATACAAATCAGATCGTTCTGTGAGATTTGGAAACCGCGAATAGCAAAAACGCCGCGCTTGCCGCCGATGACACGGAGTAGTCCAGAGGCGGCTTCGCCCCCAACGCTGTGAGCATCGCAAGAGCGAACATTGTCAGTAGCAAACATGGCGAATTTCATTTGCACAACCTGTGGAACATCGTTTCCGAACAGTGACAGCACACCAGAGCATTGTCCGATTTGTGATGATGAGCGGCAGTATGTCCCTTCGGGCGGCCAGAGCTGGACCACGCTGGCAGACCTTTCCACCAGTCACGCGAATCAGTGGTGGCTTCGATAATCGCATTCGCTTCATGATGGAAACATTTGCAGCGGTTCGTGAGGTCTGGCCGCAGCGTCTGCCGTTGACCGTTCGCCTGTCAGTCACCGACTGGGTGGACGGTGGAGTAACGCTCGACGAGTCGATCGAGCTGATCCGACGCTTGAAATGTGCTACTTTGCCTCGTGGTGGGATGCCAGTTGCGATTCCAATTCGATCACACGTGGAAACAGAATGTGGTTCTCTTTGTGGATGTGATGATGTGTATCGTTTTCAAGTCGCCGTAGAGATGCGAGCATGTCGCGATAGCTGTCGCACGCATCCGCTGGAACAGCGAAGTCGTTCGCGGCTTTGCGAATATTTCGCAATCCATCGCCAACGTCCAAATGCTCAAACAACATCGTTCGAATTGGCTTTCCGATGCCGTGGACGCGATCACTGGGCAACGCGCCAGACTGTTCGAGTTGCCGAATGGCGGGGAAGAGGACGCTCTCCTCTCGCGCCGTATGTGGCAACATCTCGGTGCGCAGCGAAATGAAGTGTTGCTGTACTTCCACGAGCTCCGTGTGGGCGTCGCCATGAACGGCTTCGACCTTCGCGATAAGGTCGGTCAAACGTGAAAATTCCGCTTTCAGATAAACATGGTGAGTTTGCTCAATATGATCACACAGATCGCTCAAAGACGCGTGAAGCCAATCGTCAACCGACTCGTCATCGATGCCGGCGATCGCACGCTGTAGTTGTGAATGGACACGCAACGTTTCCAGGCCGCTCTTCCAACACGCTTCCTCGAGCGACTGGTCGCCACCACAGCAGTAGTCGATGTTGAACATTTCAAACACGTCCGCAGTCTGCGGATGCTCGGCTACCCAACGTCCGACGCTGCTTCCAACATTCAATTCGGACATTGCGAGCCTCGCTATAAGATTGGTTATTTGTGTGGTTTTGAACGCGTTTCGTGACTTGCGATTGCTTCGATGTCCATTCCTTGCACCCCGGCTCTAACGACAAATAGGAAACTCTCTGCAATTCGTGCAAAACGTATGCCACAGCGGTAACGTTGCGACCTGACAGATCGACGCAGCAATCATGAAGAGTCCCCAGCAGCAGCAGGAATTGAACCGGAGCGACCGCTGGAGTCGAGAATCGAACATTATTTCTATTCCCTACTGTACGAATGTTCGCGCTGGGGAATACAGGTAACCCCAGGAGGTGCTCAGAGCGACAACCGGAGTTAACCATGGGTAAGTTATCGCCTATTGTTGGTCGCCATCGGTCCACGTCTGCTAGATACGGAGAGTGAGAACTACCCGGTGGGTGTCGCTGAGCGATTTCAACCAGCAGCGATTTATTCAACGCAATCCGCATTTGTTTCCATCAGGTGTCGATCAACATTGATGCGATTATCATCGACCCAAACTTGGTTATTCAAAGCGATTGAAGGACATCTGCACTCAATTCTTCCAACGAAGCAAGTTGCCTGTCTGCGATAGCGAAATGTTGTTGGCTGGACGCAGAGTGTTCCGGGATCACGATCGTCTTCATCTGAGCGGCTTTGGCTGCCAACAACCCGACAAACGAGTCTTCCAGGGCGACGCATTGGTGAGGTTGAACATCCAACGCCTCGCACGCGTTTAGATAGACTTCGGGATGGGGCTTTGAATATCGCAAATCCGCGCCAGACACTTTTGCTTGGAAAACGCCGTGCAGCTTGAGTGCGTCGATCGTCGCCTGGATCAACGCCATCGGCGACGACGATGCGAGGGCTAGTTTCAAGCCTTGTTTCTGGCATACGTCAATCGCGTGGTTCAATCCTGGCATCGCAGGCTTGTGCTTTTGAACCAGTTCAATCACGTGATCGACGATTCGCTTGCAGACAACTTCCGGGCTAACCGAATCCCACGGCGACTTTTCGTAGCACATCTGGACAATCTCATCGACCCGCATCCCCGTGGTGTCGATGGTGTCCTGTCGCGTGATTGGAACGCCAAACTGGGGAAGCAGGACCAACTGAGCGTCTTGCCAGTAGGGCTGTGAATCAATCATCAATCCGTCCATGTCAAAGACTACAGCTTTGATTGCCGGCATCAGGCTACCGCTCCGATGGGTTGCGGCGGTATCGCGAGAACGTCTCGATCAAAGTTTCGCAATACGCCTTCGGTCACGCTTCCTAGAAGTGCCCGAACGATCGTCGAACGGCCGCAGGTTCCAACCACGATCAATTCGGCCGACAGCTCATCGGCGGTCGAGCAAATGGTTTCGCCGATGTCGCCAGTGGCGGGTTTCAGAATAGTTGACATCCCGTCGACGTTGACTCTGTCAACAAATGACCTAACCTCTTCGTTCGCCTGTTGCCTATGTTCCATGACATACGCTCGCTTCTGACCTTCGCCCAACGTCGCGCGGCTCATCAGAGAAGCACCTGGAGCGCTGTACACATGCAGCAGAGAGACGTTGGGCCGATCGAGCAATCCAAGTGATTTGGCGGTACGAACCGTTGCTTCTGAATAGGAGGATAGATCCGTAGCCAGGAGGGCTCGACGGTACGAGCCCTTCGGAACACCGTTGGCCATCAAGACGGGACGGTCAGCGGCCCGGATTGTTCGCTCGGCCGTTGTCCCTATCAGAATATATCGCAGAAGCTGTCTGCGGTGCGGACCAATCACGATTAAGTCAGCGTCAATATCTCGCGCCGCCTGCACAATTCCTGAAGACGGTCTGCCAAGCACGACACGAAAGTCGCATTTCACGGCGTCAAGCTCTTCGAGAGTATGCGTCAGCTCCTCAAGAAGTTTGGTCGAAGCGTCCCGTTCTGCCTGTACAATTAGCTGGGCCTGGTCGTCATCCACGACGTGGACCAAATGGAGATTGGCATCAAATTCACGCGCCAGCAGCTTCGCGCGCCGAATCGCACGATCCGAGCGTTCCGAAAAATCTGTTGCGACTACGATGGTCTTCATGCACTCGGCTCACTCAAAAAACGGTTCATTAGCACGATCGTTCCGCGGTTGACGCCTCAAACTGGTAGTTGACGTTTTCGAGGTGGCTTTGCTTGACGAAGTGCTCCAGCGCTCCGCATTCCACTTTTTGCGACTGATTGGCACGGAACCTGCATCATAAAGAAGAGGTTAAGCGGTGTCTACAATGGGCGTCCCGTAAACGAGTACCCCTTGCCTCAATTTGGAATCCTATTCATGATTGCGAAACGCGGCGCAAATGTCGTATCAACAAGTGCTCGTCCGCCGCGCACTCGAGGGGGAACCGGTTGCACGATTTATGCAGCCCAATGTTGTTACGGTTGATCCTTCGCTGAGTTGGTAGAGAACTATATCTACCGATTGCACCACAAGATGTTCCCTGTCACTGACAACGGCAAATTTATTGGCTGCGTGACGACTCGCGATGTGCAACAGGTGCCTCAAAACGAGTGGGCGACCACCACAGTGGCTCACATCTCACGAGAGTGCAAAAAAGAAAATACGATTTCTCCGTCGAGCGATGCGATCCGGGCGTTGGTAACAATGAGTCAAGCGGGCGTGTCGCGTATGATGGTCGTCGACGGAGAGCGTTTGGTCGGCCTGTTGTCGCTCAGCGATCTGATGCAATTCATCGCATTGAAAGTGGGACTGGAGGATGGCGACGGGACCGACAGCGGCCGTTGGTCTTCACCGCGTCGAACCGATGCGATCGACCAAGCTCATCTACCAAAAGCCAACCAGGGCGATGAGCGTTTTGTCAAGGCTCATTGATCGCATCTGCTCAGTCTGAAAATGGGGTGAGCACCCAACTTGCCATTTTTGAACAAAAAAAAACCGATTTACGCAAGCTGGAAGCTTACGCCACCGGCGGCACGTCAGTTGCAACACGACGCCATTATGGACAACACAACTATAGAAATCGAGACCGATGTTGGTCATGTCGTAGCAATACGTGGCAGTGTGCTAGACGTACACTTCCAAAATCGACTTCCGGCCATGAACCATGAACTAAGAATTGGCGATGACGGGAAAGTTGTTGCCGAAGTTGCCAGCCAACTCGATCCGCATACGGTGCGTGCCATAGCGATCAATTCACCTCGAGGGATCGCGCGAGGCACGCTGGCGAGGAATCTCGGTCGGCCAATGCAGGTTCCGGTCGGCAAGCCGCTGCTCGGGCGCGTCTTAGATGTATTCGGAAACGCGATCGATGGCAGGGAATCGCTCGACGGGGTCCCGCGCAGAAGCGTCCATCAGTCGCCCCCTTCGGTCAGTCATCGTGTGGCGCGTTCCGAGGTGTTCACCACCGGCATCAAGGCGATCGACTTGTTGTCCCCGTTGGAACGAGGTGGGAAAGCGGGCCTGTTTGGAGGTGCTGGTGTGGGGAAGACTGTTCTGATTACCGAATTGATTCACAACATCGTGGGGGGCCATGATGGTATCAGCCTGTTCTGTGGAATCGGCGAGCGGTGTCGCGAAGCGGAGGAACTGTACCGCGAAATGGGGGATGCCGGGGTCCGCGAAAACACGGTGATGGTATTCGGCCAAATGAACGAACCGCCTGGGGCAAGATTTCGCGTCGGACACGCAGCGATGACGATGGCGGAATCTTTTCGGGATGATGAGAAGCAGGACGTGTTGTTGTTGATCGACAACATCTTTCGCTTTATTCAAGCTGGTATGGAGGTGTCGGGGTTGCTGGGGCAACTCCCCTCTCGAGTAGGCTATCAGCCGTCATTGGCGAACGATTTGGCGGAGTTGCAAGAACGTATTTGCACCACGGCCAGCGCAGCGATCACTTCGGTCCAAGCGGTTTATGTTCCCGCAGATGATTTTACCGATCCGTCGGCCGTGCATACGTTTTCGCACTTGTCTGCGTCGGTCGTTTTGTCTCGAAAACGGGCGAGCGAGGGTTTGTATCCTGCGATTGATCCGCTCAAGTCGACGTCGGAGATGATGCTGCCAGGCGTGGTGGGCGAGCGACACTATCAAACGGCCAGCCGGGTGCGACAAACGCTGGCGGGATACGAGGAGCTGAAGGACATCATTGCGATGCTGGGCATGGAGGAGTTGTCGCGGAAGGACCGGTTGACGGTCAACCGTGCACGGCGATTGGAGCGTTTTTTGACTCAGCCGTTCTTCACAACACAACAGTTTACGGGACACGAAGGCCAGATGGTTTCGATCGAGGAAACCTTGGAGGGCTGCGAACGGATTCTGGCCGATGAATTTGAAGGCCGACCCGAGCGAGAGCTCTACATGATCGGGAGAATCCCTGGGAAAATCCCGTAGCGTGCATCCGTTTGCAGCTAGTTCGTTTGTTGACCACGAAAAACGCGAAGTACACGAAAGCCTGGCTCTGTTCTTTTTTAATTGTTTAGTACACCCACGACTCCATCCGCAAAAGCTTCTAGTGGACGATTGGTTTATATCGCTCTTTGAATAACTCGAATATCGCTTCCATAGTTTTGCAACCTTCATCTTTGAAACGTATTTCAATAATGCTCCTTACCTCGCATCTCACTGACTCACTGCAGGACCACCAAGAACACCAGTAGAGATTCCTTTTCGTGTCCTTCGTGCGTTACGTGGTTTACACAACTCCCAATCCTCCAAGGAGCGTGAACGGGGATACAGTAGCGAGAGCTTGCAGTCAGCCGCAAGCCTACGCCAAAACGGCTAATCGCTAAATTTATATGTCGACAAAGCTCGAGTTTTTTTGAGGGCCTCGAAGCCGATTACGACGTCCAGCAGTTCTTCGGTGATGGCGGATTGTCGCTTGGTTTTAAATGCGGTGTTCAAGTCGCCGAGTGTTTCGTCGATGTTCTTTTCCGCCGCTTGCATCGCAGCGATTCGACTCGCGTTCTCGCTCGCCAGCGATTCCGCGCATGCTCGGTAGAGCGACACGTATAGACTTTGGCCAACTAGCAATGACATCAGTTTCTCCGGGTCACCGCCGTATGTTGGCAAGCAACGCGAGTCCCACTTGCGCCTTTGCAAGTCGTCCAACCAGTCCGGGTCGATCGGCAGCAGTTGTCTTTCGTGGGGTTGGTAGGTGGCGGCCAAAGATCGAGTGTTGGAGTAGATTCGCACCGTTGTCAGATCGCGAGTACGGCGCAGTTGTTCCACGCTCGCCAATAGATCGCTGACGCAATCGGAAATCTCTAGGACTGAAGTTGGGATGCGAAACGTTTGATCGATCGACCAACCGGCGTCCGCCAGTGTGGGGGCGACTCGTTGGCCGACGACCCAGGCTGCCACCGGAGGAATCGTGTTCCGCTGGATTGCCATTGCCGTGATCTGTTCGTTAAATTGGCCGCACATGCCTTGATCGCTGCCAAACACGATCGCCCCGTGGCGCATGCTTCCAGCTTGCGACGACGGTGATAGCGGCTGGCCGCAAACTGGAAGCCTACGCCAAGGGTGACTCCGCAGGATGACTTGCAGGCCGAGTTCGATGGTGCGATTGTAGTCAGCCAATGAGTCGGCGGCGCGCTCGTATTGATGGATGCTAACTGCGGCGAGCGTTTTCATGGTTGTAACGACGGAACCGAGATCCTCGGCGGTTGCGATCTGGCGGTGTAGAGATTCAAGCGTGGGCATGCACGACTCCTGTGGCAATATCCTCGACGTGCTGCACTTGTTCGCTACTGAGCTTCTCACCCGCTTCCATTGCCTGGCACAGCTCGGGGGCTTGTTTCTGGAGAGCCTCCTGTATCGCCAATTCCAGGCCGAGTACTTGGTCTGTTTGCACTCCATCGAGCGTGCCTCGGGTGACGGCAACCAGCGATGCGATTTGCTGCGTCAGGGTCAAGGGGTGAAACTGAGGCTGTTTCAGGATTTCGCGAATGAGGCGACCTCGAGTCAGCGTGGCCTGAGTGTCTTCGTCCAACTGGCTGCTGAATCGAGCAAACCGTTCGAGTTCCTCGAACTGGGAATAGGTCAAACGCAGGTCGCCAGCGACTACTCGATAGGCCGGCAATTGCGTCTTACCGCCGACCCGCGATACGCTACGGCCCACATCCACGGCGGGCAGGATGCCTTTGCGAAACAGCGTTGGCGATAGATAAATTTGTCCGTCCGTGATCGAGATCAAGTTGGTGGGAATGTAAGCGGAAACGTTCTGGCCCTCGGTTTCAATGATGGGCAGTGCGGTCAGCGATCCGCCGCCGTGACTCGGCTGGAGGTGAGTGGAGCGTTCGAGCAAACGCGAGTGAACGTAAAAGATGTCACCTGGGAAGGCTTCCCGACCGGGCGGTCGCCGAAGCAGCAAGGAAAGATGTCGATACGAACGCGCGTGAGATGTCAGATCATCGTAGACGATCAACACATCACGGCCTTGTTGCATAAAGTACTCGCCGATCGTCGTGGCAGCGTAGGGGGCGATGAACTGAACGCCCGGTGGAGCATCGTTGGCTCCGATGACAACGACGGTATGCGAAAGGGCATCGTGTTTCCGCAAATTGTCGATAACCCGTGCTACCCCCGTACTTCGCTGCCCGATACTGCAATAAATACAGACGACGTCGCGGTCGCGCTGGTTAATGATGGTATCAACGGCGATCGCGGTCTTACCGGTCTGGCGATCGCCCAGCAGCAGTTGCCGCTGACCACGACCGATCGGGATCATGGCGTCAATGACTTTCAAGCCCGTTTGCAGTGGTACCGTGACTGGCGATCGGTGCATGATCGGCGGTGCATCGCGTTCACAAGGTAGACGTGCCAAAGTGTCGAGCGACCGCCCTCCGTCGAGCGACCGACCGACGGGGTCGATCACGCGGCCCAGCAGTTCATCGCCGACGGGTGTGTCCAGGACCGTGTGCATCCTTTCGACACGAGTGCCTGCGGCGATTCGTTCTCCGGAGTCCAGCAGGACGCAACCAACTTCGTCGGGGTCGAGATTAAACGCATAGCCACGCTGGCCACCTGCAAATCGTAACATCTCGTCAATTTGGACGTGGGGCAGTCCACGCACTCGGGCAACGCCACGCTCGACCTGCTCGACGACGCCAATCTCGACGGGCGTTAGTTTCGCCTCGTCTTGGTATTGACGTAGGTTTGCATCGAACTGAATCGCCGCTTGGTCGAGAACAGATTGATAGGTTGTCATCGTTTTTCGTGGGGTATATGTCTAGCTTGCCGTTAGCACAAAACACAAGCTCGTGCTTCATCCATTTTTGATTATGAGTTTGCACCTAGTGGACGAGGCTACGAGTCCGATTGATTCGATAAACGTCAGGGACTCGTAAGCTCGGCCACTACGCGCTAGCTAAGTGCGGATGATGCACTGGAAGCTTACACCACGCTGGCCTCCAACTGATTGAGCGTATCGGCGGCGTTCCATCGCAGGCTATATCCACCGGCTTCAATTTCCAATCCACATACAAGTGATTCGTCAATTTTGAAACGCACGTCGGAGCCTTGTTGGAAAGTTTGGCTGATCGTGCTGGTCAATAGTTGACGATCTTCTTCGCCAAGCTGTTTCGTACTACGTACCAACACGATACCCTGTGCCTCTTCCAGTTGCATCTGCACTTCTTTACGTGCGGATTCGTCGAGCGATTGCAATTGCCGAATTAACACTCGGCATATTTGGCTCTGCAAGTCCGTGTCGGACAATCGGGAAATCGTGTGATGTGCCGCCTGTAGACTTATTATCTGAATCTGACGCTGAGTTGCACTGACCAAATCTCGTTGCTCGCGTTCAAAGGCTTGGTTCCATTGTTGGCGACGGCTTTCAACTTCGTTTCGAGCGTCGCGAACCAACCGTTGTCGCTCGGCGTCGGCCTCTTGGACAGCCTGCTCCAAGAGGCTGTCTCGCTGTTGCTCGATCGCTTGCATTTCTGCTTCGAGTTGTTTTCGTTTTTGTTCAGCGTCTGCCTGTACGGCCTCTGCATCGCTGAGTTTTTGCGTAACCCTGCCCTCACGCTCTTGCATCGTGCGCACGATAGGACCATACAAAAAGTATCGCAACAGTCCGACCAAGATCAGAAAGTTGACAATCTGAGCAACGAAAGTGAACCAATCAATCGACATAAGTTTTTTCATTTGGCGCAGCAGCCAACTTGCGGTATACGAACCAAGGCAAGCTGGAAGCTCGCCCCCACAAGATTCCATGGCAAGCCAGTCGCCTACTCCACAAAGTGATTCCAGAACGGATTGGCAAACAGCAGAATCATCGCGACCACGAAACAGTAAATGGCAGTCGATTCGATCATCGCCAAGCCGACGAACAGAGTTCGAGTGATAATGTTTGACGAATCCGGTTGCTGGGCGATACTGCTCAGAGCTTGTGAAACGGCTCGCCCTTCACCGAGCGCCGGGCCAATCGAACCAACGGAAATCGTGATTCCCGCCGTGACGATGGATGCGAGTGCGATCGCGGTGGCACTGTCCATGATGTGTTCCTGATAATGTATGCGGTAAAGCGGCGTAAGCTTCTAGTGATCATCCAGTCTTGATTTTTTGGGTTGGGGTAGTGGACGAGGTTGCGAGTCCCCGACGTGTAACGATTCGAAGGGACTCGTAACCTCGTCCACTACCCATAAATTGTTTCTTGACAGACCACTTGAAGCATTCGCAACTAACCCGTTTTTCTCGCTATTTGGCCGCTCGGGTGGCTGAAGCGATGTAAACCATCGCCAGGACGGCAAATATGTAAGCTTGGATCATACCCGTCAGCAGCCCGAGAATTTGCATCAAGATCGGAATGAACAACGGAACGAATCCGATCAGGATGGCTGCAATCACTGTGCCGCTCATCATGTTTCCGTAAAGGCGCACTGCCAGCGCCAAGGTGCGTGACAGTTCGCCGATGACGTTGAATGGTAGCATCAATGGCGTTGGGCGGACGTACTGTTTCAGATATCCGCCGAACCCTTGCGACGCGATTCCAAAAATCGGCACGGCAACGAAGACACAGGTGGCCAGCGCCGCAGTCGTGGAAAGCGATCCCGTAGGAGGGATATAGCCGGGAACGATGGCAAGTAGATTTGCGACTGCAATAAACAGGAACAACGTCCCCACGAATGGAAGATAGACTCCTGGGTCTTGGTGACTGACCTCGCGAATCTGGTCTCGCATCCCTGTGACAAGCACTTCGAGCAGATTCTGCCAACGTGGAATCGCGGTATCGCTGGTGAGACGCCGCGTGACGAGCCACGATCCGACGACCAAGATCAGCATTAGGCCCCAAGTGAAGACAAGCGTTGCATTAATTCTGACCATCGGCCATGTTTCCGATTGCCAGATCACCCATTGATCGGCCGTAATTTGCACGCCACTCATCCCGCTCTCCCATGGCGTAGATTTCCAGTTTGCGACGGGTTGTTTTCCCCAAGCTGGAAACTTAGGTCGCGCTGCGCGATAACGCGCACACCAACTGTGCGGATCAGCGCGAAACCTATGGCGGCGGCGACCAGCCATCGCCAATCACCGCGCATCGCCAATCCTCCCAAGACGCCAAGGACCACGGTCATCCTCACCAGGAAACCCGTCAGCATCAGCAACGCTGGGTTTTGCGAGTTTGGCAGCCTGCGAACGCTCGACCACAACGACCACAGAAAAAACATGCCTGCGGCGAGGCCCGCCAAGAACGCGAACGTGATTCCCAGACTGTCATTCATTTTCATTCTCCCGAATCACCCACCACCACGCGTTCAAACAACCGACGAGCACACCAAACACCAGCAACATCAAGGTCCACGAGTACCGACTCGGCCATCGCTCGTCGATCCAAATCCCCGCCGCGATACCCAGTAATGTGGGAACCACGATCGACCATCCGACCAAGCCAAACATCCCTAGCCCGAACCAAGCTGAACGGTCGCCTTGCTCGCGCGCATCAAGCTTGCGTGAGCGTTTGGCTTCCACGTCTTTTCGCACGGTTTCGCGCCGATTCATTCTACTTCCGTGGCTTGAGGGTGCCGAATTCTTAACATTAAACAACGCGAGCCGTAGGTTCACACCACTTCGTCTCGGACCAAGTTCATCGTTTGCCTCAGGAAGCTCGCTTCCATCATCGCGATAGCCTCGTGCGCGGCGCGCTGCCGCTCGTCCAACTGAGAAAACTCTTCACGAACGATTCGTTTCAATTCGCTCAGCTGGCCGCCATGCGTCGCTTGCTCTGTCGAAACCATCACTAGATCGGCTTGCTTGACCAAGACGCCACTTCCGACAGCGGCGAATGCTTCATCGCCCGACTCGTCCTCCCAACTGAGCAAACCAGGAACCAATGCGGCCAGAAAATCGATGTGCTGGGGTAAAAGGCAGAAAAGTCCATGAATTCCCTCGGCGGTCACCTTGGTCACCGCTTCGTCCAGCATGACCTCGTTGGGTGTGTTGAGCCTCAATCTCATCTCGAAACCTCGGGGAGTCGTATGCATCGCTCGGGAAGCTAGGTTGGAAGTTTGCTGCGGATATTTGGCTTGTGATCATTGACAGGTCCCGTTCGAGTCAACTCTCCGTAGTAGTAACACTCCCAATCCACTGGCCACTTCGGCTAGGCGCTATACAATTCGCATCGACTCGGGGGAATCGTTTCGCGCTGAGCCGTAGCAGGCTGCCGCTGCGCAAGGCGAGCTGGTCAACTGGTCAATGAATGCTCCGAGAGAAAGTGGGCATAGGCACTGAGCTTGTGTTCGACCACCGATCGCAAATTTGGAGGCTTAGGCCGCCAGTGCAAGATTCGTACCGAGGATCACAGTTGCAATGGCACATCGATTGCAACCATGCTTGAGTGTATCCAGCTTGCGATGTGCCTATCAAGCGGCATGCTTCCCCCTACTGAGACAGGAAACGGATATGGCTAATCTGATGCAAGCGTCTGTGATGCAGGGCATCGGGCGTACGGAGTTCGTGGACAGGGTGATTCGCACAGGATTGTGCCCCGGCGGAAACGTGCGGATGTCCCGGCTGTTGAAGTTGATCGAGCACGGATGTGTCGACCCTTCGCCGCTGACGACACACCAGTTTGATTTCCAGGACGTCGGCAAGGCGCTGCACATGATGGAAACCAAAGAAGACTGCATGCTGAAGCCATTGATCCGCTTCTCGGCTTCTTAGAGTTTCGCTTCTTGTTCCCCGTGGCGCAAGCTTCCAGTGTGCGAACCTGGGCTACCCGCCAACTGAAAGCTTACGTCATTCTTTGGATAATGTAATGAAGGTTAAACCCCATGTCGCTCATCCCACCACGAATGCATGGGAGCAAGCCGAAGGCTCACCGTTTCCGCTCGGTGTGAGCTGGAATCCAGATCGATCAGCACTCAATTTTGCATTGTATTCACGCAATGCAACCGTCGTTCGTGTGTTGCTGTATTCGCTCGACGACTTGGTCCACCCAGCTATTGAAGTAGAGCTGGATTATCTCAAAAACAAATCTGGGCCGATCTGGCATTGCCGAATCCCTTGTCATCCGCCCGGGGACCTTGCCTACTACGCCTACCGAGTCGACGGGCCGGATCCTACAGACGGTTATGATTTCCATAATTTTGACTTTGAAAAGATTCTGCTCGATCCGATGGCGCTCGGCGTCTTCTTCCCGGAAGCGTTCTCTCGCGAGGCGGCTTGCCGTCCCGGATCCAACGCCGGACAAGCTCCGCTTGGAATCTTGCCGACTCAGTTCTGTCCCTTCGACTGGGAGGAGGACCACAGACCTCGGCACGGCCACGATTTGGTCATCTACGAAATGCACGTGCGTGGCTTCACGATGAATCCCAACTCGGGCGTTCCCGAATCGCACCGTGGCACCTACTTGGGTGTCGTCGACAAAATCCCCTATCTTGTCGAACTGGGAATCACCGCTGTGGAACTGATGCCTGTCTTTCAATTCGATCCTGACGATGGGAACTATTGGGGATACATGCCGCTGAACTTCTTTGCGCCCCATCACGCCTACGCAACCGACCCTGTCGCCTGCCATCAACACGATGAGTTTCGCACGATGGTCAAAGCACTGCATGCTGCGGGAATCGAAGTGATCCTGGATGTCGTCTACAACCACACCTGCGAGGGCGACCACCACGGGCCGATGTACAGTTGGAAAGGCATCGACAGCAGCATGGCCTACATGATGACCGGCAATATAGACGCTCCCTACGCCAACTACAGTGGCACTGGCAACACGCTACATACCGCCAACCGAGCAATTCGGCGAATGATCGTCGATAGTCTTCGGTTCTGGGACAAGCACATGCACGTCGACGGTTTCCGCTTCGACCTAGCGTCCGTGTTCACTCGCAATAGTGACGGTTCCATCAATTTGGATGACCCGCCAATCGTCATCGAAATTGGCACCGACTCGGACCTCAGCGACAACCGCTTAATCGCCGAACCTTGGGACGCTGGTGGCGAATTTCAACTCGGACAAAAGTTTCCCGGCCAGCGCTGGATGCAATGGAACGCGCACTATCGCGACACGTTGCAGCGGTTCGTGCGTGGCGACGGCGGGATGGTCCCCGACTTGATGACGCGACTGTATGGCAGTTGCGATCTGTTTCCCGACGACTTGGCAAACGCCTTGCAGCCGGCGCTGAGCATCAACTACGTCACCTCGCACGACGGTAGCACTCTCTACGACCTGACCGCCTACAATCACAAACGCAATTGGGCTAACGGTGAAGAAAATCGAGATGGCTCGCTCGAGTATCGTTGGAATTCGGGCTGGGAAGGCGACGAGAACGTCCCGGTGGAAGTAGTTCGACTGCGCAAACAGCAGGCGAAGAACTTCGTCGCGTTGTTGCTGCTATCCAATGGTACGCCGATGTTTCGCATGGGCGATGAGTTCTTGCAGACTCAAGGGGGGAACAATAACCCGTACAATCAAGACAACGAAACGAGCTGGCTGGACTGGAACCGCTTGGGCGAGCACGCCGACATGCAGCGCTTCGTCGCCAAGATGATCGCGTTTCGCAGATCCCATCCGTCGATCAGTCGTTCACGCTTCTGGCGAGAGGATATCAAATGGTACGGAACCGGGCACCTGGTCGACATGTCGCCGACCTCCCAACAACTTGCCTACTGCCTTCACGGTGCGTCGCAAAACGACACGGATCTGTATGTGATGATCAACGCGGATTCGCATTCGATCGATTTCGGAATTCACGAAGGCTCTCCCGGCTCCTGGCATCGCATCGTCGACACTTCACTCCCCAGCCCTCAAGAGTTCGCAGAGTCACCAGTCGAGACCGTCCAACAAGCTTTCTATACTGTAAGCGGTCGATCCGTTGTCATCCTATCAAATGAGCCTACTCAACATTGAAGCAAACCGTTCGATACATACGCTGTACTCGCACGTACACACGCGCAGAATAAGCTATAGTAAATTGCCAACATGGACCAACTCGATATTCTGTCGCGGACGCAATTCTTAGCGACCACAGCCGCCGTGAGCGCGACAACTCTCTACGAATCAAAGCTGCACCGAAGACGGCTTGTACACGCTTCCCGAAATGCAGCGCGCCGACGCTATGCTGAAGCAAGTGTTTGCCGCGGCTAACGCGCCCGAGAACTACTCCGGTCGATTCTACCCAGTGGGCATAAATGCAATGCCGCTATGCAGGCTGACGCTTTTAGCTGGCCAGACTGTTGGTTGAAATAGGAAACTAAGCCAAAATTGACTTCTAGCTTAGCAAGCCGATTTGGATTTGAAGCATGCGAGCATAGAGGCGATTGGCACTATTAACGTTGAGAGCTTTAACGGTAGCTTGGCCCCTCGGAGTGCGTCCGACGATGATTCCCGTATCCGTGGATAAGCTGCGGATCGGCTGTGGCGGCCAAGTTTTTGGCGTTCTCCATCATCAACTTCTCGGCCTCTTCAACCAAGCCTTGCAGGACTTGAAGGTCTGCGGGCGAAATAATACCGTTGCGGTTTTCTTCAAGCAGACGATCCATCAACTGCTGCTTCTCTGCTTCAAAAAGCTGTGTGGGGAACGAATTGCTCATCAAAGTCCTCGGAGATTTCTACGAAATGGAAGGCTTGATTATACCACAACCACTAGCGGCACCTGCAATGCTACTCTTCGGTTTTCGTTGTAACGTAGCTCTTTAAAACGTCGCTGTCCGAGAACACTTGCGTGCGGACCATATACACCCACCCCATACTGCGGGCAAAATTGGAGCCTGTGTCGCTTTCTTCACTCGGATAGGGTGTGGGTGAAAAAACAAGCAACGCTTCGTCCTCGCTCAAGACGCTCTCCACCGCAATCGAACTCGATTGAACGCTAGGAACTTGAATTGTCACCTTTCCGTTCGATTCGTTGTCCAAGATTGGAAGGCTGGCGAGTTTGACTCCGTCGATACTGGAGTGATTGAGCACTATTTGCAGCTTCACTTTCTCGTCATTAGTCACGGTCGACTTCATCAAGAATTTCCAACCGTCTTCAACGACAGAAATTTTGGGCTGAAGCGCAACCGCTTGGTTTTCAGGATTCTCAATGATGTCCGTCACGAAGGGACGTTGCACTAGATCACTGATCATCCCACATTGTCCATTGAACATCGTGACCTTGGGAGCACATGCAGTCAAGCTTGAAGGCGTTGCGGAGATGACCGGACAAGATTGCTTGATGGTTGCCGATCGCTCCAGCGATCTGTTGTTATACTCGCTGATCGCTCTACCTTTTCAGGCTTCGCCACTCCCATCTCAATCGGAGATCCGCGAAAACTGACGCAGTCATTCTATTTAGATGAACATTTCAATGGACCAGTACATACAAGCGATTGTCGCCTTGCTGGCGATCGCCAACCCGCTCTCTGCAGTTCCGGTGTTTCTGCAGGCGGTCGACGGACTAGACAAGGCGCAGCGACGCAAATCGGCTTCGCTGGCGGCGGTTTCCGTTTTCGCAATTCTGCTCGTCGCTGCCGTCGCGGGCAACTGGGTGCTAGACATTTTCGGCATTTCCATCTCCGCGTTTCGTTGTGGTGGTGGATTGGTGATCCTGCTGATGGGGCTAACGATGCTGCAAGGGCGCACGTCGAGAGTTCAAAAGGAGTCACTCACTCATTACGAACGCCAAAGTAAGATCTTTGTTCCAATCGCGATGCCGCTCGTCGCCGGGCCGGGGGCGATCACCACCGTGATCACCATTGCGTTGTCCGAGCCCTATTGGCAGAACCTAACTGTCGCTTTGACGGCGATCGTGGTCTTAGCATCGGTGCTGTGGGTAACGCTATTGTTGTCGCAAGGGGTCCAACGACTGCTTGGCCCTCTTGGCCAGAAGATATTACTGCGATTTTTTGGCTTGATTTTGGTGGCGATTGGTGTGCAGTTTATACTAGCAGGTGCGTTTGATTTTTTCACCAATGCGATGGCAGAGCAAGCAATTCGATCGCGAGCACTTTGATTGCGAAGTCTACGAAACCACGGATGGCTTGGCGGGTCGCCGACGCCCCTACGCGGGAATTTTTTGACTTATCGCCACGCCGATGGGAAGCATACCCAGCCCACCGTTAAACTGGGCCACGATCTATCTGCGACAGCGTTTCGTTCACGGCAAAGATCTTTCCATTCACGTGCGGAATCCCGAAACCTTTGAGGCGTGCAGTGTGCATCGCTAGGTAGACTTCGGCGCTCGCCAGGTCCTTGAACAGGTAGATGCCGCCCGCTTCGCCGGCAGCCTCGTTTTCTGTCCATATCTTCCACAGCAACCTCGGTTCTTCGGCAATCGAGCGCGCAAGATCCTCCATGGCATCGGTCATGGCCTTTCCCCAAGGGCCGGCATAAGGGAAATCAACCTGAAGTACGTAGCTCATGAGAAACTGCTTTCTCTGTTTAGAAATGACAATTGCGCGGTAGCGATACGCTCCAACAACATGCGGTGTGGAGAGTTTTGACCGTGGCGTAAGCTTACAACTGCGTTTTCTGGACCGCAAGCTGGAAGCTTGCGCCACTTCAAATCTTCCACCCTTTGAAGGAGAATACTATGAAAAAGTTCACAAATGCTCGAATCTACCGACAGCACGATAAAGCCAGCGAGATCTTGGTCGATAAGGGCGTCATCAAGCAGATCGGCAAGAATTTGCCCAAGGCAGATGAGGAGATCGACCTGCAGGGTCGTCTAGTCGTTCCACCTTACGTCGATCCCCACATCGACGTGGACGATCCAAAGCTCACCGGCCTGAAGGCGATGTTGGAAATCCGAGAAGAACTCAAGGATAACGTCACGATCCAGATCGTCGCTTTCCCGCAGGAGGGCATGTACGCCTATAAGGGTGGCGACGAGATGGTCGAGGAGGCGCTGAAGATGGGCGCGGATTGTGTCGCATCCATCCCGCACTTCGAGTGGGCACGAGAGATCGGCGAGAAATCCGTCCATCGCACAGTGGAGCTGGCCGTGAAACACGACAAACTGATCGACGTGCATTGCGGCGAGACCGACGACATCATGAGCCGCTTCGTCGAACTGCTCAACGCGCTGGTGATGATCGAAGGCATTGGCACGCGCACGGCCGCCAGCCACACCTGCTCGCTCGGTTCGGCGGATAACGCCTGCGCGTTCCGCATGATGAGTCTATTCCAGCAGTCGGGGCTGAACTTCATCTCGCTGCCAGCCGAAAATGCTTATCTGCAGGGCCGCCAGGACTCCTATCCCAAGCGCCGTGGCTTGACTCGGGTGAAGGAGTTGTGGGAGAGCGGCGTCAACGTCTGTTTCGGTCAGGACTCGATCAACGATCCGTGGTATCCGGTCGGCAACGGCAACCTGATGAACATTCTGGACAACGGCATTCACCTGGCGCAGACGATGTCGTTTGACGAGCTGGACCGCTGCCTGGACTTGATCACCTACAACGGCGCCAAGACTCTCAATGTGGAAAACCACTACGGCATTGAGGAGCACAAGCCCGCCAACTTCCTGGTGCTAGGTGCCAATACGCCCTTCGAGGCCGTGCGTCAGCGAGCCGATGTGCTGGCATCGATCCGCCATGGCGAATACCTCTTCAAGCGTCCCGAACCGCGCTACGATATCGAGCTCGATCTGTTCAGGAAGACTACGTCCGGTTTGAAAAGCTAAGATCATCAGGTATTCTCCGAAGAGTTCGGAAGTTCGTCGTCTTACACCACGAGGAAATGAAATGGAAATGAAAATGGCAGACCTGCCTACTCTTCGGTTTGGACTGGATCACATCCTTATGTCGTGAATGGCGAAAGACTTTTCCGAAAGGAGCCCAGCAAGCTATTTGTCAGCCGGGACGACGGAGGGTCGTGGCGTTGGCTGGTCCCGTAGTCTATCTTGCCCCATCCCTCTGTCGTTAAATCGACGGTTGGAACCGACGATGTGATCGGCACTATGTTCTCCCAATGCATCCCCCCAAAAGCGCGCGCAGAAGATACCTGAGCAAATTTCCTACCGGCTATCTTCTACCTGAGAAATTCCCCAGATCAGCCCAACCGAACCAGTTTAAAGCGAAGCAATGATATGAGTGACCATCCAAAAGTAGCTTTTTCTGTATTGGACCTGGCGTCGCGTAAAGATACTGACCAAGGTCCTGCGCCCGCATTGCAGCGGTCGTTAGAATTGGCTCAACATGTTGAACGTTTGGGATTCACCCGCTTTTGGGTCGCCGAACATCACAATATGGATGCCATTGTCAGCTCGGCAACTTCGCTGCTGATTGGTTATCTGGCGGCAGGTACGCAGCGGATTCGCGTCGGTGCAGGTGGGGTGATGTTGCCGAACCATGCGCCCTTAGTGATTGCTGAGCAGTTCGGTACCTTAGAGGCGCTGTATCCAGGGCGAATTGACTTGGGACTCGGTCGAGCACCGGGTACTGATCCACAAACTGCGCGGGCTTTACGCAAGTATCGCAGTGGTAGTTCCGATGACTTTCCTGAAGATCTAGCCGAGTTGCAAAGGTATCTAGGGCCGCGTGCCACAGGGCAGCAAGTCATTGCGATGCCAGGCGTGGACAGCAACGTGCCAATTTGGATCTTGGGTTCCAGTCTATTCAGTGCGCAGTTAGCCGCCGAGAAGGGTTTGCCGTACGCGTTTGCTTCGCATTTTGCCCCACGCATGATGATGCAAGCCATCGAGCTGTACCGCCGCCTCTTTAAGCCATCAGCGGTGTTGGATAAGCCGTATGTGATGCTTGCGGTCCCCTTAGTTGCAGCGGATACCGATGCACGAGCAGAGTTTTTAGCCACCACGACCTTCCAGCGCATCTTGGCCTTGATTCGCGGCCAAAGCCTGCTGATGCGTCCACCGGTTGAAAGTATGCGAGGCCTCTGGCAGCCGCGTGAAGAGCAGGCGGTCATTGAGTTTTTAAGTATGGCAATGATTGGTAGCGCACAGACAATCGAGCAGAAGTTGCAGGTGTTGTTGCAACATACCCAAGCGGATGAGCTTATTTTTACCTGTGATTTGTATGAGCACAAAGATCGTCTGCATTCATTCGATATTCTTGCTGGCTTGCGGGGTTAGATCATAGCACTCCACGGAAAGCTCAAAGCTGCGCGAAAGCGTTCTGAGCATGGATGACGTTGTTTTCAGGTCCGCTGTTCTTGGCGTCCATATATTTCCTACACGGTGATGTCTCCGGTGGATCTTCAGCGCTCCGCCGCGTGTGGACTCACGTAGTCGCCAACCAATGTGCGGAAGGCGACGTTCATCCGGTTCCAGCCATTGATCGCGATGATCGCCAGCGTCAGATCGACGAGAGCCTTCTCGTCGAAGTGCTGCTGACTGTCGGCAGCCTCCAAATGTCATGTCGGCAAGCTGGCCCAGTGGTTAAGCTGCCTCGTTTAATAGCTGTAGCAACCTAATTTAGGAAATCGGAGAAACAAAATGAACAAAAAAGAAGATAAGTCGAACCAACAAGTAATCGACGCGCTACGCCAGACGGTGGCGAGCACCTACGCACTGATGGGACAGCTCCATCTCTGCCATTGGAACGTGCGCGGCAAATCGTTCTTTAGCCTGCACGACGCATTCCAAGCGCAGTACACCGAGCTCTTCACGGCAGTGGATGAGATTGCAGAGCGCATCCGAGCGATCGGTGGGCTGGCACCCGGAGGTCTGGGCACTCTCGCACAGAAGGCCGGGATCAAGGAGATCGCCGAGGATGCGACAGCGGATCAGATGGTGCAACACCTACTGGAAGCCCACCAGAAAGTGCTTGAAGATGTCGCAATTGTGCGTGACAGGGCCGGCGAGGCGAAGGACTTAGCGACCGAGGACATGATGATCGGACGCAAACAAGTACATCAGAAGGCGGTATGGATGTTGACGAGCTATCTCGATTGATGCCGTGCATGGGAGAATCACCGCAGGATTCACAGGGGGCAGCCAAACAACATGCAACTATCGGTCAGATGCGCTGCGTTAGACTCGCTGCTAGGCTTAATGTCTTAATGTATACTCCTTGATCCAACGGTCGGGTCGCTCCCAATGCGCTGCTGCACGTTTACCACGTCGAGAGGTTGCGATGAATCGCTTATTGAATGTTTTGAGGGTGCTATGGAAGATCGTGCCGGCAGCGGTCGGGTTGGCCTGCTTAGCGCTGGTGATCGGCTGGCTCGCGGGGGCGTTCAATTCCAAAATCCAGCCCAGCACGCCGCTGGCGACTCACCGCAAGCTTACGAACCAACCAACTGCTGAAGTTCATGAGGTGACAAAGGATTATATCGAGGAAGCCATTGGAACCTTGAAAGCCGCCAGCCGAACGGTGGTTTCCGCCAAGGTGTTGGCGACCATCGATGAGATCGCGGTCTCAGCCGGAGATCAGGTCAATCAGGGTGACCTGCTAGTACGACTCGATAGTAAAGACCTCGAAGCACGACTAGAGCAGGCGCAGCAGTCCCTGATCGCAGCCACGGCGACACGCAAAGAAGCGGATTTGAGCCATGATCGCAGCAAGCTGTTAAGTCAACAAAATGTTGTGTCGCGTGCAGAGTTCGATGAGTCCAAACGTCGACTGGAAGTTGCGATCGCAGAAGAATTGGGAGCCGAGCATGCCGTCAACGAATCCAAGGTACTTCTATCCTACGCGACCATCCATGCATCCCGGAGCGGGCGTATCGTGGAACGACTCGCGGAACCCGGTGATACAGTTCGTCCAGGAGAGCCACTCTTGGTGCTCTACGATGCCACCTCCTTGCGGCTGGAGTCGCCCGTCTCGGAACACTTAGCCGTAGGGCTGCGTGTGGGAGACAAGTTGAGCGTCTATATCGACGCAATCCAACGCGAGGTGGAATCGACGATCGACGAAATTGTTCCTCAAGCCGATGCCCCGAGTCGTTCGTTTCTCGTCAAAGCGAGCGTTCCGCGCTCGGATAACCTGTTCGAAGGAATGTTCGGCCGATTGCGCATTCCGGCCGGACAGCGACGCCACTTGTGTCTGGCAACGGATGCCATTCAGAGCATTGGCCAATTGGAGTTCGTCGAGGTGGTGACGGAGGATGATCGAATTGAAAGGCGGTTCATCAAGACCGGTCGGCTAGGAATGCCCGATCGCATCGAAGTACTTAGTGGGCTAAAGTCTGGCGATCGCGTCATTCTTCAATCTTCGGTTTACCCTACCACCACGGCGAATGATGGTGCGACCTTATGAGTGTCGAAGCACCATCGGGCGACGCACGCGAATCGACTCCGATCATGACTCGAGTGGTCGAAGTCTTTCTCCGCGGTGATGTCGCAATTCTATTCGTTATCGTATCTCTCATGTTGGGGGGCGCCGCACTACTGCTCACTCCTCGTGAGGAGGAGCCTCAAATCGTCGTTCCAATGGCTGATGTGTTTGTCAGCGCCCCTGGCTTATCGGCGGCAGAGGTTGAACAACAGGTAACGCGACGACTTGAGAAATTGCTCTACCAGATTGATGGTGTAGAGTACGTTTACTCCATGTCGCGCCCCGAACAAAGCATCGTTACGGTACGCTTCTTTGTCAACGAAGATCGCGAAGACTCGCTGGTCAAGCTCTACAACAAAATCAATTCGAACACCGATCAGATCCCCCCCGTCGTTACGTCGTGGGTCGTCAAGCCGATTGAGATTGACGACGTACCGATTGTTATCGCGACGCTTTGGACCGACCGAACACAGGAGTATGGCGACCACGACCTGCGGCGGATCGCCGAAGAGGTACAAAATGAATTGCAGGCGATCCCCAATACGAATCAGGTCTGGATCACAGGCGGTCGACCTCGACGCATTCGCGTCGAGTTTGACCCTCAGCGTTTGGCCGCAAGGCAAACTTCACCATTACAGCTGGCCAAGGCGCTGCGGGCCGGCAATGTAAATGAAACGATTGGCCAGTTTGAGCAACAGGACCAGCAATTCATCGTTGAGTCTGGTGCATTCTTCAAGGATGCAAGTGACCTGCCGAACTTAGTCGTAAGTACTACGGGGGGACGCCCGGTATACTTGAAGGATGTTGCCACCGTCATCGACGGTCCAGCGGAAGTTGAAAGCTATAGTTGGATTGGATTCGGTCCGGCCGACGAGCAAGCTGAATTAAACGCAGATCGGTCGCGTGATAGCGACGAATTCTATCCGGCCGTTCACATCGCCGTAGCCAAGCGAAAGGGAACGAACGCCGTCAGCGTGGCGAAGGCTGTCGAACAACGTTTGCAGGAGTTGTCCAGTTCGCACTTGCCTGAAGGCGTCCACTATCGCATCACGCGCGACTACGGTGAAACGGCCAATGACAAAGTCAATGAGCTGATCGAGGGTCTGATTGTGGCTGTGCTAACCGTCGTCGCTCTGATTGGACTGTCGATGGGCTGGCGTCCGGCACTGGTTGTCGCCCTAGCCATTCCCGTTTGCTATAGTCTCACCCTGTTCGTCAACTTGTTGGCAGGATACACGATCAATCGCGTGACTATGTTCGCGTTGATACTCGCGCTAGGATTGCTTGTCGACGACCCTATCACCAACGTCGAGAACATTTCTCGATACTTTACGATGCGCGCGTTTCCGAAAAGGAAATCCGTGTTGCGTGCCATTCAAGAGGTGATGCCGGCCTTGTTGTTGTCCACTTTGGCGATTATTGCCAGCTTTCTTCCGCTCTTCTTCATCACTGGGATGATGGGACCTTACATGGCCCCGATGGCGTTGAACGTACCTCTCACCGTGGCCATTTCGACGTTGGTCGCAATCGTGATGACACCTTGGATGGCGATGTTTGCATTGGGCAAGCTGATTGACCGGCCAAGCGACGAAGAGCCCTACGACGTGACGCGCGGACCGGTTTACCGACTCTCACAGGCCATTCTTGGACCAATCGTCGATCACCGCGCTATCGCATGGCTCGTACTGCTCGGAATTGGCATGCTTCTTGTGGGAGCAATGGCCTTGCCGCTGTTTCGTGCTGTACCGTTGAAGATGCTTCCCTACGACAATAAGAATGAATTTCAAGTCGTCATCGACATGCCCGAGGGGACAACGCTCGACCGGACTGACGCGGTGGCACGACGGTTAGCTAGCGAATTGGCCATCCAGCCCGAGGTGCGCGACTACCAAGTCTATGTGGGAATATCTTCGCCAATGGACTTCAATGGCATGGTCCGGCATTACTTCCTTCGCAAAGGAACCAACGTCGCTGATATTCGTGTGAACCTTGTGCCCAAAGAGAAAAGAGTTCAGCAATCGCATGAGATACTGCTTCGCGTTCGCAAGCAACTGACCGAACTCGCCGAAACGTTAGGTGCGAACATCAAACTCGTTGAAGTACCGCCTGGTCCGCCCGTGCTTTCGACGTTGACCGCCGAGGTCTATGGCCCTACCGGCGTGCATTACAACGACTTGGCTATGGCCGGCAAAGAAGTCGAAAAGCGTCTGGCACGCGAGCCAGGTGTGGTTGACGTCGACTCGAGCGTCGAAGCGGACCAGGTCAGGTGGGCATTTGAGGCGGACAAGCCGAAGGCCGCGTTGTCTGGAATCTCCACCGAGCGAATCACGCAGACTCTGGCAATCGCGCTCGGCGGTGACAAGACGACGGTGATTCACAAGCCGAACGAAGTTGACCCACTGTGGGTCGACTTGCGTCTGCCCAGAGCCAACCGGTCAGCCATCGACGAATTGACCGAACTATACGTTCAAGGCGATCAAGGACAATTGGTTCAACTGGGTGGCCTGGGCCGATTTGTTGAACGAATTGACGACAAGACCATCTACCACAAGAATCTGCAGCGCGTCGTGTACGTCTATGGCGAGATCGCCGGACGTCCACCTGCAGACGTCATCGTCGACATTCAATCGGACCAAACGTCCGAACTCACTACCCCTGTACAAGCTGAGGTCCGACCGGTCGAGCAGCGCACATGGTTTTCACCAGGTGGAAACGACTATTGGGCGGTTGCCGATGGGATGACCGTGAATTGGGCTGGCGAAGGCGAATGGAAGATCACTCTCGACGTATTCCGCGATTTGGGCCTCGCCTTCGCAGCGGCCCAACTCGGCATATTCATGATTCTGATGTTTCAAACAGGATCCCGCTTACTACCGCTGACAATCATGCTGGCGATTCCGTTGACGCTGATCGGCATCATGCCAGGCTTTTGGTTGCTCAACAAACTGTATGGTGGGCCTATTGGCAGCTATCCGAACCCGACGTTTTTCACCGCGACGGCGATGATCGGCATGATTGCATTGGCGGGAATTGTTGTCCGCAACTCTGTGGTCCTGATCGACTTCATTCAGATGGCACAACGGGAAGGCCAGCCGCTGCGTGAAGCAATCATTCAAAGTGTCGCCGTCCGCACGCGTCCAATCATGCTGACTGCTGGCACGACATTGCTTGCCAATTGGGTCATCACTCTCGACCCAGTTTTCTCCGGTCTCGCCTGGGCCATCATTTTTGGTATCGCCACTTCGACTCTATTCACCTTGGTCGTCATACCCACTGTTTACGCATTGCTCTACGGTCGAGACGAACCTGCCGGTTCAGAGCGATAGCACCGCTGCGACTGGACAGACAGCGCGTCACGGGCGTTCATGTAGACTTCGGGACGAGGCTTCGAGGTCCGGGTACGGCTCCACAGACCGCGCGGGCTTTACCGAACCATTGCCTTATTGAACAGACTCGTCCGCAGACTCTTAGCCTGGCCGGTTTACAGCAACCCGATATGCATCCGCAATCTCAGTGGCCCCACTAATTGTGACGTTCAAGTCACGCAGCAATCCATCTTTTATTGCGTAAATCCAGCCGTGTACCGACAGCTCGCGGCCATGTTCCCAGGCCTCCTGGACCACGGTGGAATAGCATACGTTCTTGGCCTGCTCGACCACGTTTAGCTCGCAGAGACGGTCAATCAGTTGGTCCTCGTCGCTGATCTTTCGCAAGATCGCATCGTGCTTCTGACGGACATCGCGAATATGACGTAGCCAGCCATCGATAAGCCCGACATGATGATCCTGCGACGCCGCTTTCACGCCACCGCAACTGTAATGCCCACAAACGATAATATGCTTTACACGGATGACACTGACCGCAAACTCAATGACGCTTTGACAATTGAAATCGCTGTGAACGACTACATTCGCAATGTTGCGATGGACGAAAACATCGCCTGGTTTTAGCCCGATTATCTGGTTGGCTGGCACCCTGCTATCGGCACAGCCGATCCACAGTATTTCCGGTTTTTGGCCTTTGGCAAGTTTGGCAAAGAATTCTGGATCCTCTTGAAGAACGCTTTCGGCCCATGCGCGATTGTTCTCGATGAGGTGAGGTAGTAGACGCATTATTCTGTTTTCTCATCTAAGTCGAGCGAGATTGTTTCCAGCGAACCGCGTCCATTGTAGCAAACTAGTCACATGAGAAAAGTCGAATCGGCCGCTCGAATCGGCCAGCTCTTGCCGCAATCGAGAGAGTATTGGCTCTGCCGTCACATATCCCTCGGCCAGCCGCTGTGTCTTACCATCGTGCTCCAGTAGCAATGTCGGAAAGGAACGCACTTTATCATGGTCGAGGATCCATTCAGCTAGAAGTCACCCACGCATGAGTTTTCTGCTTTATACATGGCGATAATCTGTTCCAATTTTGCTTTGCGTATTTCGATCATTCGTCCTGCTCCTTGTTTTTGACTGTGCATGCCGTATCCTACGTGAGTTGTTTCCGTTTGTCACGTAGCTGCAAGAGAAGCACACATGGAAAACGCAATGAAACGGTCCGGCGAAGGCCCATCCGTGTGGGTTGTCGGCGATCTGTACACGGTCAAGGCGAGTGGCGCGGAAACGGGTGGCGTCTTCACGCTGATCGAGGTTTCGGTGCCGTCCGGTTCGGGGCCGCCGCCTCACGTGCATCACCGCGAAGATGAAGCATTCTACATCATCAAAGGGCAGTTCGAGGTGCATATTGATGACGATGTGCTGACCGCAGGTCCGGGCGATTGGGTGACTCTCGCCAAAGAGTCGCTGCATTACTTTAGGAATATCGGAGCGGACGTTGGTCGAATATTGATTATGGCCACACCCGCAGGGCTCGACGACTTCTTTCTCGAAGCAGGTCGAGCAGCCACCGACACGTCGCTTGATTCTGCCATCGTAACGCCAGAAGACAAACAGCGTCTAATCGACGTTTCGCCGAAGTACGGCATTGACATCAAAGTCCCTCGAGAGTCGTAACGCTGGGTACACACTGTTGGAGTTCGAATGCCAACAGAGTCCTTTTCCAGACACGCACAAACTATGCCCAAAGCACTTTCTGTCGACCTGATCCGCCTCGCGCGTTTCGCCAATACGATGCTGCTCCTTCTGCCGGCGTTGTTCTTTGCAGCCGGCTATTACATCTCGTTTTACTTCCACATTCTCACGGTGGCGTCCCTGTTTCTGCTTTTGGTGAATTTCTCCTATAGGCACGTTCAGAAAGATCACGCCCTGTTGAGAAATTTCGGCATCATTGGACAGGGCCGCTACCTGATCGAGAGCCTCGGCCCTGAATTTCGCCAGTATCTTTTCCTCAACGACCGCGAAGAACGCCCCTTTAATCGTACGGAGCGCAGTGAAGTATACCGCAAGGCAAAAAACGTCGATTCCTCCGACTCCTTTGGTACATTGCTCGACTACGGTGCCACCGAGATCAAGCTGCGCCACTCCATGTTTCCAACCCGAGAGGGAGGCGTTCGGCCATTCCGCGTCACCTTTGGTAATCGCAGCGGGGTGACACGCCCCTACACTCTGAAGAACCCAATGCTCGTCAGTGCGATGAGCTTCGGCTCCCTCGGACAAAACGCCATTCGCGCTATCGCACGTGGAGCGGCCCGAGCCGGCATTCCCATGAACACCGGTGAAGGTGGCTACCCCAAATATCACCTCATGGAAGGTGCGGATGTCATCTTCCAGATCGGCACCGCGAAATTCGGCGTTCGGAATTCCGATGGCGAGCTCGATGAAACAGCTCTCCGTGAACTTGCCAATCACGAGCAGATTCGCATGATCGAAATCAAATTTTCCCAAGGAGCGAAACCGGGGAAGGGAGGTCTGTTGCCCGCAGAAAAGATCACTCCGGAGATTGCCAAATTGCGCGGTGTGCCCATGGGCGAAGACGTCGTGTCTCCCCCTTATCAAAAGGAATGCCACGATGTTCCGTCCACAGTCGCTTTCATCGCGCGGATTCAGGACCTCGTCGAAATTCCGGCTGGAATCAAACTCTGCATCGGCTCATTCAAGGAGTTTCACGATTTCGTCCGCGAAATGAAACGCCAGAACCGATTCCCCGATTTCATCACGATCGATGGTGGCGAAGGCGGAACCGGAGCTGCCCCCGCTGCCTTCATGGATCGCATCGGGTTGCCACTCTATCCAGCTCTCTACGGGGTCGTGAAAATCCTTGAGCGAGAGGGGGTGCGCGACCGGGTCAAACTCCTCGCCGCCGGAAAACTGATCAACGCCGGCCGCCAACTCACCGCCTTTGCTCTCGGGGCTGACGCCTGTTATACGGCCCGTGGATTCATGCTCGCGCTCGGCTGCATTCAGGCGCTAGAATGCGGACGCAACACCTGCCCGGTCGGCATCACCACGCATGATCCACAGCTCCAAGCGGGCCTAGATCCTGAACTGAAAGCAGCTCGAGTCGCTCACTACGTTGAAAACACGCAGCGCGATCTGAAAGAGATGCTCGTGGCGACCGGCAAGTGTTGTCCCAGCGAGCTAAGCGTGTCTAACCTTTTCATCCCCAGCGGCAGCAATCTGTGGCAATTCGTCGACAAGGAACCGCTCCTGCGCGAAGCGCTCCAGACGGAGACCGAAAGCGTCGCTCCAACTCCCCACAGTGAATCATGAAACCCGCCAACCTCCTCAGTTGGATCCTTCAACTCGCCGTATCCGCTGTGCTAGTCATGGCTGCCACGGGGAAACTCATGAGCCGTCCCGAATCGGTCGCCATGTTTCAGCAACTCGATTTCGATCCCGGCGGTCGTTATCTCGTCGGTGCGTTGGAGCTAGTGGCCGCGTTGCTATTACTGACCCCTCAAAGCATCGTCTGGGGCGCGGTCCTCGGATGGGGAATAATGACAGGTGCCCTCATCGCACATGGCTCGCGTCTCGGTTTTCAAGGCGACGAGGGACAGGGCGGACTCATGGCAGCAGCCGTCTGGATCGGCTGCACAGTGGTCATCTTCTTGCGCCGGAAACAATCCCAGTCACTGCGCCGCATGTTCGCGCGTTCGGACGACGAAGGTCGCTCGGATGCCCCCTGATGCGGATGCCCCCTGATGAAGCAGGAAAATCGCTTACACCTCACTTCTCTAAATAGATACTTCTCTAAATAGATAGTAAAAATGCTGATCAAAAAAATTGAATTTGAAGGGTCTCAGGGTGTCTCATTGGCAGCCAGGCTTGATATGCCCGCTGCGCAACCTCGCGACTTTGCCATCTTCGCGCATTGCTTCACCTGTTCCAAAGATATCCACGCAGAGGATTGCGAAGACTGCGAAACCAAGGAAGGCCGCATTGACCGTATTGACAAGACGATCGAATTGCTTGGCGAACTCGATGACGCTCAACCCACTCGCCTGATGGAAATCGCCGACCGCTGCCCCGTCCACCGCACCCTGCAATCCGAAATCATCATCCACAGCACCAATCTCAAGGAATCTCATGATGAACAAATTGAAGAATAGAATTGCATTGATAGTCGGCGCGGGTAGCGGCATAGGCCGGGCCATTGCTGAACTCTATCAGACCGAAGGTGCGACTGTGGCTCTGGCGGATCTAAACGAAGAATCCTGCACGGCAACTATCCGAGGTGAGAGTAGTACCCACCGCGTTGACGTCACCTCGAGTGAGTCGGTCGAGGCCTTGGTACAGGCCGTTATCGCGCGATACGGGCGTATCGACATTCTAGTGAACAGCGCCGGCATATTGAACGAATGCTCGATACTGGAAATGTCACCAAAAACTTTTGATGACATGCTGGCGGTGAACCTTCGCGGGATATTTCTGACGTGCCGTTACGTTGCACCACATATGGTGGAGCAAAAGGCTGGACGGATCATTAATATTGCGTCGCAGTTGGCGCTAAAAGGGGGCGTGGGTATGGCGCATTACACGGCGGCCAAAGCGGGTGTCCTGGGCCTGACCAAGTCGTTGGCGCTGGAACTGGCACCGCACAATGTGCTCAGCAATGTGATCGCTCCCGGACCCATCATGACTGCGATGCTCGGCGGAGTGAGTGAGGACTGGGTTAGAGAGAAAGAAGCGGCGTTGCCTCTTGGACGCTTCGGCACCGTTGACGAAGTTGCACCAACAGCGCTGCTGCTGGCGTCCTCCCCCGACGGAGATCTCTACCTGGGGCAGACTCTGGGGCCTAATAGTGGTGATGTGATGTAAGCCGACATCTTCGACTGAAAAGTGAGCGGGCGCGTACGCGTGGATAGGAGAGGCTGGTCGGTTTTTATGCGTCTTCTAAATAGGCTGGGAAATGTTACCAGCGTGCTCGATGGTTCCTTGCAATTCAACGACAGTACCGGCAAGGGAGCGATCATCACGCCCGATGATATTCAAATGATGTCGGCGGGAACGGGGATCACGCACAGTGAGTACAATCCGTCGGCGTCTGATTCAAATCACTTTTTGCAGATCTGGCTTGATCGCGGTGTTCGATAGGTGGGTATCGAAGTGGTCGCCCGCGAAACGAATAGCTATCGTTGGCATCTTTGCTACCGTCCTATTGGCTGGGATCGGTTGGCGTCTGCCTGGCGAGATACTGTTGAGCGATCCTACCGACGAGGGCTGGTGATTGTTGGTGTACAAGCAAAATCGCTCGGGAGCCTTTGCGAGCTTTATTCGCCCGATCGAATATTATCCTGATTGGTGAACAGGTGGCCGCACCAAAAAACTGCCAATTGCCACACAACAACCGTTCTGCAAATTTATACCAGGAACGCCCTTGACACCCAGTACATTACATGTAAACTATCAAAATCACCTAACAGGAGAATCAAACGGTGTCGTCCGCATCACTTCGCCAGCAGCTCAAAAAGAGAGGCCCATTCGATTCGCTCGAACAGGAGGCAATGCTGGGGATCATGCGAACGAGCGATCTATTGGAGAACCGCTTGGCTCGTCTGCTGCGCGAATTTGATCTGACACCATCGCAATACAACGCGATGCGAATCATGCGTGGCGAAGGCAAGCCCATGCCCTGTTTGGAGGTCGCTGGGCGCATGATTCAAGTTGCGCCAGCGATCACGCGAGTAGTCGATCAATTGGTTGGCCGAGGGCTGATTGAGAAGCAGCAATCCAGCGAGGATCGCCGAGTGTTTTTGGTCGGATTGACACTAGCAGGAATGGGATTGCTGAAAAAACTTGACGCTCCCATTCAGTCGCTGCACCATTCGCTGTTGGGCCACGTTTCCAACTCTGACTTGAAGACGCTTAACAAAATCCTCGAAACCGCTCGCGCGGGAGTTGACGACTGAGTTTACTAGCCTGTTTTTACGTGTAAAAGGACTGAGTCATTCGCAAAGGACGTTCAATCAACTCGAGCGCTTGAACCACATTTAAGTTTGAGTTAGTGGACGAGGTTGCGAGTCCCGAACATCCACCGAAGCAAACAGACTCGCGGACCTCGTCCACTACAATTAACCCCAATATTAAATGCGGTCAAAGCACTAGCTGTGGTTTCTCAATTGTCTTAAGGAGCAAATGATGTTACTAGGTACTCAAAAACAAATTGATTCGGGGCTATTCGTACTGCGTGTTGCCATCGGTTGTTTCATGCTCGTTCACGGCATTCAAAAGCTGATGGGTTTTAGTGAAATGGCGGATAAGTTTCCCGACCCGATCGGCATGGGAAGCCAACTCAGCCTCGTTATGGCGATTGGTGCTGAGGTCGGTTGTTCACTCCTTTTGATTCTTGGGCTTGGCACGCGAATAGCTGTTATTCCACTGGCATTCACGATGATCGTGGCCTTGTTCGTCGTTCACGCAGCCGATCCGTGGAAAGTGAAGGAGCTAGCAGCTATCTTCCTGACGGTCTACGCAGTCATCTTCATCACCGGCCCCGGCCGCTGCTCGCTGGACGGGAGATTGTTTTGCAAAACTAGAGTCGAAACAAGCGATCAGTAAAGAACGTCAACCGACACGCAAAATTCACAATATGAAAGATTCAGCCATGCGAACGAAACTGATGATCGGTTTTGCCTCTACTGCGTTGCTACTCATGGGAACCGCAGTCTCGGCCGAAACCTACAGCGTCGATCCGGCGCACACCAGCCTCGCGTTTTCAGTCCGCCACTTGGGGATCAGCAATGTCAGGGGGCATTTCGGCGAATTTGCAGGTACGATCGTGTTGGACCAAGGGGCCATCAAGAAAGCAGACGCCACGATGCAGGTTAAGAGCATCGACACGGGTGTCAAGCAACGCGATGATCACTTGCGATCGGCGGACTTCTTTGACGCCACCAAATATCCAGTCATTACCTTCACGACAAAGAGTGTGGAAAAGAAGGACGATCAGTTCGTGCTCATCGCGGATTTCACCATTCGGGGAGTGACGAAAGTCGTGCGTTTGCCGGTCAAGCTCAATGGCCCAATTAAAGACCAGGATGGCAAGACTCGGATTGGACTGGAAGGCAAGCTCACGATCAATCGCAAAGACTATGGAATGAACTTCGATGCCGTACTGAAAACGGGAGTGGCGTTGGTTGGTGAGGAGGTTTCGATCGAAGTCAACATCGAGGCCGTCCAGCAATCTGATGGGAAATGAACCTAGTATATCATCCACACTAAGAATGGTAGGTAGTGGACGAGGTTACGAGGCCCTGTCATCTACCAAGTCATACGGACTCGCAATACTTTTTGGACTCGTAACCTCGTCCACTGCGTACAACCCCAAAATAAGGCTGGATGATGCACTAGACATCCCGTTCAATCTTTTCGTGAAGGTAGTTCCCTTTGAGCTTTTTCAAACATTTTCTCTCACACGCCTTCCGAGTGGTAGTGGCGACTTCCTCTACAGCGTTGGTTCTATTCTCGATTGCGGGATGCAGTCGGAAATCATCGCCCGCTGGTCCTCCCAGTGCGGGTACCGAGCTGCCAATTGTTCGTGTCGCCATTCCTGTAGAGCGTGAAGTGGTCGAGTGGGCGGAGTTCACGGGCCGTTTGCAAGCGGTCGATTTCGTCGAGATACGCTCTCGCGTGAGCGGCTACTTGAAATCGGTTGAGTTCCAGGAAGGACAACTCATCGAAGCGGGCGACTTACTGTTTGTTGTCGATCCGCGTCCGTTTGAAGCCGCGTTGGAGACCGCCAAAGCGAACTTGGAAGAGGCGAAGGCGCGTGGCGAGCAAGCGGAGGCTCAACTGGCGACTGCGGCTGCGAACAAGCTGACCGCCGAGTCCAACTTGGAATTCACGACTAGCGAGTTTGACCGACAGAAGACTTTGCAACAACGCAACGTGAGTTCTCAGTCGGACTTCGATCGCGCTCGCAACGAGTATAAGACAGCGAGCGCGCAGGTGCAGGGTTCCGATGCGGAGATTGCATCGGCCAGGGCAGCGATTTCCACGGCCAAGGCGACGATCGTTACTGCGCAAGCGGCCGTCAATGAGGCTCAATTGAATTTGGACTACACTCGCATCACCGCGCCGGTTGCTGGTCGTACCAGTCGCAAGAACGTGACCGAAGGCAACCTGATCAGCGGTGGCAATGACCAATCGGTGGTGCTGACAACCATCGTATCGCTCGATCCGATCTACATGTTGTTTGATGCCAGCGAGCAACAGGTATTGCGCTTTCAGCGATTGATCCTGGAAGGTGCTCGCAAAAGTGCTCGTGATGTCAAGTATCCTGCCTACATGCGTTTAGAAGATGAAACGGGATTCCCGCATCGAGGCTATTTGGACTTTGTCGACAACCGCTTCGATCCAGTCACGGCAACGATGACGGCGCGTGCTATTTTTGAAAACGATGACGGAATTTTAACACCGGGCATGTTTGGTAAACTGCGAATCGCCGAGACTCCTGCGTTTGATGCATTGTTGGTTCCCGATGCAGCAGTTGGCACCGATCAGTCGGAACAGTTCGTGTACGTCGTCGACGCCGACGGCACGGTGGCGATGCGTCCGATCGAGGCTGGTTCCATGGCATTGGGGCTGCGGATCGTGCGCTCAGGATTGAACGCGGGCGATCAAGTCGTCGTGGGGGGCATTCAGCGAGTTCGACCGGGAGTCCGGGTCACATCCATGCTTGAGACGATCGAGCCGGACGAAAGTGTGTTGGGCGTTGAAGATGCTACACCGGAGGCATCGGAGTAACCATGCACTTCTTTATCAACCGACCGATTTTCGCCACCGTGATCTCGGTTGTAATCATGATTGTCGGCGCGATCGCTTACCTTGTGTTGCCCGTTGCACAGTACCCGGAAATTGCTTTGCCGACCGTCGTTGTTCGCGCAGCTTATGCAGGGGCGACGGCCGAAACGCTTGCCGAAACGGTAGCCACGCCGTTGGAGCAAGAGATCAATGGCGTCGAAGACATGCTGTACATGGAATCGTCCTCGACCGCCGATGGCACCATGCAGCTAACGATTACCTTTGAGAAAGGGACGGACCTAGACGAAGCTCAGGTGCTGGTGCAAAACCGCGTGGCGTTGGCGGAACCGAGGTTGCCGCAAGAGGTCCGGCAAGTTGGCGTTACGACTCAGAAAAGTTCGCCCGACATCCTGATGGTCGTGCATTTATTCTCGCCCGACAACTCTCGCGACTCGCTCTATATCAGCAACTATGTGCTGCTCAACATCAGAGACGTTCTGTCCAGGCAGAACGGCGTTGGCAATGTGCAAATCTTTGGCGTTCGCGAATACAACATGCGGATCTGGATCGACCCCGATCGGCTATCGACGCTGGGCATGACGACCAACGACATTGTTGATGCGCTGCGTTCGCAAAACGTGCAAGTTGCCGCCGGGTCGATCGGGACACCGCCATCGAATGACGCCCAAGGTGCCTTTCAGTTGAACATCGCGACTCAGGGCCGCTTGGAGTCGGTCGAAGAATTCAAGCAGATTGTGGTCAAACGGGGCAGCGGAACGGGTCTAGTCCGGCTACAAGATGTCGCGCGCGTTGAGCTGGGAGCCCAGGACTACTCCACCAACAGTGTTCTGGATGGCCAGGAAGCAGTTGGAATTGCCGTATTTCAGCGGCCAGGATCAAACGCAGTTGCGACTTCAGAGAACATTCTAAACTTGATGGAAGATCTCAGCCAGACGTTCCCACCGGGGATCGAACACGCGGTGGCTTACAACCCAACCGAGTTCGTATCGCAGTCGATCGACGAAGTCATCAAGGCGTTGTTCGAGGCGACGGCATTAGTCGTATTGACGGTCTTCCTATTCTTGCAGAAATGGCGCTCGACGATCATTCCCGTCGTTGCGATTCCCGTCTCGTTGATTGGGACCTTCGCGGCGCTGCTGGCAATGGGCTTCAGTTTGAACAACCTTTCGCTCTTCGGTTTGGTGCTAGCAATCGGGATTGTGGTTGACGATGCGATCGTGGTGGTGGAGAACGTGGAACACTGGATCGAGCGAGGCTTGTCCCCCAACGAGGCATCCCACAAGGCGATGAGCGAGGTCGGGTCGGCGTTGATCGCGGCGACAGTGGTGTTGATTTCCGTGTTCGTGCCGACTGCCTTCATTCCCGGCATCACCGGCGAGTTCTATCGCCAGTTTGCGATCACGATCGCGGTGTCGACGACGATATCGCTGATCGTGTCGCTGTCGCTCAGTCCCGCGCTGTGTGCGTTATTCCTTAAGCCCATGAAGGAAAAGAACGGAAGCGAGTCTCGCGGCGCGCCAAAAGTCTTGACGACTTCCGCTACACGCGGCGCACGAGTCATCCACTTCATCAGGAATATCCCGCATCATCTTTCCGCGCCGTTGCGCTGGTTTTTTGGTTCGTTCAACTGGGTCTTCGAGCGTAGCACGAACGTTTATGTCGCCATGGTCGGGCGGCTCGTTCGCTTCTCCGCGATCGGCATGCTGATCTACGCCGGGTTGCTTGGGCTGGCCTACCTTGGGTTCACCAGCGTGCCAGCCGGATTCATCCCACCACAGGATCAAGGTTATGCAATCGTTAGCATCGAGCTACCTCCTGGAGCTTCACTGGCTCGGACTGGCAATGTTGCCGACAAGGTGCGCGCAATTGCGGACAAAGTTCCCGGTGTCGCTCACGTTGTGCAAATCGTTGGGCTCAACGGCGCCACGCGCGCCGCATCATCCAATGCGGCAGCCCTGTTCTTGACGTTCGGTCCCGCAGCGGAGCGCGCCAAAGCAGGCCATTCGATGGAGTCAATTCTCAGGGCGATGCAGGTGCAGACCGCTGCGGTCGACCAAGCCCGCATCATCGTCATTCCTCCGCCGCCGGTGCCCGGTATCGGAACCGGTGGCGGCTTCAAGTTGCAGATTCAAGATCGCAGCGGGGCCGGACTCGATGCATTGGGGCAAGTCGCCTTCGACATCGCCATGACCGCGATGAAGAGTCCTGAATATGCTATGGCCTACACCAGCTTTAGCAACAACACACCGCAATTGTACGCCGATGTGGATCGCTCCAAGGCTCAGATTCTAGACGTGCCGCTGGCGAACATCTTCAGCACACTGCAAACGGCGCTGGGCAGTCTGTACATCAACGACTTTAATTTCCTTGGTCGCACCTACCGCGTCACTGCGCAAGCTGATTTTGAATTTCGCAGTGCTCCAAATGACGTGTTGCAATTGCGAACTCGCAGCGCCACGGGTGCCGTCATTCCACTGGGCAGCGTGCTGCGATTGGAACGCCGGACCGCTCCCGATCGAGTGGTTCGCTACAACATGTACCCGTCGGCCGATATCAGTGGCGCATCGCTGCCAACTGTCTCGACAGGTGAAGCGATGGCGAAGATGGAGCAAATCCTAGCCGAACAACTGCCCGACGGCTTTGGCTATGAATGGACGGACCTTTCGTACCAGGAGAAGCAGGCCGGCAACATCGTGTTATTCATCTTCCCTTTGTGTGTGCTATTCGTTTTCTTGGCGCTATCGGCTCAATACGAAAGTTGGTTGCTGCCGCTGGCGGTGATCCTGATTGTCCCCATGGGCCTGTTGTTTGCGATCGCGGGTGTTTGGGTGCTGGGAATGGACAACAACATCTTGACGCAGATCGGTTTCATTGTGCTGGTGGCTTTGGCGTGCAAAAACGCGATACTTATCGTCGAGTTTGCCAAGGCAGAGGAAGACAGCGGCAAGACACGATTCGAAGCTGCCATTTCAGCCGCGAGACTGCGACTACGACCGATCTTGATGACTTCGATCGCGTTTATTCTGGGTGTGATTCCACTAGTGATTGCGACGGGAGCCGGAAGCGAAATGCGTCGAGCTCTCGGCACGGCAGTTTTCAGCGGGATGATCGGAGTGACGATCTGCGGGCTATTCCTGACGCCGGTGTTTTACTCGGTGCTAAGACGCTTCGCTCGCAGAAGTGAGGATCTACCGCCAGCGGCTAAATGAGAATGGATCGACGCAAATTTTTTTTGCAGATGCGACTACGATTGAAGACTCGCAGCACACAGACCGAGGCCGAAGTGGTCGAGAGACGTCCGGTGCCCGCGTTCAATGGTCCACGTGCGCCAATTGCTAACTCAGCGCGGCGCGGTCGATCGCGTCGGAAAGTTCTGTCATGCTGACCGGTTTGAGCAAGTACTCGACGATCAGCGGATTCTCTGTAGAATCATCGCGCTGGTGCGCGGAAATGATGATGACGGGAATGTCTTGCGTTTGAGCCATCCTCTGAATGGCTTCCAATCCGTTCATTCCCGGCATCGTCACATCGGTGATGACCAAGTTGGGGTGCTCACTTTCGCACAACTCGACCAACTGATGTCCGTTTTCGGCCAGCCCAACGACTTCATGACCGAGGCGAGGTAGCAGTGTTTCAAGATAGTCGCGAATGTCGACTTCGTCATCCGCGACGACAATTCGTAGCGATCGCGTCATAGCCATCAGGAGAAACTTCTTGGGAGAACAAGTTCGATGCAGGCACCACCCGAGTCAGCATTTGCCACACTGATCGTTCCGAAGTGGGCCGACATGATTCTCTGGGCAATTGCCATGCCCAACCCAGTCCCCTTTTGTTTAGTCGTGAAAAATGCGTCGAACAATCTGACACGTTGATCTGGCGTCAGCCCCGGCCCGTTGTCTTCAACGCGAATTGCAAGCGCAGGCCGGTCGTCAATCCAAGTGTCGCAGCAGCAAATGGTGATTTCGATTGGATCATCGCATGCGGACAATGAGTTCTCAAACAGATTGCGAAAGACTTGTTCGAGCCGAAACGCATCTACCTCGCAGTCCAACTTCGTGGCGCGGGCCTCCAGTTTGCGATCATCATTGCAAATCGATTCCTCCTCAAATTGGAAACTTACGCCACCAATGTGCTCGATGAGAGTCGCGTCGCGACCGGCGCGGGTGGATTCCAGGCCCGACCAAGCTTGTCGCCAAATATTCGCGACCGAACATCGCTGGCACTCGAGTCTCAACGGGGCTGCGTAATTCCGTAGATCCTCGAACAAGTGATGCAAGTCTTCCTTGGCTCGCGATATCCGATGAAGATCTTGTCGGCTGTCCGCGTCCTCGGGCAGATCGAACCCAAGCATGTCGACGCCGATTTGAATTCGCTGCAACGCATTGCGGCTTTCGTGGGCGATCGCCGATATCATTTGCCCAGTAGCCGCTAGTCGTTCGGCCTGCACCAACTTCGCACGAGTCGCATTGAATTCGGTTTGGTCACGCAGGGTGATTGCCGAGCCGATGAGCTTGCCGTCAGCCTCGCGCACCGGCGCAAAAGAAATGGAAAGATCACGAAGCTCGCCATTTCTCGATAGTACCGATACTTCGACGTTGTCGAGTGTTGTGCCGCCCTCCTGGGCACGCTCGATCGCCGCGTAGGCTTCCTGCCAACCCTCTGGCGCACTCGCTCCCCAAACACGGGTACCGATCAGTTCTTCCCTCGAATAGCCGGTTAGCCGTACCGCCGCCGGATTGGCGCTAGTGATTCGACCTTCCAAATCAGTGCCAAAGATTGCGTCACTCGACGACTTGACGAGCGCCGCCAGGAACGAGATGTTCCAGGATTCGATTGCGGCGTTCTAGGTTGAGTCGTATCAATTCGAGTTCAGCCGTGTCGATAGGTTGAGGGGCGGCGCGGCGAGATCGCTCGTGACGCTCGGAAGTGGTCGACATGGCAGGGAGCTCCATTGGTAGAGATTTCTCTGCCATTATCGCCATATTCAGGTTGTTCGCAATCGTTCTGGCTCGCACTTTGCGTTCCCAAGCCAGAGCGTAAGGTGCTAGCTTGCGGAATAGCCATAACCGCAAGCTGGATGGCCACGCCACTTGAAGCTCCTGTGCACTATCGCATAATGAGTGTGCACATACGGACAAGTGGCGTAAGCTTCCAGCTTGCGCTCTTCACCGACGCAAAGCTGGAAGCTTAACCCACAAAAACAACTAGGAATCAACATGCCGCACCCGCTTAACATTCTATTTGTTGACGACGACGAAGATTTTGGTGAGGGGTGCGCCCGTTGGTTTGAGAAAAAGGGCTATCGCGTCGCCCTGTCCACCAGCGGGCAAGACGCGTTGGATATTTGCAGCCAACATGACTTTGATATCGCTATTCTCGACTGGAACCTGCCCGGCTTGTGCGGACTCGAACTCGTCCAGCGGATGCGGGAAACCCACTCCGACACCGAAGTCATCGTGCTTACCGGCGAAGGTACGATTAACAACGCAGTCGAGTCGATGCGACTGGGCGTGTTCGACTTTCAAACCAAGCCGTTTCCGATGGGTGAACTGGAACGACGCTGCTTAGCCGCCATCGAGCGACGAAAACTCAAAAAAGAGAATGCACAACTTCGCGAAGTAATCACGCGAACCAAGAAACCCGCCATCGAAATGATTGGCAACTCCGCACCGATGCGAAGGCTGTTCTCGCTAATCGACCGCGTCGCCCCCACCGACAAAACGGTCCTCATTCAAGGCGAAAGCGGCACGGGCAAAGAACTAGTCGCCGCTGCGATTCACGCGGGAAGTCCGCGAGCGAATCGCCCCATGGTGACCGTCAATTGCGCCGCGCTCCCCGAACAGCTTGTCGAAAGTGAATTATTTGGGCACGAAAAGGGATCGTTCACGGGCGCAACTGCGATGAAGCCAGGTTTGTTCGAAGTGGCTGACGGCAGCACACTGTTCATCGACGAAATCGGCGAAATGCCGCTTGCGTTACAACCGAAGTTGTTGCGGGTTCTTGAAGACGGATCACTCCGCCGAATCGGTTCCGCCAAGGAACGCCAAGTCGATGTGCGGATTGTCGCCGCCACGAATCGCGTCATGGCCCAGGAGGTTGCCAACGGAAATTTCCGCGAAGACCTGTATTACCGAATCAACGTGATGTCGCTGGAGTTGCCAGCACTACGAAATCGCGGTAAGGACATTGAAACGCTCATTGACTTTTTCCTTGGTGACCAACACACACTCGATCCCGACGCCCGAGCCGCGCTCATCGCCTACGCTTGGCCGGGCAACATCCGTCAGCTCATCAACACGCTCGAACGTGCCAAGATACTAGCCGATGCGTCGTGCATCACGATGCAAGACCTGCCGAAGGAGCTTCATCGCTCTCCTTCAGTTGCCGACGGAATTTCAAACGAGCCGGTCGGCTCGCTACTTGCCCTGCAACGCGATCACATTGCAGAGGTCTTGCAACGCGAGAACGGCAACAAATCCAGAGCCGCCCGTGCATTGGGCATCGAGCGTCGCAAACTGTACCGTATGATGGAAAAGCACGGAATCTCATAAAAGTGGCGTGAGCTACAATCGTCGCAAAGGTTGGAGTGTAGCCTTTAGGCGATTTTTTGTGGCACGAGGATCAGCTAATGCCTAGACACCGGCATTTTAATCCTGCTCAACTTCAATCCACGCTATTCAAGCATACGCCACAGGGAATTGTAGACATGATTGACCTTGCCGAGCTAATCGCTGGACTGTCTGATCCCGCCGCCTATCCGAATGGCGCTCGCAACATTGAAATTCGCCAGACTCACATCTCGGTCGTCTTTTTGGTCGATGATTTCGTTTACAAAGTCAAGAAACCGGTTGACTACGGCTTTCTTGATTTTGGGACTCTCGAAAAACGTCGATTCTATTGCGCCGAAGAAGTTCGGCTGAATCGCCGTCTCGCTCCCAACGTTTATTTGGGCGTCGTGCCAATTGCGCGCTGCGATGATCAGTTGTGTATTGAGAGTGATGGCGAGCCAATGGAATGGGCTGTAAAGATGCGGCGTCTGCCGGACGATGCCACATTGCAGTATCGACTGCAGCATGAGGACGTTTCCTGCGAGATTATGCGAGAGCTTGGTCGTCGAATCGCAAGCTTTCACGCGGGTGCCGAGCGTGGCCCGCACGTCGACAAATTCGGAAAGTTCGACGTGGTCGCTGGCAACGCACGCGAGAATTTCGAGCAATCCTCCCAGCAAGTCGGCTCGACAGTTAGCCAAACAGTATTCGCACGAATCGAGACGCTGACCGAGGAAGCTCTCGCCGACCATCGGTTGATGATTCAGGCGCGCGCCGAGCGTGGCGTTACTCGCGATACGCACGGCGATTTACGACTGGGCCATGTTTACGTTTTTCCTGATCGTAGTCCGCCAGACAACTTGATCGTCATCGACTGCATCGAGTTTGCCGAGCGTTTTCGTTTTGCTGACCCTATTTCCGATGCAACGTTTTTAATAGTGGGGCTGCATTTGCAAGGCCAACGCGGCTTGGCGCGTGAATTTTTGGACGCCTACATCCAGACATCTGGGGACGAGGAAGGCCGAATGCTGGTGCCGTTTTACACTGCGTATCGCGCGGTCGTTCGCGGAAAGGTGGAGGGGCTGAAACTCTCGCGACCCGAAATGTCCGATACCGATCGGTCGACGGCGATGTTGAAATCGCGTGCCTCGTGGCTACTGGCGCTCGACGAGCTGGAATCGCCGCAGCGGCGACCATGCTTGTTATTGGTCATAGGCTTGCCAGGCACGGGCAAGTCAACACTCGCGAGAGAGTTGGCCACGCAGGCCAAGTTTGAGGTCATCCGATCCGACGTGGTTCGCAAAGGCCTGTGGCTCGAGCGTTCAGCCTGTGATCACACTTCGACCGTAAGTCAGGGACATACGGCACCCGAAGAGATGTATTCCGCTGAGTGGAATCAACGCACTTACGACGAATGTTTACAGCGGGCCGAGCAGATGTTGTTTGATGGAAAGCGTGTCATCGTTGACGCCAATTTCCGAGTTGACGCGGACCGTGTGCGATTTCTTGACGCAGCCCAGCGCATGGGCGTGCGTGGTTTGGTTCTTACTTGTGAGGCCGACGCCGAAGTCGTTCGTGAAAGATTGTCGAAGCGACGAGGGGACGCGTCCGATGCGGACTGGTCGGTCTATTTGAAGGCTGTCGCCTCTTGGGAGTCGTTCAGCACCAAGGTCCAAGCGGCGAGTCATAATGTCGACACCAGCGGAAGCACACCAGAAGCGTTGTCCGTCGCTTTGGAAGCGCTCGAGCAACACGACGTGGTGTGAGTTTCGAGCTTGTGATTTCTCAAACAGTCCACGCAGGCACACTATGTGCAACAATCACCAAGCACTATTGGTGAGGTCGAGTACTTTGCAAATGATTCGCGAGCTAGTGCTTTGACCACATTGGATTTTCGGGTTAATTCTAGTGGACGAGGTTACGAGTCCCCAACGGTTAACGATTCAAACAGGACTCAGTTGCGCCCCGATCCGGTTGACGATGTCGTGACCTGAGAGACTTAGGCCAGACTACTCTGGCGCTGCTTCCTTAGCGTCCGTCTTCCAGTGATACCGCGAAATCCAAACGCTGCACGAAGCGTGGCGCAGAAGGTACTTGGATGTGCTGCCGAGGAAGAAGTCGCCTCGTCGACTATGCCCTGCATCGCCGACGACGATCAAATCAGCTTCTGCTTTCTCGGCAGCTTCTACAATCGCTTCGCCAATATGATCGGCAGACAGCGTCTGCGTATCGGTCTTCGCGTGTTGCTCAGCGATATGACTCGCCATGCGGATGGCGGCATCGTTGATCGGCGAGATTTGCTCGGGCGTTAGCGGGTGGGGCGAAGAGACACATCCGTCATCAGTGAAGATACTCGGGGTTTGTGCGACACTGACAACGCTGATATGCGTGTCGCCGCTCAGTTTCCACAGCAGCAATTCCGAGGCGGCTTCGCGTGAAGCGGCAGACTTGTCAAAGGCGAGCAGGATTTTACCCAAATGTTGATTCTTCCTTCGACCAGGGCGAACCACCACGACGGAACAATCCGCGCGAGTTGCAATATTGTCCGACACGCTACCCAAGTGCGAGCGTTTCGTCGTCGAAAGCCCTTTGGCCCCCATCACAATCAAGTCCACCTTTGAATCCCTGGCTTGATCCAGAATGCAAGGCACCACTGAGCCTGCACCATGAATGATCGAAACCGATTGGCAATCTACGTCCAATGCATGCTTGGCATTATCCAGAACCTTTTGGATGTACAGGTTTTCTTGCTCTTTCCATTCAGAGCTGTACGGCTGCATCGCGTGCTGAGCTGGCGCGAAAGAGACCATCGAGACAACCACCTCGACCGGTCTGACCTTCGCGAGTGAACGAACGAAATCAACGGCTTCGCGTGCCGCCTTGGAACCATCAACAGGCAATAAAATCTTCATCGTCGTATCTCCGTGGGCAATCGGTCAAATCAACTGGTAATAATCCAACAACCAATGACGCAAGTTCCGTGCCGAGTGCTCCGCTGTCCCAGCTCCGCTTGCAATTGAGCTGTCGCTGCTGGCTAGTGTTGGTCGGCGTATTCTCAGATTGAGCGAACTGTGGAAATCTGGGGCGTCAATTGTCACCTGCTGGCGCGCATGCGGGTCAATCACGACGGCCAATCGATACAACTGCCTGATAAATCGCGCCTTGATAGCTAGTGTCTGAAGTTTGCTGCGGACAATTGGCTTGTGAGCATTGGCAGGTTCCGGTCGAGTTAAACAATACGCGTCGACTCGGGGGAATCGTTTAACGCCGAGACGGAGCAGGCCGCTGGGGCGGGGGCGAGCTGGTCAACTGGTGGGGCTCTGACGAACCACAGCATAAACCAACCCACTTTCGCGGCCTGCGCAGGCGACGGCACATACGGCAGCCAACTGATAAGCTCACCTGCGACTGCCAACCGCAGTCCCAAAACCCTCTTGCGCATAGTCTCGTGGCGAGCTGCAATCAACTCCGCTCCTGCCTGCGCCTACGCCAAAGTAGGCACACTGTATCTCTCGTTTGTCGAGGAAACTCTTTAGGACTCCGGCGGACCCTATTGGCATGACCACAATCTAAGTCACTACGTTTGCCCCCAACGGCGCAAATCGAAGCGGGAAGGCGACTCCCTAGGCGACTTCAATTAACGGATAAATGAACTCATCGCCTCGAACTACCCTCACCGAAGAATATGTTAAGTTAGAAGCGACCGGCCCGCACGTACGTAACAAAATCAAATCTGGCAAGTATAGGCAGTCTGCGATCACACCTGAAACACTAATTATTGAACTTGCACGCAGTCTGCATGCCTGTGGGTCGCCGGCGTACGAACTCGAACAGAATATGGAACAGGTCGCCGCGTCCTTGGGAAGATCGACGGCGTTCTTTTCTACACCAACCGCATTGTTCGTTACGTTCGATCAAGACAATCAGTCCACGCGTTTGCTTCGCGTCTATCCTGGTGACACGAACTTGCGACGCTACGCCGAACTGTTTGAACTACAACGTTTGATTCGTAGTAACGTTCTGTCTATTGACGAGGCTTGGCAACGCCTACAAGTGATCAAGTCATCATCTGACGGATATCCCGCAGTCGCCTCAATCGCGTCTTACGGAATCACAGCCTCCTGCGTCGGCATATTGGTCGGTGGCAATTTGGCTGCCGTTTTTTCGTCTGGTCTTATCGGCTTGCTAGTGGGTGTGCTGGTCATCGGACTCACTCGACTGAACTATCAGACTCACCTCATCAACGTGATCGCGGGATTCTTTGCAAGTGCGATCGCGTGTTCGGTTCAAGCGTGGATTGCCCCGAGCCATTTTGAGCTGACAACTCTATCGGCATTGATCGTCCTCGTTCCCGGGCTGAATTTGACGATCAGCATCAACGAACTGGCAACTCAGAACCTCGCCTCCGGTTCGGCTCGGATCGCCGGTGCGCTCACGACACTGCTAACGCTGATCTTTGGCGTCTACATGGGCTACGGCTTCGTCAGTGCGATAACTGTGATCCCAGCGTCGGTCGTGCCACAATCGCCCAATCTACTTCCATCTTTAGCGATAACCATTCCGACCGGACTCTGTTTTGCAGTCCTCTTTCGGACACGTTACCAGGACATACCCTGGTTGTTAGTCGCGACGATCACTGCCTTTGGGTCGCTACGAATAGCCGGCCTGTTTTTAAGTCCCTTCGCGGCCGTTTGGATAGCATCCGTCGTGGCTGGGGTCGTTAGCAGTCACATGGCGCACCGCTTGCGACTACCCGCCGCAGTGATGTTGATGCCGGCTCTGATCTTACTTGTTCCAGGAAGCCTTGGCTTCTCGGGGATGTCCGAAATCTTGCTCCATCAAGACCTTCCCAATGGTATCGGCTTGATCGCCACGATGATGTTAACCGCCGTTTCCATCGTCGCTGGCTTGCTACTGACCGACGTGATAGCTCCGTCGGTACGGAGTTCAGAACGCTGGTAAGCGTGTCGCCGCTCAGTTTCCACAACAGCAATTCCGAGGCGGCTTCGCGTGCTGAGCTCGCGCAAAGGAGACCATCAAGTCAACTACTTCGACGGGCCGGACCTTCGCGAGCAACGTCACCTCACCGGGAAATGGGCGATGAATTCGCACCGTGCTCTCACCGCTGCCACTTGATCAGGTTTACTTCCAAGGGAACGGAAACATTTGAGTGATATGGCACGATGCGGGGTGTGAAATGGCTGGCCGGCCGCGTGGCGGGAACGCTGGCGCGATAAATGGCCCAAGTTGATTCCGTTTTGTCGTTGGATTCGAGGTGGGTCATTTCGGTTTGGACGAGCGCATGATCGGGCGTCGCTTCGGCATACAATTGCACTCTGACAAACGCGGGGTCAAGACTACTAAGGCAGACTTGTACCTCAAACGCATGCTCTGCGTCGTTGGATTCAATGTTGACATCGCCGAACTTTAGCAAGTTCCACTTGTCACGGACGGCGTGCTCCCAATTGACGATGCTAGTACCGAGCGAACCATTGAACTCGGCCCGCTTGCGGTAGGCGGTCGCTGCCGGCAGGTAGTGTTGTTCGGCGTATTCTCGAACCGTGCGAACGGCGGAGTACTGGGGCGTCAGTTGTGACATGCTGGCGCGCATGCGAGATATCCACGCCGTGGGGATCCCATCCGCGTTGCGGCTATAGAATTCCGGCACGACTTCGCGTTCGAGCACCTCATACAACTGCTCTGCTTCGGCGCCGTCCCAGGCGGGATCGTCGCCATGTTCCAGGCCGTCGCCGATCGCCCAGCCGACCTCCGGCGTGTAGGCTTCGGCCCACCAGCCATCAAGCTGCGATAGATTCAGGCCACCATTGACCAAAACCTTCATACCGCTGGTCCCGCTCGCTTCCCACGGCCGCCGCGGTGTGTTGATCCAAACATCGACGCCCTGCACCAAGTTCTCTGTCATCAGCATGTCGTAGTCGCTCAGGAACATCACGTGCGATCGAACGGCCGGTTGGCGAATGAATTCGATCCACTGACGAATCAATTCCTGTCCAAGCTTGTCGGCAGGGTGCGCCTTGCCGGCAATGATCAGTTGCACTGGATGCTCGGGGTTGGTCAACAGTCGTATCAACCGATCGGGATCGTGCAGAAGCAAATTGGGCCGCTTGTAGGTCGCGAAACGTCGGGCAAAGCCGAGCGTCAAAGTGCTTGGATCAAACAGATGCTTGGCATACTCGATGTCTTCAGGCGATGCCCCTAAACCGGCGAGTTGTCGCGCCAGACGTTTTCGCGCGTAGTCGATCAAACTGTGCGTGGCGTCAACTCGAAACTGCCAGAGTTTCTCATCCGTCACTTGCTCGATATCGCAGGCGAGCGTCTCACTGGTGCCCAACCAACGCTGCTGGCCGCACATATGTGTCCAGATCTCATCCGCTTCCGCCGAATCCCAACTGGGCATATGAACCCCGTTGGTGACATGGGCCACAGGCACTTCGTGTTCCGGCCAACCTGGAAACAACGGCTCGAACAGACGCCGGCTCACCTGCCCATGCAGTTGGCTGACACCGTTGATTGACCCGCTGCCGCGAATCGCGAGGTAGGCCATGTTGAAGCTCTCAGACTCATCGTGTGGGTTCTGCCGTCCCAACGCCAACACCTCGTCGATGGAAATACCAAATCCCTGGCTGGCATATCGGGCCAGGTACTGCCGGATCAACTCGGGGGCAAAGCGGTCGAATCCGGCGGGTACGGCGGTATGAGTTGTAAATACATTGCCCGCCCGTGTGACGGCCAGTGCCACTTCAAACGACTGGCCCGATGCCTGCATGAACTCCCAGGCGCGCTGTAATACCGCAAACGCGGCATGGCCTTCATTGAGATGACAGACTTCCGGTCGAATTCCCAATTCTCCGAGTAAACGCCAGCCGCCGAAGCCCAAAATCATTTCCTGCTTCAAGCGCAGTTCGGAACCGCCGCCATACAATTCGCTGGTGATGCCGCGATGCTCGGGCAGGTTGGCCGCATCATTGCTATCGAGCAAATAGAGTTTCGTTCGTCCTACCTGAGCTTGCCAAGCGCGCAACCAGACGCTGTAGCCCGGCAACTCCATCTTCAACCGCAACCACTCGCCATCGGCGTCTCGCAGCGGCGCGATCGGCAATTGGCCAGGGTCGTTGTAGGGATACAAGGCGTGTTGCTGCCCCGTTCGGTCGATGATTTGGCGAAAGTAGCCCTGTTGATAGAGTAGTCCGACACCGACGACGGGCATTCCCAGATCACTGGCGGCTTTCAATTGATCCCCTGCGACGTTCCCTAGGCCACCGGAGTAGATCGGCAACGATTCGCTGAGCATGAATTCCATGCAGAAATAGGCAACGCAGGTCAGTGGACACTGCGACTTGTACGCCTGCTGAAACCAAGCTGGTTGTTCTGCCGTCTGTCGTCGCACTCGCACCAGCTCGTCCACCTTGGCGCGGAACTCGACGTCGCCCAGGACACGTTCAAGCCGTTGCCGTGCCACCGTTTGCACCACCACCCATGGATTGTGCGTGAGCTCCCACAATTCCGCATCAAGCCTGCGCCAGATTTCATCGGTCGCATGATTCCACGACGATCGAAGATCCAAGGCCAATTCCGCCAAAGAATCGAAACCGTCGATTTCAACAGGTAACAAGCTATAGAGCGGATGCAGCAAACGGGGGTTGTCGGCCATGTTATTTCACCATCAATGGGTACGCAGTTGTTGCAAATGCTCTTTGCAGATACACTTTGCAGATGCACATGTCGTGCCAACTACATCAGCAGGCCGAACGTTTGAAGATTCAATTTCGATATCAACCCGCTTGCGTCGTTTGCCGAGCTTTCCTTGCTGATTGACTCGCACTTCCTCATGGACGAAAAACTGATTGCACCAACGAGGTGCTGCCGCATCTTCTATTGCGGAATTCATTTCAGCGGTCAATTCACCGGTGATGTCCTCTTCGTCGAAAGTTGAAAACATGGGTGCGTTCATACGCAGATATCCGAACTGCAGTATGGTCAACGATCTGCGGATGAAGCTATCGCTGAAGTGTGGCCGGTTCGCAGACGCGGAGTTGGGTTGGGCTTGCGACGTGACCGCCAGGAATGACTCGTTTAAGAAAGGGTCTCGGCGATGATCGTGCTGGCATCTTGCTTTGCTTGGCTCTGTGTCCAGTGCAATCGCGACAGTGGTTTGAAAACATAAGTCGCATTGCCCCGATAGAGTCGCAGGTTGCGATTGAAATAGAACCACTGGCTGTGTTGTCGTCTCGCTAGTTTGCGAATCTCGGCAAATTCTGTTGTAGTCTGTTCGTCCACATCTTTGATTTGCGGCTCTTGCTTGTTTCGCTTGTCAGACAACAGTCGGATGGCTACAATTGCTGAGCGACCGTTCTTCGAGACGACCACGTTGTGCTTGAAATTTGGTTGGTCATCTACAAACGAATCGAGTTCATCGCGAAGCATCAAACTATAGGCTAGCATTTCATCCGACGTTGGCGAACGAATCGCATCGACCGTGACTTTCCCTCGAGTGAGCTGCATTTTGATGTTTACCAAGTCGGTAATCAGACAGCGTTCGTGGTCCGCGATCTTGAGCAAGTGGTAGACGCGATCGTTGAGGGTTTTTATCAAGTCGTTGAGTTGGTTCTGCGTTTTGCAATCGAGTTCGAGCGTATCTCGCAAAGCTTGATCAGTTTGAACGATTTCTTTATGGAGTTGCTCCCACTGTTGCAACTCCGCTTGATCTAATAAATCGAGTGGTGCGGGCAACCGCTTGTATGAATCGAGCGTGGAGATGGACGTTGATATTCCCCACTCAGGTGTCGTAAAAAACTGATGGTAAATCGCGAATTCAGAAACGGAGAATAGTGCTATTGCCTTGAGCAACGACATCAATTCGTCGGTTCCAGAGATTCCGATCTGTCGCGATGGAACTGCAACGAAGCGATCCTCGTAAATGGCGAATCGTCGAGACTTATCAACGATTACATGTGGCGGTTTGGAAACAGCCAAAGGCAAACGCACTCGTCCTCGACGAACGAAGGCTTCCGAATCAGAGATCCTCGAAAGTGCGTCAACAGGGAAAGTAAAAATTTGACCGCAGTTCTTCAGCTTGCTCATTTCTAACTTGAGTTCACCTGCGACCTCGGGGACATGCTCTACTGGTTCATTCGCGCTTTCGGCTCTCAGTTGCAAACCTTCAGCGATTTGCAAGCCGTTTGCCGAACATAGATCGGCCAGAGTACGATCTTCAAAAGCACGCTCTAACCGACGAAGCAGACGCACATCGTGGTGCGATCCCCACATCGCTGCCTTCCACGGCAAGGAATCGCCGCTTACCAGTTGCTGTGAGTGCAGGTACGCAATTCGCGAATTATCAATCGCCATGTTCCAGGCGTCTTTTTGTCGATTCGGACGATGCGAACGACTGGCAGATTGATCTGCAACGAATGGTGAGAAAACCGGAATCAGTTTGTCAGTGTCAGCAACTTCGCTGTGACCGTAGATCACCGCGACGGCTGGGCGAGTTGGCTTCTTCATCGCGACGTGTTTACCATCTCGGTAGCGATGACCTGGAAACAAGACATCCGAGAAATTTGCAAAGTTGGCGACACAATCAATCTGGTGTTGAGATATCAGTTGCGATCGAAAGGACGCTGACTCGTTCTTGAAAAGCGTCATTGCAGGAAGTAAGAACGCGATCTTTCCAACTTCGTCGCACCAATCGAGTGCTTCCCAGACGAATGCCTCGGCGACTTGATTGCCACCCGTGGGTCTAGCTTTCAGGTTCTCTTTGGCTTGAATCCAATTCCAAGCATGTCGACCCTCGTCTTCAATACGACTTCCCGTGAGTTCAACCCAGGGCGGGTTGCCAACGATCCAGTCGAATTTCTTCCCCTCGATCGTTGACCGCCAATCGGCTGCCGGATCAAAGAAGTCTCCATGGAAAATGTTTTCGTTGTGTAGACTTGGTAACTGGAAAGTTGCAAACCTCATCAAGTCGGGTGGGTCGACGTAATCGAGTAAAGTCAAGCTGAGGCTGAGTTCGGCAACTCGGCAGGCCTCCTCATCGCGATCAATTCCAAAGATGTGCTGTTGGAGTAACTCGCGCAAGCGAGCGGGACGCATCGGTTTGCTGGGGTTGAACTCTGCGTCTTGCTCGACGATCCGGCGATAGCACTGAACTAAAAACGCACCCGAACCACAGGCTGGGTCCATCACCTTCATTCCATCCTTGAATGGATGCAGGTTATCGAGTTCTTCCAACATGAAGTTGACGACGGGGATCGGAGTATAGTAGGCCCCTGTTTCCGTCCCTTCGTTGCACTTCCGTCTGTCGTTGGCGCGTGAAGAAATTGCTCGTAGATCACCGACAGCGTTTCAATTGGGATGAATGAAAAGTCGTATGCTTCGAAATCAAGCGAGAGCTGTCCGCTTCTGGAGTCATCGCCAGCAAATGTTGCTGCGACTTTGCGTAGGTGTTCTTGCCGTAGACGATTTTCTCCATGACGTGACAGCGGAAACATCGAGCCGTTCAACCAAACGTCAAGTTCCTCGACGACTTGCCAGAATGCCTTCAATGTTGCATTGCGACTGAACAGGTCATCGGCTACAAGGCCCCACTTCGCGAGTCGACTGTCCGAAAGAATATCGCGATCGCGAAGTTAACGAAGGTAGACATACTTCCCGATCAATGAATGAGACACTTGCCGATCTTCGAGTCCGTTGGAGCGAAGCCAGTGGTCAAGGTCGTTCAAGTGGCTAAGCAGCTTCCAATCGACGCGTGTTTCTGGAGTGACAGAGTTGCCCCACTTTTCCCAGATAGTACCATCGTCAATCCGCTCACTGTGAAACGCCGAAAGTGCTTCCAGTGCTGCCCCCATTTCCGTCGCAACATGCAACACACCGCAGTCTACTTCGGATGCTTCGCCCTCGGAGAAACGAAAACCGGAGTAGAGTCGAACGGATTCCCGGGCAGAAACGATCAGGAAAGGAACCACGTTCTGGTTCCAGACTTGGCGATGAACACAGGATGCGTCCGCTTCATTTGCGACTTCGCAAACGTAAACAACGGGGATAATACTGTCGCGTGTACCTCGCACCGACTGCCGCAACGTATAGACGCCCTGCAGATTTAGCTCATCGAACGCACGTCGAAATGTATGGGCAAAGTCCGCAGCGTCCTCAAAGTTTGCAGAATCGCTCGCGTCAAAGAAATTTGGCGAATCGCGGTACTACAACGCCTGTAGCAGTTCCGCAGCAGTCATGACTTTCTCGCAGTGAACCGTAGGGGTGTGGGGCAGCGCATTGACGTCCTCGGCAAGGTGTATGTGTTCCCAGAACTGTCTCTCAAGTGTTATGATAGCGGTCAGCTAACATTCGTTCGAGACGGGACGGGAAAACAATTCTGGCACCTCCGTTGACACCTTTGGTCAACGATCTTCCAAGAAATATAGGGCTAACCAGAAAAAAGGCGGACCTAAGCGCTAGTAAAGTTACCTAGACGCCCTAACCTGAAATTTTGGCCTGTCCAATCAGTCAATCCATGACCGCTGGCAACTCCATCGCATGGATAGTTCCTTTTTCCAACGATCCTTAGTGCGGTAGTTTTGGTTTCAGCCATGCGTACAAGAACGTTCCGGTCATCGCGCCGGCCAGAGTGAACCATGCGATCCAGGCTCCACCACCGATCTGGGCGTAAATTGGCCCAGGACAGGCGCCGGTGATCGCCCAACCGGCACCAAAGATCATCCCGCCCAATACGACGCCGGTGTGAAACGGTTTTGGCTTGTACTCGATCGGCTTTCCATAGATCGATTTTGCATGGAGTCTTTTCATTAGGAACATCGAGACGCCGGCAACAACGACTCCCATTCCAATGATCAGGTACATGAACGGTTCTTTGAACAGGAACATGTCGTGGACTCGCTGCCAGCGCACGACTTCCGATTTGGTCAGCACAATCCCGAAATAAACGCCGATTAGCAATACAGCGAGGATCGTCGATAAGCGTGGAAACGAATCGGACTTCTGATCCGCTTGCTCTGAGTTAGAGGATAGACGTTGATCCGTTTCAGTGGTGCCCGTTTCAACCGGCTCGACATGTAAACTGCTCATTGCACGAATCCTCCAAAAATCAAATTGCCCAATCCCCAAGTGACAGCCAAGCCGCCAACAAAGAAGAAAATCGTGGCAACTAGGCTTGGCCAGTTCAGGTTGGCAATTCCGGTGATCGAGTGGCCCGAAGTGCAGCCACCTGCGTATCGAGTTCCAAATCCGACGAGAATTCCGCCGATGAACAAACGAGCGGCACCGCCGACGCTGTAAAACGACTCGGGAAGGAACTCGACTGCCGACGAAGACAGAAACTGTGCGGCGACGAGCGCGCCCAGTGCGATTCCGCTCGCAAATACTAATGTCCAGATTCCAGACCGCCATGGATGGTTCTTCAAGTAGTCCAAGTTGCAAGGAGCGCACATCGCACCGGCTTCTTGAAAACTCGTGGAGATTCCGAAGGCCTTGCCGGCCAGCAGAAACAGCAGTGGCACGGTCAGCCCGATGAGGACTCCCGAAAACCACCATGGCCAAGGTTGCATTATGAATTCGGTCATGGGTGCTCACTTTCTCGCAGCAAAACCATCATGGGCTCTACGCGAACTGGGAAGATTAGGTGGATAGAGTAGCTTCCTTGGGACGTGATGGACATTTCGCATTCCAAAACACGGCCTGGCTCTGACGGGCGGCCTCGGATGTTGACGCTGAATGATTCGGACCAGGTACTTCAGAAGTGTCAGCATCGATCGGCAAGCCTGCTTCCATCCACGCGTTGATCCCTCCGCTCATGTTGATGACGTATCGCACACCAGCAGCTTTGGCTAGACTTGCCGCAATCGCCGAACGACCGCCACTGCGACACTGAAAAACCAAAGTGCAATCGCCATCAAACTCACTAAGCTTTTCCGGTAGGTTCGCCAAGAAACATCGTTGAGCTTGTGGTATGTGACTTTCAATCCATTCCGACTCGCCGCGCACATCGACCAATATCACGCCGCCGCTTTCGATGCTCGCCGCAAGCTGCTGGGGAGTTTGCTCCAAGTAGGACTCGGTTCTCAGCCCAGCAGCTTCGATTTTTCCTGCGTCGAAGAACCCAGCAATGTTTTCAATACCGATGTTCCGGAGAATTCGCGTTGCTTCTGCAAGCTCCTCACGCGGCAGCAGCAGGTAGACAGGCTTCTCATAATCGACCAACCAGCCTGCCCAGCCCGCCAGATACTTCATCGGAATATTGATGGTGCCGACAGCGTGAGCCGTGGCAAATGCTGAGGAGCTGCCGGCATCGATCACCATCTGCTCGGACGCGATGCGCTCAATTTCTTTTGCGTCGACTTCAGCGGGTAGTTTACTGTCAGCGAGAACCGTCGGGCCTACCTTATTGACACGCTTCATGACGGCAAAGTAAGTCGGGGCCTCAGGCTGTTCTGACAAGATGTAATCTACAAACTCCTGTTCGTCAGTAAACTGCAATGCTGGGTTGAACCGCTTTTCGTAGCCCACGGTGCTCGATGGAATCGCCCCCAGTCCCTTGCCACAGGCGCTTCCGGCACCGTGCGCTGGCCAGACTTGCAAATAGTCTGGAAGGTGGATAAACCTCTGGGCGGAATGGAAGAGATCACGTGCTCCGGGCTCGGCCGTCCCCATGATTCCGGCCGCCTGTTCGAGCAAGTCGGGCCGTCCGATCGAACCAACAAAAACGAAGTCGCCTGTGAATATTCCCATTGGCTGATCCGCACCACCCCCGCGGTCCGTTAGCAAGAACGACAGGCTCTCTGGCGTGTGGCCTGGTGTGTGCAAGACCTTCAAGTCGACCTTACCAATCGAAAACGTATCGCCATCAGTCAGCAACTGGTGAGGATACTGGTCAGCGAATAGGTACTTCCATTCTGCTGGCCCCTCGTCAGACAAATACAACTTCGCGCCATGCTGATCGGCCAGCTCCCGGGCGCCCGAAACGTAGTCGGCGTGGATGTGCGTATCGGCAGCAGCCACGATTTTCATGCCCTCGTCCGCCGCAGCATCAAGATACTGCTGAATCCCTCGCCCAGGGTCGATGATGATCGCTTCGCCAGTCTTTTGGCAGCCAACCATGTAGGAGGCATGCGCGAGTGCTGCGTCATAGAAGTACTTCAAGAGCATAATGGTTTCCAACTTGATATAGGGGCGCGTTGGTAATTAACTGGTCCGTCTACTGGAATTATTGTCGCAAATGTCGTGCCAAGCTCGGATGATCTCAATCGATCTCGTGCTGCTCACCCGCCTCGCCGAGCGAGTGGAAGTTGATATGCCCGCTTACCACACAGGAAACCTCGTTCCAATACAAAAATATTACTCACGGATTGAACGGAAACAGCCATGGCACGACGGCGAGTTTCGCACAAAGAACCAATAGTTCAAGGGCACGCCAACCCTTAAAAAATCACCGAAGCGATAGCTTCCCGCTCCGGCCACCAAAGCGTTGATTGGTGACGCAACGGGCGTAGAAAATGACGTCGACGCAAGTCACTATCCATATGTCAGTTGTCATATGCAAAGGTTAACGGCATCGATAGACTGACGCAAGCGTGGCCGCAGTTGTTACGGTCGCTCGCATTGGCAATGATATGAACGGGGTGGTTGATCGATAAGGCAAGCGCATACCAACTCGACGGAAACTCACTTTTGCCAAGACTTCTGAGCGAGCCTGTAGTGTGCAATCCTCTGCCGTCGGCGCCCACCCGCGCTGCGCTGCGTCAACTTGGGTTGACCAGTTGTGGGATGGCTCGGGCTACAAGAACAACTTGTGCAGGCGCTGTTCGTTGGATGAACCATTTTTCATTAGCTTCGAAGCCGATCGAACACGGATCCTGGCTGCGCCGGTCCAGGAGTTGCGTAACAGACTACACTACAGTTGGCGTAACGGGTTATGCTTTCGGGTGAACCTCTGGCTCTACGGACTGGTTAGTACCCACGCATAGGTTTTAATTAATACTTAGGCAACCGTGGCTGGCGCCAAATCGGCGAATCACGATCTGGCGAATGGCGTGCGACATTTAGAATCCCAATACCAACGCGATGGGAAGCAGGCGGCTTTGTAGCTAGATTATCGGAGACAGTCGAGAAGCGATTCGAAAGTCGTTGAATCTCCCCTTTGCCCACTTGCTGGTGACCACTTTACCAAGGAACAAGTACCGAAATGAAACCGTTCAAGAATATTCTGGTTGCCACCGACACACGTTTGGATAAGCATCCTATTGTTGACGAAGCAGTCGTGTTAGCGCGACGAAGCGGTGGGGCTCTGATGTTGGTCGATGTCGTTCCTGTATTCTCGTGGGTCGTTCGAATGACTTTGCCGAACCACAATGAAATTCGCGATTCCCTGGTGCGAGAGAAACAAGAGCAGCTCGAAATGCTGGCTGAGCCGATTCGCAAGAAAGGTGTTCACGTCGAGACGCAAGTCCTGATCGGCAGAACATCTGTCGAAATTATTCGTCAGGTTTTGCGAGGCAATCACGATCTTGTGCTACGAGTTGCCAAGGGCAAAGATAGTCAACGGAAAGGGAGCTTCGGCACAACCGGTGTACGTCTGTTGCGAGAATGTCCCTGCGCTGTCTGGTTGGTGGTACCCGCCAAATCACACCAATACCAACACGTGATGGCCTGCATCGACACTCTGAGCGAAGAGTCGGAGGACGACGAACTAAATGATAAGGTGTACGAGTCAGCACTGCTGGCCAGCCAATACTACGGATCGAAACTATCGGTTGTGCAAGCCTGGAGAGTCTTCGGCGAAGAATTTCTACTTACCCGTACGAGTCAGAAAGATTTCCTGCGATTGCTGAATGAGGTACATGAGCGGTTCACGAAGCTGCTGGACACATTCTTGCAGAAGCACGGGACCAGCGCCCAGGCGAAGAATGTACACATGTTAAAGGGCAGCACCGACCATATCCTGCCCACGTTCATCCATGAACAACAAGTTGACCTAGTCGTCATGGGAACTGTAGCGCGAAGAGGTGCGGCGGGATGGGTGATCGGCAACACGGCTGAACAAATGCTTGATCGAATTGAGTGTTCACTTCTCGCGCTGAAAACTGACAATTTCGAGTGCCCGATCAAAAACTGAGCTGAATTCTGGCAGGTGGCCACGATTGGAACTGCGCGTGCGCTAGCGAAACTCGAAAGGTATTTACGTCCGTGCCATGACAACAACCAGCAGTCACGGTGGAGGACCATCGGTACCAACGACCGACGTGACACCGATGGGAATCATGGCAGCGGCCGCGAGCGCACATAGTAGTGTCGTACTCATTTTTGTTTCTCCATGGCAACTAGTTGATTGACCTCAACCGCAGGCACGAACCGTTCGTGCTGGGGGGAGCGATCGATGAACACTACGAAGTTTGGATGAAGTTTGGCTGAAGCGATTCCAAAACTCTACTTCATCTTCGCCGGGCGACTCATTTTCAGACCCCAGTGCCATGGATTTCTTCCAAACGTTGGGGCCGATTCAAACTGGAATCCGGCTTGCTCAGCCCAGCTTTGGCATTGATCTCGCGATGGGCGGATTGCCATCGATGGTCCTCGTGGCGTTTGGATGTCTCGTCGCCAGTGCATGATTGCTAAAGTACCACCGGGCCGAATGACACGATGCGCTTCGGCAAGCAAATCCAAAGATGCTTCAATGTGTAACAAATTAAAGATCATCCCCCAATCGGCCCAACTATCAGGCAAGCCACAACCGTCCGCCAAGAAATCCCGTTCGCCCAGCGTGACTTTCGCGATCGCTCTTTCACCGAGGCGTTGAGCGGTCGTTTTTAACATTTCATCATCGATATCAAAGGACGCAATCTGTTGCACGTCATCTAGACCTGCGACAGAGAGTGTAAAAGTGCCATATCCGCATCCGAACTCAACACACTTGTCGCGCTGCCCATGTTGGCTCAATTTTCGCACCACTTCGTCGGCATCAAAATAGGACTCCCATTGTTCAAGAATCGGCATTCCACTTTCACGGCCACGCACAAATTCACCCTACACTTTCTTCGACTCGACACAGTCTCAATGTAAAACAACTTCCCTTACCAACGGTGCTTTCGCATTCCAAGCTGCCACCGAATGTTATGGCGATTCGATTTGCAATGGCAAGCCCCAGACCCGTCCCCGCGATACCTCGGCGACGTGCGTCGCTCGATCGAAAGAAGGGATCGAACAACTGCGTCAGATCTGCTTTGGGAATCCCCGGGCCAGCGTCGATGACCTGAATTTGAACCTGATCATTGGCTTCGCTGGCGCGCACGGTCACGGGTGTGCCCGATTCACTGTACTTCAACGCGTTGAAGACCAAATTATCGATTACGCGTTCGAGCAAGACTGGGTTTGCTGCAGCGCATGAGTTTTCGTTCAGTTGATCGTCGAGGCGTATGTCGCTGAATCGCGGATGGGTGGACCACGTCAGTGCATGCGTTCGCAGCCATTGTTTCATGTTTACCAGGTTCGTTGCCACGGATTCGGGCTCTGTATGGCTGCGAGCCAGAAACAGTAGCGATTCGACGATCTCCTATAGCGTTTGCGTTTGCCCTCGCAATAATTCCAAATTGGATTGATACTCGCTCACACTACGTGGACGACGCAGGGTCACGTCGATCTGTCCCACTAGGACCGTCAGCGGCGTGTGCGACCGTGTAGCCTTCTTCGGACAGCCCACGGACTATGAAATCCGCAATTCCAGGCTCATCTTCAACGATCAAAATGCGAATGCTCATCCGGCGTCTCTTTGGGAAATACGATTCATCGGGTTTCTACACAGTATCGCTGACTTCGATGAGCCAATCATAAGCCCCAGATAAAGAGTTCTTCATCAAGCCGTCAGACGGTGGATCGTCAAAGTGGATTTGCAAGATCGGCAAGCGATTTTTCCAAGATGAAGCAAGTCTTAGATTCTCCTCAGCAAGGCTTTAGGGCATTGCCCGACATTGGTAACAGGCATTTCAGTTCCCCCGACCCAATCGCTGGAGAAAAATATGAGCAACCTAGTCGCAATCGTTCAATGGTCTGCAGCAATAACCGCCGCCATACTACTCTGGGCCTACGTCTATGCTGCCGCCCGAAACGCAATGAATCGGTGGAGTGATCGACAAGCACTTGCTGCGGACGCTCAAGCACCCCAAGCGGATTGACGCCTTTGCAGTGACAAACCTGTCCCAACGACTCGCCCCTGAGCTTGTATCCAAGCCAAGCAGGGCGAACGTGCGTTGCGTTTGTAGGTGCCCGACAACCCAGTGGGGAAACGCGGTTGTTGGGTCGCAGTCCAGTAGCCCATCCTATTTCATTCTACCTTCATCGCGTTAATCGGAAAGCATGGATCCGTTGCAGATTCTTCGGCGATTACAGAAACAGGACATCCGACGTGATAGAATTGAACGTTCGTATTTACGCGTTGATTCTTCAAGAGTTGTCCTTCGACCGGATGCCAAGTTGTTTGAACTGCAACGTTCGATTCGCATTTACGCACTGCCGGCTGACGTGAACTCTTTAAATCGAATAGGAGACCTGCAATGAATCTTGCTAAAATTGTTTACTTGAGACTGTTGGTTTTTATTGCTACGTTCATCGCGATCCCGATTGGGATGCCAATCGCAATTGCCTTTGGGCTCTCGGGGAGAAGGAGTTTCTCGCATTGGTTGCCGATGCCGATGCAAAGCCCCAGTCTCGCTGGTCGGTGCTCACGCGCACGACTCTCCCCAGCAATGGGGGGCACGATTTGTCACCGCAGCACGATGGCGAGCACTTGTACGTGACGACCGATACGCAAGTGTTGTTGTTTCACTGCGACAAGCTCACTTTCACAGTCGCCGACGGATTCGGGGATCATTCAAAAATCAAGTCGGTTGATCGCCATCCTGCGTCCGATCGAATCGTAGTTCACCAAGCCACCGAGGAACACTGGTGGAGCGACACGATCCGATTCACGGGTAGGCCGAAGTTGAAACTGGCGGGTGAGCGACTCTACAAAGTTCGCTGGGACACACCGGCCGCCATACCTTAATTCAAATAAGTTTGAAAACCTACGTTTTCGTGACGCTCGCTCGAACTGCTATAGTACAGCCCCGCCCAAACATCCACTGTTCAAGTTTGAAACGTTCCATGCATCGACTATCTATCTGCCCACGCGTGTTGACTGCTTTGACATTGAGGCAAGTGAGAAGATTGCCAGCTAGGATTTGATCACTCGGACAAGGTGTGTCACAAGGCTCAGCAGTTTTTCATCGCGAGCTCCGGCCAGCAGCTTCAATTCTCCCCTGGTGCGTTCACCGTCGATCTCGATGCCAAACTCGGCGACCGCGTACGAGATCGTGTCGCCCTGTGCGTGACAGTGGTATCGCCGTCCGGCTGGCACGCTCCAAATCTCTCCCGGAATCGCGGTCCCGCTGCTTCCCCCGTGTCCTTCAAGCTCCAACTCAACAGCCAAGGTCTGTTCGAACAGCGTGAAATCGCCCTGGCCGACTACTAACTCACAATTGTATCGGTGCATACTGGAAAACACGACTCGCCGAACGTGGCAGGGCTAGGTAAGAAAAAAGGAGAGTTTTTTGGGTTCATGCCTACATTTTCGTACCAAACCCTAAACTGAGCATCGTGCGGAATATGAGTGGGATAGGTTTTTAGTCTAGCCGTCTGGGAAAAACACCGCCGTGCCGCTATGTTCTGCTTCACACCAGATACTCATGGACTAAATTCTTCCGTAGGGGGGAAAGAGCGACGCATGGCACAATTGACCCAACCTCTGAAATGGCACGGCGGCAAGTACTATCTACGGAAATGGATCGTCGGTTTGATGCCGCCACACCTGCACTATGTCGAGCCTTTTTTTGGCGGTGGCGGAATTCTGTTGGCTCGGGATCCGAATCGCGACTGGCTGGCGACCGGCACTGAAAAGCTCCCTGCTGCCTTGAAGGGAAGTAGTGAAGTCGTCAACGACTTGCACGGTGAGCTGATCAATTTTTGGCGAGTGCTTCAAGACGCCGCACACTTCGACTCATTTCGGCAACGAATGGAGATGACACCGTTTAGCGAAGCCGAATTTGATCGGGCGTTCGAATTCTCCCAGACCGGTGAAGCCGATCGCGATGCTACTGACGTCGAGCGCGCAGTTCAGTTCTTCATCCTGGCACGACAGTCCCGTCAAGGGTTAATGAGAGACTTTGCGACCTTATCGAGAAATCGCACTCGGAGCCGGATCAACGAACAAGCTTCCGCATGGCTCAATGTCGTCGAAGGTTTGCCAGACGTACATCGGCGGTTGCGAGGCGTCGTCATCCTCAACCAGAAGGCTACCGACGTTATTCGCAAACAGGACGGTCTCAACACGCTGTTCTATTGCGATCCTCCCTACGTTCACGCGTCCCGTTCGACGACGGGCGAGTACGCATTTGAGATGGGCGAAGTCGAGCATGAGGAATTGCTGGAGACGCTATCGGTCATCCAAGGCAAGTTCATGCTCAGTGGTTATCCGAGCAGCCTCTACACGAAGTGGGAACAGAAGCACAATTGGACCCGGCACGAGGTTAAGATCGACAACAAAGCTGCTGCCGGCGAGGTCAAGGAAAAGAAGACAGAGTGTCTGTGGTGCAATTTCTGATCGACTCCCGTCCTTCCATTTCGCCGAAATTGATCGCGGCTTTCGGCACCTGTTTTCCCAGCTAGACGACTTACGCCACAATGATCAAAATAGTCGCATCGAACTATGCAACCAAGCACTTTCAGGTTGGAAGAAATGAATATGTCGATTGGAAAGAATATGCTGCCAGAATTTGACAACGAAATGGCTGGCACGCGGAAGGTATTGGAGCGGATTCCAGACGAGAAATTCGGCTGGAAGATTCACGAGAAATCGAACACGATCGGCTGGGTTGCCTCGCATTTGGCCAATCTTCCATCTTGGGCCGCGATGACAATCGAATCGGACTCGCTGGACGTGATGCCCAAAGAGGGCGAGCCTTTCAAAACGCCACAGTTCGATTGTACCGCAGACGTGTTGGCCGAGTTTGATCGTAACGTCAGCCAGGCTCGAGCTTTGCTGGAGTCCGTCAGTGACGATGGGCTTTATAAACCATGGAGCTTGTTGAAATCCGGGAATACCATGTTCACCATGCCGAAGATCGCCGTCTTGCGTACTTGGGTTATCAATCACATCATTCACCATCGTGCGCACCTGTGCGTCTACTTGCGGGTGAACGACATTCCCGTTCCTGGTCTGTACGGTCCCTCTGCGGATGAAGGCATGTAGCATGGCGGTGCCCTAAGATCGTTGGCTGGATTTGCCAATGCGAACTAGGGTTCAAGCGACTGACCGGCGGAGCGGTCAGCGACTATCACTATCTCATCAGCCGTTCACGTCCGAGGGCGCGACGGGCGTCGGCGACTTGACCGGCGTGGAACGCCATGTGCGAGGTCATTGCGGCGTAGCAAGCGCCCACCGTGCCGAAGAAAGCTCCATATTTCTCAGGGGCATGACTCTTCATGTCAAGGTCGGCTTCACTGAGCGTAGCCAAATGAGCGAGCGATGCTGCGCGGATGGTTTCGAATTTTACCAGTAGATCATTCATCGACGGATAGTCGCTGGCATTGGGCGTCGGTGTGCTACCTGCGTTGCAGTTTTCCAACTCGGGAAAGCGATTGGGCTTACCCATGATGAAAACGTCGAGCAGAGCGCTTTCTGATCGTGCGAGATGCCCCACTATCCATAGCGGATGATTGCCACCGTTGGGCGTGGGCTGCGTCAGCGGAGCGTCTTTCAGGTCGGCAACCAATGCCAACGTGTAGGCCTTGCCGTTTTCCAGCGCCATCTTGATGTAGTCAGTCGTTTTCATGATTGTTCCTGAGGAGAGTCGTGGATCGCTCCGCCGATCCTTGGTTGACCTAAGAAGAATAGCAAATAACCGACGGAGCGGTCAGCGTCAATCCAATACCAATAGAACGAACATATGTCAGTTAGGGTATCCGCTTCTCTCGCATATTACCACCCAAGGATGTTGGGCGCTGACAGCTCCAATCAGGCTACTTCAGTCTAGTACTAACGTCGAGTAGAGTTTTTCCAGTGGCACTCGTCTGTCAATTTAAGAATGCATGGAAGCGGTTAGGATCTACTGCGAGCTTCGAATTGTTTCGACGCAGATACCAAGAAGAGTTAGCGATTGGCATCCAACTCGTGCGACACGCTCAATACTCGATCTACATCAACATCCGTAACCGTTTCCTCTGTCCCATCAGGCCAGCGCACCGTGATCGAATCGACAATCTCCGCGTCGCCTACTCCGAAATGCAAGTCGCTTGGACTCTGAGATAGATACGACCCCTCGGCACCGACAATCGCTGTTTGCACACGATCCTTGGTGCGGACGACTACCACGGCCCCGAGCCCAAATGTGTTGCCAGTGGTTTGGCGAAGCCGCACTCCGATCCAATGTCCCGGTGCTGGGGTCGTGTTATGCAGTAGGACCGGTTGCCCTCCGTGACTCATGATTGCCAAGTCCATTTTACCATCCCCGTCGTAGTCGGCGTGCGCGCCACCGCGGCCTACGATCGGTTCACCAAGTCGCGAGCAAGCTTGTACTCCAGTCTCAAAAAAACCCTTACCATCTTGCTGGCGAAACACATGCGGTCGTTGTGGTACCAACGCAGTCGCGTCTGCGTGGTCCTGCAAAGTACTGCCGTTGACTACCCATAAATCCAAGTGACTGTCGTTGTCGAAGTCGACAAAGCCGGTCCCCCAACCAACCGTACTTAATGAGACTTGCCCCAGACCCACAGCATCCGCACGATCGGCGAACATGACGAGTCCACGGCCGCCCGACGGAGGAGCGGCAAGTGAATTGTTGAGGAAGAAGGCATTCTCTTGCGCGATCCAGTGGGTAACGAACAAGTCAAAGTCGCCGTCATCGCCGTAGTCACAAACCGCCAATCCCATGGCGCCACGATAGTCAGCAGCTAACGAGACCGCTCCGATGTCTGAGAACGTGCTGTCACCATTGTTAAGAAATACACCGTTGGCGGAGACATCGTTGGCCACGTACAAATCCAGCCATTGGTCGTTGTCGAAGTCGAACCAAATCGCGCCCAAGGACCGGCCCTCTGGATCGGCCACGCCCGCTTGTTGTGCAATATCCGTGAAAGTGCCGTCTCCGTTGTTGTGGTACAAGACGTTTGTATCGGCAGCGAACGATGACGGGTTGATCGTGTATGGATTGACCTCGCCCTTGATCTGTTTCACTCGCGCCAGATCTTCGTCGCTGTATTGGAAATTCACATACGTGGTCACATACAAATCAATGCGCCCGTCACGATCGAAATCCCCCCAAGCACAGCCGGCACTAAACCGCTCGTCATCAACGCCCGCGATCTGGCTGATGTCGGTGAACCTGCTATTGCCTTCATTGCGATAAAGAATGTTTGGGCCGTAGGCTGTGATATAGAGATCCAGGTCTCCGTCACTATCACAGTCACCCCACGCAGCGGCCATGCCATAGATGGAACAATCCACACCTGCATCTTCCGCAACATCGGTGAACCTGCCATCGCCATCGTTGCGATACAGGGCACAACGGCCACTCTCGGCTGCTGAAGCTTCACTCGCGACAATAGAACTGCGAAAGTTGACGAGAAACAAATCGTGATCACCATCGTTGTCATAATCGCCCCATGCCAACCCCGATCCCATGTCCTCGGGCAACAGCGATTGCCGCGTGGCGGGAAAGTGATGAAAGTCGAACCCCGCTTCATGCGTCGCGTCCGCGAACGTGAATCGCACCATCTCCGGTGCAATCTCCCTCTCAAGTACACTGGTCAAGCCACCGACCTTACCATCCTTGCCGATCGCCGAAGGGTCGACACGCACACTTCCCGTCCAGGCCAGAAAGCCCAACACGAGCGTCGCCAGTCCGGAGGGAATCCCCCACCGCAACATCAACCGATAGCGTTTACTCAGTTTTCGCTGTGCCATCGTCCTCGATCCGAATACGTACGGTTTCGCGCGCCATCTCGGTGATCGGCGATCGCACTTCGTTTTCCGCACCATAAATGCGATTGAGGAACTCGGGATTCGCCTTGCGATAATGCAAGATCGCCTCGACCTTCAATTCGTCACCTGCGACTATATTAGCAGTTGGAATGGAAAAGTCTTCGACGCGTTGGCCGGGACTCAACTTCTCGTCGCCTGCGGCGATTACACGCCCTCGCGCCATCGACGGGCATTGCAACTCGACTTTAACGTTATCGGTGACGCCGGGAAACAAGGATCGCTTGTAGCTAGCACCTACCAAGTCCCACAGGTTGTGCCTGTCAATCAGCTCGCCCTGTCGGTCAAACCCGTCTGCTTTGAACCAAACTTGCGATCGATCGACAGTTCCATCCGTGTTAACGGCACCGGTGTGATAGATCGCCTTGCCATTCGCATCGGTGACGAGCAGTTCGATCCAACTTTCGATCATATCCAGCGGCCCGGTCGGGAAATCGTGGCCCGTTTTGTTGTTCATCAAACTGATATGGATCGACAGCGGTTCCCCGGCTTTCGCAATTTCGGAAGCGGTTATGCTCAATCGGACCACTGGCCCGGTAGTCCACTTGTCGGCAATCTCCGGTATCTCGATCTCGCCTCGCAGCCACTTCTCTGTCAGCGCGACGTGTGTCTCGTGGCCTTCGAGATTCATCACTTGTGGGATGTACTGGTTGCTGGCCAGTGTGCGGTGACTGCGGTGTTTTCCATCGTTGGCCGTTCGGTTGTAATCGGTCACGTCACCAAACGCGGGATCGTCACTGTCGTTGAGTGGCATATGGCACTCGCGACAATTGATTGTCTTGGTCGGATCGCCTTCGTGATACCACTTGCTGTTCTTCCAACTGTCGTATTGGTTCTGGCCCTGCACTTTGCCAATGTCCGTATTGACCTCTTTGTCAAGGTATTGTTTGTGGCAGGCACCACAGAACTCGGCGGTCTTGTAGAGCGGTCGCGAGTAGGAAGTGATGTGATGGCGAGGATAGGTGCGGATCAAGAAGTCGCTGACGAATTTCGCTAGCTTGCCTTCGTGCTTCTCGTAAACATAACGCTCGGGCAAGGCGATGGTGTAGTCGCCATTGCCTTGCACGTCGGCTTGCACGACACAGTGACAAACCAGACACGAGATACCTTCGTCCGCACCGAGCGAGCTGAGCGTGATGTTGCCCGAGTTCTTGGCACCGCTGAACAGTGAAATCGGATCGTGGCAACCAGCACAGTAGCGCGTGTGCTCGGGGGATGTCTCTTCCGACATCAATTCTTGAGTGCGTTGAAACATCCTATCCATCGACGAATAGCGGTGAGCGCTGGGCAGCCATTCTTCGTAGATCTGGGTATGACACCCACTGCTGCCACAACTTGCCGAACCAGCTAGATCCTGAGCCTGCAGAGCTCCTTCGCGTTTCACCCGCTTCGCTGCATCGGCCATGATCGCTTCGATTCGAGTCTTACTTTCATCGCTCAGTTGCAACCCCGAAGTACACGAGCGGATTTGATCGAACACACCTTGCGATTCGCCGGTGCTGCGAGACTCGACGCCTTTGGATAATGAAGTGAGCACGAAGCCGCGATGTTCATCGCCAACAGTGTCGGCGATTTGACTATGCAGTTCATCCGTCCAGGGCGCTTCAATTCGTGCCATGCTGGGGGCGAACGGGCGGTCTTGGCCAAACTTCCAGTTGTAGTCGTCGGGAAAACTGCGGTTAGCATGTGGCTCGTGATAGATCATCGCCAATGCGACGATCGGAAGCGACAGCACAACACAACTTGCAAGACTTTTCGTGTAGTAGGCCCGCCGAGCAGTGGACAATTGGTGTCGGACATCCGCATTGTTGGACCTACGAACCGCGATGGTCAGCACATGCACGACGACGAAGACGACCAGCCCCAGTCCGGTGACAAGGTGCATCACATCCCACAGCACTGTCATTCGCGGCCCAACGACGCCTTGCCAAGCCACCACAGAACCGCTCACCAAGCATACGCCGAGTATCGCCGTGGCAATATACCCAAGCAATTGATAGTGACTGAGGTTTCCCTTGTGACGGATCCACCAGTGACGGATCACATACCAGAGCAGGGGAGCCAGGAATAGTAGTCCGATAGCAGTGTGCAGCAGCACCGAGAACTGCGCCAAGGCACTGAACGGCAACAGCCAAATGGCTAGCCCCGTGAGCGTTTCAAACAACAGATAGCCGGTCGCCAGCGCGGTCAAACGCGACCGCCACTCGACGACCGCCAAAATCTCCGTCGGCGTTGTTCGTATTGCCTGGCGGTTCGTATTCTCATCACCCATGATAGCCACTCGCTGGACTTCTGGAATAACCGGTCCACTATTCCTAAATGTAGCAGCGGCGACCGTAGTATTCCAGGGAGTCTCCAAGAGGAATACTTGTAACTGTTCACGTTTTTCTACGCAGACGAACATCCTTTGAGTTGGCTTGTCCGATGAATCTGCTGCTATCGCAAAAGTGTGAGGTGCCATAGAGTGACATTGCTCGTGTCCACGTATTCTTAGTTTCTCTCACGCAAATGGCACAAGCTATTACAAAACGCGTGAACGGCTACGAAATTTTCGCGTGGGACTTCCGTAGGACGGCAAACGAATCAAACGGTCTCGTAGCCTCGCCCCTTGCCGCGAAAATTGATTGTTGGCAGACCACCCGGAGTAGCCGAAAACTGACAGCCCTCTGGACTTTGCCCTAACAGCCCGTTATTGTGGATTCATATGTCCGGATATCTGAATTTCGAGCCTACGGTCATGAAAGGCGGCAGCGTACCTCTTCCATCCCAGTGGCTCTAGCAATGGGGCGCTGAAGCTGACGCGTTGCATTGGCTGGATAGCTTATCGACGCTAGAGAAATCGCAAACCCTTCGGAGAGAACCAAATGTCACTCACAGTAACTCCAGCCGCTTACGATGTAGTCGTCATTGGCGGTGGGCCAGCCGGTGCGGCCGCAGCCACTTTCTTGCAGCGACAGGGGCATCGCTGCGTTGTGCTCGAGAATACTCAATTCCCGCGCTACCACATTGGCGAATCGCTCATTCCACACACCTATGGGACGCTCGATCGCTTGGGGCTGCTGCCGAAACTGCGAGCGTCGCATTTTCCCGTCAAGCACAGCGTGCGATTTGTTTCGCCATCGGGTGAGGAGTCCGACCCGTTCTATTTCTCGGAAACCATTGAAGGTGATGGTGCGCGGACCTGGCAGGTATTGCGCTCGGAGTTTGACGTTCTGTGCTTGGAACATGCCCGCGAAAACGGTGTCGAAGTCCGCACGCAAACTCAATGCCAAACAGTGATCTTTGATGAGGCTGGACAGGCCTGCGGTGTGCTGGCGAAACCACGCGGTGGAGAAGCGGAGGAGATCTCTTGTCGAGTCGTCATCGACGCATCTGGCCGATCGACCGTGATCGGGTCCCAACTAGATCTCAAAACAGACGTGGCAGGTTTAGACAAAGCAGCGGTCTGGAGTTACTACCGCGGCGCAAAACGCCGCCCAGGGATCGATGCTGGAGAAACAACCGTGTTTATGATCCAGGATCGCGGTTGGTTCTGGTACATCCCACTCCCGAACGACATGGTCAGCGTCGGCGTCGTGGCGTCGCCAGAGTATCTGTTCGCAGAGGATTCCGACTTCGAGGCTGCCTATTCGCGTGAAGTTGCCAAGTGTGGCCCGCTACAAGAGATGTTGACTGCAGCGACTCGAGACGATCGCATTCACGGATTGCGAAGAATGGCTTATCGCAATCGCCAAACCGCTGGCGATGGCTGGGTAATGATCGGGGATGCAGCCGCATTCTTAGATCCGATCTACTCGTCTGGCTTGTTTTTAGCGCTGGCATCGGCTGAGTTAGCGGCTGGTTGCATCCATGACGCCTTGGTGGCCGATGACGTCTCTGCACAGCGACTCGGAGGATTCACACGTCCCTTGTGGAATGGAATTGAAGTCATTCGCAGGTTGATCCATGCGTTCTACGATCCAAGTTTCAGTTTCCACAAATTCGTCGAGCGGTATCCGGAGCAGCGCTCGGCCCTGATCGATTGCCTAGTTGGAGACGTGGTGGAGAAAGACATGAGCGGATTCTTGGAGGCTCTGGCACAAATGACGCCAGTACCGCAACCGGTGACGGACACTTCACCTGAGATCAAAGTATAAAATCTCCCCCGTCGATTCTATCCGTGCTCCGACCTTGCCAACCGTGCTAGCGCACGGAAATGAACTCTCGTTCGGATGGCAGGGCCAGAGCACGGATGACGATAGCGGGTTACGGCTTTCTTTTCGTACTCGCTCGGCGCTTGGCTGGCTTCGGATCGCTATTCTCAAAGACGGCGAAAGTGGTCTTGTTCAAAAACTCCTCGAAGACTTCTTTCATCTGAGATACGGAATCGTGGAGCGGGCATGGCGTTCCGTGGCCGCACCATCCGGGACCGTAGGCGCATAGTCCCTCGGTCTCGCGCTCGAACAGTACAGCCACGTCCTTCAAACGAATTTTTGCAGGTGGTTTGGCCAAACGGTAGCCGCCACCGGGGCCAGGCGAGCCGGTGACTAAGCCGTTGCGCGACAATACCGTCAGTATCTTGGCCACCAGTGGAACGGGTAAATTCCGACTCTCGGCCAACTCGCGCGACGATGCGCTTCGCGAAGCGTCTGCGTGTAGTTCCGCCAAACGGCTCATGGCCGCAATAGCGTTCTGCGTAGTCTTGTGATGAATCATATTGAGTGTCTGGGGTAAGCCTCTGTTGAAATCCATTCGCGATAAGTTGCTCGCGCCTAGGACAAATTGTACCACTCAATCTATTTCTTGGGGAATGGCCAAGTCGCAGCTTGACGAATGTCGTCCAACGATAGTAGGATAGTATTCACGAAATGCAACTCCGGGTTTCCTGGTAAGCATTCAAGACTTGTAAAGCCATTGCAAGTCTGCTTTCTGGAGTGGTTCTCGAAGGCTGGGAATCGCGAGAACCACCGCCAGTTCTTGTACCCAATCAACCAGGGCGGGGCATGCGTTGACGCAGCGCACATCGAAATTGAGGTGAATTGAATGCAAGCAGCAAGCGATAACAAACCAATCCTATTCGCCTGTTCCGGTTGTTCGAATGCGGGGCAGTTGGCCAATGATGTGGCTCACGAATTGGACCGCCGCGGTGTAGCTGAAATGTCTTGTTTGGCTGGCATTGGCGCTGCCAAACCGCTGTTCCTGAAAAAGCTAAAACAACGCCCGGTGTGGAGCATCGACGGTTGCCCGATCCATTGCTGCCTGGGTGTCTTCGACCAAGTTCACGAGCATATCGACGTGCATATCCGCTTGCACGACTTGGGGATTAAAAAGAACTCTACCGCTCCCACCGGTGAAGCCTTGGACGCATTGATCGAAGATGTGTTGCAAGATATCGGTCGCCAGAGCTTAACGGGTGATGCCCTAGCCAACAAATAGTCCCTTGGAAAACTGAGAGAATTCATGATTCGCTATCTCACTCCAATCAGTTTCACTGACCAAGGCCTTCGCAACACTGGCGACACGCTCCAGCGAGCAGACTCCTTTGCGCAGTCGGTACAATCCGCCGGCGGAAAGCTGCTTTCTCAATACCGGTCGATCGGCGATGTCGATGGCTGTGTCGTTTTTGAAGCGTCCGATGAGTCCACGGGTGCGGCGTTACTAGTGAAGTTCGCCAAGGTTGGGAACGTTCGCACTCGTCCCCTGAGAGTCTTTGATACCTAAGAGTTTCAACAAGTGTTGAATGAGAACTAAGCCACAAAGTGCAAGGAGCACCAAGAAATGCAGGAAAAAGAACAGCGATCGGATCCAACCCTTATCCAAGGCGGTATGGGGGTTGCGGTATCTAACTGGGAACTAGCCCGCGCGGTTTCCCTGACTGGCCAGTTGGGTGTTGTCTCTGGCACAGCGATTGACGTAGTGCTCGTACGGCGATTGCAACTGGGAGATATCGGGGGGCACATGCGCCGCGCCTTGGCCGACTTCCCGTATCCCCACATGGCTCAGCGAATTATCGATCGCTATTACGTCGAAGGAGGGATGGATTGCGACGCTTCTCATGCGCCGACCATGGTATTGTCACATGAGCCCTCGCAAGCCGAAGTGGAGCTAGTGGTCGTCGCCAATTTCGTCGAAGTCACCTTGGCCAAAGAGGGCCACACAGGGCGGATAGGGATCAATTATCTCGAAAAGATTCAAACGCCAACATTGCCATCTTTGTACGGTGCTATGTTAGCGGGCGTCGACTACGTGCTGATGGGCGCCGGCATCCCTCGTGCCATCCCAGGCATTTTGGACCGTCTGCAGGAAGGTTTGCCGGTCGAGTTACCCTTGCACATCGTCGGCGCGCAGCGTGATGACGAATTTGTTAGCCGCTTTGACCCGCTATCCTTTGGTGGCGGCGACATTCCTTGGTTGAATCGTCCAAAGTTTCTGGCGATTGTTGCGTCGACGACCCTGGCGACCATGTTGGCACGCAAATCAAACGGACACGTCGATGGATTTATCATCGAGGGCCCAACCGCAGGCGGACACAACGCACCGCCGCGAGGCAAGTTGCCGCTGAACGAACGCGGCGAGCCTGTCTATGGGCCTCGCGATGCCGTTGACCTGGCGGCCATCGCCGAATTGGGGCTACCCTTCTGGCTGGCCGGCTCCTATGGATCACCCGAAAAAGTCCGCGATGCGATCGAGCTGGGTGCAACCGGCGTCCAGGTCGGTACGGCTTTTGCCTTTTGCGAGGAATCTGGGTTTCGCGGCGACATCAAGCAACTGGTGCTGAAGCAGTGCCGCCAGGGCCAACCCGATGTGCTGACCGATCCGCTGGCATCCCCCACGGGCTTTCCCTTTAAGGTCTTGCAAATCGACGGTTCGATGTCCGATGCTACGGTATTCGAGCAGCGCACACGCGTCTGCGATCTGGGCTTCCTGCGGCAGGGCTACCGAAAAGAAGATGGAACGGTCGGTTGGCGTTGCCCTGGCGAACCGGTCAAAGCGTATGTGCACAAAGGTGGCGCGCTCGACGACACCGTTGGCCGCAAGTGCGTCTGCAATGGCTTGTTGGCAAATATCGGCATGGGTCAGCGCCGACACGGCAGCGAACTGGAGCAACCTTTGGTGACCTGCGGCAACGATGTCGCCAGCATTGTGCAGTTCTTGAAGTCTCCCGAGGCAACCAGCTATGCGGCGGCTGACGTCGTGGAGAGGCTACTGAATGGAATTGCACCACCAAACGCGATTGGCAGTAGCCTCTTGAGCACCAGCATGGAATGATTTGCATGGTCAATGTGGCGCTGTCCCATTTGAACCTGAATCAGGTCCTGGGGTCGATCAGCGACTTGCGAAACGCGGCAATCAAGCTTGTTTCGTCCCTATCAAAACGATCATTCAAGGCGCCTACCGCTTTGTCAAACGGGAAGCCAGGCAGACAAGCTGATTGGTTTGCGGATTGATATTTGTTTCCGACCAAGTGATAGACTTCGATCTGATCATCGATCCAGCGCCATACTTCGGGAACAGCAAGTTCAGCGTAAATCGGCATGCGGACCGTCGATAACGACATCACGTCAACTTCGACTGCCAAATCTGGAGGAGGATCAGTCTGCGCGTCGTAGTGATCAGTTCGACGGACGGCCGCCTCATTTTGAATGTAAAAGCACTTGTCGGGCTCCAGTCCTCGATTGAGGAACTGGGCCTTCATCGTCGTGCTGCCGCCACTGAGAATCGGTATTGATTCGGTTTCGGTATAGGTTGCAATCAATCGTCCGATCAGTTCGGCAATCCGCTCATGCAATCGAGAAGGGGACATCAGGTACAGCCTTCCTTGATCGAAAGTCATGCGGACATACCGGTTTTCGGGGGCTTCCCGCAGGTCGCAATATGTCTGCCATGAGACTTGGTCAAGTCGTAGCAACGAACCATCGATGGATGGTATTAGAGCTGAAGTTGCAGTGGCCATACTGTGCTCGCTGGTCATTGAGAAGAGTTTCCCTGCTCAATTATAACCTAGCTATGGCATACTTCGCAATTCGACGCGGCTAAGGCATTGGCTATCCGCTCGGCGGCTTTCTCACCGCTTTCGATGCAACCCGGCACGCCGACGCCACGCAGCGCGCTGCCAGCCAAAGCGAGTGTTGGATGGGACGCGAGTCGCTTCTCAACCAACTCGACACGTTCACAATGTCCAACGTGGTATTGTGGCATCGCCTGGAGTTGCATCGTCAGGTCTCGAAAGACCGGTGGCTGACTAATATCGAGCAATTCCGTCAGCTCGCGCTCAGCCAGTTGAATCAATTGTTCGCGGGGAAGTTGCAAAAGCCCACCTTGGCATGCCCCACCAATAAAGACTCGCATCAGCACGAGTTCATCAGGAGCGCGATCTGGGTACTTCAAGCTAGAAAAACTACACGACAAGATTAAGCGGTGTTCGGCCAGGGGTACGACAAATCCGAACGTGTTCAACTTGTGTTTGATCTGATCTCGGCGATACGCCAGCGAAACGACTCCACAGCTCGCGTATTCGATCTGACCGAGAGTTTCGGAGATACTCTTATCGGTCGAGGCCAGCATGCTGGCCGCATGGTTGGCCGGAGAGGCGACGATAACCGCATCGGCATCCAACCACTGTTGATTCCCCTTGGCGAGACGAATCGACCAACGGCCTTGTTCCTCTGGGACGATGGCGCAGACGGGCGAATTGCGATGGATGGCTCCAGCCGGCAGCGAGTTTGCCAATGCACTAGTGAGCGTCGACATTCCACCGCGAAGAGTCATGAATTGACTATAACGCGCTCCGCCGCTGTTCTCGGGCTTTGCCTGGCCGGCTTCACGGCGCTGCCGCATCATCGCTCGCAGAAGACTTCCGTGCTGCTGTTCCATTTGGGGAAAACGAGGCATCGTAGCCGCGATACTCAGGCGGCTCGGGTCCGCCGTGTAGATTCCTCCCACCAACGGCTGAACCAATCGCTCAAACATTTCATAGCCGAAACGTCGACATACAAACGCTTTGAGGGATTCGTCGTCGAGTTGCTTTCTCTTTGGAATGAAGTATTCCAGTCCTGCCCGCAATTTGCCCACGCTGCTCAGTATGCGCGTGGTCAGAATGGGCCAGATACGCGAGGGCGCCATTACGAGAAAACCAGCCGGAATCGGTTCTAGCTTGCCTTTGCAGACTACCATGGCTCCGCGTCCCTGCGGGTTGGTCCCGATCAGCTCGTCCCCCAACCCCAGTCGCTGACAGAGATTGATGGCCACTGGCGAAGTGGTAATGAAGTTGTCTGCGGCGCTTTCGACAAGAAACCCATCTTTCTTGGTAGTCTGAATGACGCCACCCAGCCGTGAAGTCGCCTCCAATAGAACGACGTCGAGCTGCGGTGCCACTTCGCACAAATGGTGCGCAGCCGCCAAACCTGTTATTCCGCCACCAATGATCGCTACGCGTTGTCGCATGGTTGAACTCGTTTCGAGGTTAACTGAATCGCTGGAGACCAAATGTGATGCCTATCATAAAATGGTGTTCAACTAATGGACCGGCTCCAACAAGCCTTTGGGTTGGTAGCTGCAATCGGGTTCTTCGGCAAACATGTTTCCGGTGACCGCGTAGGCTCGTGCGCGACTGCCGCCGCATACATTGCGAAACTCGCACTCACCGCATTTGCCCTGCAGTCGATCTGAATTGCGCAAGCCCCGGAAAATGGGTGAGTCTTGGTAGACCTGCACGACGCTCTGCATGGGAAACATTCCGCACACGACAGGTAGAAATCCCGTCGGGTGGATCGTTCCGGTGTGGCTGACGAACATCACCCCTTTGCCGTCGTTGACGCCGGCTGGGATGAAGGCTCGAGGCCGCGCATCACCTTGAGCTGCCTTGGGAATCTGATGCTGAATCACGTAGCGTCGATAGTGTGGGGCTTCGGTCGTCTTGATCATGTAGGGTTGTATTTTTGATTGCTGCCACAAGCGCTCAAAGGCCTGCTCACACTCGTCGGGGCCGAGCCTGGGCATCTGACCAGCGCGTCCGACCGGAATGAGAAAGAAGATCGACCACAGAGCAATGTCGAAGTCTGCAAAACGATCAGCCATCAATTCGATCTGATTGAAGTTGGCAGGTGTCAGCGTGGTATTGATCTGCGTTTCTACTCCCAGCTCTCGAGCGTCGCTCAAGATCTCTAAGCTACGCGCGAAACTCCCTGCGACGCCTCGATTGGCATCGTGCGTGGCTGCATCCGCGCCATCGATACTAATCGCCAACCTTGAAATACCCGCATCGCGGAGGCGGCGGATTGCGTCACGCGTCACCAGCGGCGTAGCGCTTGGAGTAATGGATACTTGCAGGCCACAGGCCACTGCATACTCGACCAATTCATAGATATCTTGTCGCTTAAGCGGATCACCGCCGGTGAGGATCAGCATGGGGGGCTCGGGGAACTCGGTCAGTTGCTCGATCAACCGCTTCGAGTCTGCCGTTTTCAATTCTGCGGGATCACTTCGACTCTGCGCACACGCGCGGCAATGTTGACAAACCAAGTCGCAGGCTTGGGTCAATTCATAAAACACCAGCATCGGGCTATGGTCGAATGACTTTCGCGAGCGCATGTGCGCGGGCCTTGTGGCTTGTTGTGCAATCATGATCAACTGTCCTGAGAAATCCAAGTCATCACAGCGGTTTCCACCGGTAAATACTGCATGCCCAAGTATACAACCCGGAAACCCGGATGTCTATATCCGGATTATGGGGTGTTCGTCGCCAATGGGTGCGGCGAAATGCCATTGGCTGTGCGGGGGTGCGATTTTTTGTCGAGCTGCCTTAAATCAGCGCCTAGTACACCTCGGTTACAGCTAGCGAGGCACCCAGCCTCGGATCTCCCGTGGGAATGATCGACGTACGTGTGGCAATCAGCGAAGCTCCCAAGAGATACGCGCAAGTCACAAACAACAGCGTTCCCACTTCGGGCAAGCCGATTGTCAAGCGCGGACTCAGCTCGGGCATGACCAGCCAGACCAGATCCAGGTAGTGCATGAGCAACAGCCAACCAGCCCAAAACAGCATAGCTCGCGGATTGCTTTTCACATGGCGCGACATGATCCCGAGGAAGGGAATGATAAAGTGCCCAAACAAGAGTAGGACTGCCAGATACCCCCAACTATTACTGTAGCCCTCTGCCATCGACGCACCGCGAACCACAAACCAGCGCGTCGTCTCAGGCACGTTGGCGTACCACAACAACATGTACTGGCTAAACGCGATGTAACCCCAGAAGAACACAAACGCGAACAACAGCCGTCCCAGGTCCCGCCGATGCTCTTCCGAAACGATCGAGGGCAGGATACCCAGTTGTTGCAGTACCAGTATGCTCAACAAATTCACGGAGAAACCGCCAACCGCACAACCCGCGAAGAAATAGACCCCAAAAATTGTACTGTACCAGTGTGGATCGAGCGACATCAGCATATCAAAGGCCGCATAGGTGAGCGTGATGCCAAAGGCGAATACGGATACTCCGGCCCACCATTCCATCCGTCGCGTGTCGCTAACTCCCCCCACCCGGTCAAGATTCCGCGAGCGGACAAAGTAGAATGTAGCAATTCCAATCCAGACACCGAAGAATACAACCGAACGCACCAGATAGGCGCCCGGGTTGAGCCACCCCTGCTTACTACGCGTCAAACTATCAACGGTTTGATGGATGTATAAGCTGTCAGTGGAATTGTGGGGAGCTTCTGCGGTAGATGTTGTATGTGGTTCGCGAGGGACACCTTCTGGCGAGTGGCTGTGTGATGCGTTGGCTTCGGTCACGCTCTCTTCGACTTGTGCAAACGCAATTGGCGTGAGCTGGGAACCTTCACCAGCGTGTTGCAACTGGGCACCTGTGTCTCGTTTGGCCCAAGGATACAGTTGTCCGCTGCCGTCGACGACCCACCAGGCAATCGGCAAGAATAGTATTGCCACGCTGATCACATTCAAGCTGAATATTTCAGCCGGGCGACGTACCAACACGCCCCAGCTTGCTCGCATCAAATGCTGGATCAGTACAAAAAACAGCGAGCCCAGCGAGAGACTGAGCACAAATGCAAATGCAACCAAATAAGCCAACATGACGCGCCGCATTCCACCCGAGTACAAAACCGCGCTGAGCAATGCCAGGACGGCCCCCAGGACGGCTCCCGCGCATAAACCCAAAATGACCTTGCGCGGAATGGAAAGGAATATTGGTGCAGGCGCGGCTGATTTTTGAGTCGGTTTTGTCATGGTGGTCATTGAGTCTTCTCAAGGTGGTGTGGCTGCGGGTGCTGTGGCGGTTGGCGCTGTTATCGGGGGCGCAACGGGCGATGTTGACTGCAACTCGCGCAGGTAGGCCACAATGGCCCAGCGATCGTGTGGCGTAATCTGAGCTCCGTAGCTGGGCATGTTCCTTACGCCATCGCGAATGGCTTGAAAGAGTTGTCCCGCTGCGCGGTCGCGGATCTCTTGCGTCATGAGGTTGGTCGCCGGAACCCACTTGGCTTCTTTCAATTCCAGCGCACGCTGATTCACGAGACCATCTCCGGTTCCTGAAGCTCCGTGACATAAGGCACAATAGATCTGAAAACGATCGTGCCCTCGCGCAATCAACGTGGCATCCACAGCGACTTGCTGGGGCAGCGCGGTGACAAACTGGATGCCCTCGGTCGCGTCTTGCGTATACCCATCGTAGAAGTGCGCGTCGTGGTGCAAATGACCGCGTGCCAGCGTGCCCTCGATCGGCTGCCGCATCGCGCGGCCATCCTCGAACCACGGATGCGCGGCTTGGGCGGTAAACTTCGCCTGCTTGTCCATATCGTGAAAGAAATGTACGCGCGGCAACTGCGAGTCTTTACTTCGCGCTTGGTAGATCAACGCTAGTGGTATCCAGGTTCCAATCACCGCCACGATCAGCGCCAACACCATCCACCACGGGGGGCGTCGCAACTTGAGTTCTCGTATGAGCCGCCAGGGGGTTGGAACCGGCAGCCGTTCGTCTTGATAGGTGGTCATCGACTAGTCCTCAGTTACCGTTTCAATAGCAGTCGGTCGCAGCGTTTGCAAGAATTCGCGCGTGGCTTGCAGCTCAAACATCTTGTCGTCTGCTTCAATCACGATGAAAAACCGATCGGCGGTGGCTCGTAAGAAGCGACGACTCTTGTTCAGCGGGTTGTAGAGCATGGGTAGCTTGTTCAGTCCCAACATGCCCAGCAGGGTGCCGATGGCTGCGAACAACACGGTCGTTTCGAAGATGATAGGAATATTGGCGGGCAAGCTGTAGATCGGCTTGCCACTGATCAGGAATTGATAGCCCTGTACACTCGACGATAGTCCCGGCAGCGACGTCGCATTCATCCACCACGTTAGCAGCAAACCGAATGCGGCACCTGCCAGGCCATGCGCCAGCGTGATCCACGACAGGATCGTCGGTCGCAGTCCCATCGCAGCGTTGATGCCGTGAATGGGCATGGGACTGTGGACATCCCAGATCATGTAGCCCGCATCGCGAACTTTTTCAGCCGCGTGCATGACCTCCGCAACCGTATCGAATTCAGCTAGCAGCGCGTAGGGACGCTGCGCAGCTGTTGTAGTTTGAGTACTCACGGACTGTAGCTCCCTTATTTCCTGCTGTGGTGTTGCTGATGCATGGGTATGAATCATGTGAACCAATGCCCGCGACGCAGTTCGCGCGGTGTGTCGGGCGAGGGTTGGTAATCGGCAAGTCCCGAGTGCTCGTCGGCGTGCGCCTGGGCTTGGGGCATGACCGTTTTTACTTCGGCCATGGCGACCATCGGCAAGAAACGGCAGAACAATAGGAACAACGTAAAGAACAGTCCAAAGCTACCGATCAACATCCCCAAGTCGACCCAGGTCGGAGTGAACATCGCCCAACTCGATGGCAAGAAATCTCGGTGCAATGAAGTCACCACGATCACAAACCGTTCGAACCACATGCCGATATTCACGAACACTGCAATCACGAATAGGACCCAAACGCGTTGTCGCACCCAGGTGAACCAAATGGCTTGCGGAGCGACCACATTACAGAAAACCATTATCCAGAAAGCCCACCAATACGGCCCGAGCGGCCGATTCAGGAACACGAACTGCTCGTAATGATGCTGGCTGTACCAAGCCGTGAAGAACTCGACCGAATAGGCATAGGCCACGATCATGCCCGTGCCGAGCATGACTTTGGCCATGTTCTCGATGTGACGATGCGTAATCAAGTCCTTGAGCCCAAACCACTCACGAGCGGGAATTGATAAAACTAAGACCATCGCGAAACCACCGAACACCGCCCCCGCTACGAAGTACGGCGGAAAGATCGTCGTATGCCAACCGGGAACCTGCGAGGTTGCGAAGTCGAACGAGACCACGCTGTGAACGCTCAACACCAAAGGTGTAGCTAGAGCTGCCAGCAGCAAATAGGCCTTCTCAAACCGCAGCCAATGGCGACTGGAGCCATTCCAGCCCAGCGAAAAAACTCCGTAAGCCATTTGTGCAAAGCGCCCCTTAGCCCGATCGCGGAGCGTGGCCAAGTCGGGAATCATTCCCATGTACCAAAACAACAGCGAGACCGTGGCGTAGGTGCCAACCGCAAACACGTCCCACAATAGCGGACTGCGAGCTTGTGGCCACATGCCCAATTCGTTGGGATAGGGGACCAGCCAATAGGCTAGCCATAGGCGTCCCACGTGAATCCCGGGGAACAATCCCGCGCAGCACACCGCAAAAATCGTCATCGCCTCCGCAAAGCGATTGATGCCCGTTCGCCAGTTCTGACGCAGCAGAAACAAGATGGCTGAAATCAATGTGCCCGCGTGGCCGATACCTACCCAAAACACGAAGTTGATGATAGGAAACCCCCAGCTCACCGTGTTGTTATTTCCCCACACTCCCACGCCGGTCGTCAACAAGTATCCGACCGTCACGATCAATATCGACAGCAGCGACAACGATACGGCAAAGGCTACGTACCAAGCAGGCGGCGTGCGTCGCAGAGCCAGCGCAGTGACGGTATCGGTCACTGTCGTAAAGTCGTTGTCACCCAGCACCAACGCTACGCGCTGGCTGGGATTGTCGAGTTGCAATTCCCACTGCGACTGGCTTTGGCTGTTTGGTACGGTAGCGCTGGAGCTCATAGTATGTCTCAGTTCCTATTACGGATTTTGCCAAGGTACGTAGTTCGCGCACCCAAGTTTTGTCCTTCCAAAATCTCATACGAACGCGCGTTTTGCCGCGCCTTCGAAACCGCCGAGCTGGGGTCGTTCAAGTCACCAAACGCAATGGCTTGAGTAGGACAGGTCGCCTGACAGGCGGTTTGTACCTCGCCTTCGGACACCAAGTCTGAGTCGCGTCGGCCTTGTGCGTGCCCATTCTTTGCTTGAATGCGCGCGTCGACTATTCGTTGCACGCAGTAGGTACACTTCTCCATCACGCCCCGCATGCGCACGGTTACCTCAGGGTTATGAACCATCTTCTTGAGCGTAGGAATATCAGTCGTCGGTTGCTCGTCGGGAATTCCGAGCCAAGGTTTCGCGGGGGTGCGAGGGTCGGTAGCTTGGTAGTCGAAATAGTTGAACCGTCTGACTTTATAGGGACAGTTGTTAGCGCAGTACCGCGTGCCGATGCAGCGATTGTAGACCATCGTATTGAGCCCTTCGGAATCGTGGACGGTCGCCGCGACCGGGCAGACTTGTTCGCAAGGGGCGTTCTCGCACTGCGCACACGCCATGGGGACGTGGACCACATCGGGCTGCGCGATGTCCCCTTTGAAATAGCGATCAATGCGCAGCCAGTGCATCTCGCGATTGACAGCTACATTAGCCTTGCCAACCACCGGGATATTGTTTTCAGCTTGACAAGCGACGACGCAGCCACTGCAACCGATGCAGGCATTCAAGTCGATCGACATGCCCCACTTGTGCGGCGAATCAAACTGATTTGGGAGATTAAACAAGGGGGCCGCATGGACGGCATGCGCATCGCCATGCACGGCATGATGATCGTGCTGGAAGTCCTCCAGCAGAGCCTCGTGCACGATCAGCCCCGGCTGGCCACGTTTTCCCAGTCGCGTTACGAGGGCCGCATTGGCGACCGCATCGAGCAGATGGTGAACCTGCGTAGATACCAATTCGTGAGTGCGGCCAGTCTCTTCCAACTGACAATCGTGGATGACAAAGGTATTGCTCGCCGTGCGGAACGGATAGACATCGGTTCCCACGCCATTGCCGATCTGTCCTGCCTGTGCACGGCCATAACCCAAAGGGAGAGTGATGCATCCCTGAGCTTGTCCCGGCATGACATAGACCGGAATCTCGAGCCTGGCCTGCGAAGTCTTGTTCGTCAAGCGAACGACATCCCCAGTCGATAACTGCAAGCGATCGGCGTCGGCTTGGCTGATCAGCCCTGCGTTGTCCCAAGTGAGCTTGGTAAGTGGCTCAGGCAGCTCCTGCAGCCAAGCGTTGTTGGCAAAACGTCCATCATGTGTTTTGCTATCCACCACAAATCGCACTTCCCAGGCCGAATCCGATGCCGAATCCGATGCCGAATCCGATGCCGAATCCGATGCCGAATCCGATGCCGAATCCGATGCCGAATCCGATGCCGCAGGTGGACTACGGAAGTCGAGCTTCGAAGGAAACTGAGCATCGATGGCTACAACGCTTGCGCTGACGAGCGGATAAGCGCTTCCTGCTTGAACGCCGCTGTGCAGGGCGACTTCCCAATCCTGCGCAGTTGCTCCGCTGAACAGTTGATCGTAGGTCGCGCGCACTAGTCCTCTACCAGCGGAAGCCTGTCCCGACATCAGAGCCAGCAGTTCGGTTGACGACTTTCCGTCGAACAGCGGTTGGATCAGCGGTTGCTGAATGGAGTAGGTTCCATCCCAAGCGCGACCATCTCCCCAACTCTCCAGGAAATGAGCTGCGGGCAAATGCCACGTGCAAGCCTGGGAAGTCTCGTTGTCGTGCAGACTCAAATGGATCGAAGTCAGTGGTCGCGAATCACTTGACTCCAAATTCAGGCGTGTGTCAGACGGTGCATCGTAAATGGGATTGCCACCAACGATAACCAGTGTATGGATCACGTTGCCCTGCAATAGTTCGCTCAATTCTCGAATCTGCTCCATGCAGCCACTCGCTTCGGCGAGCGGCTCTGTCGAGTAGTTTACACAGCGTCCAACACTCCCCAATCGCTCGTTGATAGTATGCACGAGCTGGTGAGTGGCGGCCGACTGCGCCGGTCCAGTCGCGACAACTGCATTGGCTCCAGCAGCGGTTAGATCTTGTACAGCAGCATCCAAGACCGACAATTCGCTTTCGGTGAGCCCATCAGGCGCCGTGGGCAAAACACCCAAACGATATGCGACATAGGCCACGCTGCGCTGCACGCTCGATGGCTTCACCGCCAGCCGCACGTCAGCAGCGGATCCCGTGATGGTCAGGCTGGGCTCGACGACGATCAGACGGTTCATACGACCGCTATCCACCGATCGACGTCCGCTGCTCCAATCGCGGGCGAGTTTCAAATGGGCTGGATGGCTACCGAGCAAGTCTGCGTCAAAGCAGACAATGGTCGCGGCTTGCGATAAATCGTATTGCGGACGCAACACGCTGCCAAAGGCTGCGCGGCTGCCTGCATATTCTTGATCGTGGTGCAGAGGCTGGTACTGAAACCAGCGCGCCTTGGGTAGAGCCGTCTGCAATTCTGATTTTAGCCGCTTCCAAGTGGGACTGCTGGTCGGTTGCTCCAGCATCGCGAGCCCATCTCCTTGACGGTTGCGTAGCTCCTGAAAGTGGGGAGTCGCGAAATCCTGGAAATGGTTCCAAGTGCGCTGCTGCCGACTGCCGGAAGTTTGCTGCCAAACATGTCGACTGCGATCGGGATCGTAGAGTTCCAACACGCTGGCTTGAGCCATTGCGCTGGCCGCCCCCAGTGAAAATGGATGATCGGGATTGCCTTCGATTTTGATCGGTCGACCATCGTAGCTCTTGACCAATAGTCCGGTAGCGACTCCGTCGAGTTCCATCGCGGACGCATAATGCTCGGCGATTCCCGGTGTAAAGCCTTCTGGTCGCGAGGTGTGCGGTCGTACTTCTTCGACTGGCCAGCGTCGGCAGCCGGTCGAGGTGACTCCGGCCAGAGCCAGCGAGGCTCCGAGCAAGCGCAGGAACTGGCGGCGATCGGGCGCTGTCGCAGCAGCCTGCGCGAAACTTGGGAATTCGCTTTCCAGATATTGTTGCAATTCGGTCGACTGCGCGAGGTGCTCGATGCTCCTCCAATACTTCGGGCCACTAGGCTCAACGGTACTATTACCCGCGTTGGGCGCAGCGTCATTCGGGGCCCCTTCCGACCTAGGCTTGTTTATCGATGACATGTGCTACAACTCGTCATGAAAGGTTGAGACTGAACGTGGTATTGCGCGGCCAGCTCGGTTCCCAATTCAAGCGGCGACTTACCAGTAGCAGCCAGCGCATCCCAGCTCATGTTGGTTACCTGGTCGCGCGGCCGCAGATTCTTTTCGGGACTTCGGTGGCACTCCAAGCACCACGCCATGGACAGCGGCTGATCTTGACGAACTTCTTCCATTTCGTTGACCTGTCCATGGCACGTCACGCAGGCAACGCCTTTGTTCACATGCGCCGAATGGTTGAAGTAGACAAAGTCAGGTAGGTCATGAACTTTGATCCATGAAAGTGGCGTCCCTTTCTCAAAGCTGGTCCGCATGGGTTCCAGGGCTGGACTCTCCGACTTGATCGAGGCGTGGCAGTTGAGACAAGTCTGCGTGGGCGGAATTGCAGCGAAGGCTGCATGCTCGACCGTCGTATGACAATAGCGGCAATCCATCTTCAGCTTGCCCGCGTGAACGGCGTGCGAGAAGGGAATGGGTTGCGCTGGTCGGTAGCCAACGGCTCGTGTTTCGGGAGACAAGCCAAGAGTTAGCAACAATGGCAAGTAAGTCAAGACACCGATGGCCACGATCAGGGCAGCGGGAAATAGGTAGTTAGCCCAGCGCGGAAACATGAATCGCGCGCTCTCGTCCGTTTCACTTTCGTCGGATTCCGCCATCTTTGCCTCCACTTTACATCGGTGACTGTTGCGTCCCGGACCTTTGACAAATCCTAGGTGAGCCACAAGAAAACAAAAATAAATACGATCAACCACGCCACCAGTGCGATAACCCAGCCAACCGAGGCTAGCTCCCACCACGACCTATCCGACTTGGACGATCGATTCGCCAATCGCCGCAAGAGTACATTGCTCGACACGATCATGACGCCGAACAAGAACAATCCGTGTAAGCCGGTCAGCCCCAAAGTGAGCGTTTGGATGAGTTGCTGCCGCCGATGATCGCTCCGCGTTGCGATGCTGGCTGCGTCGCCAATATCGTTGCGTGCATCGAGCTCCACTAGCTGGCTTGAAGGGACCGGACCGGCGGGCACAACCCACTTGGCCAGTTGTGCGGCGGGAGGAGCGCCCGCATCCTGGCCGCCGGGAGCGACGACCGCCCCTTCTTTTTGAATTGCGCGAATGAAGGCGACTAAGTGAACAACCTTGTCGTCTCCTAGGAATGGATTGCCACCACGAGCCGGCATGACTTTGCCGGTCTTGTTGTTCGGATCACCGACCGGGCGTCCTAAACGAATCACGTTGGCGATTGCCGTATCGTCTGCGGACGCTATGAAGGGACTGCCGCGCAGCGAGGGTGCCAAGTTCGGCATGCCGCCACCACTGGGGCCATGGCAAGTGATGCACGCCGTAGAAAAAGCTTTGCGCCCCTCTTCAGCATCCCCCTGCGCAGGAACCACCATTGCCGCCTCTCCGCTCGCCCCTGCACCTACGTCTCCGAGGTGCGCGTAATCCATTACGATGGGTTGCGTTCCTAACGCGCGAGCCAAGAGGACGGCGTGGATGCCAAGCGCAATTAGTCCACAGCCGATGGCCATGGCAAAGTGCCCATAGATTGCAAACGGATCGAGCACGCGTACCGCCGCGCGCGCCCAGTACAGATTAACAACTGCCCATACAAGCGCCGATGTGGAGAGCAGCGCCCAACCGCGATCGAGCAATCGACCGCTAGAAGCTGCCTGGGGACCAAAATAGGTTGTGGAAACAACCACGAGCAAGCCCAGTAGAATCAAGAACAACAAGAGCAAGCCGGCGAGAGGAACGAACAGCGCTGCAGGGAATTCCAGAGCGAGCGAAGTCCTTCCTCGCTGCCGGCGAGCCGTTGCAGTAGTCGAGGCGGATGGCACCGTTTCGCTGTTGCTAGTCATGTGAAAACCCAATCATGCCAACGTCAGATTTGAGCTTGTAAAGTACTTGAAAGTATTTGCCGATATGCTACTCTGCAATTCGGCATTACACAATCGCGACTGAACGAAAAGACTCGCGCAGGCGTCTATTAGAATCCTTTCGGGCGACGCAGACGTTGCGTTTCCTTGGCCTTTTCCTTGGTCTTTCGCAATAGGGGCGAGAGAGCCTGCGACGATTTGCCATCCCGAATCAGCGCAACCAACAATCAGGAGCAAACCATGTCAGCTTCCAAACGCAAATTGATCATCGGCTTGGTCGGTATGGCCGTCTTGTTAATTTCCATGTTGGTCTATGCGCAAATCAACGCGTCGCACAACTACAATCTCGATCCGGTGCAACTACTACCACAGTGAATCGTCTTGTGCTTTGACCACATTAGACTTTGGGGTTGGTTGGGGTGGACGAGGTTACGAGTCCTTTCGACTTAGTAGGTACCAGGGACTCGTAACCTCGTCCACTACACCAAATCCTAAGATTAGAAGTGGTCGAAGCACTAGGCGATGTGGCAGCGACGTTGATTCCCTCCGCCGGTTGCCCCTGGGGTGCAACTTCTGTTCGACATCAGTCATGCGTGGTGGCAAAGGCAACCTTGGTCACTGTATCCGTTTGGTTCCGCAAGCATCGTTCAGGAATACTTGATCGAGCAACTCGGCGTGAGACGCGGCGCTTGTTGGTGTGGGTGGGCTCAGAATCCAACCACCCGAGACTATCGATGCAGCGCTTGCGCCTGCGGCAAATTGTACCACTCAGCCCAATTCGGCGGAAAGTGGTCGAGTAGCGACTTGACGCGTGTCGTCAATCAACCATAGGATGGTGATCACGAATTGCGACTCCGCATTTCGTTGGTATGGTTCCACGCGCGTGAACCTGTTGCAAGTCAGCTTTCCGGAGGGACTCTCGATGACTGAGAATCGCAAGAATCGTCGGCAGTTCTTGTACCAACTCACTATGGCTGGGGCAAGTGCTGCGGCGGTTCATAGTTGGGCTCAAGACGCCGTCCACAGCATCGAACCGCTGACTGTCGAAAATCCTCTTAGTAGTTATCCCAACCGCGACTGGGAAAAACTCTATCGCGATCTATATCACTCAGACTCGTCGTTCACGTTTCTGTGCGCTCCCAACGATACTCACAATTGCTTACTCAATGCGCACGTCAAGAACGGCGTGGTGACACGCATCAGTCCCACTTTCGGTTTTTCCAAAGCTACCGACTTGCAGGGCAATCAAGCCAGCCAGCGTTGGGAACCGCGCGTATGTCAAAAGGGGCTGGCGCTGGTGCGTCGCTTTTACGGCGACCGTCGCTGCAAACGACCGCTGGTTCGCAAGGGATTCAAGCAGTGGGCCGACGAGGGCTTTCCACGCGATCCGCAAACGGGGGCCGTCGATGCGGACAAATATTTGAATCGCGGTCGCGATGCCTGGGTAGCCGTTAGCTGGGATGAGGCCTTTAACTACTCCGCCGCAGCCATGGCCAACATTGCCGCCACCTATAGCGGTCCCGAAGGGCAACAGCGTTTGCTTGCCCAAGGCTATGATCCGTTGATGGTAGAAGCCACGGAAGGTGCGGGCACCCAGACGCTAAAATTCCGTGGTGGCATGGCAGCCTTGGGAGCCACGCGAATCTTCGCGCAGTATCGCATTGCCAACTCGATGGCTCTGCTCGACGCCAAAGTTCGTGGGGTCAAGCCGGAGCAGGCGATTGGCGCACGCGGTTGGGATAACTACTCCTGGCACACCGACTTGCCACCGGGCCATCCCATGGTAACGGGTCAACAGACGGTCGACTTCGATTTGTGCAACGTTGAAAAGTCTAACTTGATCTTGGTGTGGGGGATGAATTGGGTCTGCACCAAGATGCCCGACGCGCACTGGTTAACTGAAGCCCGCATGAAGGGCTCGAAGGTCGTAGTCATCGCCGCCGAATACTCCGCGACAACCAGTAAGGCCGACGAAGCCTTTATCGTCCGACCGGGAACAACGCCGGCCCTGGCGTTGGGGCTGGCCCAAGTGGTCATGGAAGAGAAGCTCTACGACGAACAATATACTACGTCGCACACCGATCTGCCGCTGCTGATACGGATGGACAACGGCCAAATGCTGCAAGCTGCAGAGGTCTTTCCGGACTATCAACTGCAAGAGCTGCGCAACGGAGTTGTCGTAACTCAGCCCAATGAAAAATCCCCCAAACCCTTTGAGCAGCCTGCTGCGATTCTCACCAGCGTGCGTCGTGAGGAATGGGGCGACTACGTGTTGTGGGATTCGGTTGGCGACCGCCCACAAGCCATTCACCGCGACTTGGTGGGCCAGTATTTCACCGATACGCAAATCAAGCCAGCGTTGACGGGGACGTTTGAGGTCAAATTGGCGAACGGAGAAACGGTTCAATGCCGCACCGTATATGACGTAACCAAGGAACTGCTCGACGGTTCCTATACGCCCGAACAGGTTGAAAAACTGACCTGGGCACCCGCTGATGCAGTCCGCAATTTGGCTCGGCAGATCGCTGCCAATCCCGAGAAGACCTCCTTTGTGCTTGGGATGGGACCGAATCAATACTTCAACAGCGACCTGAAGGACCGCGCCGTATTCCTAATCGCAGCGCTGACTCGCAACGTCGGTTTCGTTGGTGGAAACGTTGGCTCGTACGCAGGCAACTACCGCTCTGCCTTCTTCAGCGGCATGGGCCAATACATCGCCGAAAATCCTTTCCAACCCGAATTGGACCCGCAGCAGCCGGTGACGAATTTCAAGAAGTATTTTCGTGGCGAGTCGGTCCACTATTTCAATCACGGAGACACCATACTCCGCTACGGTGATGCGGTACTGACAGGCAAGACGCACTTGCCCACCCCGTCCAAATCGATTCACGTATCGAATTCCAACTCGCTGATCGGCAATGCCAAGGGACACTACGAGACTGTGGTCAACACCTTGCGGCGTGTCGAGTTCGTAGGGGTCAATGAATGGTGGTGGACGGCTAGCTGCGAATATGCGGACGTTGTTTTCCCAATCGATAGCTGGGCCGAAATGAAGTATCCGGATATGACCATCAGTGTCACCAATCCGTTTCTCTACATCTTTCCAGCGACGTCGCTTCCTCGCATCCACGACACCAAGGGAGATGTTGAAGTTGCGGCTGGTTTATGCGCGGCGATGGGCAAGTTGATCGACGATCGACGCATGGTCGACTATTGGCAGTTCGTTCATCAAGGGACTTCGCGACCCTATCTGCAGCGCATTCTCGATCACTCCAATATGACTCGCGGACATCGCATCGAGGATCTGGAAGCCAAAGCCGCACAGGGGATTCCGACCATCATGGAGACGCGGACCTATCCCAAGGTCGGCGGCTGGGAGCAATCGAACGAGCATCGCCCTTGGTACACCCGCACCGGAAGACTTGAGTTCTATCGCGATGAGCCCGAATTCATGGATAGTGGCGAGAACATGGTGTTGCATCGAGAACCGATCGATTCGACGTTCTACGAACCGAACGTGATCGTTGCCAAGCAGCACCCGCTGTTGAGGCCGAAAAGTCCAGAGGATTATGGCGCCGATCGCAAGGACCTTTCCGGCGAAGCACGTCAGGCTCGGCACGTGATTTTGACAGTGGAAGAACTGCTCAAGACGGAACACCCACTCAAGAGGTACGGTTACGAATTCATCTTCCATACCCCCAAGTATCGGCACGGTGCGCATACCACGCCGACGGACGTGGACATCATCGCCGTATGGTTCGGTCCGTTTGGTGACATGAATCGCGCCGACCGACGCATGCCGATGGTGGGTGAGATGTATGTCGACATGCACCCCTTGGATGCTAAGAAACTTGGCATCGAAGAAGGTGACTATGTGTGGATCGATGCCGATCCGAAGGATCGACCCTTCCATGGTTGGGAGCACAATCCTGAAGCCTACGAGATGGCGCGATTGATGGCGCGGGCACGCTATTATCCCGGCACGCCTCGCGGTGTTACCCGCATGTGGCACAACGCACACGGAGCGACCTATGGCACGGTGCAAGGTGCCAAGGAGCGGGCGGATGGTATGGCGCAATCGCCGACGACCAATTACAAGGCCATGTTCCGCTACGGAAGCCATCAAAGCTGCACACGCGGGTTTATCAAGCCGACGTGGATGACCGACTCGTTGAACGTCAAGGAGATGTTGACGCAGGACATGACCAAGGGCTTTGTACCGGACGTGCATTGCCCGACCGGTGCGCCGCGTGAAGCGATGGTCAAGATCACGCGCGCCGAGCCTGGTGGGATCGGTGGCCAAGGGTTGTGGCGGCCAGCCTCTTTGGGCTTGCGACCTACCTACGAAAGTGAGCTTTTGAAAAAGTTTATGGCTGGCAGTTTCTGCCAAATCAAGAAGGCTTAGGATTCCGCATTCCAACAAGGAAACACCCCATGGTCAAGCGCTTCAACTGGCACATCGGTCGCGAGCAAGAGTACCCGTACGACGCGCCGCCGCCAAAGCGTCAAGTCGCTTATATCTTTGATACGAACAAGTGCATCGAGTGCCAGACTTGCACCGTGGCTTGCAAAACGTGTTGGACCAGCGGCAAAGGGCAGGAAACGATTTTCTGGAACAACGTCGAAACCAAGCCCTACGGTGGCTATCCCCACGCCTGGGATAGCAAATTGATGGATATCATGGGCGATACCACTTGGGACGGCAAGAAACTGCATTCGATCACCATCTTTGAGAAGAATGGAGAAGGCAAGCCACCGGCCGGGCACCTGCCGGGCGAACGGGATTATTCGTCGCCGAATCTGGGGGAAGACGATCTGTCGGAGATGATCGATAAGGGTTCCCATTTTGATGGAACCCACAACGGTTGGATGTTCTATCTGGCGCGCATCTGCAATCACTGCGACAGCCCGGCCTGTTTGGCAGCCTGCCCTCGCAAGGCGATTTACAAGCGCGAGGAGGATGGCATTGTGCTCGTCGATCAAGAGCGTTGCCGTGGCTATCAAGAGTGCGTGCAAGCCTGCCCTTACAAGAAGGTCTTTTTCAATACCATCAATCGCGCCAGTGAAAAGTGCATCGGTTGCTTCCCGCGCGTCGAACAAGGCAACGTGGCTTTGTGCGTGGAATCGTGCATCGGCAAGATCCGTTTGCACGGTTTCTTGACGACTCAAGAGGAGCCCCGCGAGGATAACCCACTGGACTACATCATCAAGATCCGCAAACTGGCATTGCCCTGTTATCCACAGTTTGGAACTGGACCAAACGTGTTCTACATTCCGCCAGTGCACGTCCCCGATCCCTTTCTTGAACAACTGTTTGGCCCAGGCGTTGAAGAGGCCAAGGAGATGTATCGCAATTTGAAGGATGACAAACAACTGCTCGGTGCCTTGATGTTGTTTGGTGCCAGCCCACGCATCATCACGCGATACGAAGTGCAAGGCGACGTGGCGGTAGGTTGGGACGTCGATGGCGTTGAAGTTGTCCGCGTACCGTTTACCGAGCCGACCTACTACCGCAAGCATTTCGACGAGCAGCACGGTGCCTACCGACACAATACGGCATAGTCGCTGATCGCTCCGCGATCAGGCGTTGGTTTGCGAAGTGCCCCACGACAACAATTGGCCGATGCTTAGCCTAAGGAACTCACTCATGGAACGTAATCAAGAAAACAACCGGATGCTGTTGGGCATCATCGGTGGCGCACTGTTGATCCTCCTGACGATGATCGCATCGGTCTTTATTGTTACGCGGCGACCGGTCGTGGTTGTCGTTCCAGCCGCCAGCGAGAGCCTGCCGGCTGCGTCGGCGTTAGCCGGCGCGTCGCCAGCGGCTGGTACCATGCCCACGTCCGAAGCTCCACCAACTGAAGTCAAAGTTAGCAAAGTGGACCGAGCGCCAACGACCGATGATCCACTCGATCCGTTTTGGGATAAGATCGCCGTCGCCGAAGTCCCCTTGCAGCCGCAACAAGTAGCTCAACCTGCGCTCGAGGCGGGCACGGTCCCAGTCCTGCGAGTCCAGTCGGTACACGATGGGGTGCGCTACGTCTGGCGATTGAGTTGGGACCAACCAACCGTGGCCGATCAAAGCGACGTGGGAGAGTTCTCCGATGCGGTGGCCGTACAGTTTCCGTTGACCGACGGAGCCCCTTACACAATGGGTGGTCCTCAGATGCCAGTGCGCATGCTGCACTGGAAGGCTACTTGGCAAAAAGATGTCGACCTTGGCTTTCAAGACTGGGCCAAAACTCATCCAAACTCCGATGCGGATTTATACTGGTTTGCATCGGGCGAGAAGCCTTTCACGATGGATAAGTCGTTCGACGATCCGGCCTCCAAGCAATGGTTGATCGCTGCATCGGCCGGCAATCCAATGGCCGACTTCACACGCAAAAACCCTGTGGAGGAATTGACCGCGCATGGCTTTGGTAGCGCGACCCATATCGATGCCACGCCGAGTCACGGGCGCGGCGTGTGGCAAGAGGGTAAATGGTATGTGGTCATCGATCGTCCCATCGACTCGGCTGACCCAGTGATCGAGCGTTTCAACGCGAATCCAAGCCAGCAATTGGTCGCCTTTGCCGTGTGGGATGGCCAGGCTGACAATCGGGGTGGCCGCAAGAACATTACCAATTGGACTCCGATGAGGATCGATCCATGAACGCTTCCGAAGCGAATACCGTCGCGCTGGCTGCCCAAGCCGACTTGGTACTTCTGACCGTTGATATGTTGCGTTCACCTCAGGCGTTCCAGGAAGCTGGCCAGTGGAGGTGGTTCGACTTGCCGCCCGAAGAATTGCAACAACTGCTGCGCGCTGCCCTAGGGTCCGTTGCGGATCAAGCCTGCCTTACGCCAGAAGAGTGTGTACCGCAGGAGCTTGACGCAGTTCGGACCACTCCATTGTCCGCTTTGGCCGATGTGCAGCGATGTGCCAAAAGTATCGAGCTGGAAGCTTGGTCCGACGAATACTCCCGCCTTTTCGATGGTGCGACCGCCTGCCCATTGAACCAAGCCTCATATATCCGCCGTGACAAGGGAACGATCCTGGGAGACCTAAGCGGTTTTTACCATGCCTTCGGCTGGCAGCGGAGTTTGTCACTAGGAGAGCGTCCCGATCATCTATTGTGCCAGCTTGAGTTCGTAGGCATGCTGTTGGCCTCTGCCTCGCGGGCTCCCAACAGCGAAGCGTATGAAGTTGTCATGCAAGCATTGTCTAAGTACGCACGCGAGCACATGCACGATTGGCTGCCGTCGGTCTGCTGGCAGATGTGCGAACAAACCCGACTCGAATACTTCGCCGCTGCCTCCCAGTGGTTGTTCGTACTCTGGCAGTCGCTCACCGACTTGCACGCTTGGCCCATCGACCTATTGCCCGAGCATCACATGCAACCCATTACCGATCCCGACAATCCGTACGAGTGCGGTGCACCGGACCTACATCAAATTGAGGTAAATTGAGTACGAGCGGCAAACGCCGAGAAACCGATGCGATTCGCCTGTTCCTCGATTCGCGGAAAGTGTAAAAAAACTGCCAAATCGCAATCGCCACAGCAGGAGGAAATACGTAGAATGCGGCAACAATGTTCGGGCAGCGCGGCCAAGGAGGCATAGGTGCTTCGGCGGGCTGTTACCCACCGGGGCTGTGTTTTATAGGGAGTGTCTTTCACGGATGTTCCTCGTTAGGACTGGCCGTCCCCATAACGATGGAGTGTTTTTGATGGTTGCTGCACTTTACCCAACCCAGGTCTGGACGTGGCTAGTCAAACAGCCGAGGGGGCATGGCCACTCGAATCGCCCCAGACGGCTTTTAGGCGGCCAGCGGCGGCCCGCGCTCCGTCCAGTAATACAAGCAATCGCAGTCCTCGCGTGGTCACTTGCGACTCCGGTCGCCGCACAACAGCCGACGGGACTAGGCGAGAGCAATCGCGCAGCGACATCGAGCGATAGCAGCAACCGCGGTTCAGCGATCGAGCAACTTACGGCGATGCTCAAGTCGATCGAACCGTATCGACCGCAAGCTGATGTCACCCAAACAATCCATGTGGTCGGTTCGACGAGCATGGATGCGCTGGCCAATGGCTGGGTCAACGGTTTTAAGCAGTTCCACCCAAACAGCAAAGTCGAAATTTCTGGGGCCGGCTCGGGTGACACTGCCAAAATGCTTGCCGCCAACCCTACCGCTATCGCCATGTATTCGCGACCGGTTCCCGAACAAGAGTTGGAAGAGCTGCGTAAACTGGGGTTGAAACAGCCGACTGCTTTCATGGTCGCCCGTGAAGCGCTAACGGTTTTTGTAAATAGCTCCAATCCGACGACTTCCATCTCGGGAGAAAAAGTTCGCGATCTGTTTACTACGGATAACTATCCAGATGAATTGACTTGGAGCGCCGTTGGTGCAACTGGCGGCTTGGAGAATGAGCCACTACATGTGATTGCACGCACCCGAGATAGTGGCACGCAGCTTTTCTTGAGCGAGTATGTCTTCAGTGGCTCGCACATGCGTTCGCCCACCGCCTCGTTTTCCTCCAATGCCGAGGTGCTGGAAGCACTTAGCAATGACCCGCTAGGGATTGCTATCTGCGGGTATCGCAGCAGTGGCCGTTTGGTCAAGCCGCTGCAGTTAGACGTGGGGGGAACTATCGTGCCATGCGACGATCTAGCGGTCCTCAGTGGGCGCTATCCGCTGATGCGCCCGTTGACTCTGGTTATCGATTTGGGACAGAGCGACGCTAAGGCCAAGGCCAGTCAAGAATTCGTGCGTTATGCGATGTGCCAAGCGGGCCAGACCCAAGCCATCCTGGTTGGGTTCTTCCCCGTCGATTTGCCGCTACTCCGAGCTGGCTTAGAAAACCTCAACGCGCAAACGATTCGTTAGTGCGTTGCCAAAGCTAGGACTTAGGGTTGTGCCGTAGTGGACGAGGTTACGAGTCCCTAGCGGTTAACGAATTCAAGGAATCAAACGGACTCGCGGGCCTCGTCCACTACCAAAAATTTGTCTCGTCAAGACTATCGAAAACAGGAAGTATCGCCATGTCTCATCCCACCGACCATCATGCTACCTTTGCTACGAACCGCTCGACACGATGGAGTCCACTACTCGTTGTCGCATCCCTAGCGTGTTTCGTAGCCAGCGCGACGTCGCTCTCGGCCCAGACACGCTGGGATACCAGCGCGACCGATCGCGATCGCATGCCATCGCTCGGACAGAGCTCGCTTTGGCAGGGAAACGATTGGCTCGGGACTCAAACTCAACAACAGCGCCGCTGGCGACTGGGAGTCTCCGGGCAAAATCGCGACACGGGTGTGCTCGTCAACAACGTCAGTAACAATTCAGCAGCCGCCCGCGCACGCATCGAAGTCGGTGACTTGATTGTTAACGTGGGAGGTTTCCAAGTCGGCATGGTGGCAGGCCGAGTCTACGATTTGGCTGAAGAAATCAATCGTCGTGCCGACCCCAATGGTTCGGTGACATTGATCATCCAAGATCACCGTAGCGGACAACTCGCCTCTGTCCCCATTCAGCTCGATAATCCCAACACACTCTTGGTCGGCACGGTCAACTATCGCGACGGCTACGCACTGCCTGCCGATGCGATTGTCACGGTACAGATCGAAAACGTGACACGTCCCTATTACAGCGTTCACAACGGAACCAAACAATTCCGTCCTGGCAGCGGTAACAGTTTCCCTTTCGAAATCGCCTACGACCCCACGTTCATCAATAGTCAAGATACCTACCAAGTACGCGCAACGATCACATCGGGCGGCCGCACTATCGCCGATACTATTCAGCCGCAACGCGTGCTAACCAACGGCGGAGGTACCCAAGCCCAGTTGACGCTTGCGTCCGTCAATAACTCCAATCCTGGAGGCGTCATTAGTGCGGGTTACGGGCCCAACTACGATACTGTCGATTCGCGATTAACAAGCATGTATCGAAGGTATCTCAATCGCGACCCGACGTTTGTCGAGTTGGCCGTTTTTCGAACGACGCCTGATATCGAAAACCGCCTTAACTTAGTTCCGTTGGACTTGCTGGCCAGCCAAGAGTATTTCGACGCAGCCGGAAACAACAATGCCGAATGGCTCGGACGCATCTTTACCCAAGTTGTTAAGCGACCTCCGACACAAAGTGAGTTGCAGCAGTGGATGCAACGTTACGGCGAGCTGCGTTATTCGCGTACCGACCTACTCCGTCAGCTCTTCTCGGTTGCCGCTCCTTAGTTCTTGAGGGACGCAAAGGCAGTACAAAGGTCGACAGAATACTTCCCAAGCCATTGCTCAATCACACCGAGCAATCCTATCCGAACATGCATCAGTTGCGTTAATGCTATTTTCGTTAACCCGGTTGATTCATGAGTTTCCATGAAAATGAAGCAATCGATGATAGCACCTACGCCTACGTCATAGAAGCTGAAAAAAGTGTGTTGTGAAATCGCAACCCGCAGTGTCTGCTACTTTGAAGTGTTGAACGGCAACGGGCGTGTAAAGCACGCTTGCGGCAACGCAAACTAGGGTTTACGCGCACGAACAGGAATGGAAAGTTTTGTTGGCAGGTTGGCTGTATTCCCTATCAAACGATTCAGCGCAACGGACCGCCTCGCTGGGGCAGTTTTGGGCAGTTTATTGGCAGAAAACCCCAGCCAACTTGAGCTCGCATGATAAGAATTAAATTGTGCCAAACTTGCTAAAGCTTATACCGAGATCGAGCCGTTAGAATTGGCATGGAATCTGCTCATTGTGAACTAGCGCATTCGGTTTCGCTTGCGTTTTGACTTCAAATCCCCCCTAGGAACAGCTAAAATGCCCGCCGTGCTCCATGCTTCGGTCCCCATGTTGCTCGAAGATCACGTCAACGATTTGTTTCAATCGTCAGAGATGGCCCAAGTTCGTAATTTACATTGTCAAACGAGTGGCTCGGAAGTCGTTTTGCGCGGCTGCGTGAGTTCGTTTGATATCAAGGTGTTGGCCCAACACATGGCCCAATCTGCCTGTGGAATGCGTTCGATCGCTAATGAGATCGTGGTACGAGCCGATACGCTGCGCTAGCCATCGCATCAAGATCTTCGTAGCCACCGCCACCAGGCGGTGGACTTCTGCGGTCTGGCAACGGCAGCCACGTTAAGAGCGTTGGGGGCTAGCTTTCCTCGCTAAACTGCACCATGCTATTAGGCTGGTAATTTGTGCAGGATGGTTAGGGAAAACGGCATGACCGACAGTAATGGAAGCTCAGCCCCATCGGCTGAAGCGATCGACAGGCTTCAAGCGGCCCGCGACAAGATTCGCGTTCAACTCAGCAAAGTCATCGTGGGCCAGCAGGATGTCATTGATCAACTACTAATCAGCATCTTTAGTCGAGGGCACTGCCTGCTGGAGGGGGTTCCCGGTTTGGCCAAGACGTTGCTGGTCAGCACGCTGGCACAGACGCTCAGTCTGAGCTTCAGCCGCATTCAGTTCACTCCTGACCTGATGCCTGCTGACATCACGGGGACCGAGGTGATTGAGGAGCAGCCTGGCGGTGGCCTGCAGCGGCGCTTTATGGAGGGTCCGCTATTTGCCAACGTGGTATTGGCCGACGAAATCAATCGCACCCCTCCCAAGACCCAAGCCGCTCTGTTGGAAGCGATGCAGGAGCGTCAGGTCACGGTGGGGCGCGTGCGTCATCCGCTGAGCGACCCTTTCTTTGTTTTGGCCACTCAAAACCCGATCGAGCAGGAGGGGACCTATCCACTCCCTGAAGCGCAACAAGATCGCTTCATGTTCAAGGTACTGGTCGACTACCCGAGCTTCGATGAAGAGCTCGAAGTGGCGCGGCGCACCACTTCGCGGCAACACAGCGACATCGAGCCTGTTCTCAGCGGTCCCGACATTCTCGAACTTCAGGATTTGGTGCGCAGTGTGCCCATCGCCGACCAGACGATCCGCTACGCACTGGCGCTAGTCCGTCAGACGCGCGTTGGCACGGCGGGTATCCCCGAGTTTGTGAGCGACCAAGTCGGCTGGGGAGCCGGTCCGCGAGCGGTACAATTCCTGGTGCTGGGGGGCAAGGCTCGGGCCCTGCTCCATGGCCGCGCGCATGTGACTGTGGAAGACATCCAAGCCCTCTGTCGTCCGGTGCTCCGGCATCGGATGGTCGTCACCTTTGCGGCTGAAAGCGACGGCATCTCGACCGATGATGTGGTCGATCGACTGATCAAGGAAACCCCCACCACCGAGGACGAGTTGACGCGCGATGCCCGCTTCCAAAAGATTTTTGCCTCCTGAGGCGGTCAAGCGGGTACAGCAACTCGAGCTCCGCGCCCGCCACATCGTCGAAGGTTTTCTCTCAGGTGCTCACCGCAGTCCCTATTTCGGGCAATCGGTCGAGTTCGTGCAGCATCGTCAGTATGTACCTGGGGACGACGTGCGCCACGTCGATTGGAAAGTTTGGGCTCGGCAGGACCGTCTGGTCATCAAGCAGTACGAAGAGGACACGAACCTGCGCTGTAGCCTGCTGATCGATAGTTCTGCCAGCATGGGCTACGGTCGCGGTCCGATGACCAAGTTCGAGTATGCGTCGATTCTGGCCGCCTGCATTTCGTTACTGGTGCTCAAGCAACAGGATGCGGTGGGAAGCGTATTGTTCGACAACAAAATACGCAGCCGCGTACCGCTACGTACCAGTCAGCGTCACTTGACCGATATTCTGAGCTCACTTGAAAATGCCGCCCCGGGTGACAAGACGAATCTCGATTCGGTATTCCGTGACGTAGTCCAGACCTTCCCTAAGCGCGGCCTGATGATTTTGCTGAGCGATTTGCTCGGTGCCGAAGAGAGCTCGTTGCGTGGTATCGATACGCTGCGCCGGGCCGGCCACGACGTGATGGTATTGCATATTTTGGACGACGACGAGCTCGACTTTCCCTTTGCTGATCCCACACGGTTCGAGGGGCTCGAAAGTGACGATCATTTGACATGCAATCCTCGCGCCCTGCGCGAAGGCTATCTCGAAGCGTTGGAGCGATTTCTTGATCGCGTGCGCCGCTCGTGCGCCGCTTCGAAGAGCGACTATCTATTGATCCGCACCAGCGATGCGCCCGACGCGATCTTGTCCAAACTGCTCAGCAGTCGCCAGAATACGCGCCAGCGTTCGGTGAGGAGATAATTCGCTCATGCAGTTTCTCTATCAACCGTTGACGTGGGGCTTTTTGTTGGTGACGGTGCCTATCCTGATCCACTTGATCAACCTGCTGCGGCACCGCAAGCAGAAGTGGGCCGCGATGGACTTTTTGCTCGAGAGCTATCGCCGCAATCGCCGCTGGGTGATGCTCAAACAATGGCTACTGTTGGCTGCCCGCATGTTGGCCATGCTGCTGCTGGTCGCCATGTTGGCCAAGTGGATCAGCAGCTCGCGTTGGCTGGGGATGCTCGGTGGCCAAGCCACGCACCATTACCTGCTCCTCGACGACAGCTATTCAATGGCCGCCAGCGATGCAGACGATACTGCGTATGCCAGCGCGCTGCGGGCTGTCAATGCGTTGGTCCGTTCGATAGCTGCGCAGCCAGGCCAAAATCAATTGACGCTGCTGCGGCTGAGCCGCGCGACCTTAGCCACTCGAGCGGCTGGCGACGAGGCGCGGATCGATGCCGCCGCCGACCTGCTAGCTCAATCGGTTCCGCAAGACCCTGGCAAATTACTCGACCGATTGTCGGCCACCGAGCCGACCGCATTGCAGCTTTCCCCCGAAGATGCCCTCGAACTGATCATTCCATTGATCGTCGACAATACTGCCGAGCAGGCTCATGTCTACTTGTTGAGCGATTTGAGGCGCAATGAATTCGGCGAGCCTGAAGTTCTCCGTAACAAATTGCGTGCACTGGTCGACGACTCGGCGGAGCTGCACTTGATCGACTGCAGCGGTGAATCGGCTGCCAATCTATCATTGGTTTCTGTCGAGCCCGAGCAAGAGGTGTGGGCCGCCGGAGTTCCGCTAATGGTCCGCTTTCAAGTGCGCAATCATTCCAGTCAAATGGCTCGCAATGTGGTCGCCAAAGTGCGATCGATCAGCTACGCCGCTGGCGCTACGGAACCGCGTACTGACAGTCCTTACTCGGGGGAGGTGCTCGACCTACCTCCCGTCGTGATCGAACAGATTGAGCCCGGTGAAACCGTGACTCGACAGGTGCAAGTGATCTTCGGCACGGCCGGCCAGCATGCGGTCGAAGTTACGCTTCCCGACGATAGTTTGGCAACAGACAATCGACGGTGGTCGGTAATCGGCATCCGCGCATCGCAACGCGTATTGCTTGTCGATGGCGAGGTAGACCGTTCGAACGCATTCTTCTTTCAGACCGTGCTAGCCCCCGACGCAAGACTACGCACGGGAATGACTTCGGAAACAGTCGATGCGTCTGCCGTACGCGACATGCCGGCCGAAACCTTAGCTGGCTTTGACACGATCGCGCTGCTCGACGTTCCGCGGCTGGACCGACAGGCCGTGAGTAAGATCGAAGATTTCAGTCGCGGCGGCGGAGGTGTGTTGATCGTCTGCGGGCGCAATACCAACTTGCAGTTTGTCAATCAAGAGCTGTTTCGAGAGGGCCAGGGCTTCTTCCCAGTCCAACTGCAACAGATCGTCGAGAATTCACCGGCAGTCGACGATCAAGGTCCTCCGCAAGTGGCCGCTACCGAGCATCCGATCCTGGGCCCTTTGCGTCAACTCTCGGTCAGCCCATTTTCGCTACTTCAGATCCGCCAACAACTGCTCCCCACGGCGGACAGTCTCGATCGCACAGGACTTGAGTTGATCGCTACCGGTCCGCTGGGGTCGCCCCTGTTGATCGACCGAGGGTTGGGAGACGGACGCGTCGTCACTTTGCTGACGGGACTGACCAACGACTGGAGCAACTGGGCGCAAGATCCGACGTTTGTCGTCGTCGCCTTGCGCACGCTGGGTTACTTGGGGAGCTTTCGCCGCGCTCCGACCAGCGCGCCGATCGGCAGCCCGTTGGAGATGGTTGTAAGCGGTACGACGGTACTCCCCGAAGCCGAAGTGTTGCTCCCCGCCAAACGCGAGGGGAGCCCGCGAGTTAGGCTCTTGCGCCAAGTGGCTGTCGACCCAAACAGCAGCGATATAGCCCGCTTGGAGCTGTCGATCGACCTGGCCGATATGGATCGCGACCTCATCGACAGCCTGCTCCGCCCAGGCATTTATGAAACCTGGATGATCAATAGCCAAGGCGAGAAATTGCTACAGAACTCAGCTCACAACGTGGCAGCCGCCGAAGGAAACCTGGACCGAGTCTCGCATACGGAACTCGAGCAAAAGCTAGCTGGCATTCCGCTCAACATTCGCACGGCTGACGCTATCAGCGGTAGCGGACTTCACTCCCCCGAGGCATCGCATAGTATGTTGCTGATGGCCTGTCTTGCCGGACTGCTATTGATTGAACAATTGCTCGCCTACTCGGCCAGCTATCATGCTCCACGCCCGACAGGAGCTCACGCATGATTCCGTTGTTGTTAAGCGAAACTCGCGTCATCTATCAATGGCTGCGTGTCGAACAACTCGATCAATGGTGGCACTGGCTGTTGTTGGCGAGCGTGACGCTCGCCATTGCTGTGTTTGTAGTCGCCTGGTATCGCCGCGACTCGGCGGAACATCACCGCGCCGTAGGCTGGGCGCTGATGCTACTGCGTTTGGCCGCTTTGACCGGTCTTTTACTCTACTTTTTCCAGCTAGACAAGCGCACGGAGCAGCGCGTTGTGCGAGACTCGCGCGTAGCCATTCTGGTCGATACGTCGCTGAGTATGACCCTGCCTGGCACTCCCTCGGTCATCGGCGTCAATTACAACGGATCGCGAACGGACGAAGCCACGGAGCTGTTCTCGCAATCTGACATTCTGCAGCGGCTATCCGAGCAGCATCAGCTCTCGATCTATCGCTTTGATCAGCTCTCGCGTCCTGCCATTGTGGGGGCGATGGAAAAGCGCAGTGAGTCCGACAACTCGCCGCTGAAAGTAAACTCTGAGAACGATCAGGCCCAACTCACGCGCGGTCGCCACACGATGCTGCTGGCCACAGGCGTAGCTATCTTGGGACTGCTCTGCCTGCTGATCTCGCTCGGTGCGCAACTGGCTGGCGTGCGCAATTGGGCCGTCGGCAGTTGGCTGCTGCTTGCCGGTTCGATCTTCGCACTTACTGCGTTGGGAATTTCGGCGATTGCCATCGTCCCCAACTCGCGTTATTCGCTGGCGGCAATTCTCGGTGCCGACCTACCTCCGCTGGTCGCTGGCGTAACAGAGATCAGTGAAGAACAGGCTCAAGAGCTAGTCTCGCTCCCCAACAATTGGTCGGACGCATTGCAACCTTCGGGTGGAGAAACGCGTTTGGGCGACGCCATCAAAGCGGTGCTCGATCGCGAAACGGGCGGCCCTCTGGCTGGTATCGTGGTGCTTACCGATGGTCGAAACAACGCTGGAATCGATCCGCGTCAAGTGGTTTCCACGGCGCAGAACATGCGCGTTCCGCTGTACATCGTCGGGCTGGGTTCGGAGCTCAGCCCACCGAATCTGCAACTGCTCGAAGTCGACCTGCCGAAGCGGCTCTACCCAGGTGACCGCTTCACGCTTTCGGCCCTGATTGGCTCGAGCGGCTTTGCCAACCAGAGTGTCACCGTTCAAATCACTTCAGGTCCCAAGGACGCAGCACTCGATAGTTTGGGGATCGAAGCCGAACAGCAAATCGATATCCCAGCAGATGGTTCGCTCGCGACCGCGCAATTCGAATTGGAACCCAAGGCGGTGGGCGAGTGGCAATACGCGGCTCGCGTACTACCACTCCCTAATGAAAGCGATAAGCGTGACAACGTCCAAGTCACCACGATCGAAGTCATCGAACGCAAGAATCGCGTGCTCATTGTGGCTGGTGGCCCGACGCGTGAGTATCAATTTGTGCGCAATTTGCTTTACCGCGATCGCGATGTCGAGTCCCATGTGCTGTTGCAGAGTGGCAGTGCGCGATCCTCTCAGGAATCGCAACAATTGCTGACTGAATTCCCGGCCGACCGCATGGAGCTGTCCAGGTACGATGCGGTACTAGCGTTCGACGTCGATTGGACCCAGATCCCTGATCGCAGGGTGGAAGCGCTGGAGAAGTGGGTTGCAGAGCAGGCGGGCGGTTTTCTGATGGTGGCCGGTTCGGTGGAAATGCCCAAGTGGATCGCGCGCTCGGCTTCCGGCTCGCGCTCGACGACGCTGCGATCGCTATCCCCGGTTGTCCTCGATCAGCGCGGTAGTAGCTTGTTGGCCGCCGGTCGAATCGAATCGACATCTCCCTGGCCGTTGACGATTACTCCCGATGGGCGTCAAACCGATTTCCTATGGCTCAGCGACGATGCTCAGACCAGTGGCGAGTTGTGGAAAAGCTTTCCAGGCGTCCATAGCTTCTATGCGGCCTATGAACTCAAGCCAGGTGCCAAAGCGCTCGCACTTTTCTCAGACCCCACGGCGGCCGTCGATGGGCAACAACCTATCTATTTGGCCAGCCAATTCTATGGCGCAGGACGCTGCGTTTTTCTCGGCGGCGGTGAGTTGTGGCGGCTGCGCGTGCTTGGGGATCAATACTTCGATCGCTTTTACACCAAGCTCGTGCGTTGGATTTCGCAAGGTCGCTTGTTGATGGATTCCGATCGCGGCGTGCTACTCGTCGATCGCGAACAAGCCAGCTTGGGAGAACAAGTCGTCGTGCGTGCGGTTCTCAAGGACCAGCGTTACGAACCGTTGTTGCAAAGCGAAGTCGTCGCTCGGTTGATCGATGCTCAAGGCCGCAATCTACCTCTGGTGCTGCGCCCCTTGGCCGATGGCTCGCAGCCCGGCGTTTACACGGGCCAGTTTCCCGTACAAGTTCCCGGTGAATACTCGTTACAATTGCAGTTGGGCGGTCTCGCCTCCGACGAAGTCTTGACCGCTACGGTCGACGCGAAAGTTCCCGCTCGAGAGATGCAGCACGGCCAACGCAACGACGGGCTATTGCGGCAATTGGCCGTCGACACAGGCGGGAACTACTGGACAGGTGTGGCCGCAGCCATGCTGCCCGACGCCAACGATGGCTTGGATTTAGTCGGTCGTATTGCACCGCAAGACCAAGTAGCCTTCTTGCCTGGTGCGACCGACCCGGTCTTCCAGCTCCGCTGGCTGGGCTGGCTCATGGCTTGGATCGCCGGTGCTTTGTCGCTGGAATGGCTCGCCCGTCGCCTTCACCGATTGGCATGAATTTAACGTAGTTGTTCACGAGCTCGATTTTGCTCGTGTGTCTTCTTCTGACAAAAGGAAAAACTTAAGGAAAGTGGGTGGTTTGGTTCAATCCATTACTGTCCTGCCACCCTTGCTCCGGCTTTGCCATCCGTGCGAGTCTTTGAGTCATTGGCTCGCACGGATGGAGTTGCCACGTCATCATGGTAGACTAACTTTGTGCATGCTTGCTTGCGATTGAACGGTTTCCATTTAACTCAATTCTTCCAATTTCTGCCAACCCCGCTATCCCATGCAACCTTCGTCAGACGACTTCCGGCTATCGAGCGCAATCCTGAGCAGATTGGACGAACTGCGTCGGCTGCTGCGGCGCTACGTGACCGCTCAAGGGTTGCTGCTCATCGCGCTATGGCTGCTGATTGCTTTCTGGTTGGGTGGGCTGATCGACTATCTCCCCGTGACGGTCGGCTCGAGCGAATCGCCGCGAGCGCTGCGTATCGGTCTGCTAATAGTGATGCTGGCCGGCAGCCTGTGGATCGCTTGGAAATGGATCGTTGTCCGGCTGTGGGTTCGTCTGGAGAACAAATCGCTAGCGCTTTTATTAGAGCGCAGCTACCCGCAGCTCAACAACGAATTGATTACCGCCGTCGAGTTGAGTGGCCAGTCGTCGAGTGACGTAGCCAATCCCACCGCATACAGTGCTATGCTCGTGCGTGTGCACGATTCAGCCACCCAGCACATCGCTGATGTCAAACCGCGTGAGCTATTCAACTGGCAACCACTATGGACAGTCGGCCTGGCTACCACTTTTGCGGTTGTAGTAACTGTGGTCGCTGCGGTGGGGATGTCCGACTGGACGGGGCGTTGGTCACGAAGGTTGTTTGCGTTGACAGACGAACCGTGGCCGCGCCGTGCGGCCCTCCGCGCAGATGGTTTGCAACTTCAGATTCCAGCTTTTTCTACACAGTTGTCCGCAGAACGCGTGTGGCTCCCGTTTGTCGACGGAGTAGTTCGGGTTCCTCAAGGGGCAGCACCGCTACTGCAGATTTCTGCTGACGCTGGGGCTCCACAAGTCCCCGAAATCTGTACGCTGTACTATCGAGCCAGCGATGGCGCACGCGGCCGCGCCAACCTGCGCCGTGTCGGTGGCCCACGCGACGCGTGGCAACCCTTCACGCTCGACGGACCACCGCTCGATGGGCTGTCGCAGAATATGCACATCGATATCGTCGGGCTCGATGCTCGGCTGCGCGATTTGACGATCGAAGTCGTCGAGCCTGCGGTGATCGCCGACATGCAACTGGCCTGCGAGTACCCGAGTTATCTACTCGATTCACTCAGCGTCCGCGCGCAGCAAGAAACGCTCGAATACCGTACGGGGATCTTCATTCCAGAGGGGACGGATGTCACGCTGCGTGGAACGGCCAGCGGCCCATTGAGCCGCGTGGACTACTTGCTTCACGGAGCGACGGACCAACAGGGCTCTGAGATTCAGGATGAAGTTCGCAGCTTAGACTGCAGTGACGCTACCTTCGAAATACCGCTCGGAAAAGTTGCGCATAGCCAAGTGATCGAAGTTCGACTGCTCGATCAATTCGGCCTCTCCGCCGAGCAAATCCCGCGCTATGTTATCGCCGTGCGCGAAGACACCATCCCCGAAGTTACCGCGCAGCTCGACGGTATTGGATTAGCCATAACCCCCAATGCGATGCTGCCAATAGTCGGCTCAGTCACCGACGACCACGGCGTCCAAACGATTACGGCAGATTTGGCTGTGAATGAGTCCGAACCGTTGTCTCTTCCGCTGGAATTGGAGGAGACGAAGTTGCAGGCAACTATCGACCTTGAGCAGCTCGTACAACAGGGCACGACGCAGCTAGCTCCCGGTGCCACGCTTGGGATAGTAGTATCCGCCAGCGACTATTACGATCTCAAGCCGCAGCCTCATGTGGGACGCGGCCAACCAGTTCAACTGTCGGTGGTCACTCCCGATCAGTTGCTGGTCATCCTCGATCGTCAAGAATTAGAACTAAGACAACGCTTAGAGCAAATCGTGGCCGAATTGGAACAGCTACGCGAGGTGCTGCAGACGCTCAAGAATGAATTGCCCCCGACAGCTTTGCGAACTAGGCCTGCGGATAGTGCACGCGGCATGATCGCGTTGCAGCAAGAGGCAATGCGGGAATCGCGCGCTGAGCAGGTCCAGCGTTTGTCGGGTCTGTGGGCACAGCAAAGCATATTGCAGGCCGATAAGTCGCAGCAAGAACTGTCGAGCGTCGCCGCCCGCGTGGATAATCTTCGCCAACAATTGGTCAATAACCGCATCGACAGCTATGATCGGCAGGAGCGATTGCTTTCCAAAGTCGGTGTGCCTCTCCGAGAACTGCTCGCCGCCGAATACCCGGTCTTACAGCGCAACTTAGCCGATCTGCAGTCGGCCACTCTGGCCGGCGGTGGATCGCAGGCAGCCGCCGAGTCGAGCCGAGCTCTCGATGCAGTGCTACTTAAATTAGACGCGATCAAATCCAACATGCAGGACATCGAAGACTTTAACGAGATTATCGATCTGGTCCGTGGACTACTCGACGATCAAGAGAAAGTGCTGTCCGAGACCGAACAAGAACAGCGCAAACGTATTCTCGAACTCTTGCGATAAGGTGAATTGTGCCTACTAGAAATTCGATATGCATTGTCGGAAAAATAAGTGGCATAGGCTTCCAGCCTGTGGTTCCTCTTTCACAGGCTGGAAGCCTATGCCACGTTAACGCGCCCCTGCACCTTATACTTGGATTGAGTTTCCTGTGCGGATGGAGCTCGGTAGCCAGTGCGCAAGCTCCCGACAGCGCAACTCCTGATGTCGCAGCGGTCGCTCAGGAATTTCCGCCCACGCCTGCATCCGAACAGTCGTCCCCAGCCAAAACGGAAGCAACTGCGCCACCTTTGGTGAGCGAGCAGAAAAGCGTCGCCGAGCGATTCAGCCGACTCGAAATCTTGCTGCTGCGATCTGCCGACTTGGAAGCTGGCGAGAATCCAACGCGTGCCGCTCTGCTGCAACAAGCCGTACAGTTAAGCAAACAAGCCGAGTTAACCGAACTGCTCGCCGATGCAGCCGCGCGATTGGAGCAAGGCCAATATAGTGAGGCTATCGAAAAACAAAAATTGAGCCGCGAGAGTCTCAAGCGACTGCTAGAATTGCTGCAAAGCGAGAACCGTGAGGAACGCATTCGCGAGCAACGCGACGAAGTGCGCCGCTGGATCGAAGAAACCGATCGACTTCTCAGACTACAAAGCTCGTTGCGCGGCCGCACGGAGGGAGGACAAGATACCGAACAAGCCGCTCAAGACCAAGAAAAACTCGCCAACAAAGCGGCCGAAATCGCTGACGAACTTCCGTCCGACCAATCTGCAGCAGCAACCGACTCCCCGTCGACTGACACGAATGAGTCTGATCCCAACGCATCGGAGCCCCCAAACACAGATTCAATCGACCCGAATTCTCAGGACTCCAAACCTAGCGACTCCGAGCCCAGCGACTCCAAACCAAGCGACTCCAAACCTAGCGACTCCAAACCTAGCGACTCCGAGCCCAGCGACTCCAAACCAAGCGACTCCAAACCAAGCGATTCCAAACCAAGCGACTCCAAACCTAGCGACTCCAAACCTAGCGACTCCAAACCTAGCGACTCCAAACCAAGCGACTCCAAACCAAGCGACTCCAAACCAAGCGACTCCAAACCAAGCGATTCCAAACCAAGCGACTCCAAACCAAGCGACTCCAAACCAAGCGACTCCAAACCCAGCGATTCTCAGCCCAGCGATTCCAAGCCCAGCGATTCCAAGCCCAGCGATTCTCAGCCCAGCGATTCTCAGCCCGACAAATCTTCTGAGGAATCATCCCAGCAACAGCCTGCGCCGCAATCGCCCACAGAACGCGCCAAGCAGAAGATTGAACAAGCCAAAGAGAGGATGAAGGAAGCCGAGGAGGAATTGAAACAGGCGGAACGCGAAGGGGCGATCGAGAAACAGCGCGAGGCGGAAGAACGATTGCGTGAAGCGATCGAAGAGCTCGAAGAGATCTTGCGACAATTGCGTGAAGAGGAAGTCGAACGTTCGCTCGCTTCGCTCGAGACGCGGCTGCGTCGCATGCTCGAAATGCAGACTCGGGTGCTGGAAGAGACAACGCGATTGCAAGAGATCACTGGTGATGGATCTGGGCGGCAAGTACAAATTACGGCAAGCAAGTTATCGCTTGACGAACTCAAGATTCTGGCTGAGGGTGAACGAGCCCTGTTGTTGCTCCGAGAGGAAGGCTCCAGCGCTGCTTTTCCCGAAGCGATCGAACAACTCAACGTTGACATTCAATCAGTCTCGGACCTTTTGCGATCCGCCGATGTCGGTCCCTTGACGGTCCTAATCGAGCAGGAAATCGTTAGTTCCTTGGAGGAGATGGTTGAAGCCTTGGTACAAGTCCAGAAAGAGAATCGCGAGAAGCAACAACAGCAGCAGCCAGGTCAACAACCTCCGGGTGAACCTGGCGATCAGCCGCTGGTCGATAAGCTGGCCGAACTGCGACTCATTCGCACGCTGCAAGTGCGCATCAACAACCGTACCAACACACTTTCCAAAATGCTTGAAGACCCAGCCGATCCCACTGGTCAAGTCGCCGAGAAGGAGGTCGTCGAGCAACTACAGAGCCTCGCCCAGCGTCAGTCGAGCATCCAGCAAGTAACCCGCGACATCGTAGTCGGTAAAGGCGAGTAGCAACCGTCCTGGGCAGGCTCGTAACATCCCACAGGAAATCCCACGCTGTGACCAAGAGAGTTGGCTATTTGCTCGTCGGGCATGGCACGCGCAATATTGCGGGGCAGCAACAGTTCCGAGAGGTATTCGCCCAGTTCGCCGAGCGCATCTCGCCAGAGTTGGCGGAGCTGGCCTTCTTGGAATTGGCCGCACCCAACATAGCTACCGCAGTTGGGCAGCTCGCCGCCCAGGGCGCGACGCACGTGGTCACGGTGCCGGTGCTGTTGTTTGCTGCGGGTCACGCCGTGCGCGACATACCCATAGCCGTTGCACAGGCGGCGCAGCAATGTGGGCTGAAGTGTGTCGGACAAGCCTCGCCGTTCGAGTTGAGCCCGCAAGTGCTCGAATTGTCGGCATTTCGCTTCCGACAGGCTGTTTGCCAAGCTGCATCTACGCCAAGCTGTATCGAGCGTTGCGAGGGGCGGCGGTGTCCGCAAATTGGATTGGCTCTCATTGGTCGCGGCAGTCGTTCGGACGAAGCCACCGAGCGTATGAGGCAATTCGCCCTGCTACGTAGGCATATCACCCCAGTCGCCCAGTTGGAGGTTGGATTTGTCTTTGCCCAAAGTCCCACGGTGGAAGAATGCCTGCAACGCATGGCCGATAGTGACTGCAATACGGTCGTAATCCAGCCACATTTGCTGTTTGAAGGCGAATTGGTCGAGCAGCTCAGGGGCCAAGTTGCCGACTTCGCAACACGCTATAGCCGGCAGCATTGGTTGATCACAGAAACAATTGGCACCGATTTTGCTCATGGCAAGTCTTTAGCCGATTCACTAACCACTTTAGCTCGGCAAGTCGTCGATTGTGGAGAATCTGGGTAACATTTGAGCTATCGGCACAACATTCAGGTTGCTGCAGGGCTTATGATTTCATACCATCAGCGTAGTGAAATGGGCTGCCATCTTTGGCCTGCCTCCCGCGATTCCACTCACGGCATTAACGTTAACTCCCTTGGACTTCGGAATGTGGCACATGCTTAGAATACCTGTTATTACGACCTGGCTCGGGCTTTTGTCGATCTTCGCCTGTGCGGCGTTGCCGGCCGATGCCCAGCAATCCGATCGCGAGAACCCGCGAGTGCAGGACATGACTGCAGGTCGCGCACTGGATCGCACGATCATCAAGACGATTGCCGAGTACATGCACAGCCAGCACCTTTCGAAGCATCCGCTCGACGATGAGATCTCGGAGCGCGCCTTCGACCAGTTGCTCAAGTCACTCGACTCGATGAAGATCTACTTTCTGCAGAGCGACATTGATGACTTTAAGGCCAATCGCGATCGACTGGATGAATTCGCGCGAGCTGGCGATATGGGCTTTGCGATCGACGTCTTTAAGATCTTTCTCAAGCGAGTCGACGAGCGTATCGCCCAGGCTCATGAGCTGATCGATCAAGAGCACGACTTCACGGTCAACGAAGAATTAGTCATCGACCGCGATACCATCCAGTATCCACGAGACGACGCCGAAGCGCGCGATCGCATGCGCAAGCAGATCAAGTATCGGCTACTGGTCTACAAAAGCGATCGCATCCGCGCTGAAAAGGATAAAGAAGCGGGACGCGAACAACCATCTGCGATCAATTTCCTTAACGGCGATCCCAACGAAGACCCTAAGGAACGACTGCATCGCAGCTTCCGTACACAGCTTAAACGCTGGCACCAGTTCGATGCCGACGAATTGCTGGAGCTATATGTCACTTCGCTCACGAGCAGCTTTGATCCGCACACGTCTTACATGTCCTACGACACGTTGGAAAATTTCCGCATCGTAATGAGCCTCAATCTCGATGGCATCGGTGCCCAACTCATGAGCGAGGATGGCTATACAAAACTGACCAGCATCGTTCCTGGTGGGGCCGCCGACAAAGATGGACGCCTCAAGCCCGGAGATCGTATCGTCTCCGTAGGGCAGGGCGAGTCGGGTGAAATGCACGACGTGGTAGACATGAAGCTCGATGATGTTGTCGGCATGATCCGCGGAACGGCCGGTACGGTGGTTCGCTTGGGTGTCATGCCAGCAGGTGGAGGTGAAATGACCACTATCGAGATCACTCGCGCCAAGATCACTTTGGAAGACAGTGCGGCTCGAAGTCAAATCGTCGAGTATGGACAAAAAGCCAACGGCGAACCATTCAAATTCGGCTACATCGATTTGCCCAGTTTCTACATGGACATGGAAGCGGCGCGAGACAATGCGAGTGGCTTCCGCAGTACAACGCGCGACGTTGCGAAAATTCTCAGCGAGTTCCGTGAAGCGCACGTCGACGCCGTAGTGCTGGACCTTAGCCGCAACGGTGGAGGGAGTTTGACGGAAGCGATCAACCTCACCGGCCTGTTCATCGACCGTGGACCGGTAGTTCAAGTCAAAGACTCCCGCGATCAAGTTCAAGTCTATGACGACGAAAACGATGGGGTAGCTTGGAGTGGACCGCTGATTGTCATGACCAGTAAAGAAAGCGCAAGTGCGAGCGAGATTCTGGCAGGTGCCATTCAAGACTACAAACGTGGTCTGATTATCGGTGATCCATCGACTCACGGCAAAGGTACCGTACAGAGTTTGATCGACCTCGGCCAACAACTGCTCAGTAGCCCCGGTGAAATGGGAGCCCTCAAAATCACCATCCAGCAGTTCTATCTCCCCGATGGCATGAGCACCCAACGCCAGGGAGTGATGTCCGACATCGTCCTGCCAGCCATCACAGCCAGCTTCGACAACGCAGAAGCCGACTTGGACTACGCCTTGCCCAATGACCAAATCAAGCCCGCTCGGCACAGCGACTACAAGCTGGTCGACAACGCGCTATTGGCGACGCTACGTACCAAAAGCAGTAAACGCGTTCACGAATCACACGGCTTCGATCGGCTCTTGCAGCGTATCGAGTCATTCAAGACACAGAAGGATGAGAAAGTCGTTTCACTCAATGCCGAAGTGTTCCTCAAGCGACGCGAGGAACTCGACGCACAACGCGAGGAGGAGGACAAGATCCTCGAAGATCAACTACCCAAGAAGGAAGTCTTCAAACTCGACTTCTACAATTCGGAGGTCCTTAACGTGGCGCGAGACTACGTCGAGGAGCTATCCAAGCTGAACTTGGCTCAAGCCGGCTAAAGTAGAAATAATTTGGTAGTGGACGAGGTCACGAGTCCGTTTGGCTCGTATGGGTTAGAGTCGTAGGGGTTGGGACTCGTAACCTCGTCCACTACGTCCAACCCTAAGTCTTAGCTTTGACAGACCGCTAAGCTTTCTCTATTGCTAATCACGAGTTGCCGGTAGTCAGATTCTGCTATCAGACTCTAGCCATCCGTGCTATCCTACAAATTGGGAAGTAAGGATAGTCGACGTGAACGGCAAAAGGGATGGTGCCTGTTAGTTCGCTTAGAGATCGTTCAAGGCGCGCTCGATGATCGCCAATAACACGTTGGGGTCATAGGGCTTGCACAGAAAATATCTACCCCCCGAGGCGCGAGTCTTGCGAACGGCCCCCGCCTCGGAAAGACTGCTCAGGACGACGACCGGCAGCCCAGCGTGAGCCGGATCGTTATCGATCTGCTCACACAGCTCAAATCCGCATCCGTCCGGAAGCTGTACATCGAGAATCGCTAGCTGAATGCCAGGTCGGCTCAGCCGTTGTCGAGCTTGCCGGATTGTCGAAGCGGCAACCACGTCGAACCCCACCGACTCGAGATGTTGTTCGAGCAGTTTTAATTGCAGCGGATCGTCTTCTAAAACCAGCACTCGTCCGCGCGGCGGCGGAGGGGGTAAATCCTGCAATTGTGGCTGAACCGCTAGGCTGGGCGAGACTGCGTCTAGCCCGGGGGAAAAGAAGTCAAAGTCGTGCTCATGCGTGTCCATGCCGGTTCTCGATCACTGAGGGACGGTTGGTTATCACTGCATCGAGCGTCTGAACTGCAACACTCCGCAGTATTCCTCCAATCTTTCGCAAACTGATAAAAAGCAGCAAGCACGCTCGCTACAACCGCTATATTTGTCGGAGGATGATCATTGGCAGGTCCCGATCGGGTTAGACAATGTGCGTCGATTCGGGGGGATCGTTTAACGCCGAGCCGGATCAGGTCGCTGGTGCGCAAGGCGCGCTGGTCAACTGGTGGGACTCTGACGAACTACAGCGTACTTCAATCCACTTTCGCGGCCTGCGCAGGCGACGGCACCTGCGGCTGCCAACTGATCGCTACACATCGATCTCTTGCGCATCCTCGGCGCGGTCCATGATGAAGTGGAAACGGGCCGACGCGTCGCGCCCCATCAAGTCGGAGATGACGCGGTCGGTTTCCAATTGATCATCGATCTGCACTTGGAGCAACTTGCGCGTGGCTGGATTGAGCGTTGTCTCCCACAGGTCTTTGGGCATCATTTCGCCAAGACCTTTAAAGCGCATGATCTCGGGTTTGGATCGCTTGTCAGCACCAGCCAGAATACGATCGCGATGATCATTGTCGGCCGCCCAGAACGTCTCTTTGCCAATGTCGATACGATACAACGGTGGAACCGCGATGCACACTCGGCCATCGGCGATCAAGCCAGGCATGTGCCGATAGAAGAATGTCAATAGTAGCGTCGTAATGTGATGACCGTCTGAATCGGCATCGGCCAATAGGATCACTCGATCGTAGCGGATGCGCGATAGATCGAAGTCTTTGCCAATGCCGCAGCCGAGCGCTGTCACCATGTCCTGCAACTCTTTGTTTTCGAGGACCTTCTTGAGCGTCGAACACTCGGTGTTGAGCACTTTACCTCGCAATGGCAGAATCGCTTGATGATTGCGATCGCGTCCCTGTTTGGCGCTACCACCGGCTGAATCCCCTTCTACGATGAACAGCTCCGAGTTACCGCGACCGGCTGAAATACAGTCGCTCAGCTTGCCGGGTAGCATGGTGCCGCGCGAGGTGCTCGTCTTTCGCGAAATCGACTCGGAGGCTGCACGCGAAGCCGCTCGAGCACGAGCCGACGCGATGATGCGCGCGACAACTGACTCTGCCACGCTGCGATTGTTGTTGAGCCACTGTTCCAGGGCGGAGCGAATGATGCCGTCGACAACCGATTGCAGTTCGCTATTATTGAGCCGATCCTTCGTCTGCCCTTGGAACTGAGGATCGCCGACGAACACCGAAACGATCGCGACGACTCCTTCGCGGATGTCCTCGTGAGAAATCTTAATTCCGCGCGGAATTAGATTGTGCGTCTCGAAAAAATTGCGTAGGGCCTTACTCATCCCCGCGCGAAAGCCATTCTCGTGCGTTCCACCGCTGGGAGTCGGAATGCCATTGACATACGAGCGTACATGCTCATCGGTCGATTCGGTCCACTGCAACGCTATCTCGACTCGTTCATCCCCATCCTTGTGTACGGTGAACGGGCTGTCGTGAATACTGCGTGCGGCACGCTCGGTAATGACTTTACCCAGATAGTCGACGATCCCATTCTCGTGGAAGAAAGTATCTTTGGCGCCCGTCGTTTCGTCTAAGAAGATAACCCTTACACCACGATGAAGGAAGCTGGTCACCTCCAGTCGCTGGCGAATCGTATCGGGGTTGAAATCGGTTTTCGGAAAGATCGTCGGGTCGGGAGTAAAGGTGATCGTCGTTCCCGAACCGCGAAACGTCCCCTTAGCCTTCTGCAATTTGGTAATCGGCTTGCCCTGCGAAAACTCCATCTTGTATTGGCAACCGTCGCGCCGGACCACGGCGATCAAGTGCTTGGACAACGCATTCACGGCCGAGGCGCCCACGCCGTGCAGGCCGCCGGAGGTCTTGTAGTTCTTCCCCTCGAATTTGCCACCCGCATGCAAGATCGTCAGCACCATCTCCAGCGCGCTCTTTTTCGTCTTGGCATGAGTATCTACTGGGATGCCACGGCCATTGTCCCCAACCGTGACCGTCCGACCATCTTTGTGTAGCGTGACCGTGATCTCGGTCGCATAGCCATTCATCGCCTCGTCAACTGAATTGTCGATGATCTCCCACACCAAGTGATGCAGGCCCGAGGAGCCCACGCCGCCGATGTACATTCCGGGCCGCTTGCGCACCGGCTCAAGCCCTTCGAGAGCGACGATATCTTCGGCACTGTATGAATTTGTTGCAGTTGCCACTTACAATCCTTGAATTGTGCTATACGTATCTGTTAGGTAGCACGGTGGGGACCACCGTGCTACATTCTCACTCTTCATCTAGCGGTTCGGGCGCACCGGGTGGGAGCGCGATGATCGTTTTGATCTTGCCGTTCTTTTGAATCTCGATGCCGCGACCACCGCGCGAAGTGGTCCGGTACTTGACCGTCGAAATCGTCTTCTTTGCGCCGCGATTGGTTTCGACAACCATCAGATCGCGATCGCCCGTGGAAGCCTTAAAGCCTAGCAAGCGATCGGTTTTGGCCAGCTTGACCAGCGTTACCCCTTTGCCAGCCCCGGACAAATAGTTTATCTCTTCCGCCGGACAAACCATCGCGCGACAGTCGGCGGATATTGCCAGTATCGTTTCGCTGCCAGTGACGGGAACGACTCCCACAACTTCACTGCCTGGAACCACGCGTGCGAAGCGACGACCGCTGCGCGTCGACGGTTCGGCAAATTGTTCCAGTCCGAAGCGGAGCGCAAAGCCGTTGCTCGTAGCCGCAAAACCGTGAATCTCTGGACAGTAATCAGGGCGTTTAGGATCTTCGGCGATATTGCCGATCACGCGTGGATCGAGCGACAATGCCGACACGATCCGTTCACCATCTTTCATTTTAAACAGTTTTTGAATCGGCTCGCCGTAACCCGTCGATGCGGGAATATCGACCATCCGCGTGGTGTAGCAGACGCCGAAGGAAGAGAAGAATGCGATCGAAGTCCGAGTTGAACCGGCCACGCAGGCCAGCACTCCGTCTCCCTCGCGCATACGGCTTTTGCTGGGGTCAGCTATCTGACGTTGGCGTTTGACCCAGCCGTCGGTCGATACCAACACATTGCAATCCTCAGCAACGATAAAGTCTTCCGCCGAGTACTCGGTTTCTTCTTCGACGGTGATTATCTCGGAGCGACGAGCACCAGTCTTGGTCTTGCCGTAGGTGGTGATCAGCCCTTCGATCTCCTCGCGGACAATCATCCAGCGCCCTGAGTTGATCGTGTCGTCGGTATTCTCTTTGAGCAGCTTCTCGATCTGCCGTGCACGCTTTTGTTTCTCGCGCAGCTCATCTTGGATCAAGTTGATTTCGAGCTTGGCCAAGCGATATAGCTTTAATTCGAGGATGGCATCGGTCTGCTCGGCGTCCAAGCCACCTTTGGCTGCGGGAAAGCGTTTCATGATCTTGTCAGCCGCGTCGGCTTTGCCATCCGAAGCGCGAATGATCTTGATAATTTCATCGAGCGCATCGAAGATCAGTACAAAACCTTCGAGGATATGCATGCGGCGCAGTAGCACGGCCAATTCGTGCTCCAATCGCGCCGTGACCACTTGCAGACGGAAATGCAAGAAGTGCCACAGAACCTCCTTCAATCCCAATCGCTCGGGACGCCCCACTTCGGGATTCTCGGTGGGGACCAGACACGTCATGTTGACATTGAAATTGGTCTGTAATGGCGTGTGCTTGTAAAGGTAGGCAAGCACCTTCGCGACATCGGCGTCTTTACGCAACGGCAAATCGATGCGAATGTCTTCGGTCGACAAATCTCGCACATCCTCGATCAGTGGCATCTTGCTGCTCATCACGATTTCAGCAATTCGCTCGACCAACACCGACTTGTTGACGGCGTAGGGGATCGAGGTGATTTGCAGCGTCTTGCCACCGCGGTCATCGCTGACCGTTATGGTTGTGCCACGCAATTTGACGCAGCCTTGTCCGATTCGATAGATCTCGCGCAGCTCTTCTTTGGTGTTGATGATCTGGCCGCCGGTTGGGAAATCGGGCCCCTGCACGGCGTCATTGGCGACCAACTGGTAGTCTTTGATCTCCGGATCATTCAGCAGCTTGAGCAGCGCGCGGCAGACTTCGCCCAAATTGTGCGGTGGAATGTTGGTAGCCATCCCCACCGCGATTCCCGTCGAGCCGTTGACCAACATATTCGGCAGCCGACTCGGCAGTACAACGGGTTCTTGGCGCGAATTGTCGTAGTTGGCCTTGTGCGGGACGATCTGGCTCCCCAAGTCGCGTAGCAATTCGGACGCGGCTGCCGTCATGCGACATTCGGTGTAACGCGGTGCGGCAGGGTTGTCACCGTCGATTGAACCGAAATTGCCAATCCCATCGATCAGAGGCTCGCGCATCGCCCAGGGTTGAGCCATGCGCACCAACGCATCGTAGACGGATACGTCACCGTGCGGGTGATAGTTACCAGTGACGTTACCGCATACAAACATGCACTTGCGCGGCTTGGCATCTGCGGTGATGCCAAGCTGGCTCATGGCAAACAGGATCCGCCGTTGCACCGGTTTGAGGCCGTCGCGCACGTCAGGGAGCGCACGGCTGGTAATGACGGAAAGCGAGTAGTTGAGATAACGTTCCTGGGCCGCGTCGCGCAGCGCAATTGGCTCGATCTGTTGGCGTTCGATATTGGCAAACATGTCGGAGGTTGCCCCGCCCCCTTTGCCCCGCCTCTTGCCGGGCTGCGAGCCGTTCTTTCCTGGTTTTCCTCCAGCTCCCGAGCGCTTTGGCATCTGAGTCCTTTTCCTCCTAAACCCTATAGCCACCGTCGCCAGACGGTGGGAAACACTGTAACTACTGTCGCCAGCCGCTTGAAAATCAATGCAGCCACCGTCGCCAGACGGTGGACTTCCACTATCGACTGTTGAAGCTGTGCAAAGCTGTGAAACTGGCGAGCTGCGATTATGATAACAGGGATAGCTTTTCCAGTTTACCCGATTGCGTCAAGTCCGGTTGACTGAGTTGAGTAATCTGATTAGCCAGGGTAGGCATAGCGGGAGATATGCTGGTTAGGCAACTTGGCCTAAGCTCACTAACTTACAATCAATCGCAGCGGGGGTAAATTCCGATCGTTCGCCTAGGTGGTGCCGATTGGATGCGTCACCAGGCTTGGTGATGGAAGACCCCACGGAAGGAACACAAACCATGATCGTACGTAGCAGCTTTTTTAGCTTGATAGCCTTGGCCGTCCTCGGTTGGACTCAGTCTGCCGCTGCCCAAGACTACTATGCAAATGCACCGCAGTTGTTCGCCAATCAATATACGCAAGGCTACGCCAACCAAGCGACCGCCGAAATGTACGTGGCCCCCGTCCCGACACCAGCTTGGGTCGGACATACCTACTACACCTATCAACCGCTCTATCCACACGAAATGATGTACACTCATCACCGCCGCTATCACAGCTACTACGACAACGGGCGCGGGCTGAACAGTACTAGGATTCGCTACTCACCATCGCTACAGGGAATCATCTCCAGCAAAATGGGCTCGATGCTCCCCCGTCCGTAAACTACCGTTCCCTTCCATAAGGAATCCAGTTCCATGAACATCCGTATTCTGCTCGGTGCCCTCGTTGCTTGTATGGCCCTGCAAACGGCCGCGCTGGCCGAAAGACCACTCTCACGCGTTCTGGGACTCAGCCCCGCCACACGCGGTGACGCTTGGGCACAACAAGCGGCCGCCGGACAACCCTGGCATGGCCAGTACTATTACTTGCCCTACGGACAGCCAACCGCCTTGGTTGTTCCACCGGTAAGTGTTACCCAACAGAATTATTCGTGGGGTGTGTCACAGAACACCATGACTCCCATCTATCATCAGTTCGGTGCTGCGGCCATTCCATCTGCGGGCGGTGCCTTCTATGCCACTCCACGCTGGCCCAGTAACACCAACCAATTCGGCGTCTATCCCGTTCGCGCTCCGTGGTAGTTCGTCACTCATTATGTAGGCTCGTAACGAGTACCGCGAGTTACGGCAGACCGAAGCAAATCATCCATAGGCCGCGTGAGCGCTTTTCGAGCGATTTCTGGTGTTACCGCTCATGAGGTTGGCCACATGAAGCTGGTGCGAATACTCGCGCGAAGCAATCCGCTCTCGCCGCCCGTGCCGTAACTCGCGGTACTCGTTACGAGCCTACTCCAGGAACGCAGCGCCGACCAGAATTGGACATGCCGCCATGCTCCCTTCGACCTTTTCCCGCTCACGATTCATTCAGCAGGCAACTCAAGCGTTGGTAGTGAGTACTGCTTTGGCCATACAGCACTTGCACCACATCGATTTTTTTTGGAATCGGCTTCCGTTCGAGGATCGTTGAAACGCGGACAGTATTACTAAGTATTGCTAATTGCTCGGCGGCGGAATGCGCCAGTCCTTCCATGGTGTGAACCCCTTACCACCAACGTTGTAGGGGAGCACCCCGTTGGCGGGCTGCAGCTTGCGATGAGCGATCAATTTTTCAAATAATTCATTGACAACTTCCGGATGCTCTGCCGCGACATTGTGTTTTTCCAACAAGTCGTCCGGCAATTTGTAAAGCCAGGTCTGGTGTTGAGCTGTGATTGTCCTCGAGCGAATGTCGGGTCCGTTCACGATCAGCTTCCAGTGCGCAGTGTGGATGGCGATTGTCTCAGAATCGGGACCACTTTGACCGTGATACGAATACCAATCGCGTTGCGGGAGAAGTTTGTCGGAGCCCGCCAGTAGATCGCACAAATTGACACCATCCAGCTCATGTCCGGCGGCCTGTCCGGCGGCGGGATCCATTCCCGCGCTGGCTAACACAGTGGGCATAACGTCGATATAGCCCAGCATGTCTTCTAGTTTACGTCCACCTTGCCACTGTGCCGGCCAGCGGACGCACGCAGCCACGCGAATGCCCCCTTCGAAAGTGGTCAATTTACTGCCGCGTAACGGTTGATTGTTGCTCTTGAATTCTCTGACTCCGCCATTATCACTCATGAACCACACCTGTGTGTTGTCTTCTTCGCCAGATTCTGTGATCGTTTTAAGAATCCTCCCAATGCCTTGATCCATGCTCCAAATCATCGCCTTCAGGATATCTTCGCGGTTGGCGTTTTCATCTTTGGCATAGCGCGCGATATCCTCCGGCTTAGCCTGGAATGGTGAATGGGGTGCACCAAACGGCACGTAGCAAAAGTAGGGTGCGTCACCAGCGGCGGCTTGGCGAATAAAATTGCAGGCAGCATCGGCGATCAGATCTGTCGCATAGCCCTGCTTGTTGGACGGTTCGTTGTCGACATGCCAGTCGCGCTCCCCATCACGAGTCAAATCGAAGTAGTCGATGGCACCGTTGTAGTGGCCTTCGAAGTGAGTGAAACCTCGAGCCAGCGGATGCCACTTTGCTTGGTGATGCCCAAGATGCCACTTACCAAAGATGCCTCGATGATTGTATCCCGCATCGGCGAGCGCATCGGCGAGTGTGCGTTCTTCAACCGGCAAACCAAAATTGCGGTAAGGTGGAATCACGGAACGCGCCAATCCGAAGCGGATTGGATACCGCCCAGTCAACAACCCGGCCCGCGTCGGAGTACACATCGGTGCCACATAGAATCGATCCAACTCGATACCTTGGCTGGCTAGACTGTCGATGTTAGGCGTTTCCGCCCAATTCGAATGGTAGCCGACTGCATTCCAGCCCAGATCATCCGCTAACAGGATGACGACATTAGGCTGTGCCCCCACGGCATGCACAGACAACCAGCATCCACACAGCAACGCGACGACGAATTTGTAACAATTGAATTTCATTTGAATCATACTTTAGCTGATTGCCGACCAGGCTCGACACTCCCCCCTGAGCATCTCGTCGTCCCTTGGGGAAAATCGATTCGCGCAGCAGGTTGGCCGAGTGGTTTTGGTGGTGCTAAGAAACGATCGGAGTGTTTGTCTGGCGACTGCAGCGACTCGATGCAAAATGCCAAAGCGTTTTTCGAGAACCTCTCAACGCGTAGCGATGTCGATGTGTTTTTTGGCATCCAGGCTTTGTTGCTTAGTGCTGTTGCCGCTCACCCTCATTCGTTGTGGGGTTCTGCTTCCAATTCTAATGTGGTTACCGGTGTAATGCTCAGTCGGTCACCCGGTCCGACGTCCAAGATCCAGGCGTCCTTGGCAGCTCGGAAGTGTTCCTGGGCCTCTTCACTCAAGGGCTCTGCCAACTGAATTCTGCCGCTGTGCACGTTGTCGACAGGCACGATGGATCGCAGGTCATCGCTGGCTGCATAACGTCCTCGATAGACCGGAGCGAAGGCAAGTCCCGTCGATGAGGTGAGCTGCTCAGCCGCGACGGCATCGAGGCGCAGTCGTCCCACGCGGAGGTCGTCGCGGAGGGTCAAACGCACACCTTGGCTGGTTAGTTCCGCAGCGATCACAGTGTGCGTAGTGCGTCGGGAGGCGTTGGAGAAATGGACGGCCTGCCCCACTAACGATTCGGGATCGGGCGGAGTTCCCTGGGCGGCGATGAAAACCGCATTCAGTTCTGCATCGATGCCAGTGACCGATCCTAGCAGTTGAGGTGAGTGCCGCCAGTTGTCTTCTCCAGCGCGGAGCAGCTCGCCGCCAGCAAACCACACTCGACGCAAAATTTCGCCTTCGAAGCGGAGTATGGCAAAGGCCGCGTCCGTCTCTAACGAACCATCCGCTAGACGCACTGTGGACCCTGCATTGGCGTTGATGACAATGAGATCGCGTCGCGATGAAGCGGCATCTACCAGCGCGACGGAAATGGCAACTCCCTCCCCGGCACTCAGCGGTTGCGACTTCGCACTGGCCACCAGTGGCGCGATCTTGCTGCTGGGTTCCAGCAGCGTGACAAAGCGTGAGGCGGTGCTGGTGCCCTGATCGCGGAGGATGAGGTAGGTTAGTTCGTCCTTTTGCTTAACCGGAGAAACCTGGGCGCGAGCCAGCATGATATTCTGATGGTCGCTCAGGGCGTGGATGCGCAGCCGCGCCTGTTCATTTGCCGTCGGCCTCCATTCCACCAGGGCGCTACCCGCCTCGAGGCGCTGCACGGCGTGCAGATGCTGAAAGCCCGAGCCGCTGTACGACGCGTAGCTACCGTTGAAATCCTGCGCGGCCAGCTTGGCGTCGTCGTAGATTTCGCCCAGCGGCACGGACGCTCCGGCCAGCGTACCTGGGGCCGGCTCTGACCAGCTACCGCCAAGCGTTTCGAATTCGCCAATGGGGCCATGCAAGCTGTAGTCTCGCTGCTCGCCACCAAGTGTTGAAAAGGCGTCGATGACGTAGCTATGAGTCTCGTCGCTATCGACCATCAGCATTTGCCGCCGATACATCGAAGTTGCGTCATAGGTTTCAGCGGCGTCCACATCCAGAGCTCGAGCAAACTCCGCATCGACGAACAGCGCGACCGCCCCAGGTTGATTGTTCTGCTGCCGCGAAGCATCGACGGTCACCGTATTGTGGGCAATCGTATTCTTGCTCCAGGTGTAGATGCCGGGGACGTAGGCGTTCATGAAATCCGGATACCCAGTATCGGGCGTAAGGGGTATTCCATAGGCGAAGAGGTCGAAGTGCAGGCGATCGTAGTGTCCATGACCACCACGGTAGCCGTAGTAGAGCGACAGCGCAATACTATCGGACGGGTTATTCAGGATGGCCATGCCGTAGCCGTCCAGAATACGGGAGCGGGGTGGCGGGAGCTGAGCCTCGCTGGTCTGCAAGGGCTCGACGAGGGGGTGGAACAGCGAGTCAAAGTCTCGCAGGCCGCCGGGTCCAACTGCCCCAAAGGAGGCCAGATGGGCGCGATACCTTGGGTCGCCATAGACGCGATAGGCGCTTTGATATACAGAGGCATTTTGGCCTACTAAACCGCCACGGACCGAACTGCTGTCGCCCACCGCAGGCGTATGAGCACCAATGTTCACCACATCCAGGACCGCGTCGTAGAGTCGCCGCATCTTCGGGATGCGATGCACTTCATACCCAGCCCTGCGCAGCGCATCGGCGATCGTAGTCAGGTTCTGAACCCAGGAGAAGTTGTAGCCCGGCGCGGTCTCGTACGGTGTGCCGTCGCGGTAGACCAAATTGTAAAGTGCGTAGTGGAAGCCGGTTCGTCGATCATCGGCTCCCGCGTCGAGTAACAAGCTATCAAACCATTCTTTCTGTGGGCCGTACTGCCGCACTAAGCCCGCGTAAACAAGCGCCTTCTGGTGCATCCCGAAGTTGCCCGAAATCTTGTTTTCGAAGTAGGCCTCGATCCCCTCTTCCAAGAGGTTTGCCTCAATATTGGCCCGCACCTGCTCCGCGCTCTTTCCCATCACGGTGTTGTCGTCTATGCATTCCCACGAATAATCGTAGGCTTCGGCTAAATCGGTGAGCACGTTTGACTCCCAAATCGCATTGAGGATCTTGCCTTCATACCGACTGCCTCGCTCGGCCTGCAGCTCTCCGTAGCGCGATTGGGAATGGTAATCCATATTTGGATAGACCTCCGCGATTCGGTCGAGCAGGATAGCCGCCTTCCTTCCATACCGTTTGTCGCCGGTCAGGATATAAGCCCGCGCCAAATTCCTCGCCGCCGGTATGATATGTGTCTGCCAAGTCCAGTGATTAGCGTACGCGACGAACCAATACCTTTCACCCGTGGGCCCTACCCACCCGCGCCCTCCATCGGCGTGATCGCCGGCCAGCGCGGCGTCCTTAGGGAGCCCCGCAGCATAGTGGGCGGCAAAGCCGTTGCTCGGATAGACCGAGCCATCTACGGGGCACTGGACGGTAAATGGCCGCTTGGGATCAATAATCCAAGGATAGGTACCGCCATGGGCGTAAATCTCCTGTCCGCACTTGGGGCAGCCTGCAGTGCCCACATTAAAGGCACGAGGCACATCGGCCGTCGTCACCAGCGCCCGTAGCGCCGCGTCGTCCCAGGCCAGCCACTCGTCGGCTTGGCTCACGATGCCCTTGGCGATCGCCCGCGCCTCGGCGTACTGCTCCATATAGCCGCGGGCCAACGCAATCGCCTCGTCGCTGAGCAGCACACGGGCATCCTTGGCCGAGTACTGCGGCTGGCGATGCACGGGCGGGAGCAATTGCGCCGTACCCGTGGTCGCAGGCAACAGCAGTAGGCAAGTATTCAGCAAAGCGAAACAGACTCGCCAATAGCTCATAGGTTCATCTCCTTCAGTAGGCAAAAAATCCCATGGAGGGAGCCTAGAAGCAAAACGGGGAGGGAAGCGCCCCGCTATTAGAGAGCAAATGGCGTGGGCGTGCAATTCGAGGGTATGCTACCAAAAATGCAAACAATGCGGACAAGTATTCTGAGGGCCGCGCTACTCTCGTACTCAGCTAGCCAAATTCGCAGCTACGTCGCTGACGCCGAAATGGTAAACTGGTAATGCGAATACCGTGGAGTGCCTCCCAATCTCGATTCGTAGTCGGATGTCAAACCAAACACCTTGAATGGCAACAATGCAAACCAAGACTTTCTTCCTTGCTGTGACGGCGTGGATCTGCCTGCTTATCGGGATGTCGCATGGTATCCAACCACCGACGATCGATCTATCTGGATTTCAGGACATCATCAAACACTGGAATGATAAATACGGACGCGATCGAGACGATCTATCCTTGGATTCATCACAATTCGTTGAGATTGCCGACAGAATTGTCGCCTTCCAGCTTCCCGACGGGGGATGGCCCAAGAGCTTTAACCCAGTCTTGAATGTCCCTAAAGCGGAATTGCGAACTCTGCTGGGACGATCGCTCGACCGAAGCACGCTGGATAACCGGACAACTTATACGCATATCGACTACCTTGCCAAGGTCTATAGTGTTTGCTCCGCGGAGCGATTCCGAGTCTCCGCAGAACGCGGGCTCGATTACATTTTCAACGAGCAAAGACCGACCGGTGGTTGGCGTGGGGCGGATGTTGACGCGATCACCTACAACGACGACGTGATGCTCGGTGTCATGAAGTTGCTCCGCGATATTAACCGCGATCAGGTTCAATTCAATTGGCTTGATTCAGAACGTCGTCGACAGGCCGCATCCGCATTGAAGCGTGCGATCGATGTGACGTTGAAGTGCCAGATCGAAGTGAACGGGCTCAAGACGGGCTGGTGCCAACAGCATAGCCATGAAACGTTCCTGCCCGTCAAGGCGCGAAGCTACGAGCTGCCTGCCATCTGCCCAGTGGAAACCTCTGGCATTGTGCGATTTTTGATGGCGACTGATCATCCGAGCCCGGAAGTGATGGATGCGATCGAATCAGCCGTCCGCTGGATCGATCGCAGCGCTATCGAAGGACAACGCGTCGAGGAGATTGACATTCCTCCTACACGTTTCGAGGGACATACTGCGACGCGAGACAGAATTGTAGTAGAAGATCCCACTGCGCCGCCTATTTGGACTCGCTACTATGAGATCGAGACGAACCGACCGTTTTTTTGCAATCGCGATGGAACGATCGTCTACTCGCTCGCCGAGGTTCACCCTGAACGACGTACTGGTTATGGTTGGTATTCCGCTGCCCCAGCTCGCCTGCTTGAAAACGACTATCCCGCTTGGAAGTCACGGCTGACAACCTTTCGGAAAGCCTCCGCGATTTCAGACGATCAACTCGAAGTGATCCGTGAGCAATTTGGAACTCGGCGGGATAGCTATCTGAAAGGATATCTGGAGAAACCGTTTGTCGATCTTGATCCCGCCATCGAAGAGAGTGGCAAACGACTGGCGAAGGCGAAGTGGATTTGGGATCGAGCGCCAGACGAGAAAGGAAATATGCCGATTGCTCGTATTAACTTTCGACGGGAACTTGCGGTTCCAGCAGGAAAACGCATTGAGTCGGCTTATGTCTTGGTAGCCGCCGACAACACCTGCAATGTAATGCTCAACGGAACGAAGGCCGGATCGAGTTCCGGTTTCCAACAAGCGAATCCAATCGAAATAACTTCGCGTCTGCAGTCGGGGACGAATGTGGTGTCGCTTACAGTCGAGAATCTAGGGGATGAACCGAATCCAGGTGGAGTACTGGGAGCGGTCTATGTCAAATTTGAAGACGGCGATACTCTCGATCTGGTCACGGACGAAAACTGGCGACTCTCCTCGGAAGAGCCCGAAGGTTGGCAAACGTCCTCCTTTGACGATCGACATTGGCAACAGGCCCACGTTCTAGGACCCTTGGGTATAGCGCCCTGGGGGAGCGTCACGATTCAACTCGATGTGGTCGTCAGTCAGTATGTATTTAGGCGCTTGACTTTCGCATTGTCCGCGCTCTATTTGCAAACCGACATCGAGCGTGCCAACGGCGCCATTGTAGATGCGGTAGATGCCATGCGAAGGCAGCAGCAGGCCACTGGTGAATTTGGGTTGCATTGGACCGGCGGTGCGTTCTACCGCATCTATGGATTGTTTGGACCCAATGGAACAATGAAGGAGCGACTGAGCGAAAAAGCATCAGCTGCGATCTGGCAGCTCTTCGCCGACTGGGCGCGCGCCGATTCTCTGATCGCGGAAGCCGACCCTGAGCACACCTGGCGTATTTGGGGGAGCGAAAACCATAGCGCGCAGCGCGATGCCACGCGTTGGGCCGCTGCCAATATGATTGCCAGCGATCCGCGCGGCAAAGATTTCGTTTACGATGACGGCTCAACAGCGGCGGAGCAATTGCAAGCCTGGCAGATTTTCCTCAAACGGTATTTTCGTGAGCGTATCAAACGAGGCATGTTGATTGAAATATCGCCTTCAGGATACGGTTCGCGAACGCTGCAGGGATGGCACAATATCATTGATTTTACTACCGATATGGAACTCAAGTCCGTTGCTAAGTCTGCCCTCGACGTTTGGTGGGCGGAATGGGCGCAGGAGCAACTCGGGGGAATGCGAGGAGGGGGCAAAACGCGACTCTATCCCGGCGCCTATGCGTTGGCAAGCCACGACCGAAACCGCGCGATGAGTTGGTTCTACCTTGGCCAAGGCAAACCGGCTCACTACCATGAAACGCTTCCGGTAATTGCCACGACTGAATATCGTCTTCCGCTAGTAGTCATGGACATTGCCTTGGATACCGCCGGGCGTGGGGTCTACGAATGCCGTTCACGACGTCTGGGACGTCACTCCGACTATGAATTGTCCCAGTCGCTGTCGAAACCCAATGAACCGGTCGACGACGTCGACTCAGAATACGGAGGCATCGTACGCTATTCGTACTGCACTCCTGATTTTATCGCAGGATGCCTGATGTTAGAAAATCGCCCCACGGAATACTGGACAGGGATCAGCCAGCAGAACCGATGGCATGGAGTCATTTTCGCCGGAGCCGAGAACTCAACGTTGTATCCACGATGCGAAAGCGACCACGCCACCTACAACGCGCATTGGGCGATCCAGAATAAAGGGACACTGATCGCCCAGAAGCTGCGTTCATCGGAATCGACTGATGCAATGCGCGTCTGCTTCTCGACCGACCTACAACGTAGCGAAACAGCTGGATGGATTTTTGCGAAAGCAGCAACCGCCTTTGCCGCAGTCAAGATCGTCAATGGCGATTGGACGTGGGACGACGAGCGCTGGCTGCGCTGTGGCGACGAGTACACGCCGGTAATCATCGAAGTTGTCCGCAGCAGCGACTACCCCGATGGCTTCGAATCGTTTCAACAGGCTGTCTTGAGCCAAACTTTTAATTTCGACGAGGGCATTCTTCGGTATCAGGGACTTCAAGGTTCGGGCGATTTCACCTTCTTTGCCAATAGCGAGCGTCTACCGGAGTTAGACGGTTTGCCAATCGATCTAGCGCCAGACTACGCCTTTAAGAGTCCCTTTCTTAATGAAGCATGGGCTTCAGGCGTCGTAAGAATTACCAAGGGTCAGCGTGAGCTGGTCGTCGACGTTAGCGAATGACAGTTGAACTTATTATTGCCCTGGCCTGCAGCATCGTCGTTATAGTTTTCATACTAGTTAACGTGACCTTCTTTCACATGCGCTGTCCGAAGTGTCTAGAAAGAGATTCACTGATTGAGACTGGGACTACCAAACAGGAACGCTGGTATTCACTGACACGCTTTGAGTATCGCTGCAAGCACTGCGGACACGTCGTTTGGAAGTTGACTTCCTATAACGCCGCCGAATGAGCTGGGCCCCTGAAGTAGGCTCGTAACGAGTACCGCGAGTTACGGCACGGGCAGCGCGTGCGGATCGCCCCGCACTCATGTTCCCCCGTGTTCGCGTTAGCCTCACGTCGCCACCCTAAAGTTTGGCTCAGCATCAACCGTTGCGCATCGGCAGATCGGTCTCGTTGGGAGCTGGAAACGTGGTGCAATGATCACTTGCTTCGGTCTGCCGTAACTCGCGGCACTCGTTACGAGCCTACATAGAAGCATCCAGCCACTGCTCCCGATCAATCCGGCGATCATCCAAGCTCGCCTCGCGCTTCGTTGCTACTCGATCACGAAGTTGCATATAATTGTAAACTTCACTACTACTCGCTGATCGCAGCCAGACTTCGATCGTTGGGATAACACAGGCTAACTACGGGATAGATGATGGACTGGAACGCTCTCAGGTTGTGGCTGGAAGGACTCGAATGGTCGCGATTGATTCCCGAGTTGGTGGGAAAGGGCTTGGGGTTTTTATCGGGCTTCATCGTTAGCTGGTACTTTTTGTTTCGCAAACGAATCAAGGAACTCCAGAAATTTCAGCTTGGCGATTCCGACGACGTGCTCTTCCAAGCTCATTATTTGCTCCCCGCACCGGCTGGCCGAGTGCAGTTGGTCTTTCGCAACGTAACCACAAAACTGACCGTCAATCAGCTCTATGACAATCCAGCCGCTCGCGACCTAGCCCGCAAGTTGACGGAGCAAACGACGCTGAACGATCCCATTCTACCGACCGAAGGGACCTTGGGCTTTGAGTTGCTCAATGATGCGGCCAATTATGTGGCAGGTGCACTGGCCTCTTCACCACACACGAAGTCGGTATGGCTGATGTGCATGACCTGCGAGGACCGAGTAGCCGTGCGTCGCCGCTGCATACGCTGCTTTCTGTTGCAAGCCGATGATCTAGCCAAGTTTTCAGACTGGCAGTGGGTCAAATCGCAAGTTGCGGTGGAAAAGCCATGGCACTGGTTCCGATTAGTTGCCCTACATCGTATCGCGCAGGTGGCGGCAAACGAGAATTCGCGATTTAGTCGTAGGGAACGCGAACAGAGCATGCCGCTGGTCGATGATCAAGCAGAACATCGACGACTGGTTCGACTGTCACTCGGCTTGCCCGATACCGAACTTGCGGTGGCTGAGCCCTATCCGATCGATTGGTCGCAACACGAGGAAATGTTGCACGAGTGGAAAGTAAACCTGTCGAACTAGTGCTACCGAATGACACGGATTCTAGCACGGATGGCAAAGCCGGAGCACGGATGACAGAGCCTGAAGACGATCTTACTCGCTCGCGTACATTCTAAAATCATCAGGCGAATGGCACGAGCGATTGCAAAACTCGGGAACGATAGCGTTTAGCGAGAGCAATAGAATCTCCGTTTACCGAGGAATCAAAACGGTCAGATCAATCGCAATGCGCGGCAGGTTTGTTGATAGGAGATTTCGAGATCTAAGGAGATGGCGTGATCGTTGTCTAACCAAATTGGCAAGGCGGGTAATATCTCCCCGACGACCATCGGATAGGCCCAACTCTCGAAGCGAGATCGCGTGGCTAGATGATGACTGCGGCAAGTCACGGCGTAGGTTGGCGGCGGACTGGGGGCAAATGACGGATCGGTTTGGCCAAAGACTTCCAACACGTCACTATACAGATTGAAGTTTTTGATTGTTACCAAGTCGATGATCGACACACAGACTTTCTTTTGCAAAAGTACTGCACACTTGGAGACGAAAGCTTGCCGAGTTTCTGGACGGTCTTTATTGGCTGGGCTAACTATCTCGATAGCGGCGACCAATTCACGACGTCGCTGAGAATCGAAGATGAGCACTTCGTATTCGTAAATCTCGGTCGGATCGAGTTCCAGAGTGAGCGTCGGTTGCGGCGGTGCCCAAGTCGCTGTGGCTGCCCCAGGACCACTTTTGCTAGTGCGAGAATTGGATTCCTCCTCGACATCGAACGTACAAACATCGACTTCGAAGTTCCTGCCCAAATGAACTCGCGGTTCTGCCGTGTATTGCTCGGGCAAAGACTTGCAGAGGTCCATGACCATCATCATGGGCCAGCCCCCATGGAAACCCTCCCAGGACCCTCGATTGAGCACTGGTGGTCGAAAATGATCTAACAATGGCATGAGATTCGTCGCATCGTTGGTTTGGTATAAGCCGACGGCGGAGCGTCGGGCTGCTTTTTCCCGTATCCGACGGCGGAGCGTCGGGCTGTTTTCTTCGGAATACCGACGCGGAGCGTCGGGCCACATTGGGACTAACAATGATATGGGTTGGTCTATTATACTTGATAAATGCAGGCTAGCTGCAGCGGATTGGCAATGGGGACTCGATGAGTTCTGCTTCCTGGCTGGCCGTGACAAATTCTCCAGATGGACTGCTTGAATGCAATTCTCCAACTTCAAATATCTGTTGGTCATTTTCGTATTTGCCAACACAACGCCTTGGTTGGCGACCAGCGCGGCGGCCCAAGATAGTCGACCGAATATCGTGTGGATCATTCCAGACGACATGTCAGCCAATTTTTCATGCTACGGCGAGACGGCTATTGAAACGCCCAACGTCGATCGTTTGGCGGCGGAGGGGGTGAAGTTTTCGAATGCCTATGTCACGGCACCCGTCTGTTCGACTTGCCGCTCAGCCTCTATCACTGGCATGTATCAGACCAGCATTGGTGCGCATCACCATCGCAGCGGTCGTGGTGTTCGCAAAATTCATTTGCCCCCGAACGTCGAGCTCGTCCCCAAATTGTTTCAAGATGCAGGCTACTACACCTCCATCAGCGGCTGGCCGCCGAATGGTAGACTGGGGAAAACCGACTACAACTTCGAATGGGATGAGTCGGTTTACGATGGCAGCGATTGGTCGGGAAGAAAGGCAGGGCAGCCGTTTTTCGCACAGATCCAAACCCTAGGGGGCAAGCTGCGTGGGAAAGACGCCGATGGTTGGGAAAAGGTTCAATCGGCTGATGAAAAACAACTGGGGAACAGAATACCAGATTCGGCGGTCAAGCTGCCGCCGTATTACCCCGATCATCCAGATATTGTGCGTGACTGGGCCGCCTACTTGGACTCGGTGCGGTTGACAGATGAAATGGTCGGTGAAGTCGTAGCGCGACTCGAACGGGAGGGCATTCGAGAAAATACACTGGTTCTATTCATGACCGACCATGGTATCAGCCATGCGCGCGGCAAACAGTTCATGTATGACGAAGGACTTCACGTACCGCTCGTCATCACGGGACCAGGTATCGAAGCTGGCACGCTTCGCGATGACGTGGTCGAGCATATCGATATTGCCGCACTTTCACTGGCTGCAGCAGGGATTGCAATTCCCGAAAACATGCAGGCTAGGGATATCCTGGCGGCGGATTATGTGCCGCGCGAAGCAGTGTTTGCTGCGCGCGATCGGTGCGACGAAACTGTAGACCACATGCGTTCGGTGCGAACCAAAGATTTCAAATACATCCGAAATTTCTTACCCAACCGGCCCTATCTTCAGCCATGCGCCTACAAGGATGAGAAAGCCATCCTGATCGCCCTACGGGCCGCGCAAAAGGCTGGACAGCTCGATGACGTTCAACAGTTGATCTTGCGCGAGGTGCGCCCGGTCGAGGAGTTGTATGATGTGCGCAGCGATCCCTACGAAGTGCATAACTTGGCCACGGATGCCGAACTGGCCCAAAGACCCGAGTTGGCTAAGGAGCTGTCGGAGATGCGCGAGCGACTCGACATCTGGATGGAAGAAACCGGCGATCAGGGACGCGTGCCTGAATCGGAGGAGATGTATGATAGCGACATGGCCGTTTATACCCAACGACTGGCTGATCCCAAGTTCGACCCCGCACAGTTGGAACAACTATTAGAAAATATAGCTCTGATGAAACACTGGGCTGCCGAAGGCAATTAGGCAAAATGAACTCACATGTATTTGTAACCATTCACGATTTAGTTCGTTTGTTGACCACGAAAAACACGAAGGACACGAAAAAACTGGTTTCGTTCTTCCTGAATTGTTTAGTGTATCCTGGAATTTCATTATCAAATTCTTTTAGTGGACGATTCGATCATATTACTCTTTGTAATCCTCGAACGTCGCTCCCACGATTTAGCAACTTTGAACTTGAAAAAGTATTTCAGCATTGCTCATCGCCTCGTTGCTGGACCACAATGGACGCCAGCAGAGATTTCTTTCGTGTCCTTCGTGTGTTTCGTGGTTAGGTCAACTCCCAAAGGTAAAATCAAAATGCTAATTCGCTTTATCCACTTGCTGCTGTTAGTCGCTGGCATTGCGACGTGGATGTCGACAAGTGTCTGGGCACAAGAGTCGTCGGCCACCAAGGCGAAACAGCCAAGCTCGCCCGCCTCGAAGCTAAATATTCTGTTGGTCGCTGGAGGCTGTTGCCACGACTACCCCACGCAAACGAAGCTGCTCAAGGAAGGCATCGAGCAACGCATCGATGCGGAAGTAACCGTGGTGTTAAACCTGAGCACGAGCACGGAGACGACTTTCGAGATCTACAACTCCGACGATTGGGCTGAGGGCTACGATGTCGTGATTCACGATGAATGTTCGTCTAGTGTGACGGATCAACCGTACGTCGACCGGATTTTGAACGCACATCGCAACGGCACACCGGCAGTGAATCTACATTGTGCTATGCACAGTTATCGTTGGGGTAACTTCCGAGAGCCAGTCGAAGCGGGTGCCAGCAATGCCGCTTGGTATGAAATGATCGGCGTTCAGTCCATCGCTCACGGGCCGCAGGCGCCCATCGAGATCGTCTATAGCTCGTTGAACCACCCGATTACTCGGGGACTCGAGCCCTGGACGACAATCAACGAAGAGCTCTACAACAACATTCGTGTCTTCGACGCAACGACACCACTGGCCACTGGCAACCAAAGGATTGAGCCAAGCGAAAAGCAACTGCGCGACAATCCGAACTCTCAGAGCAAAGTTGCCTCGGCCGTCGTTGTATGGGCCAACGAATATGGGCCCAAAAAGACCAAGGTTTTTAGCACTTCATTGGGCCACAACAACCAAACCGTGGCCGATCCGAGGTATTTGGACCTAGTCGTGCGGGGAATACAGTGGACGACAAACAGTCTCGCTAACCAAGACTAGAAGTTGTGCTGTTGCCAAGTACTAAAGTCCCCCCAAATTGGTAAACATCCAAACCGCTGAGCCGGCGGCATGATCCGCAGGTTGTTTTTCTTCAGCAGTTCGGGATTAGTCTTAACACGCACAGCAAACTAGCCTAGTGCTTCAACCACAATAGATTTGGAGGTGGGGACTCGTAACCTCGTCCACCACGACCAATCTATTTTTGATGGATTCACTCTTGGAGGTAAACGTCGTAACCGGAGAGCTTGGTCAATCTTCCGGCTTGTTCGTATGTGTTCAACCCCGCGCTTCCCAATGGTTGGGTGAAATTCAAACTCGGGCCACTCCAACTCGCCTTGGAGCTTTGCGCCCTCGATCCTTCTCACCCGCAACACGGAGAACAACACGCACTACCTTACGCCTTGGCAGTCAATGCGCGCTAACAGCGAATTCTGATTATAGAGTCGCGTAACGCGCAATGACAAAAGCAACGCAGGAGGGTTGGAGACAGAAAAATGACATGAGGCTTATTAAGGTTTCCAGCCACCAAATTCTCCTGTCCTAGACCAGCAGCAACGGCAGGCCTATTGCGCCCACGCGTCGTGTGAATCCCGCTACTGCAGTTACTGCTTGCCTCTCAGTGCCATCCACGAGCGATTCTGGTAGCTACAAACGCAGCCGGCCGTGGCGTCGGGCACTAGTACCAAGCCGCCGACAGGCAAGGCGTTGATCCAGCACCCTGGACGGATACCTCCATAGTTCTCCGTGCCAGCATCGCGTGTGAAATCATAGTATCCCAACGTGCCCGAGCGGAACATTAGCAGGTTCCGAGACCCCGTCACTTGGCCGCAGCCATACGACCTCGGGACGGCCATCGACTTCGTTTCACCGGACAGCAAATCCAATGCTACAGGATGTGCGATAATCGTGTCCTCATTGATCAGCGGCCGTGTGTTATAGGAAACCTTGGTTTCCCACAACTTTTCACCGCTAGCAGCTTGGAACGCGGCAATACTGCCGCCCACTTCGGACGGCAAACGGAACGCTGTCGGCTGATAGAACATCAACAGGATGTCGTGCTGGTTGCTGAAGGAAAGCGTAGTTCCAAACACATCCTCGCCTGCCGCCCAATCTCGTTCTCCGGTCTTCAAGTCCAAGGCGATGAGTTCTCCCGTGGCGTGCTCAGTTGCCGGCTGTTGGGGTTTCTCGCCTCGCCGAGCTGGGGCACTGGCAAGCAAATCGTCCACTGCCATGACTCGGTCAATCAAAAAGATTCGCTCGCTACCGATGGCAATCGCATTGTGCCGGATGGAGTTCAGCGCGTTGTATTGCCACAACTGTTCGCCGGATTCGATATCGATTGCGAACAGCGACGTAGATTCGGAGAACTGCTTCTGCATGTGATCGTCGGCGCGCAGGTAGGCGTGCCGCACGATGTGGGATTCGTTGGACGTCGAGCCAAACAAGATACCCTCCTGACAGGCGATGTACCCCCAATCGGCTGTCGTACCGTCGGGGTGCGAGGGTGTTTTGAACGTCGCCTTCACTTTCCCGGTGGCCGCGTCGATACGATAGCAGGTTTCGCCATTACGCAGAAAAACACTACCGTTAGCGATGCACATATTGCTGCCCGTGGCGGCCGAGCCTACCAGGTGGTCGGCATTGTAGGCATCCAGAACTCCAGGCTGTTCGAATCGCCACAGCGGCCGTCCGTTGTAGGCGTCGACCGCCAACAGTTCGTCTAGGCCTTCGGCGAATAACCGCCCTTCGGAAAACAGGGGCGACGGGGGACGACCGTGCCGTTGAGCCAAATTCAAATCGATGTCGCGATACCAGACGGCGGTCAGCGGCCCTTTGATCGTATCGGTGGAACACAGTGTATTCGCAGGATTGGAATACATATGAGTCCACTCGCCCGCCCCTAGCGGTGCTCCACGTGACTTGACCACCAGTTTCTCGGGGGAACCGAAACAAGTCACGCCACCGTACGGCCGCTGCAGCCGGGCCGCTTCGGCGATGTCGACACCGTTGTCGACCACACCGTCACCCTGCGATAACGACTGTCGCGATACGACAACGTTTGCGAAGGATTCAGGTAATTGCGTCTCGGACATCGACCCCTGGTGAATCGAGACTCGCACGCCGTACAGCCCGGCCGCTGTTAGCTTGCGACGAGCTTCGGCGACCACGCTGGGGTCCGATTCGATACCGACTACGAACAGGTCGGACTGGCGAGCCAGTTCGTATGCCAGATGCCCGTCGCCACACCCCAGATCCACACAGTATCCGGCTGTAATTCCAGACGACTTCAAGATAGCCGTTGCCGCCCGTGCGATCGTTTCATCGTCTTCGTAAACCGCCGCTTCAGTTTCAGTTTGATGTACGACACTTTGCGCCGACTCCGCCGATTCCGCCGCGAAGCAGTGGATGGCTCCGCTGGCGGTGCTGACAAACAGACGACCATCGGACACAGCCAGACCATAAGCTACATCGTCTACCTCCGCAGTCCACAGTGGCTTCCCATCGACAATGTTGATCGTCGCGATGTGCGTTTGTCCGCTGGACACAACCTTGTCACCGGCGACGATCAATGACGTTCCGCCCGGTACGTCGCTGACGCTCCAGCGTGCTTCATGAGCGGGTACGACGATGGGTTTGCCAAGTCGATCAAACGTATCCTTGGGCCCGACGGTCATCGCGACCAGTTTATTGCCGACTCCGTGGATAATTCCGCCAGGAAACGCCGCTACGGTGCCTGGGATCCGCTCGCTCAAGCGGGAACCGTCTGCCGTATGGTACGCGTGGCCTCCGTTATAGAACAACTCGCCATGCAGCACCGCCGCCGTATTACCTATCTGCGTATTCTCTTGCAAGCGATAATATTCAAATTTTCCAGTCGCGCGCTCAAAGGCAGCCGGGACAGCTCGACCGGTGGGCACAAACAACTGATCTTCGTTGGCGAGCAGGTATCCCTGAGCCGACACCCCACTTTTCGCAGTGGCGGTTGCGTGAGGTTGAGGCATCTCGATACCTCCAGAACTATCGTTGGTCCACAGTGCTTCGCCAGTTTGCAGATCCATGGCGTGCAGAAAGATCCCTTCGGATTGCCAGATTCCCGCTCCCCAATACAGCACGTCGTCGCGAATCACCACGCCGCCACGAGCTGGCCAACGCGAGACGATCTGGCTGCTGCCAAGCACCCGATCATCGGCAGGGCCTCCACGCCAGCGCTCGATCAATTCCCCAGTTGCCAACTTCAACGCGTACAGATATCCATCATCACTGGTTACGAACAGTCGATCCTGCCAGACCGTTGGGGCGAAGCGGACCGGACCGCCGGTGATGAAATTCCAGCGCACGTTTCCGGTCGCGGTGTCCAGCGCGGTCACCGAACTGTCGGACGAGCTCCCAAAGCAAACGAGCCCGGCGGCGACGACCACATGGTTGGCTCGATCAAAGCTCATCCGTTCATCGCGAGGCCAAGCCGGAAGCGGCTTATGCTGCGGCACCCAGGTCCAATTCAGAGTCAGATTCTCAGAAAGCGTATCGGACGTGTATCCGCTGCGCTGCGAGTCGGCTCGCCAAGTGGTCCAGTCGGCAGCAATTGTGAATGGGCAGGTCAGTACAATGCTCAACAGCGCAGCAAGGCGTTTCATGGTCGATGATCTTTACGAGGTGGGACATTGGGGCGGGCGAAGAATGCATCTGCAGTCGGAGCGACTGGTCGTCCATTGCTGCCCATTGCTATCGGGGCATCGCCGAAGAATGGACACGAACGGCGGATTTCTTGATCCTATTCGTTGCGAGCCGCAATCGCAATTCTCAAACACTTCACAGTATAGTTGATTCTCTCACCCCGATGGAGACCGAAGGGTAAGCCTCTGACCATAGGTAGAGCCACTTCACTCACGCGAAAACTTGCCCCGTGGCTAGAATGGTCGGATCGGTAACTTGCCAGGGTATCGATTGAATCAGGAACGACTTGGCCCTACCGGCTTGCTCGACGCGGATAGCATCGGTGTCTTGGATCGTCCCCCAGCCAGGAACGACAACACTCTTCCCCGCATCCCAATTGTAGTCGTCGAAGACTTGAGCCGTCCATTTCTTGAAGACCACCTGCCACATATTTCCGGCCCCCTTGGTTACTTCCACATCGACAATGGACTTGACGGTGAAACCACCCAATCCGAAATAGAGATCGGTCAGAAGATTGGCGTAGGTCGAATCCTCCCAGGTCATCTGGTAGGTGGGTAACACCGGGGTGCGACGCAGGCGCGGAACGATCCCTTTATTCGGATCGAATTGGCTCAGAAAAACACTGCGATGCTTAGTACGCAAGTGCGAATTAACGGCGGAACTATTCTGGAAATGGTGCGCGGGGATGACTTTTGTTCCCCCCTGAGCATTCAGCCAATACTCTAGATTATCGGCGGCCATGGGAGCGATGGAGCGCCCAGTCGCCACCATACTGCGGTAACGCTCGACCAATTGGTCAACCGTTTCACCTTGCGGTGTTGCGGTAGCCCCGCTACCTGAACTGCCGCCAGAACCTCCGCCACTCGTTGTACTACCGCGGGACATGGTTCGTCCTTTCAATTGCTTGGATGAGAAGAAGGCAACGCCGCGCGTGGCCCCGCAAACATCATATCACATATCGGGCCCCCAGCTATTTTGCCATCCAGGCTTGCCCCCTTTGCCTTTTCGGTGTTCGTGTCAGCGTCGTCAGTAGTGATGCCGTTCTTATACGTTTCCCATCCTGAGCTGCTTATTAACTGTGCGTATCCAATGGTTGCGCCCTTGCATCATTGAGTAATCTCTTTTCCAGTCTGATCGTCGTACGGATTAGAAGCTAACTTTTCAATCCCTTTCAGCAGCGTTGCTCCCTGTCCGCTAAAAAGGAAGGAATTCTGATCGGCTTCGCCGACCTGATTGTGGTTGAGTGCCAACAGCGTCTTTCTGCTCGGATCGGCGCGTCCGACAGGAAGAGCCAACCCGACCACTTGTTTTTGGAGCGTTTCAATCCGAGTGATCTATTCTGGTGTAACGCTACTGTCAACGATCAGTGGCCTCGAGAGGCTTGGCCCGCTGTGGGAGTTTAATAACTTTTTGATGACGATAACATCGCTGGGCCAATTGGTTGGTTAGGCAAATCTGACACGGCTTTGTCGGCCACGGTGGTTGGCTGCTTCTTTGTAGGCTCGTAACGAGTACCGCGAGTTACGGCAGACCGAAGCAAGTGGTTATTGGCTGCGTTCCCGAGTCCCAACGGGTAACGACCTGACGATGGGCTACGCTTGATGTCAAGCCAAAATCAGCGGTGGCCGTAATGCTCCGACGCGTACACGCGCGTACACGATTGCTGGTCGATCCGTATGCTCTGCCCGTGCCGTAACTCGCAGCACTCGTTACGAGCCTACTCCAGGACACGGGCGCGGGAGACACAGCCTTTTCATAGGGGGTACAGGGGACACGGCACGGTCATAGCGAAAGAGTCCTCCCCTCGTTGGACATTTCAGAAAAAATATCCGCGTTAGTTCTTAGACTACTTCAGCGCCGCTTGTGTGCGGCGAATTTGCTTGCGGATGATGACTGGCAGACGTTCAAGAACCGGCGAATCGCCATATAGATCTGCGAATTGTGCAGCGGTGCTGGTCAATGCCGTTGGTAACTCTTCGATCAGCGCGGACGTCGCCGCAATCACGACATTTGGGCGCATGTTCAACTCGGAAGCCAAAGTACGTAGGTGTTGTTTTCCAATCAGGTCGGGATCGAATAGCCCACCGATGCTCATGGCGAGATGGCGAGTGATTTTCTTGTAGTTGCGAGTGCATACGAGATCGTAAAACGGCGCCAGGCGGGGCGATCCGTTGGTATCATAGAGTAGCGAAATATTCTTGCCGTGTGCGTCGGCGTTACCGACCAACAAGTTGAACAGGGACCAACGCAGCAGCTTCTGTAGCTCGACAAGCGGGAATGACGTGTGGCGACGGATAAGCTCAGCACATTGCTGCAAACTTGGGCCACCCTCTTTTTCGTACTTGTTTGTCGAACTGATGCCCAGCGCCTGGCAGAAATCCTCTTGATGCAGTCGACGATAGTTCCCTTGGCTGAGGATGCGATCGTAGCGAGCAATCATGGCTACGCGAGCCTTGGAGGTTTGGTGAAGGCGGATATCAATGACTGGCAGACCAACGGCACCAGCCAGCAAAGTGATGAAGGTCTCATTCTCTGGCAGTTGTGAATAAAACGGCGATGCGAACTTGAGTAGATAAGTGCTTGGCGTGTCAGCAATTGGAATGAAGATCTGCTCTCCGTCCACATGCACGGGTAGCTTGTCCTGCGCTCCTGCCAGCGACAAACGGACTTCGTTTTGGCCAGTCACGTCAGAAAAAGCATTTGGCGTACCGATAGACCACAGCGCCAATTGCTCGTCGGTAACGGGTTCGTAGCGCGCTGAAAATTGTTTCGGTTCTGACTCGCTCGACGCGTCAATGGTCAAAGCCCCTGCGCAGTCGCCACCGATGGCTTTGAGCAATTGGAAATCGTTGCTGTGCGAGATACCGAGCGACCGGCAAATCTGCTGACGCACATTCCCTTCCGGCAGTAGATTGGCGAAGAAGTGGTGGCTGGCGCTGGTCGAGAATGATCCGTCCAACGGTAGCGAGATGGAAATTGGAAAGGCGTGTTCCGAGTTGATCCAGTCGGTGCTGTATTGAAACCGCATCATCGACGATTCCCCCAGTGCCAGCTCGCCAATGGTGTTTTGTAGATAGTGTACGAAGAGTCGCACGCTCATCGCCGCTCACCTCGCGGGACCACGTGCAGCTCCAACCCGAATAGTTGCAGAACCTCGATGGCGAGTCCGATTTGCAGCGTTGGCTTGCCACGTTCGAGCTCTGAGAGAAACCGCACACCCACGCCAGCCATTCCCGCCGCATCTTTGAGCGTCAGTCCAGCCGCTTTCCGCCGCTGTCGGATCAGTTGGCCTATCTCCTGCGGATTGGTTACTTTTGTCATCGTTTCACGCCCCAAGGATTCCCGATCGGGACAAACCCGTCGCAATTGCATCCCACCGGTCGTTTTTATACCGCTCGGTAACTTTAGGCCAGAAACAGAGCCAAGTCAAGCAAAACCATCCCGATCGGGACAAATCCTACTGCCTTAGGCCCCCAACAATCTCCGCATCGTCCGTGAGTACCTAGCAATTTAAACGGTTCGGCGAGCGCGTATTGGCCCTGTTTAGCGGGTTTTTCAGAAAGAATCACGGAATTCCTGTAAGCGATGGATGAAGCTCAACTACTCAACGAATTGAAAGCCACGGGAATCAGGGTCGGACTACTAATTAACTTTGGAAGGGAGAAGGTTGAGTTCAAACGAATGGTGTTTTAGTCGCTAAGGTGAGTTCAAATTGTTGACGAAGGATTTAGCCACAGATCGGCACAGATTTACACGGATGATTGGAAAGTCGTTCTATTGAGAAATTGACGAAGGCACAAATACAGCGACTGGGGAGATTGCGTGATCAAAGGGGGAGCTTTTATCGTTCGGCTTGAAGGCGATCGACTTCATCGAGCAGGCTGGAAAAACTCTGGCCGAACTCAGTCAACTCGTACTCCACTCGTGGCGGCACTTCGGGATAGCTCGTTTTGTCGAGGATTCCGAAGCGGACGAGCTTTACCAATCGTTCGTTGAGTACCTTGGTAGTCAATCCGTCGGTGGAACGCACCAATTGTCCCGGGCGATTCACACCGCGGCGGACCTCACTCAAGATGTGCAATGTCCACTTACATCCAAGCACATTCTGCAGGATGTATGAAACGCTGGCAGTCTCGGATGAATTTTTCATAGAATTTTTATACCGCGAATGCTCAATTGTTACCAAAAGGTGCCTATGCAACCCAAAAGTGCGTGCTTTCGTGTTCGACATTCGTGGCTAAGATTCAAGGATCGTCACCAACAACTTGATGACGACTTTTTTGAACCACTCTTGCAAGGAACGAATTATGAAAACGAAAGCTCAATTCTATCACGCCGGATGTCCCGTTTGCGTCAGTGCTGAACAATCGGTCGCAAATTCATTGGATCCAACGCGCTTCGATATTGAGATCGTCCATCTCGGCGAAGCAAAGCAACGAGTCTCCGAAGCGGAACAACTCGGGGTAAAATCGGTTCCGGCGCTCGTTCTCGGGGGACAAGTGTTCCACATCAACCACGGCGCGGACTTGTCTGCACTGAAGTAATCTACCGACGTTGAGATCTCCGATGCGGTCAGAGCTGGTTTTGAACGCTGGCGATTGGCGAAGCCTATTCGCCAACGTTCGGCTACGCTACAGACTCGAGTTCGGGTTCTGTGACCGCTCCGGGACGGTCTGTTTGTTTGTCGGAATCGTCACCAAGAATTGGCTGCGAAGGGGCTGCGGGTTGCTTTCGACGAATTGTGGCGAGCAAACGCGGGCCCAGCGATCGCATGTCATCCACGATGCTGTAGACGACGGGGATGACTATCAGAGTCAGCACCGTGGAGGTCAACATTCCCCCAACCACGCAGGCTCCCATCGGAGCGCGGGACTCGGCACCTTCGCCAAGCCCTAGTGTGATGGGGATCATGCCGGCAATGGTGGAAAATGCAGTCATCAAGATCGGTCGCAGGCGGGTTGGTCCGGCTTCACGCAACGCGTCGACTTTGCTCAGACCGCGAGAGCGGAGCAAGTTGGTATAGTCGACTAGCAAGATCGCGTTCTTAGTAACCAACCCCATCAACATGATCATGCCGATCATACTGAAAATGTTCAGGGTACGACCGGTGATAAACAAGCCACCCAGCGCACCGCCGACGGAAAGTGGCAATGAGAGCATGATCGTGAATGGATGTAGGTAGCTCTCAAACTGCGCTGCGAGAATCATGTAAGTCAACAGTACGGCGAGGAGCATCGCAAAAATGATACTGGCAAAAGACTCGGCCATCATGTCGGCTGTTCCTGTAAACACAGTCCGCACGCCTTCGGGAATGCCAATCGCAGCAGCCGTTTGCTCCACTTCGGTAATCGCTTCCCCCAGAGCTTTGCCACTTTCTAGGTTGGCCATCACGGTAACCTGCCGGCGACGATCCTGTCGTTCAATGCTGACTGGTCCAAAAGTGTTGTCCACTGAGGCGAGCGAGCGCAGTTCCGTCAACCCGCCCCCCTTCATCCGAACCGGTAGAGTCTGCAGTGACCTAGGGTCTACACGATCGTGGCCGACAAGCCGAACGCGCACGTCGATATTCTTGCCGTTGTCTTCAAAGCTGGAGACCTTTTGACCGCCGACCAATTGGCTGATGGCTTTACCCAAATCTTCGACTTCGACACTCAAGTCGGCCGCGCGATCGCGGTCGATGGTTATCGACAACTCAGGCTTGCCAGAGACACTAGTTGTATTCACGTCAACGAAGCCAGGCGTCGCCTCCAGTTTCTTGACAATCTTATCGGCGACTGCATTCATTTCTGTCAAGTTGTCACCGCGCAAGTTGTACTGCACCGGGGCAGAGCGCATGCCGCCCCCTCCCAAGCGGGCCACCGAGTCGACGCTAATTCGCAGGTGTGAGTAGCGGGCCATCAGCTCGCGAGCCATCTTCATGACCTCGAATTGGGACACGCTGCGCTGATCTTTATCGACCATTCGCACGACAACTGCAGCCACGGTCGTTTGACCCTCGTACTGTCCGCCAACCGTAGTATAGATGTCTTTCACAGCAGGCAGCGTTACCACTAGCTTCTCAATTTCGTGAGCCAGCTTACTGGTCGTCTCGATCGACGATCCCACCGGGGCCTCGGCCTGAATTTGGAACTGCCCTTCATCGGCCACCGGTGTGAACTCCTGGCCGATAAATGGGAGGAGCATCGTGCTGGCAATGAAGATACCGATAGCTGAAACGACCACGAGCCAGCGACGTCGCAAGGCGAATCCGAGCATACCAGCATAGAAGCTTTCAATCGACTTAAAAATCCCCTCCGAGAATTGATAGAATCGACTCTGCTCGTTGGCCAACTTAAGAAACCGCGCGCACAACATGGGTGACAGCGCCAGAGCGATCACAGTCGAGACGACCACCGCAAACGTGACGGTCATTCCGAACTCATAAAAGAACTGACCGACTAGCCCTTCCATGAACGCAACCGGAATGAACACGGCGGCAATCGAAAGGCTCGTCGCTACCACGGCAAATCCAATTTCATCCATGGCCAGGATAGCCGCTTCTGTGCTCGTCTTGCCCGATTGCATGTGTCGCCAAGTGTTTTCCAGGACCACGATCGAGTCATCAATGATCATCCCCACTGAGATCGTTAAGGCAAGCAATGTCATCGTGTTGAGCGTAAAGCCCATCGCCAACATGAAGGCATACGTGGAAATAATGGTGGCTGGAATCGTGACTGCAGCAACCAGTGATCCGCGTAGGCTGCGCAAAAAGAGCAGGATCACCAGTACGGCCAGCGTTCCGCCGCGAAGCAGTTCACCTTGAGCTTCGTTAATACTGGCCTCGACGAATTTCGAGTTATCTTGAACTACCAACAACTTGTAGCTGTCGGGCATATTGGCGCGAACGGCATCGAGTTGTGAGCCGACTTCGCGAGCGACCGCGACCATATTGGTCCCCGACTGCTGGCGAACGGAAAGTGCGACCGCCGGTTGTCCATTGAGTCGCGCTAAGGAGCGTTGGTCCTCCAAGCCGTCTTCGATGAAGGCTACCTGTTCGAGCCGCACTACGGCATCGTTGCGGTTGGCAACGACCAGACGTCTGAAATCATCGACGCGTGACAGACGACCTCGCGTTTTAACGACATATTCCTGACGGCCCGTCTCGATGCGGCCACCTGGAAACTCGACGTTCCCCTTGCGAAGCGTGTCTACCACGTCTTGAGCTGAAAGATTGTGAGCGACCAAGTCCTGTTGTCGCAACCAGACTCGCACCTCGCGCTCACGATCGCCGGTCAACTGCACGCCCCCTACGCCATTGATGGCTTCGATTCTGGGCTTGAGCACATCATCGGCAAACAGCGTCAGTTCGCGAATTGAAGCGTCCCCCGCCAGCACGATACTCATGATCGGCGCGGCGTCCGGATCGAACTTGTTGACGACCGGAGCTTCCGAGTCTATCGGCAATTCAGCGCGAACCGAGGCAATCTTATCGCGCACATCCTGCGCGGCCACATCGACATCGCGATCCAGATCAAATTCGAGAAAGACTTGGGCCACACCTTCGCTGGTGTCGCTACGCATCGATTTGAGTCCGCTGATCGTGCTGAGGGTTTCCTCCAGCACCTCAGTGACCTCGGTTTCCACTGTGCGAGGCGATGCACCGGTGTAGACAACAGAGACGGAGACCATTGGCATGTCAACGTCTGGATAGAGCGCCATGCCAATTATCTGGTAGGCGACTAAACCGAACACAACCAGGGCGGAAAAAGCCATCGTGGTCAAGACTGGCCGTCGGACTGCTGTTTCTGAGATCTTCATAGGTCGCTTTCTTAAATCGCTCCGTCGGTCAGTTGTTCCTGGGCTCACTCACGAATACTCGTCGAACAGCCTTGAGCTCTGCTGAAGCGTCTGGCGGATTTCTCAGTTTGACCTGCATACCATCGGCCAGCAGGGTGGGATCGTCGGTAACGACCAGAGTTCCTGCACTAATCCCTGTCCGTACCTCAGTACGATCATCGGTGGAGAGCCCAAGCTCAACCCGCTTGCGCAGCACTCGATCACCATCGATAGCAAATACAGAGGGCTGGCCATCAGAGAAGACGATGCTGGCATTGGGAATGGTCAGCGCGTCACTCTGGCCAGATTCGATCGACAGTACTACTTTGGCAAACTGCCCCGCTTTGAATGCGCGCTGCTGATTGTCGATCGCGATACGAACTTTAAATGATCTCGTTTGAGGTTCAACCATTTCATTCACGGCTACGACCAAGCCGCTGACTGCAACCGCAGTTCCCGCAGCGCTAACTTGAGCCACATCGCCGACTTGTACGCGACCAACCAATGCTTCGGGGACATTGATTTCTGCGACTAGGTACTTGATGTCCATCATTTCTACGACGGGATTGCTGCTGGCGGCAACGCGATCGCCGACTTCGACGTTGATCGAAACGATGACACCCGCGTAGGGTGCGACCAAAGTTGCCTTGTCCAGGTTCTGTCGCGCCTGAGCGAGCTCTACTTCCGCTTGCTTGACCACAGCTTGCTCGACCGCGACTTCTTCGGCTGTCGGCCCAGCTTGAGCGGAGGCCAACATCGCCTCGGCGCTTTCGAGCATGGCTCGGGAGGCTGCCGCCTGAGTGGCCGCCTGGTCGAATTCGGCCGCCGCTACGACGTTGTTGTTCCGCAGTTGCTGCATGCGACTATTTTCGCGATTGGCTTGGTCCAACCGAGCGCGGCTTTCGTTTCGCAGAGCTATCAACCGCTGGATCTCCCCGGGGCGTTGACCTGCGTTGAGTTTGGCAAGGTCGGCTTGGGCCTTGGCAAGTTTGGCTTCAGCAATCTGAACTTGTAGTTCGAAATCACTAGTGTTCAGTTCAACCAGCGTCTCGCCTTGTTCGACGGATTGTCCGTAGATGATTCCCAACTGCTCCTGATAACGTTGACCGTTGAGGGTGACATCAAACTTGGCCCCTACCTGCGGAATGTGCGAAACGATTCCGTCGACTTCGAACGTCAAGCGGCTAGCTCGTTTCGGGAGGAGGTTGCCAGTAAATTCCAGTTGGCTGGCGAGCGACTGGTGGTTGACCGTATCGGCAGAGACTTCGATCTCGCGCAGCGAAACACTAGCAACTTCGGCTGGCCCCTCGACCGTCGCCTTGCTGCAGCCAGCAAGAAACACCAGCGTGAGTAACACAGCGAAGTGAGTTGGGTTGGAAGTCGGAAGTAACTGCATGATTCGTTTTCTGTTTAAAGTTTGACGAGTGGTCTGTCAAAATTAAGACTTAGGGTTGATGTAGTGGACGAGGTGTAGTGGACGAGGTGTAGTGGACGAGGTGTAGTGGACGAGGTTACGAGTCCCTAACCTGTTGCGAATCCAGGGGACGCGTAACCTCGTCCACTACCATCTAGAGTCCACCACCCTAAAATTGTTTCTTGACAGACATATGGGATTCCGACTTGCGATCCGTGGCATCATTTCTTTAAGCCAGCCAGAAAGATTTCCAGGGCGGCGTCGACGCGCTTCACCAACTTCGACTTCGTTCCTTCCAGGCAGCCATTGACCACGCTTCCGTACAGCAGATCTGCGTAAGCGGTTGTCACCTCGGCTATATTTACTTTTCGAAATTCACCTGTTTTGATGGCACCAGCGACGATATCGTCGATTCCACCACGCGTTTCTTCGCGGTGCATCAGGTGGGTAGGAAAGACCGATTCACGAAATTGAGCTCGCTCTTGGATCATGATTTCAACCGCCTGCGGATGGCGGCGGTAATACTCGGCACAGGCCGTCCCAATCATCCGCAGCAAGCCAGTCGCACCATGCTGACCGATAACAGACGCCACTTGCTCCTCTCCACCAATCTTTTTGGTAACGTACGCGGCAGCTTGTTCTAAGCTGAATTTGGCCGTGGCAAGAAATAGCTGTTCTTTATTGCCAAAATGGCGATAGACGGTTCCCTTGCCCACGTTGGCTAGGTCCGCGATGATCTGCACGTCGGTATTTCCGAAACCCTCACGCGCGAAAACTTCGAGCGAAAACCTCAGAATGTCATTTCGCTTCGCAATGGTTTTGGGAGCCAGCTCCGTCGTTTTCTTCATCGCTCGACTTCTCAATTTCTAATAGGTGTCAATCGAATGCCAATTAGTGTCTTTGCCGTTCCGGTTCATTCAAGTGATTACCGCCGCTCACTCATTCTTCGGCCGTGTGTTTGGCCATGACACGCCCAGTTGCAGCTCCGGTTAATGAGCGTTGCGCGCATGAGCGGAGCCGTATTGATAGCTATCGCGCACGCAGCCACTGGCAGCCCAAACCCCCATCAACCAGCTGGACCTTGCTCGCAATCGGCAAGCGGTTCTGAATTGGGGATCGTGTGCAGCCAACATGGTTTGACCTGAAACATAGTGGACAACCTAATCATACGGACGCGTCCGTCCGTGTCTATATTAGCATTCGACCGATAGCGGGTCAAGGCTCGACCACGATCGCCGAAAGTTGCCAGAATCCAGCCAGACAGTGCGAATCCAAATTTGCAATGCAAATCCGTACAGAACGGTACAATCCGCGCGCCAGCTTTTCGTGTACTTCGTGTTTTTCGTGGTCAACAAACGAACAAACTCGCAAACGTTTACTCCTTTTTGTCGGTTGTTGTTGACGCGCCCTATCGGCTGACGTAAAACCTAATCGGACGTGCGCGTCCACTCGAAATCAATTTGCTTCAGATCCCTTGTCTCACGGACGGCTCTCCATCGTCGGCAAACTGTCACACCCAATCATGTCCCCTGGCAATACGACTATCCAAACTCTGACTACAAAAAAGTCGCCCGTCTTTCGCGCGGTTGATGTCGCCAAGATCTACGAAATGGGCGAAGTTCAAGTCCACGCCCTGCGTGGCGTAACGCTCAATTTGTACGACCACGAATTCGTGGTGCTGCTGGGAGCATCGGGGAGCGGCAAATCCACTTTGCTCAACATTCTCGGTGGCTTGGATGTGCCCACCACCGGCACCGTCCACTACCAAGATCACGAGCTGACTGCCAGCAGCGATGCAGAGCTAACCAAGTACCGACGCAACTACGTCGGATTTGTATTCCAGTTCTACAACTTGATCCCCAGCTTGACCGCTCGTGAGAATGTCGAACTGATCACCGAAATCGCCCAGTCGCCGATGCACCCACTCGAAGCCCTCGAAATGGTGAAGCTCAAGGACCGAGCTGACCACTTCCCAGCACAACTTTCTGGTGGCGAGCAACAGCGAGTGGCTATCGCCCGAGCGATCGCCAAGAAGCCCAAAGTGCTGCTGTGCGACGAACCGACGGGCGCATTGGATGTCGAAACAGGCATCGTCGTGCTGGAGGCGATCGCGCGAATCAATCGTGAACTGGGAACCACCACCGCCGTCATTACGCACAACGCGGCCATAGCTCAGATGGCTGATCGCGTCATCTCACTGAGCAACGGACAGATCATCGGCATCGAAGAGAATGCCGAGCGGATCGACGCATCTGAGCTGAAATGGTAGTGCTTTGTTAGTTGCTGACCGCGCCGTCGGCAGTCGCTTTATTTAACCCAAAGTATTGATGCGATCAAGCTGCTACATTTGAAAAGCGAGAACCGGCGGAGCAATCCACGACCCGCGAAAACCATGCGAAAACTTGACCAAAAATTGATCCGCGATCTAACGCATATGCGAGGCCAAGCGCTGGCGATCATGCTAGTGATCGCTGCCGGCGTGGCGACTTTCGTGATGTCGATGTGCGCATACAATTCGTTGGCTTGGAGCAAGGAGACGTTTTATCGCGAGTTTCGTTTCGGAGATGTCTTTTCCTCCGTGCGTCGCGCACCGCTATCAATTATTCCGCGTTTGAAAGAGATCTCCGGGGTGGCAGCCGTAGAAACCCGTTTGGTCTACGACGTGTTGCTCGATGTACCCGAGATGACAGAACCGGCGACCGCGCGGTTGATATCTGTCCCCGAGTCGGGCGAAAACGAACTCAATAAGCTGTATATCACACGCGGACGAATGATGGAACCGAATAGAACGGGCGAGGTCGTCGTCTCTGAGGTTTTCGCCGACGCACACAGCTTCGTGATCGGTGACTCCGTGCAGGCGATTCTCAATGGGCGCAGCCAACAACTAAAAATTGTCGGTGTAGCCTTGTCTCCCGAGTATGTCATTCAAATTCAGCCAGGGAGCATTATGCCCGATGACCGGCGATTTGGAATTCTATGGATCAGCCAGCGTGATCTGGAAGCTGCCTTCGATATGACGGGAGCCTTCAATAGTCTCTCGCTCAAACTAACCTATGGTGCCAATCCGGACGAAGTGGTAGACGAGCTAGATCGCCTGCTCAAACCCTTTGGCAGCGTGGGAGGCTATCTACGCGACCAACAGTTGTCGCATCAATATTTGAGCGACGAGATCGCACAACTTCGCGGCATGGCAATGATGGCACCCGCCATCTTCCTGTCGGTCGCCGCATTTCTACTCAACACTGTTCTTTCGCGTGTGATCAGCCAGCAACGTGAACAGATCGCTGCCCTGAAGGCGTTCGGATACACCAATTGGGAAGTTGGTTTGCACTACATGAACTTAGCCCTTGTGATATCGTTGGCCGGTACGGTGATTGGTGCGGCGTTTGGAATCTGGATGGCTTCGGGGATGACAAAGCTCTACCATACGTACTATCGATTCCCAGTTTTGGAGTTGCGGATTGACATTCAAGCCGTGGTGCTGGTGTTCTTGATCACGACTGCCGCCGCCATCTTCGGCACTTGGTTTGCCGTGCGGAGTGCTATTCGCTTACCTCCCGCCGAGGCGATGCGTCCCGAGCCGCCTCCCAGTTTTCGTCCGACGCTGATCGAACGCATCCTGCCACGGCACTGGCTCTCACCGGAATTGCGAATGGTCGTCCGCAACGTCTCGCGCAAACCGGTGAAGGCCAGTTTGTCGGTGGTTGGTATTGCCATGGCTGTCGCGGTGATGATCTTAGGAAGTTTCTCACTGGATGCTGTCAACTATATGATGGACTTTCAATTCCGCAAGGCTCAGCGTCAGGACTTGACGGTCACCTTTGTCGAGCCTGCGACGGCTTCGGTGGTGTACGAGATCGGCAGGCTACCTGGGGTGATCGACAGCGAGACGATGCGCTCGGTCGCCACGCGGATCCACTTTGCAAATCGTTCTAAGCGAGTTGGCATCATGGGGCTCGAATCGACTCCACAGCTTTATCGCTTGCTCAATACCGGTGAGCAACCGGTAGCGATTCCCGAGTTCGGCATCATGCTCAACACGCGACTGGCCGAGGTCTTGGGAGTGGTTCCCGGCGACCTGCTTACGGTCGAGGTGCTCGAAGACAAGCGTCCAACGTTGAATCTCGAAGTGACCAAGATCGTCGAAGAGTATTCGGGCGCCAATGCCTACATGAACAAACAGCAATTGCACAAATTGCTCAAGGAATCGGACGTGGCTTCGGGTGCCTTTCTAAAAGTAGACTCGAATCGAGTCAACGAAGTATTTCACGAGCTGGAACTGCGCCCCGGGGTGGCTAGCGTGGCTATCAAGGACGCAGTCATCGACAGCTTTCAAGCGACCATGGAGAAGAGCGTCTTGGTCATGCGAACTTTCATTGCCGGCTTTGCTGCCGTGATCGCAATAGGCGTTGTTTACAATAGCGCTCGCATCTCGCTCTCCGAGCGCAGCCGCGATTTGGCCACCATGCGAGTAATCGGTTTTTCAAAAAGCGAAGTCTCCACCGTATTGCTCGCCGAGATCGCTTTGTTCACCTTGTTGGCGATACCCATTGGCTGGCTGTTCGGGTTTGGGTTGGCAGCCCTGATGGTCAGCGGCTTGGACACGGACAATTATCGCATTCCCCTAGTGATTAACCCCAGCACCTTGGGTGTGGCCGCCTTGGTAGTCGTAGTAGCCACCGTGATCTCAGCTATCATTGTGCAGCGCCGCATTAACGAACTAGACTTGATAGGCGTGCTAAAAACACGGGAATAGAGAAACGCGCTATGAAGTTTACACTCAAAACACTCATATGGGGAACGCTGCTGGTCGCAGTCGGCCTCGTAGCCTCGTTTGCCCTATTCCCCAAACCTGTCGAAGTTGAAGTAGCTCGGGCGACGCTCGGACCGTTGCGTGTGACGGTTCAAGAAGATGGTAAGACCCGCATTCGCGAAAAGTACATCGTCTCGGCACCGGTGGCCGGGCGCGTTTCCCGCATCGAACTCAAGCCCGGTGATCGCTGCAATGTAGATACATTGTTGGCGGTCATCCTACCGAGCGAACCGGCCATACTCGATGCGCGATCGAGGGCAGAAGCTGCCGCTCGTGTTCAAGCGGCCGAGGCAACCAGGCTGCGAGCCGCCTCGAGCGAGGAGCAAGCCAAGATCGACCACGCTTTGAATCAGTCGAAATTGGAGCGGGCGCAGGCATTGCTGCCAACTCAGGCTATTTCGCAGGACGAGTACGACGTCATCAAGGCGCAGACCCAGGCTAGCGCCCAGGCCATTAAGACCGCGCGCTTTGACGTTGAAATATCCCAATACGAGCTCGAAATGGCCCAGGCCGCCGCGAAACAATTCTCAAGGGATGACGAGCAATCTTCGGCCGCCCCATTCGAAATCTTCGCCCCCATCTCCGGCAAGGTGTTGCGCGTCTTCGAAGAGAGCTCCAAAGTTGTCGCTGTCGGCCAGCCACTGTTGGAGGTCGGCGACCCACAGAATTTAGAAATTGAGATCGACCTGCTTTCCACCGATGCGGTTCGTGTTCGGCCAGGTGCCGAACTCACGATCGAACATTGGGGAGGTGATACACCACTGGCAGGAAACGTGCGAGTCATCGAACCCGCTGCATTTACCAAGATCTCCTCGCTGGGAGTCGAAGAGCAGCGCGTGAACATTATCGCCGATATCAACGAACCGCCCGAGCGCATTGCGTCGCTGGGCGATGGCTACCGCATCGAAGCCCGCATCACCGTCGACCAGCTCGCTCAAGCGCTACTCATTCCCAATAGCGCACTGTTCCGGCACAATCGACAATGGCACGTGCTAGCCGTTGTCGACGGTCGAGCCGAGTTGCGACAAGTTTCGATAGGCCTTCAAAATGAGTCCCACACGCAAATCGTGAATGGCATTGAAGCCGATGAGCCAGTCATCGTCTATCCCAGCGACACACTCAAGCCTGGCACTTCCGTCAGCTTCACGCGCTAACGCATCATCCTTTCGTGATTTTGGGGATGGCCGTAGCGGAGGAGGTTACGAGTCCCTTACATCTACCGAATAACAATCGGTGGATCTGGCAAGAAAATGGGGGCACGAATATGAAAGCGTATGGTCAGATTGAAACCGATTGAAGCCCCAAGTCGGAAGCCACACTGATCCACTTACCGAAGTCCTGTTCTTGGCTACTCCATCTTCTTGCCCTCATTTTCTTGCCAACAACAGAGTCAGGTGTTAAGTCTAAGCCTTGTTCTGAGGCGCTGGCTGGTACATAGTGTTACTCGATTCATCCACAGGTAAATTACAAAATGTGCTAAGCTGGCTGAGTATCAACAACATCCATAGCACTTCGGGGCGAAGTTTAATTGAGGCAAGTCGGCATTCGCCGACGAGTGTCGAAGTTAACGTTTGTTTGAGAGGAATAGACCATGGTTTGGCGAGCTGATTGGATGATTAGGTTGTCGGCTGTCTTGTTGGTCGGAGGCTGGTTGGCAAATAGTGACCTGCTCCTTGTTTACGCCGATGAAAACTGGACTCGCTTTCGTGGTGGCGATGCGACGGGAGTTGTGGCTGACAACCGAGCTCTGCCAACGCAGTGGAGCCATACTGAAAACGTAACTTGGGTGGCCGATGTTCCGGGGCAGGGCTGGGGCAGCCCAATCATCGTCGGTCAGAGAGTTTTCGTAAGCTCGGTAGTGGCCGATGAAGCGAATACCAAGCCACAAGACGGACTCTACTTGGGCCAAGGCGTGCGGGATCCAGCCAAAGGCATCCATCACTGGATGGTCTTTTGCTTTGACATAACGACCGGTGATGAAGTCTGGCGGCACGAAGCTCATACAGGCCGCCCGCTAGTTCCGCGACATCCCAAAAGCTCGTATGCCGCCGAAACACCCACGACCGATGGGCAACGGTTGTATGTGCTATTTGGCGACCTTGGCTTGTACGCCTACAGCTTAGAAGGCGAACTTTTGTGGTCCCAGATGATCGAGCCGAAGAAGACCTTTATGGACTACGGTGCGGCTGCCTCTCCCGTCGTGCATGACGGACAGGTCATCGTCGTCTACGACAACAGAGAAGACTCATGGATCGCCGCGTTCGATGCCGAGTCAGGCGAGCTAAAGTGGCGCACGCCACGCGATGAAACGCATTCGTGGGCGACTCCCTTCGTTTGGCAAAACGAACAGCGAACAGAGATTGTCGTACCTGGAAAGCGACAGAATCGCAGCTATTCACTCGAAGGTAAAGAGCTGTGGAATTTCGATGGCAACATGTCCTCGCTGGTCATTCCATCGCCATTCGCCGCGCACGGCATGTGCTACATCGCGTCGGGTTATGTCGGCGATGCACATCGGCCAACGTTTGCCATTCACCCCGGTGCAAGTGGACAATTGACAGCGGACGGCGAGTACACCAACAATCAGTTTATCGGTTGGTATCAAGCCAAGGCGTCAGCCTACAACACCACACAGATTGTCTACGGCGATTACCTATACACGATCTATGATCAAGGCTTTATGACGTGCCACCATGCGCTCACGGGCGAGGAAATCTATGGTAAACAGCGATTCTCACCCAAAGGTACATTCACGGCGTCGCCCTGGGCCTACAACGGCAAGTTATTCTGCCTCAGCGAGCAAGGTCTCACTTACGTGATCAAGACCGGTCCTGAGTTCGAGCTGTTAGGGACTAATCCGCTAGATGAATTGTGTATTGCAACCCCGAGCATAGCTGGCAACAAACTATTGATTCGCACGCTCACAAAGCTTTACTGTCTGTCAAGTGAAGATAGTGCTCGCGAGTCGCCGTAGTGTTAGACTCTTCCCCAAGAGTTTTTGACTACCGCGATAGAAATGGCGATTTATGGGATCCTCCGGCGTTAGACTCTCTCTCTCAACCTTCGGTCCGAATGGCCTCCACCAGTCCGGTGTGGTATCATAGAAGCCAAAGAGTTACTATTATCAACATGGTGTCAAAATGCTAACGTATAAAGCTGCATTCCGCTTTCTAACTGATGGCGTCCATGCCGAAGTTTTGGACTTTCCTGGCGCCATGACTTGTGCGGCAACTATTGAAGAAGCCAGACGCTTGCTGGCGAGTGCCTTAGTCGATATGGCTGAGACGAGTCTGCTAAACGGAGAATCTTTGCCCACTCCAAATGCATCATTGACCGCCACCGATGCTGACATTGAAGAACCGATCCACCTCCTCCTGACTGCCGCATCTCACGTCGCCCGTATTCCTCAAAACGCTTGACGATGAAACGCCGCGACCTTCTTCGACATTTACGACAACACGGCTGCGAACTTGTTCGTGAAGGGGGCGATCTTTCGATTTGGACAAACCCCGCCACCGGACGTAGGACTGCGATCCCCAGGCACCGCGAAATTGTTGAGTACACTGCCCGCGCAATTTGCCGACAGTTGGATATCCCCGACCCTCGCTAGCTATGGTCCCTTAACCCAGTAAGTTTGCGCAGTACTAGCGGTTAAAGACAAACTCAGCCACGATGTCGACCTCGTCGTTAATCTTGCCTTTACCGTAGACCATACCCCATTTAGTACGATCGATTTTGAACTTGGCGACGACCTTCATATTCTCGTCGGTAACTTCAACATCTACAGGGACTTCTACTTCTTCTGTCTTGCCGAGCATCGTAAACTTACCAACGATTTTGGCTTTGCCTTGCTCGTTAGAGTGAACGATCTTCGAGGATTCAAAAGTGACCTTGGGATACTTCTTAACATTGAAGAAGTCTTCGCCCCGCAGGTGCTCTGTAAGTTTGTCGTCGTCCGACCATAGGCTCTCGGTCTTGATGACGATATTCAGCGAACTCTTGGACGGATCATTAAAATCGGCTTTTGCTACCAGTTCAAATTTCTTGAAACCGCCCTTGTGGCTCCCGTCCGACTTGTGACCCACGAATTCGATCTTTGATTTCTCCATGTTTGGTGTGAGCCCATCAGCAGCCATGCAGGCGTTGACGGACAGGCCTAAGGTCATCAGAAACGCACAGCTAGTGATCCATTGCAAAAATCGCATGTTGGCGGGCCCGTTGGTTCGTAGGGTAAGGTAATTAGGGGTATCAAGCCGAAAGGGCAGGGGACTAATTGTAACAATTATTTTCGTTCAAGCTGAACGACACGGCCGATTTATTGTTCAGGTACTTTGTTCGTCGATAGTTGCCGGGAAAACATAAATCACGCACAAGTTTCGACACTCCTCGCTGAACGCCACCATCCTTTTCAATTTTTCGTGCTCGTGCTCAGTGAAACGGTGCTCGTGCTCGTAATCGTAATCGAAAGGGGTAGCAGTGACCAAAAAAATCTTCGACGCTGCTCGGCTCGATGTTCACTCGCATGACGTTTAAACTCGAGAGTGTTTCCGAATCACCCGTAAGGCACGTTGCTGTAGTCGATTACGAGCACCGTTTCACTGAGCACGAGCACGAAGATGCAAGCAAAGGTAGGTTACTAGTAGATTAGCTCAGGCGAATACGGTGGTGTTCAGCGAGGAGTGTCCAAATTTCCAGCCTTATTGAGTAACTGTGGCTAGCCCCAGAAACGTAAACTTCTATACCCCAGTCTTAAACGACGGCGGAGCGTCGTGGCACATTATTTTGCTAATTCTGGCGGCAGACGTGAAAGATCGAGACAATTCAATGGTGTACTATGTTGCCCGGTGTGCCGTGGCGGATTTCACTCAAAGCTCCAATCATGCGGCTTGAGTCGCAGTGAAACCTGGAGCCTGCGTGAACATTGTTGTCAGAAAGGGCCAGTGAAATTGGTTCCCGATACAAAAATAAGCCTAATCCTGCGACTTCCGCAAAGCTCCGATGTGGAAGCCTGGAGAGAATTCATTGACGTTTATGAGCCTTTCATCCTGCGTCTAGCTCGCAGTCGCGGTTTACAGGAGGACGATGCTCGCGAGTTAGTCCAGCGCGTCATGGTGGCTGTCGCACGGGCCGTCGACCGCTGGAAGCCAGACGCCGAACGTGGAAGATTTCGCGCGTGGCTGTTTCGCATTGCACGCAATCAACTGATCAATTTTCTTTCAGGTGGCAGGATCGATCGCGGCTACGGAGGCACCACGCATGTGCAAGCATTGCAACAACTGGTCGACTCCAGCGATGCTGCTCGGGATACAGAACTGGATTACAGACGTGAAATGTTTCACTACGCAGCCGCGCGCGTCAAACAAGTGGTTCAGCCATCGACCTGGCAAGCCTTCTGGGCTGTAGCGATTCTTGAGCAACCTGCCTGCGAGGTGGCTACCGAGCTCGATATGTCTGTTGGCGCTGTGTACATCGCTCGCTCGCGCGTGATCTCGCGGCTGCGAGAGGAAGTCCAAAGACTGGAGGCCGAAAATGCACTGTCGTGATGCGGAACTAAAGAAACTGATCAGAAGCGAAGAAGGTCAGTTGGATTCTCAGTCCACCGAAGCTCACTTGGAGACGTGTGCGATTTGCCAATCGCGATTAGCCGAATTGGCCGGCGAAGAACAGCTTTCTCGCGACGCAGTGGCACTCTTGCGCACCGCCGCCGAAAGCGACTTGGACTGCGACACGTTCTGCTCAGCCATTTCAATTGAACTAAGTTCGTTACTGACTATGGACGTGTCCGTCGACACAGAAGCTATCGACCTCAACTTTTTGGACACCCCAAGCCATCCTGAGCTGCTGGGGCGATTGGGGCGGTACGACGTGGAACGAGTCATTGGCAGCGGCGGCATGGGAATTGTCTTGAAGGCTCATGATAGCGAACTGAATCGCGTGGTGGCTATCAAAGTGCTGGCGCCGCATTTAGCCAACAGCGGTGCGGCGCGAAGGCGTTTCTCGCGCGAAGCTCGCGCGGCGGCGGCGGTCTTGCATCCCAATGTCCTGCCTATTTTCAACGTCGAATCCGATGGCAAAACGCCCTACTTTGTCATGCAGTTTGTCGCTGGAGAATCACTGCAAGCGCGCGTCGATCGGCATGGTCCACTCGAAATCTCCACCGCGCTACGCATTGCGCGGCAAACAGCGGCAGCTTTGATGGCGGCTCACTCTCAAGGTCTGGTACACCGCGATGTCAAGCCGGCAAATATTCTGCTCGAAGAGTGCGTCGACCGCGCTCAGCTTTCCGACTTCGGTTTAGCGCGCACTGTTGATGACGCTAGTTTGACGCGAACGGGGATTGTTGCCGGCACGCCACACTACATGTCGCCCGAACAAGCCAGTGGGGAGCCCATTGACGCGCGCAGCGATTTGTTCAGCCTGGGTTGTACGTTGTATTTTATGTTGGCTGCGCGCCCACCGTTTCGCGCTGAATCGTCGATGGCGGTGCTCAATCGCATTTGCCATCATCCTCATCGACCACTCAAATCCGTCAATAGCAGCGTACCTCGCGAGCTGTCGCAGTTGGTCGATCGCTTGTTGGCCAAACGCGCTGCCAAGCGTTTCGAATCGGCAGAAGCGGTCGAATCGGCGCTAGAGCAGATGTTGGCAGCCATCCAGGAGGGACGCATGCGAATTGAACCATCAGCACGGTTGAAACTCTCTCGGCGACGCTGGAGCGTTGCACTCTTGGCAGCCATCGTACTGGCTTCACTTTTGACAACCACCTACCTCAATTGGCGCTCTAAATCGATCAACTACGCCATTCAAGTCGCACAGGATTATGAAAAACTACCCAATATTTTCCTCCGAGTCGAAACACCTCCACAAGTACTCGAGAGCACCCATCAGTCCCCAAGCGAACACGATCGGCAGGCGATTCCATCGACGACGAACGCTGTAACTGGAACGCTTGCGAATGCTCTACCAACGCATCAGGCGGTGGGACCCAACTTCGATCCACTACAAGCCATGCAGGCCGAGGACCAATGGAAGCGCGACCTACGCGAGCTGAACGCCTTGGTGACAGGAGCTTCCATTCAGAACAATTCGTGGGCCGCCGCCGCAAACGCTTTTGATCGCTCATACGAAGCTCAAATACAATCACTCGCTAGCCAGATACAAAGCCTCAAGGCCGACACTCAGGCTTCGCCTAACCAACCTCAATACCAAGTCCAGTAGCAAGTGCTCTGTCCACACTTAAACTTAGCGTAGTGAACGAGGTTACGAGTCCCTTTGAATCGCAACCGTTTGGGACTCGCGGGCCTCGTCCACTACGACCAACCCAAAAGCTAAAGTTGGATGAAGCGCTGGTCAAAACCTTTTCTCAGTTTAGGAGCAATATTCATGAATCACCTAGTAAAGTGCCTTCTCGCCGCATTCTTCTTTTTCTTGCCTCAGCCGTTTGCAGTCGCACAATCCGTACGTCCCCCGGCAGGGCAGCTTCCAAGTTTAGGGAACAACCCTTTTGGAGACTTAAGCCCTGGCGAGTTTCAACCGAATAAGGCGTATCGCGCTGTGACTTCAACGCGCACGATAGTAGAAACTCACATGGAGGAAATCCCCGAAGAAGAGCAGAAGCGGCTCCACACGTTTCGGGAGGCCGTACAAGCCATGCGTGAGAAGCACGATTCACCGGAAGAAAAGGAGAAAGCCAAAGCAGCACTCGAGACGCTTGTCATCGAACAAATGGACCGTGATCTCGAAACTCGCGAAAAGCAGTTGGCGGAGATTGAAGCCCAAGCCAAGCAGCTTCGAGAGCAACTCGATCAGCGCAAAGCGGCCAAGCCCGAGTTCGTGAAACT
>JADYZV010000110.1 GCA_020852965.1 Pirellulaceae bacterium | reverse complement strand
GGGCGAGCGCGCCGGACTCTATTTGCGCTGCTTCATGCCAGACACGTCGGCCTGGCTGACTCTGGAAGATTTGAACCGAGCGGTTGAACTTTTTGCCAAAGCCGAAGCGGCCGTGGCCGGCGATGCGACACTAGCGGCGCGCGTGCGCCGCGAAAGGTTGCCATTGGATCATGTTTGGCTTTCTCGCTACGCGGCTCTGAAACGCGCCTCGCTTATTCGGCAGCTACCGTTTGCTGGGCCAAGCGATCCGAAAGCGGCATGTGAAGAGTTTGTTCAACTGTGTCGCGATAACGGGGTTGGAAATTGGCGAGAGAATCGTCCGTTCGATGAACGAGCCGACGCGCTACTGCGGAAATACGGCCCGCCAGCGAAGATCCCATCACAAGTCGAGGGAGTGCCGGTGACAGACTGGATCGACTTTCAGGATGGTGAGTTTAGGATCTCCAAAGCTGGCGAGTGGACTGAATTCGTCGAAGATGCGAACGCCTCGGACGGACGGGCCGTGCGCATGCCAGGCGATCATGCGGAATGGGCTACTGCCCTTTCGGTCAGTAGCGATATCGTGTCTCTCAACCCGTGGCGCGTCTATGTCGCGGCTCGCTGTGACGCGACAGCGCAAGAGGGGGTGGCGATGACGATGGGCATTTATGATTCGGCCGAAAAGAAGTCGGTAGTGCATCAGTCGGTGACCGTCCCGCAGTCGCGCGGCTCAGCCTACCAGGTCTTCGACCTGGGATCGCACTCTCTATCGGATTCCATGTATCTGTGGGTCGCTCCCCCGAAGCGACCCGATGAAGTGCAGCATGTGTTTGTTGATCGAATATTTATGGTGCGCGAGCCCCAATAGCCAATAGCCAATAGCCAATAGCCAGTAGCCAGTAGCCAGTAGCCAGTAGCCAGTAGCCAGTAGCCAGTAGCCAGTAGCCAGTAGCCAGTAGCCAGTAGCCAGTAGCCAGGAGCCAGGAGTAGAGCGTGACCGCACCAACCGAATCGACCTCTGATTGTCTAGGCTGCGAGGCTTCGGAACCGAGCGCAGGAAACTATTTCGTTTCTAGCTATCCCCCATTTTCGTGCTGGAATAAAGAACAGCTCGCTGCGGTTCCGGCCGCTTTTGGCACGCCGCGTAGCGACGCGGTGGAGATTCCGCTGGGGCTGTATCTGCATGTGCCATTTTGCGCTGAGCGTTGCCACTACTGTTACTATCGGTCGTACGACCGGCCAACGCACGAGCAGACGGACCACTACATCGATGTTCTACTGAATGAATTGGCAAGCTATGCTCGCATGCCTGCTGTGGCCGGTCGTCCCGTCGACTTTGTGTACTTTGGTGGAGGGACTCCATCGTTGTTAACCACCGATCAGATTCAGCGCTTGTTCGATGGTGTCCAACAGCAATTTTCATTCGATGCGGTGCGCGAAGTGACCTTCGAATGCGCTCCACAATCGGCTACGACGGATCGACTGCGCGTGCTGCGCGATGTAGGTGTGACGCGCATCAGCATGGGGGTCCAACAGCTTAACGATGAAGTGCTGCGCAAGAGCGGTCGCATTCATCGCGTCGAGCACGTTGAACGTGCCTGGGAGCGCGTCGAACCACTCGGCTTTCCTGTCGTGAATCTAGATCTGATGGTGGGACTGGTCGGTGAGACGGACGAGTCGTTTTTTCGTAGCCTGGAACGCATTATTGCGATGGAACCACCCAGCGTTACCATCTACTTGCTGGAGATTCCGCCCAATACACCATTGTTTCATGCGTTGCAGAAGCAGCAGATCGAACAACTGCCAGCCCCTTGGAATATCAAACGCGATCGGATGCGGAGGGCGTTCGAGCAACTGGAGCAGAGTGGCTATGCGATTCGCAGCGCGTATGCAGCAGTTCGCGAGCCTGACCTGTGCCGTTTCGTGTATCAAGACGCACAGTACCACGGCGCGGACCTGCTGGGGGTCGGCGTGTCATCATTCTCCTATTTTGGTGGAGTTCACTATCAGAACCAAGCGTCGCTGGACCGCTATCTGCTAAGTGTTTCCGATCATGGCCACGCAAGGGCGCGAGCCTACCAGTTGGCAGATGATGAACGCATGGTTCGCGAATTTGTGCTGCAGTTGAAACTGGGTAAGATCTCGGCGGACTATTTCCAAAAGAAGTTTGGTATCAGTGTGGCACAACACTTCGCTGCACCATTGGAGGAGTGTGAGAAGCGTGGTTGGTTAAAGGTTGACGATTGTGGAGTCGCCCTCACGCGAGACGGACTGTTGCGTGTCGACCGTTTGATTCCAAGGTTCTATCTCCCTGAGCATCAAGACAAAACGTACTGGTAGCAGCGCAATGAAGATTCTCAATTGCATATTATTGGCTTGCTTCACCGTTGTGATGGCAACGAGCGTCAGTGTCGCTCGAGACATCTACGTTTCTGCTGATGCGGCGGCGGACGGAAACGGTGAACAGCGGACGCCATTTCGCACGCTAACCGAAGCGCGAGACTTCCTTCGAGCGACTCGCCGAGCGAATGATCCGAATAGCAACAAAGCAGTCACGGTACACATCGGCGACGGCGTGTACCGGCTGAACGCCTCGTTCGAATTGACATCCGAGGACAGCGGCGCGGCAGAGTCACCCGTGACGTGGCGCGCCGAGCATGCGGGGCATGCGAGGATTCACGGTGGGATAACACTAGATGTCACACAGTTTCAAGCAGTGGCCGATGAGTCGGTACGGTTGCGTTTGGACGAGTCGGTGCGTGACCAGGTACGCGTGCTCGATCTGATCAAAGTCGTACCCGGTGAGTTCGACAAATTCCAAACCGCGTTTCGCGGAACACCCGCCGGGCCGTGGTTGTATGTCAATGGCCAGCCGATGACGCTGGCTCGCTGGCCGAATGTTGACGCTGCGGAGTCGGGCTGGGCCAGCTTCTCCAAAGCCATCGACACGGGACTGCCGGAACCCGAGTCGACGGATGCAGCGCGGCGCATTGCTCGGCCCGGTTCTTTCGAGTTCGACGATCCGCGACCAGCACGCTGGAATCTGGACGAAGGAGTTTGGCTGCAGGGCTATTGGACCCATGACTGGAGCGACGAGGTCATCCGCGTGGCCGCCTATGACCCTCAGCGCCGCGCTATCACGCTGGCTGCCCCGCACAATTATGGGATCATGGGTGGAACATGGGGAGCCGCCAAGCGACGTTTCTTCGCGCTCAACTCGTTGGAAGAACTCGATGCACCTGGCGAGTGGTATCTCGACCGCACTGGCAAACAGCTCTACTACTATCCCAACCAAGAAAATCCCAGCCATGAACCGCAGTCGGCGCAGATGGTCCTGGCCACTCTGAATCAACCGGTGCTGAAGATCACCGGCGCGAAGCATGTGGTGTTTGAAGGCCTTGCCTTCGAATATGCTCATTCCGATGGTATCGCGCTGCACGGAACCGAGCATGTTCAGCTCGTTGGCTGCGTGATTGCAAACCTGGCCGGAGGGGGCGTTTCGGTTGACGGTTCACATAACACCGTGCGCTCATGCGACCTATACAACCTCGGCAGGCAGGGGATTTCGCTCAATGGTGGTGATCGCAAATCGCTGACGCTCGCAGGCAATTTGGCGGTCAATAATCACATTCACCACTATGGTTTGTTCCAACGCACCTATGCACCGGGGGTCGGAGTCGGCGGCTGCGGTCAAATCGTACGTCACAACCGCATTCACGACGCACCACACAACGCGGTGCTGTATGGCGGCAATGAACACCTGTTTGAATTGAATGAGATCTACCGCGTGGTCATGGAGACCGGCGACGCAGGCGCGTTCTACACCGGACGCGATTGGACCAGCCAAGGGAACATACTGCGGTACAACTATATTCATGATCTCGGTGGCGGCGATGGCAAGCATGTCAACAAGATGGGGGTCTATCTGGATGACTGCGACTGCGGCGACACGGTCGAAGGAAATGTGTTTTATCGGGCTGGTAGAGCCATCATGATCGGTGGCGGACGCGACAATCCGGTACTGAACAATTTAGTGATCGACTGCCCCATCGGCTTGCACATCGATTCGCGCGGAATGACTTGGCCGCATTGGAACAATCCGAACGAAGCTGGTTGGCAATTGGATGCCAAGGCCCAAGCCATGAACTACCGCGAACCGCCGTGGAGCGAGCGTTATCCACGACTGGCAGCGATCATGGACGATTCCCCACGCGAACCGCTGCACAATCCGATTCGCCGCAATGTATTTGTCGATTGCACACAGCAGGTATGCAGCTTTGACGGCAACGTCAAGAAGCTGATCGACAAACTGGAAATCGCTGACAACTTAGTGGTCAACACCACCGGCGCGGACGACATCGCTACGGCTGAGGGGATCAAGGGCTTTGAGCGAATCACAGGCACGCCGGCGGAACCGGTGCAGCTCGGATTCACAGACGCTGCGGCTCACAATTTCCTGCTAGGAAAGGACTCTCGTATCAAGCAGGAGCTACCGACGTTTGAAGACATTCCGTTCGACCGGATAGGACTCGTCAAGGACGATGTCCGCCGCGAACTGCCGCCGCGCGACTGAAGAGCAATGACCGGCGGAGCGGTCAGCGACGCTCGCCTGAACGGTTACAGGAAGTAAGTGACATTGAAGTAACGAAACGAATTCACCATCGAAAGCCAGGACGAGTATTTTATGAACATCAGTAATGCAGATCATCCACGACATCCACTGGGCAGTAAAGCGCGAGTTCTATTGACCAGCGTTTTTGGGCCGTATGCACAAGACGACGGAGTCGGAAGTCGGCTGATCAATCCGATGGAGCTGTATCACAATCAAGTGACCCGCGTGCAACAGGCGTATTCGTTGCGTACGTTTCAGCGGTCATGGGGGTTGATGCTGATTCAAGCCAATCTCGACACCCCTTGTACGATGCTCGATTTCGCCAGCGAGAAACGCTTTGTCGAGGAGATCAAGAACAACGAGTACGACGTGGTCGGTATTAGTTCGATTCAAACGAACTTGATCAAAGTTCGCAAGATGTGCAAGTTGATCCGCAAACACTTGCCCAACGCGACCATCGTCATTGGCGGGCACATCGCCAACTTCCCAGGTTTGAGTGAATTCTGTAGCGTCGACCATATCGCGCTGGGCGATGGTGTGCGCTGGATGCGAAACTTCTTTGGCGAGGACGCCAATGCACCGCTGAGACATCCGCAAGTGCTTGCAAATATTAACACGCGGATCATGGGGGTCAACCTGCGCAATCATCCCGGAGATGTTGCCGCCACGCTCATTCCATCGGCAGGTTGCCCGTTGGGTTGTAACTTTTGCTCGACGTCCGCTATGTTCGGCGGCAAAGGCAAGTTCATCAAGTTCTACGAGACTGGGCAGGAGATATTTGACATCATGTGCCAGTTGGAGGCCAACTTGCACGCAAAATCGTTCTTTATCATGGACGAGAATTTTTTGGTCGACAAGAAGCGTGCCCTGCAGTTGTTGGAATTGATGCAACAACACAACAAGCCGTGGTCGCTATACCTATTCAGCTCTGCCAATATCATCCAAAAATACACCATGGAACAACTCGTGGACCTCGGTGTCTGCTGGGTCTGGATGGGACTCGAAGGAAAGGGTTCGCAATACAAGAAGTTGGCCGGTACCGATACGCGCTCGCTGGTTCGCAACCTGCGCGAGCATGGCATCCGCGTGCTCGGATCGAGTATCATCGGGCTGGAGACGCACACGCCGGAGAATATCGACGAGGCGATCGAGCATGCGGTTAGCCACGGCACGGAATTCCATCAGTTCATGCTCTACACACCGATCCCCGGTACGGCGTTATACGCCGAGTTAGAGAAAAAGGGTACGTTGTTGGGGCGTGCTGATCTGTCGATTCCCGATATTCACGGCCAATTGAAATTCAACTTTCACCATCCGCATATCAAGGACGGTCAAGAGACGGAGTTTCTATTACGGGCTTTCCACCGGGATTTTTCTGTCAACGGTCCCAGTCTCATTCGCATCATCCGCACGAACTTGAAGGGCTGGAAGCGTTATCGCTACCACGACGACTTGCGGATTCGAGCTCGATTTGCGCACGAGGCGGCCAATCTGCCGGTCAAGTATGCGGGGGTTCTGTGGGCCACACGCCGCGCTTACCAGCATGATGAACGGTTGCAAAACGAGATAACTGAGCTACTCAACGAATTGTATGCGGTGTGTGGCTGGAAGTCGCGATTGGCCGCCCCCATCGCTGGGCGATATCTGTATCGCAAGTTACAGCAAGAGCAACATCGCCTGGCTGACGGTTGGACATACGAACCACCGACGTTTTATGAAACGAATCAACCCGAGCAGGCCGGGGAAGCGGTTTACGTGCAAGGCGTTTCGGCCCGCGTGCAGACCAAGGACGACTTGACCCTGGAGAACGGCATTCGGACGGTTGCACGGGCTGGCTGAACGTCGCAGTTACAAAAATGACGTTACCGAAAATCTTGCTAGTACAAGGAGGACGTAACGAACCCTCCAGATCTTGTCTTGGGCTACGAAAGCCAAATGCTCGTGACATGTTTTCAAGATCACGGCATTCGGACATATCTGCTCAATGCGGACTATGCCGTTGGGCTCGCTCGCTCCAACAGTCGATGACGGCTTGCAATGTGGTCAACTTGCGAGATGGCTGCGTGGCGAGTTGGTCGTCCAGCAATGCAACGGTCAGCTCTTGGCACCAAACCGGATCGATACACGCCGCAGCCCGCAATGGCTGGTTGCGTGCATAGATCACGGAATAGTCGCTTTCGCCGAAGAGCCACGACCAATCGTCGAAACAGGGAGCAATCAACTGCCGCGCTAAATCGACATCATAGTCGGCCAATCGCTTCGCCAGCTCGCCTACCAGATTGTACGGAAGTATCGTACCGTCTTCCTCGCACAACCACAGACTTTCGAAGGCAAATTGTTCTGCCAACAGGGGATCCCAAGCGGCGACTTTGGCGCATGCGTCGGCGGCCGTCTGGCTGGGGTGGACTTCGCCCGGTTCGCGTTTTAATCTCAGGTAGGGCAGGCCCTGCGCGGCCAATTCCGCTTTTTGTTTCGGCGTCGCTGCGGACTTGTCGGCCAAGTGCAAACAGAACTCTGTTTTGAACGGCGAGTCGGGGAGGTAGTTGAGCATCTCCAGACCGTGCTCCAGATTTTTGAAACCTACTTCGTCGCAATATTGCTTAATGCCAATACCGCTCAAAACCGGGCTTCCGACCCGCTTGAAATCCGCCTGCCAATCGGCTTGTCCCTCCCCGGCTAGAAAGGCAATCGCTTTATACTTCAGCCGCTCAATCTCGTTCGCGTAAGCGGTCAATTCAATCAGCTTGAACGCGTCGTCGCGATTCAACAATGCTAACGGCGGTGCGAAATAGCGGGCTATCCCCTGCTTGCGGCTACCGCGTTCGAGGCGTTGCCCCTGGCTGACTATTTCACGAATCTCCGCATGCCCATCCCAAGCCTCGCCAATGACTTCGCGCGCGCTGTCCAACATGCCAACCTTGAGCATGGTGCATGTCAGATTGGCGTAGGCTATCAATTGGTCGTCACCGCCGAGCTGGCGGGCTGCGATCAGCGCCTCTCCCAGTAGTTCTTCGCGCTGTGGTTTGGCAATTGCTCGATCGACCATCGACGTGAATAGAAACACTTTGATTTGGTTATTGACCAAGGGAAGTATGCGCTGGATCTCCTCAGGTGGGAGGCGTACGAGAATTGGCACAATCGCTTGTAGGATATTCAAATCCACCCCGGCAAGCTTCATCAACTTGATGCGCTCGACTAGTTGGCTGGGCTGCGTGAAGCTTACGCACGAGTAGTAAGCAATCAACTGATGGTAGCTGGCACCGAACAACGGCTCGGGAATTGGCGCGAGCAATGCGCGAGCCGCAGACCGCATCTGCTCCACATCGTACGCTGCGGCCATGTGATTAGGGTCGAGTTTATGTCCCAATTCGAAGGCTACATGGTAACTCCCCTCGGAATCTGGTTCGAACTTCTCGATACGACGGAATTGTGGTTGATACCCCTCGGCCCAAGCGGCGATCACTTGTGGACTTTGCTTGAGTTCCAATGCAGCCACTTCGCCCGTAGCCAACTCTTGCTTAACCAGCCCGCTTTTAGCCCCCAAAAAGACAACTCGCGATTTTGGCAGTAGCGCGTGGGTTTGTGCATCGTGGACAGTGACCCGCGCGATGACATTCGCGGGTTCAGTCAACAGTGTATGTTGGCCCAATTCAATCTGCGCGCTGTCTCCACCGCTCGGCTTGCGTTTGGTCCAACCACTGTTAAACGTTTCATAGCCTGTGGCCCTAATGCTCACCGATACATCTTGGTTGAAATCGGTAGTGCGGGGAGTCTGGTAGCGTCCCTGAGCATCGGTGGTCACGATGTCATCGCGAAACAGCGGCTCCGGGGATCGGTCCATTCCGCCGGAGGCTTCCTCCTGGGATACGATTGCCTGGCGCACAACCACGTCAGCGTTAGCAATAGGCTTCCCTGAACGCTCCAGGACCGTCCCAGCGAAGTAGGCGGTTGGAATGGATTCGAGAATCAATTCGGGTTGGGACTCATCGGATAGTTGCAGACTCACTGGGCGAAGCGTCCCAATTGCCAGCGGTTCAGCGGCTTGTGGTGGTGTGGCGATTGTTCGAGCGACGAGGGAGACCGTTTTGCCACTGGGTATCCCAAAGAAGCGGAACTGACCATTGTTGTCGGACCATAGCGACGTTGAACCCGAAAAGCGCTCGGTCTTCATTCGGCACTGGATCTCTACGCCAGCCAGGGGCTTTCCCGCGGAGTCCACCACACGCCCCACCGCTGGGGTCATTCGCTTGAGCTGTACTGGCTCGAGCTGAAGCAAACCGCCTTCGGGCATTTGCTGTGGAGAGAGGTAGAAGGCCGCATCGAGACTGTAGATTCCCAGCGGATGAGAAGGGTAGAAAGAGACCTGCCCCGGACCGTCCCAAAAGAAGAAAGTTCCATCATCGTCTGTCACGCAGGGTCGGCCCCCCACATCGGAATTCGAGATATGAATCCCCGGTAAGCCCTCTCCCGAGTCAGCATCGACAATGCGCCCTTGCACGCGTGTGGCGGGAACCAATTCCAACTGATATTCTTCGTTGGTTAGTTGCAATCCACTATAGCTAACCGAAGGGTCAAACGTATAGGGCATTTGTTCTGGAAGTTGACTGCGAACGGTCACAACTCCGTCACCGATATGTTCCATAGTGAAATTTCCACGCGAGTCGACCTGTGAGTTCGACCAAGTGTAAGCGGAGCGCGCGTCGTCGACGGAGGATAGGAATTGAAGAGTTACATCCGAAAAACTGGGCATAGGATGTAGTTCGACTGCTTGAGCTGACAATCGACCGCGACGAGTTTGGGTATCCAAAGCCACCGCTGTTAATCCCGCACTGGTCTTGGTAAGCGTCACGCATTGCTGACCAATTCTCTGGCCCATGAGATAGACTCTCTCCAGTTGAACACTGGGAAGTTCAGCGAAGATTGCAGTGCCTGCCGCGTCTGTAATGGCCTGAAATTCCGTGACCTCTTCTACGGGTAGAAAATCTTCACCGATTTTGGCTGGACGCACCGTCACGTCTGCCAACGGGTTACCTCTGGTATCCACCACATGAATCGGCAATAGAGTAGCTGGACGCAGTTTGATCGATAGCCGCGCATCAACCAAGCAGCGTGTGAGGTGGAAGGTTGTCGCATGGAGTTCGCAGTTCGCTGCGCGAACCAACAGCATCGCATTGCAATAGTAGCTTTGGATAAACCGCTTGTCGTCGGCGGGAACTTGTAAATCAAACTCTCCGCCTGCATCGGTTTGTGCCGCCACCGACCCGAAGCTAATGTGGGGCAAACTGTGGAAGACCTTGGGAGCCATCAAACGCACTTCGGCATCCGCAATTGGCTTGCCCTGCGCATCCACGACTTGGCCGCTCAATCGCAGAGGTTCAGCTAAAGGCGAGTTTGGCGATTGGGCCACTAGACGCTGCTCCTCCGACAGGTACGGGCCGAAGAATGCGAGGCAGAATAGCGCGAGCCGTATGTGGTATGTCATGTGCTTATTCCGTTGATCTAGTAACTGAGATTCACAAACAAAGTCGGTTTGCCATTATCATTTAGTGCTAATTGTTTTGGTCAGCAAACCAGCCAACGGACCTGAGTCAAATCGCAAGTGCACCATCGTCCGACCAGCGATCAGTTCGTCGCCGGAAAAGGAAATCGGACAGAACGCCCCACAGCCAAAACCGGTACTCTCCATAGCGATGGCCTTGGGTTTGGGTTTGAGTTTGAGTTTGGTGGTTCCAAATTCGATCAGCGAAGCCGTTAGCGGATTGTCATTCTGCGCGGACAATTTACCCACCGCACTCCGTGATAGATACAATCCCGATTGACTGGTTAACATGGGGTGAACCACGACCAGTCCGGCTTGTACGTCCGCCGATGCTCGACCATTGATCTCCGCTGACAATTTCAGTTCGCCCAATAACTCCAGTTCAACTTGCGATTCTTTGGCGACTCTGACCGTGGTTCGCTCGCCCGACTTCTGTTCAAAACTGGCGAACCAATGCCGCTCGTCTTTCAACTCGATGCGCAATTGTTTGACGCTATAATCTCCGACGGGTACCGAGAGGGGCGCATCTAGATTTGAAAGTGTCACGTGTACGCCGTCGGACGATGCCAAAACCGCGCGACAACTTACGATCGCTGCCGAACTGTCGGCCAGCGCGATGCGCGGAACGATGGTGCCCGAGCCGATCAAAGGTTTGAGCGAAAGCACATCGTCGGCGAAGGCCAACGAGTAACGCTGTCCGCCGTGAGAGGGCGAGCCCTGACACGAATACTGCTCGCGCAATGGGCTGTACTGGCCATCCCTATTCCAGTCGAGATGCAAGCGATCTTCTTTGTCGGTCCACAGTCCATTGCAATTGCGATCTTCGATCCTGGTGGCGAAAGATATGTCTGGTTGTTGTTGACTAAGAATCTTCCCTTCCAAGTGTCCCAAATTGGCAATTCGCAAGTACTGCCCAGTCCATCGAATTGACAACGACTGATTCGAGGTATCGTCGCGCGGTGCTTGATCCAGGCTGGTGGGACCAGCGGCTGTAGGCGCATCGCGCACATCCGCTCGCCATGTTGATTCCCCCGTGGATTGGGCTAGATCAATCTGTTCGAGCAATTCGTTGCGATCACCGTCCACGAGTAACTCAAGTCGTTTATCGCCAGCGCGAGTCACCAGCGCCATGAGCACTGGGCGATCGCCGGTACCAAACCAGAAATGTCCTCGCGCCACGACAGTTGCCATGAGCTGCGGATCGATGGTGGCAGCGGCCTGGCTGAGCGTGGGCCAAGCTCCCACGGCTTCGACCTCGTGCGGATTGAGTTCGTCGGTTACAACGTAGCTGAAAGCATGTGGCGGTCGCGGCGCGGCGCGAGCGGTGGGATAACAGATTGAAGCCACGGCCAAAGCAGTTAGCGCTACGGTGCTAAGCTTACTCAAGCGACCGGCCCGCCGGCCCTCGAGCAACAGTTTTAGCCGTCGTTGAAACAATCGGCAGCGATCGCGATCGCCGGCGATGGCTAGTGCCGGGCGCATCACCTGAGGCGACTCTTGCAATTGCAAAACGATCCGCCACAGCGTCCTTGCATAATCTTTCGGTGAAACGACTTGGCTGGCTAGGGCCAACGCATCGCAGCTCAGCTCTTGCCAATGGCGAAGCTCGCGCACTGCCAGCCACGCCACTGGATTCCACCACCACAGACTGCTCAATAGTGTGGCCACGGCGGCCTGCCAATGATCACGACGGCGGAAATGCGACAGTTCGTGAGTCAACACGGCATTCAACTCGTCTGCGGTGAGGCTCCCCACAGCCCAGTTGGGTATTAAAATCGCCGGTCGCACCCAGCCAACCAAGGCTGGTGAGACGTTGGCTTGGATGGTTCTCACCTCCGGCGCGGCACGGCACCCGAGTCGTTGGGCAAGCCTTCGAGCGACGGCGGAAAGCTCTTGATTGTGGCGAGCCTGCGCCATAATGTGGTGCAAGCGGCGATGTTGACGACCTACGCGGACGACTATGGCAAAGGTGACCAGCATCCAGACGGCCAGCAGTACCGCTCGGTAGTCGGGTAGGGTATCTAAGATTCTTGGCCAAGTACCTGCCAGCCATTGCCGATAGTTTCCCGTCACGTTTTGGGGCGAGCGGATTGGGATCACCGAGGTTGCGTGAACTGGTTCGCCGCGCGCGAATTCATCCACCTTAAACTCTGTATCCCACCTAGTGCGCGGGAATTCGTCCATCATGCTTGCTACGCGCTCCAGCGAAGTGGCCTGAGCTTCGCGACTTTCCAGCGCAATGGTGTCAACGTTACGGAAATAGTTCTGCGACGTGAGAGTGCTCCACAATGGAATGGCCAAGCAAGCCGGTATGCAGAGTTTGACCAACACCAGCAACCAAGCCAGACTCACCAGCGCTGGTCGGCGGCGTAGAAATTGGCTGTGGGAGAACCCCTTGAGCAAAATAGCGAACAGCGATGCTATTAACGTGTTCCATAGAATAAAGTCCCACATCACAATCGCCTCGCTGTCGTTGGAACGGTAGATTCGCTTATGCGTTCACTTAATTTTTTCGAGAATCGCTTCGATCGTGACTCGGTCCTTCTTACTCAGTCGAACCCGCTCGACCATCGATAACAGTACCGAGCCAACATTGCCCTCAAAAACATTCTCAGCCAGTTGGTCGATCTGCGACTGCACAAACGACTGCTTCGGTATGGCGGCGGAAAATAGATGCACGTGGTCGCTACGATCACAAATCACAAAGTCTTTGCGAATCAAACGCTCGAGCAAACTTTTGATGGTCGTGTGCAGCGACTGCGTGTGCCGACCGTATACAGCTTGAACAATGGCGCGCACTGTCGTTGGGCCTTGCGCCCATAACACGAGCATGATTTCCATCTCGGTTTTCGAGATATCTTCCACAGCGACTTCCTTTTGACGAATCCATTAAGGCAACTTGCCACTATTCTAAGGCACTGTGCCTTACTTTGTCAAGCGAATGGGTTGGATTAAACGATGCATTCCGCCGCAGATTGCCGCTGCACCCCTTAGAATGAAGGGCACTTCTCGCTGAATGCCAGCAGGTCTGTCTGTGGCTCTGCGTTCCAAATGCCTGCCGAGCAAAGCCAAAAGGACGGACTAGCGGCCACCCACGATTTTGGAAACACAGAGGCACAGAGAAGTGTCTCTACCTGGGCTACTTGGGAAGTTCCAAAGACCAAACTTCGTTGCTTAATGGTCTGGCGTGTCCGCCGGCGATCCAGAGCTTGTCTTGGAATACGAAAGCCGAATGCTCGTGACGAGCTTTCCAAATCACATCCGACTTCAATTCGGTCCACGTCTTTCCATCCTGGGAGGACCACACGTCGCCCCAATTGGTCGATGGGTTATTGGACCAGCCGCCGAGGACCCACATGCGATCACGATAGACGGCCGACGAGAACCACAAGCGTGGATGCCAGGGGGCGTCAGCGGTTTCCTGTTGCCAATGCACTCCGTCTGCGGAACTCCAAACGTCGTTGGTCGCATGATAGTCGGGCACATAGCTTCCGCCACCGAAGACATAGATTCTATCGTCGAGCACAACCGCTTGGTGATAAGCCCGAGGTGACCAACCGGCGTCGGCTGTTGCTTGCTTCCATTCTTGACCATCGGACGAATACCAGACGTCGTTTTTCAAGCTCTGGTTGTCGCCAAAGTAGTAGTTCTCAGTTCCGCCGAGCAGCCACATCTTGCCTTGAAATTCCACGATCGCGGCAGCGATTCGCGGAGTCCAGCCAGCGCTGGCAGTCACCTGGTCCCATTGAGCACCGTCGGTTGAGGACCACACCTGGTTGCTGGCCGAATGACCTTCTAAACGCCCGTTGTACCAACCGCCCATGAACCACATTTTGTCGTCGAATACGATCGACATGGCCAGGTCGCTGTGCTTCCAGGGGGCAGTTTCTTGCACGAGCCGCCACGTCTTTCCATCACGGGAACTCCACACATCGCGAGGCGGTGCTGCATACGAATCGAACCATCCACCAAAGATCCATAGTTGATCTTTGTAAACCACCTCGCCTTGTGAGTCGCGTGGACTCCACTCAGCTTGATCCGCTACTTTGGTCCAGTTGCTGACTTGCTGCGCGTGAACTGGGCAAACCAGTACAGCGAGCGACGCGAACGTTAGTATCCATCGCTGCATCGTCGAGCTAAAACTCTGTCGAATGGTCATGGTGTAAATCCTCTTCACAGGTGTGTGCTCCAGTCGTCGGGGCCACGATGATAAACGTTTCAGGTGCGAGAGGCAACGAACCTACGTTGGCGCTGCTCATCCTCGGCGGTTGACCATAGTGGTAAATGTTCACAAGCTAGCCTGTTTGTTGACCACGAATAACACGAAAAGCTGGCTCCGTTCATCTATAATTGTTTAGTACACTCACGATTTCATACTCGAAACCTTTTGGTGGACGATTCGTTCATGTTGCACTTTGTAAACCTTGTGCAATGCTCCCATGATTGTGCCTTTTCCTCCAAATCAACTTCAAGGCAGAACAATGGCCGGCAGAATAATAGATAATAACGGTTACGTTTAATGTTACTCGGAACACTTTAGCGAGACCAGTTGCGTTTGGTCGCCGGTGCCAATTGCACGGTGACGGGGCAATTTGCTTATCGGTAATCGTGGTACGATTCACTGAGTACGCACGAGCATTATTCTGAATCCATGAATGCCTACACACAGTTATATTTTGACGGAGACCCGACATGATTTCACGACAACTTCATCGACGCCAGTTTCTGGGGACGGCTTCCGCTGTGGCGGCAGTTGGCGGTTTCTGGAATCCGCGTCCACTGCATGCAGCAGCCACGCGCGAAACGGAGCACTTCTGGTGTCGACTAGCACCGGAGGGACCCTATATCGATTCCCAACGCGATCACAAAGCTTTCGGTTTTGGCGATGGAAAGGTCTTCTTGTCAGAAGACTGCGGACAAAGCTGGGCTTATAGTGCCCCGTTTCCCGAAGCGGAATATATCACCTTCAGTTGCCTGCTGGGAAACGGAAATATCCTGTGGGCGACGCGTGAGAAACTTTTTTTGAGCACTAACAATCTCGCGTCACATCGCGAGGTGGTCGTTAAGGATCAGCAGGGAAACGATTACCGTCCGCATACTCCGCTGGATGCTGACGAGCCCGGTTGGTACTTTCATCCGCTGGACGGTATTCACACTTGGGATATCGACGGGGCCGAAATGTTGGTCTGGGGTAACTATTGCAATGTGATGGGAGGACCGGTTCCTGTCAATATTTACTACTCGACCGATCAAGGGGAGACGGTAAAGATCGCCTATTCCTTTGGGCAGAACCCTCGATTCCAACAGTCGGGGGCAGAACCAGCCAACTATTTGGGCGATGCCTCCAATCCGGTCATCTGCCGCCACATACACGCGGTGGTCTATCACCCACTCGAACGCGCGTTCTACGCTTGCACCGGAGACATTGATCGAGGCTTCGGCAACGAATGTCATTGGCTGCGAGGCGCTTACGATGCGCCCAGCGACACGTGGGATTGGCAAGTGTTGATTTCGGTCAACTCCAATTCTCGCTACAAATCGGGTGGGATTAACTTTGTCGATGGGCAGCTTTATTGGGCCGCCGATGCCAACGGACCGAAACGTTCGGACGAGGTCTACGATCGTGGCATCTTTCATTGCGCTCCCGCAGATTTGGCGGATCCAACCAAGCATACTCTACTTTTCAATCCACAGTTTGAATTGGCCAACATGATCATTCAAGACGGAGTGATTGTGGCTGGACATTGCGCGCCGGCATCGACGTATGCCACCGGCATTGTCATCTCACCCGACATGGGGCAGACCTGGAAGCAGTATGACCTGGCCGAGTATGGGCCGCGCTCGCCCGTTCGCTTCCATCCCATGAACAGTGACGGTTGGTTCCGTGTCGATTTGCGAAAGGGTTGGATTGAACGCGCTGAAGTCCTGTTTCTCAAGCCCAAAGTTTAGAAAGCAGGAAATCCTCGTTTTGCTGCTCGAGTCGATTCGTGGCCAACCGGTTCGTGGCCAACCGGTTCGTGGCCAACCGGTTCGTGGCGCCGGGTCAAGAATGCTTCGAAATCGCACTGAACTCAAATTTCTAACAAAACAGCCTAAAGTAGAGTTGTGTTATATTGTTTTGAGCTAGGATTGAAGTAGAATGGGCGATCCTAGTGGAAGAGGCGGACTTTAACGCTAGCGAACTTTCTTTACTTGAGGGACTATCACGATGACTGGAAGACGCGTTTTACCGGTTTTGGTTTTGGCGATATTGGCCGTATTGGGGACTCCCCGTGATGCCCTTGCCTGGGGGAGAGGTGGCTGCTTCGGATGGGCTGCGAGCTGCTATGGTGTTTCCGCAGGGTGTTACGGCGGGGCCTCCGCCTGCTACGGCACCTCGGCTAGCTGCTACGGCGTTTCTTCGGGCTGCTATGGTACTTCGAGTTGCTACGCAGTCAGGCATAGCGGGCCTTTGCGACGGCTAGTCGCGGGCATCCGATCGCGTCGTGCCGCAGCCTACGCTTGTTACGGCAGTTGTTACGGCAGTAGTTGTTACGGTTGTTCAGGATGTTACGGCAGTAGCTGTTATGGTAGTAATTGTTACGGTAGCAGCGGGTGCTATGTAGCCTGCTACGGTAGCGCCACCTCAAGTTGCTATTCGGGACCCAATGACGGGTGTTACCACAGCGCGGATTACAATGGATACTCAGTGGGTTCTACGTACGCAGCGCCTCCAACATCTCAACCGATGATCCAGCCGCAAGCGGTTCCGCCCACGGTGGCTCCCTCCACGCCGGCGCCTGCCGCTGAAACCCCGTCCACGTCGACTCCACCGGCCGGTGACCAAACACGAAGCGAGTCAGTTGCCATAACCACGGTTGCCTCAGACGCCACGCCGCCTTCGACGCTGCTTAGGCTGCGCGTTCCCGCTCACGCAAAAGTGGTTTTGGAGGATACGGAAACGCGACTTACGGGAGCGGAACGAACCTTCCGCACCTCTCGCTTGACGGAGGGTGAGGTCTGGAGCAACTATTGCGTGCGTGTTGTCATGGAGCGTGAAGGAGGGGAGACTGCCGTTCAAGAGAAGTATCTTGATTTGCGCGGTGGCGAATCGCACGAACTGCGATTCGACTTCGACGATTCCCTATTGGCGTCCCACTAATGGGCGAACCCAACGCAGGTTCCGGTGGGCTGCACAGTTGGCAGATCGCCGTGGGTAGCGTGGCGATTGGCATCCACTTATTGGCCGTAGTGACGACGATTTTGGCGGTTCCCAGCGGCCCGTGGCCTTTGGCCGACGGGAGTGGCATGTCGACGCCGCCGCAGTTCGCCTACTCGCTGAACCAACTTTTTCCCGACTCGTATCTGCGTGGTATTGGCATGGCGCATCACTATCGCCAAGTTAGCAACGACCCGGCTTTGGTCGGTGTATCCATCGAACTGCGGCTCGAAGCGGCCGACGGCAGTTCGCTGGGGACTCTCCCGCTTCCAGACCAACGAAGCAATTGGTGGGTGCGGCACCGACAAGCCTTGCTGGCACGAGCCTTGGCCGACGACGTTCCGGTCTTTCCACCTGGCGGAGAAATGGTTGCGGCACCTGGCCAAGCCCTTCCCAGCTCACTGATTTGGGAGTTGTCTTCCGGCGGCGGCCTCGAGCTGCGCAACGTCCCCGAGCATTTGATTCCGCGCGAGCGCCCCGTGTTTCGCCCGTCAGAAAAATCGCTGTTGCTGGCTCGGTCGATAGCGCGGTATGTGTGCCGCGCTTATGGGGTCGCCAGAGTGGAAGTGGTTCGTCGCACTCAGGAACCCATCGCACCGGCTGTGATGTTTCTTCCCAGCACGCCGACGGACGAGGCGACGGGCGAACTGGTCTCCAGTTTTGGAAAGTTCTCTGAGTGAACGGAGGCCCCCGCAGACATTCTCGTAGACAGACGGTCACGGTTCCCGTGCGAACGGTTGGCGCGCGACCGAGGAACACTGCTTTGTGGGCTGCTAGGGCGTGGAGGGATTTCTGGTTTCGCGCGATCGACCCGCTGGGGCTGCACGCGATTCGCGTCCTTGCAGGAGTGCTCTTCATCGCTTGGCTGTTGCCGCTGCTTGGCAACTCCCAAGCGCTGTTTGGTTTGGAGGGTTGGTTCGATCAGCAAGCCTATCGCCAGGCGGCTCGTCTACGAGTCGAGGAGCGACCACAGTTTGGCTGGTCGATCCTTTATCTGTGCGGCTCGAATCCGCTGTTGTTAAAGGGGGCGTGCGCTGCTGCCATCGTTGTGTTCAGCCTGTTCACCCTGGGGATTGCCACACGCTTGACCGCCATCGCCAGTTGGGCGATGGTTATTTCGTTCTCCTCCAATCCGGCGTTTGGCTACGATGCCGATGGGTTGTTAGTGCTGCTAGCCTTCTACCTGATGGTTGGCTACATCTTCTTGAACCAAACACAGAGCAACCAAACGATTGCCGCGCGCTACTTGGGGAGCCGTGAGCAGATAGTGTTTTTCAAGCGGACCGACTTGGCTAAAGCGGTCGAACCGCAGCGGAGCGTGGCGGCCAATATGGCTTTGCGGATGATGCAAGTTCATTGGGGCTTGCTGATCGTTTCCGGAGGGCTGCACAAGCTGCAGTTCGGCGACTGGTGGGCGGGAGTGGCGCTGTGGTACCCACTCTATCCTCCGTTGACTACGACGCTGGCCGACGCGCGGGCTCATAGCGCACATGGAATCGCCTGGTTAACCGTTCTTAGCTTGGCGGCTTATGCCGTGTTGGCTTGGCAAATCGCCTTCCCCGTTTTTGCCTGGAAGTTTGGCGGGCGCGGGTTGCTGCTCACTGGTGCCGGCCTGGGGTGGCTTGGATGCGTCTGGCTCTACGGACTGCCGCTGTTGGGTGCGGTTCTGTTTCTCGGCTGTCTCAGCTACTTGACTCCAGTTGAATGGCGGCGGATCGTTGACGGATTGAGGTCTGTTGTGCTCAGAGCGGCGAGGCGGGGATGATGGCGTACGATGAACCCCGAAAGAAGATGCCAGGATGGCTGCGGTGCGGGGAATTACTCTGCGGCCTATACATTGCCCTGATGTGTTCCGCTTGCGCACCGATCGACGATCCCCAATCAGACACACCGACCAACGCAGCCACGCATGGCGCGCCGACCGCGACTGTGCTGCCAACTACGTCAACGAAGCCCGCCGATGGCGTGCTGCCTGAGCGACAGGAGTTGCGCGAGGATACAGGACTGAATAAGCCCGCTGCGGCGCTTCCCGATGCGTTGCGGCAGCGCATCGACGCTGCCATCGATCAAGTCCAACGCCGCGAAGTGCAGACGAGCCACGGTTTTTGGACCGTCTTTCACGCGCTACTGGGTGTCGGTTCCGGCCTCGAGTTGGTGGATCCCCACACCGGCAGGCGAGTCTCTGCAATAGATCATATTAGCAGCGGAGGCGAACTGCGCGGAATGAGGTTTATTCCTACGCCAGCGGGTTTGGATGTCCAGATCGGGCCCATGTTCGTGGGGCAGGGACACGCGGATCAGTTCGTGGCTGAAATGCTCCAAGTGGGCCTGGCAGTCGATCATCCGTTCCTCGTCGATGGCCGACAGTACATACTGTTGGATTTCATCCGCCACACGCAATCGCGCGTACGTGTGACCGAGGACCAGGAACTGAGTTGGGCCATCGTCGCAATCGGTCAATGCCTTGGAACCGATGTGCAGTGGACCAATCGTTTCGGCGAATCGCTTCGTTTCGAGGATTTGGTGCGTTATGAATTGGATCAAGACGTTGAAGGGGCGGCCTGCGGTGGAACGCACCGCTTGTTCGGCCTGCACTGGGTCTATCAACTGCATCTCGGCAGTGGTGGAGCAGCGACGGGCGTCTGGCAGGAGGTTGTGAAGAAGATGAAACGCTATCAAGATCGAGCTCGCGAGCTGCAGAACCCAGACGGTTCCTTCTCGACAGATTTCTTCCGTGGGTCTGGGAGCGTCGATGAAATGCAGCAACGCATCAACAGCAGCGGCCACATCTTCGAATGGTTGGCGCTTAGCCTGTCCGACGAGGAGTTGCAGGCGGGCTGGGTGCGCGAGGCGGCTAATGCACTTGCGCAGATGATATTAGAAATCCAGTCTTCTCCTATGGAAGGGGGAACGCTCTACCACGCGACCCATGGCCTGCGACTCTACCGCGAGCGTTGCAGTGACTAGTGCCTCAACCTTTTTTGATGTTGGCGGTCGTCCTAGTGGACGAGGTTACGAGTCCCTAACGGTCAACGATTCAAACGGACTCGCGAGCCTCGTCCACTAACCCAAGTTTGATGTAGTTGAAGCTAGGGATTTTTGATTTGAATCCTTAGGTCTGCGTACTCGACCTTCATCGGTGGTCCTTGGTGCATCTGCAGGGCGATGATACCGCGACGCAGTCCTAATCGCGGTTGATGATCTTCGACTTCACACATCAACACGTCATTGATCCACAGTGAAATGTGGGGCCCGTTGGCCAGAAGGCGATACGAATTCCAGTCGAGTTTGAGGACTGTCTTCAGCAGTTCGTCCGAATCGGCAAACGTGGTCACCGTTTTATTGCCCTCTGGATCGACACGTACCTTCTGCCCACGCTCAGCCACCAACCCTCGCTCGTGTTGATAAAGACAACCTACGTACTCCCCTGCCCCGTCCATATCTGCCTGATAACCCCAGGTGTCCCAGTTCGCTCGACGTTCGCTACGAAACTGTATTCCCGAATTGCCTTCGCTGGAAATGCGGAAGCGGCAGCGCATGTCAAAATCGGCTGGTTCACCACCTGTCCAGTAGAGGTAGTGCGAGCGGGTGCATGGTATGTCGATTGTGCTTTCCGCAGTCAAGATGCCGCTGTGAGCAGACCACCTTCCCGGCTGCCCTTCCCAGCCGGTTAGATCCGAGCCGTTGAACATTGATACGAAGCCGGGCTCAGTGGCTGCAACTGGGTAAGAGAACGCGAGTAGGCCGAGGAACAGCCCCCAGATGCAAGGTCGATAAATCATCGTGAACTCTCCAGCTAGAAACAAAACTGCGCGCACGCGGGTAGGGAATTGACCAAGCCAAAAACAGGATGCTATAATCCAGAGCGACATTATAGTGTTTCGCTCCAGGAGAGTGCAATTGGTACTGCACTACGATGGGGCAAATCATGACAAGCGGTCTACCAACTGAATTGTAGGCACTTGCCGCTGGTGCGCGAGCATCGGGCAGCTATGAATTACAATCTAAGCACTAAACAAACGCACTAGGAGCAATTGCATGTCGCGATATCCATCGAGCCTCATCGTCGCGCTGATGACCATTGCTCCCCTAGCGCTGAGCTCGGCTCCTTGCATGGGGGACACCTCCATACATGTGGTGGCGTCGCCTGGCGTATTGACGAGCCATGGTGGAGAGACCGTCCAGCCCATAACATTGGAAGTGCGGCACACCGGCAAACCTATCCAGACCACATTGCGTGTTGGCAACTTGCCCCCGCTAGAGACCGCCGTTGAACCGGGTGTACAGAGCATCCAGGCGTATGCGCCGCCGGTTGATTCGGCGAGGCAGGTATCGGTGACTCTGCAAGCCGGTTCCCAAACGCTTGCGACGTCGGAAATCGCACTCAAACCAATCCGGAAATGGGAGATTCACTTGATTCCCCAATCACATCTGGATATCGGCTATACCCACACTCAGCCGGAGGTACTCAAGCTGCAGGTGGAGTACCTGAGGACGGCGCTGGACTACATCGACCGCAGCAAAGACTATCCGCCGGCAGCCCAGTTCAGGTGGCACCCTGAAGGAATGTGGGCGGTAGAGGAATTCATGCGCACCGCATCGGATGTGGAAAAGGAACGCTTTGTCGAGGCCTGCCGGAGTCAACACATCCATCTCGATGCACTCTATGCGCAGGGGATGACGGGGTTGTACTCGGAAGAGGAGCTCATGGAATTGATGAGTTCGGCTAAGCGTTTCGAGCGGCAGCATGGCGTCCCTATTGTTTCGGCGATGCAGTCTGATGTGCCCGGACATACTTGGGGCATGGCCTCCGCGCTGGCGCACCATGGAGTAAAGTACCTCTCCACCGCACCGAACACCACTCACCGAATCGGACGCGTCTACGATTGGGCTGATCGCCCGTTCTATTGGGTCTCGCCCAGTGGAAAGGAACGTATCCTGTGCTGGCTTCCAGGGCGAGGTTATTCATGGTTTCAGTGGGGTGCGGTGGGGCAATACGGTTCGGGAGAGAATCGCCTGCAAACGCGGCGCGACGACATCATTCAATACTTGGCTCAACTCGAAGAGAGCGGGTATCCCTATGAGATGGTGCAGGTGCGCTATTCGATTGGCTCGGACAATGGCCCTCCCGATCCGCTCCTAAGTGATACCGTCAAAAAATGGAATGAGGAATTCGTTTCTCCGAAGATAATCATCGCCGCTAACAGCCAGATGATGGCCGAATTCGAACGGCGCTATGCGGACCAGATTCCCATCGTTGCGGGAGACCTCACTCCGTACTGGGAGGATGGCGCGGCGTCGACGGCTCGAGCGACGGTTGCCAGCAGGCAGGCCGCCGAGAGTTTGGCTCAATCGCAGATTTTGTGGTCGATGTTGCAGCCGAGTGCACCGCTCCACGAACGGTTCGACATCGCCTGGCACAAGCTAATTATGTACGACGAGCACACTTGGGGCGCTTGGAACAGCATTACGGCTCCTGACGATGCGTTCGCGGTCGATCAGGATCGCTTCAAGCAGGCCTATGCCTTCGATGGCGCGATACTCTGCGACGCGCTGCGGAGGGATGTGACGCAGTCCGTTGCGAAACAAACCTCCGCAACGGCCGATGTATACAACACGGCTTCCTGGAATCGCGACGGACTGGTCTTGCTCAGCCCTGAGCAGTCTGCTGTCGGTGACTTGGTCCAAGATGCCGCCGGCCATCCCGTTGCTTCCCAGCGACTGGCATCGGGAGAACTGGCGTTCGTCGCGCGCGAGGTTCCGGCCTTTGGCGCAAGGCGTTATACCGTGCAGCCGGGGGCTGCCTACGCGGTCGGGTCTGCGGATGCCGCTGGTACTGGGATTTCCAACGCGCTGCTTTCGTTGGAAATCGACCAGCACAGCGGTGCCATCTGCAGTTTGCGGTATCGAGGCATCGACGCCGACTTGGTCGATGCAAACCAGTCGAGTGGGCTCAACGATTACTTGTACATTCTGGGACGCGACCCAGACAAAAACCGCGAATCTCCGCGTGGGCCAGTAGATATCACCGTGGAGGATAAGGGGCCGCTTGTCGCAACGCTACGGATCGGGTCCGATGCTCCCGGTTGTACAAGCCTGGTTCGACGCGTGCGCGTCGTAGATGGACTGGGCTACGTCGAGTTGACCAACACTGTCGACAAGGTCAAGGAGAGACGCCCGGAAGGAGTGTACTTCAGCTTTCCTTTCAACATCCCCAAAGCCACATCGCGTGTCGATGCCCCCTGGGCCGTCGTGCAGGTGGAAAAAGATCAGTTGCCGGGTGCCAATCGCAACTTCTACTGTGTGCAGCGATGGGTAGACCTTTCCAGCGACGACTACGGCGTTACCTGGGTAACACTCGATGCGCCGATGATGCAGTTCGATCCCATCAAGATCGCGGTCGCCCAAGGACTGAATTGGTGGCGATCCGCAATCGATCCTAACTCTCACATCTATTCCTGGGTAATGAATAATCATTGGGAGACAAACTACAAGGCAGACCAGGAAGGCCTGGTGACTTTCCGCTATGCGGTCGTACCCCATGCGGGCAGTTACAATGCCGTCGAATCGCAGCGCGCCGGACGAGCCATGCATCAGCCGCTCATCGCGGTAACCGTTGATCCCGCCACGGCGGTGATCGAGCCGCTACTACAGGCCCTACCCCCAGGGATAATCGCCACTTCAATCCGACCGAGCCGTGACAACCAAGGCACGTTGATCCGAATGCTAAATACGGCCGACGTGGCCCAACAAGTGCAGCTCGAGTGGCTGAGTGAGGTTGGTGACAGTTGGATCTCTAACCCCATGGAAGAGAGAGTTAGCATGGCTCCATCGACAGTCGAATTGGCTAAGTTTGAGATGGTTACCTTGCTAGTAGATCCCAAGTAATCAGCCATGCACAGGACTCGTAACCTCGTCCACTACCCTGCGCACAAATGTAGTGGACGAGGTTACGAGTCCTGCGCACAAGGTAGTGGACGAAGCACTAGTCACGGATGCTCAATTGACTGGAAAATTATGCGTGGGTGCCTAGATAGTTTGAGCGATGCCTGGGCTCCACTTTGCTGCGTCGCCTATATGGCACTCGTCTTTATCGTTCTCGCCGCATGGGCAGAGAAAGCCTGGTCTCATGTGGTGCAAGAGATCAATGTAGTTGCGTCGAGTGATGGCGCGGTATTGCGGCTGGACATCCTCCTGGATGCCACGTATGGCCTTCCCGACGGGAATGATCCCTTGGCTCCCCAGCCTCGGCGTGATTGGCTGTTCAGCTTGAGTCCTAAGGAGCATGAACAACTCCGGGAGAACAGTCGCAAACTCATCGAATCGATCTTGTACCTGTCGACAGCGACCGAGCACGATCCTCGGCGCGAGATCCCCTTTACGTTGAGCTTCCCCGACTATGACTCCATGCCGGAGTCTTTCCCGAAACTCATGTCGGGAGGAGCCTATCTTACCGTGCGGCTTGAAGCCCAATTGCCACAGGACGGACCTCTTCAGATAGAACAAGTCGATCGTGAGTATCCCTACGTAGTTTTAAGAATTCTTAGAGTCGATGACAGCGAGCCGGAATATCTCATCGCCTATGCCGAGGAAGGTCCGGTGAGTCTTCCCTTCGTGAGAGTAAAGCGCAGCGAGTCTTCCGCTCCCAAAACTCAGGCCAAGCAGCAGGCGGTGGCTCAGTTGGCAGCGGCTCAGCCGCTAAAGCCCAGCACAATGCTTTCGTGGTCTTCGATAAAGTTCTTTCTCATCGAAGGCTATCGGCATGTGATTCCCTAAGAATCCATGTAAGTCCTGGGTTTGGGGTGGGAGCCATTCGATTAAAATCTGGCGACTCAGGCCCGTGATCTCGGGTTGCTAGTAACAACCACTGTCACAATGTACCAACCCCAAACCCAAG
>JADYZV010000109.1 GCA_020852965.1 Pirellulaceae bacterium | reverse complement strand
TGTGACCAGTCTACTTAAGCAGGACACTTCACGCTCATCTTTGAAGGCCAAAAGAAAAAGAGCTGGCTGGAATACAGATTTCCTCGAAACCCTACTGTTTGGCTAAGATTTTGATGCGATCGCCGTGATCCGCGACCTACGTCATCAATTCCTCCGGCAAGATCACCTACGCCTTTCTGGATGCCGACTACAAGAAGCGAGCCGAACCGAGCGATGTCATCGCCGCTGTCCAGGCTGCGGCAAAGTAATCGACCAGCGATGGGGAAACTACGGAAAGTGGTCTGGTGCACGGACGAACTTTTTCGGCTTCGATTCCATTCATGGAGTTCTAATGAAGATAACGAAGCCTCTTCAGCGAGTACTCTCGCAAATTGAGGAACAGCACAGCGAATTGCACAACCTATGCGCACAGCAATTGATCGACCGACAACTGGAGTCACAGAAGAATATTCCAGAGCATGCATTGGCGTTTGTGAATCAGATTCGTCACGGGCTCTATGCCAAATGCAGTGACGATCAGTGGACTTTGTTCACGTTCAGTAACTTCATTTCCTTCATCCATGTCAATTCGGTGGCAGCCTATCGCAGAATTAAATACGACTTACCCATCGAGTACGCGATGTTGGTTGCTCTTTCAGCACGCGCTGAGTGGATGGCGGCAAAGGTCAATTGGAAATATACTCGCGATGAGTTGTGGCGGCCCATTCTCCTCGCCGCCTGCGTTCACGATCGTACCGCAGTTGAACGACTATTGGCTCATTGGGAGGCTCGCCAGGGCAAGCCAAGCAATCGCGCGTACGAAGCGATATGCTTGGGAGTTGAGGCACTCCTGAAAAGAGATACGGGACTTCTAAAGACGGCAGTGGAGGAGTCGGCCAAACGGAAGACCGCTTCATACGTAAAAGGGATCAACATGGTTTTGGCTGGTATCGACGCTGCAAACCCCGAACTCACCGCACAAGGCTTCGATCAAATGCTAAAGCGATTTAGAGGGTATATGTTTGACGATCAAGCCTGCGCTCTGATTGATCCATTTGCGCATGGGCTATTTGAACTCGCCAAAAGCTATTCCCCCAAATGCTTGGAGAGTTTTGATACCCGTCGTAGGCTTCCGTGGGATGCTGAGTTTAGCGAATGGATCTTGTCGGTCGATGACATCTCGGGGGAACTGTCGAAACTCCGCCTTCCAGATTTTCTTCGCGAGGCGTTGATCGACATGGAGAACATGGACTGGGCTCCCGATAATCGTCCAAAAGACTGAGTTCGCGATCTGGTTGCACTTTAGTCTACTGAGTACTGGCCGCGAGCAACCTCTCCGAAGTGATCTCGGATAGAATCGAACTATCGGTCGCTCGATCACGATACCACTAGAATGCATTCGCCAATCATGACGCAAGGCAACGTGAAGATTTGCAACGCCAACACGCAAGATCGCGCTGCGATTCTTGCGATCCACATGAATGCCTTTGGCGTGGACGATGGAGAGGTGATTGCCAAGCTCGTCGATGAGATGCTTGATGACGCTACCGGCGAGCCAATGCTATCGCTCGTCGCTGAAGCGGATGTCGAACTTGTCGGGCATCTCCTCTTTACTTCCGCGAGGATCGAACCGGACCATGGCCAAGTCAGTGCAAAGATTCTTGCACCGCTGTCGGTTGTACAACATCGACAACGTCAGGGCATTGGTGGGCGTTTGATACATGCGGGGCTACGTCAGTTGGAGGAAGTTGGCGTCGACCTCGTCTTCGTTCTCGGTTATCCCGACTACTATTCTCGCTTTGGTTTCAAGCCTGCGGGTGTCCAGGGTTTCCAAGCAACCTACCCGATCCCACTTCAAAACGCAGGTGCGTGGATGGTGAAGGAGTTGACGCCGGGGACGATGGAGGGTTGCCAGGGAATTGTTCGCTGCTCAAAAGCCTTAGACCATCCGAAATACTGGATTGAGTGAGCAGTGACCTCAAACTGTTCTTCCACTTTTGGCCGATTTGCGCAGAACAACTTTGAAAGCATTTCGAAATCGGAGTTTGAAGCGACGCAGAACGTTCTGCGAAGAATGCAGAAGTACTTATCGAACCACTTTTCAAAGGAATAGTCTTATGAAGAAAATCATTCTCTCTCTCCGTTTCCGTACAGGCTCGCAAGCAGTTGGTCTACTTTGCATTCTCGCTCTGGCTACCGGAATTGTCCGCGGACAAACTCAGGTAGAACCCGACACGGCACTTCGGATGCTCAATGCTCAGCAGCAGCAGTTCGAGAAGGGAATTATCAAAGTTGCGGACAACGTTTTCACCGCTGTTGGGTTCCACGGGGCGAACACCTCGATGATCGTCGGCACGGATGGCGTCATTATCGTCGATACTCTTTTCGGTCCGAGCAGTGCAGCCAGCGCGGCTGAAGCTTTTCGGCAATACAGCGACAATCCGGTTAAGGCGATCATATATACCCACAGCCATGGCGATCACATTGGTGGAGCCAGTGCCTTTGTCCGCGATGAGAAACCGGAGATCTACGCCACGGAAAGCTTTGGTTCCGCCGAAGGCGTCAACAAAGCCGTTGATCCAGTGAAAGCGAAACGCAATGTGCGTCAGTTCGGTCGAAATTTATCGCCGTCGGAGATTACCAACCGCGGTGTTGCACCGGCGGGTACCGAGGATAGCGACCGCGGCAAAGGATTTCTTCCACCGACCGTCACCGTTCCCAGCAGCGGACTCAAAACGACGATTGCGGGTGTCGATATCGAATTCCACATCGGCCCGGGGGAAACGGACGATGCCATGTTTATCTGGCTCCCGAAGGAAAAGGTGTTGCTGGCCGGCGACAATTTTTACAGCTCCTTTCCAAACCTGTATGCGATTCGGGGCACGGCCTATCGCGACGTGCTGAATTGGTCCGAAAGCGTTGGTAAGATGGCCGTGCTGAAACCACACGTTGTCGTTCCTGGCCACACGCTGCCCATCCAAGGAGAGGAAGCGGCTACGACGGCACTGAAGGATTGACTAGTTCAATTCCTGAAGCGCTTGTCGGCGGAGCTCTGCGAGCTGGGGAGGGATAATTGGGGTTTCGCCGGTCAAGGTAATCGTTGCTTCGCGGTTCAATTGCAATAATTCGATGAAGTCGAACCAAGGTGTTGGCCGTTGTGGGCCCGCAGGGTCAAGCAATTGTTCGGCCATCTGCGTAACGGCTTCGTTCGATTCACGCAGTGACTCGATAGCCTGCTGATCTTGGTCGGTCGCGTGATAAGCCAATGCGAGCGGTGCGTGGACGAGCCCTACGGCGGGCCACCTGTCGTCGCGTTGCGCTTGCTCCAATCGTTGAATTGCCTGCTCCAGTTGTCCGGAACGTATATGGGCCAAACCAGTAATGTACTCACACACCGTTCGTGGCAGGTCTTCAATCATCCTACGCTGACCGTGGCGGTCCCGCGCTACTGGGCTATCTTCAGATCGGCTCAAAATATCTTGCGCGCGCGGTGGTGGCTGTCGGAATCCCAGCGGCAGGCCGCCGGGCCAGGGTCTACTCATTTCCGCGAGCCGAGCCTCGGCGATATCCGCTATCTTGAGGAACGATTCCTGGCTGAGCGCATCGCCGGTCGCCAATCCAGATCGCAACTGTTCCCAGCTTTCGATTTGATTATTGGATTCGAGATGCCGCTCGAGTTGGCCAGTTAGACTTGTGAATGCATGGTTGTGCCCTGTCCAGGCTAGCAGGGCTGCTACGCCCCAGCACTGCGGCGTATCGGTGGGTGCTCCCAATCCGATGGCTCTTGCATAATCATCCGCGGCTTCGCTGAAAAGCTTACGCCGAATATGGAACTGTGCACGGCTAATCCACGGAAGGTAGTAGCTGGGCTGCTGCTCGACGGCCGCATCAAATTCCATCCTTGCCAAACGCCACTGGGCAGAATCAGCGTGACTTTCGGCGTTGGCGATCAATGCATGAGCACGTGTCACCTTAACAGCAAACTGCTCGATCTCTTGAAGTGCTAATTCTTTCTGGTCCCGTTCGTTCATGGCATTTCGCATTTGCCACAAACTGGTCGCGGTACCTAATATCAACGACAGCACGACAACTGTGCCGGTTGCAATTGCAATACGATTGCGGCGCGAAAACTTGAGAATCCGGTAGTATAAGCTAGGAGGGCGAGCTTCAATGGGTTGTTGTTCCAGGTATCTCGCGATGTCCAATGACATGGCGGCGGCCGAGTCGTAGCGTCGATTGCGATCCTTCTCAAGTGCTTTCATTGCGATCCAGTCCAGATCACCCCGAAGTGCCGAAGAGAGTGCCTTGGGTTCCACTCGACGCGAGGCCGACACGGTCGTCATTTTGGTTCCGAGCGTCGTGAGTCGCTTGCTTGGCCGCAGTGGTTCCTCTTCGCGAATGATTCGACGCATCTCATCCAATCCCGCGGATTCAAGACGGTCACGATCAAACGGGGTCGCGCCGGCAAGCAATTCGTAAAGCAACACGCCGAGCGAATAGATATCGCTGCGTGTGTCTACGTCCAACCCGCTCATTTCAGCTTGCTCGGGACTCATGTATAGCGGCGTACCGATCATTGAAAAGAACCGCGTATAGATCGTCTTGTCAGTCAGCGACTGCCCAATCGCCTTGGCGATACCGAAGTCGATGACTTTGGCGACGGGCTTGTCGTCGTATAACGTCACCATGACGTTTGACGGTTTAATATCACGGTGAATGACGCCCTTTTGATGGGCATGATGAACGGCCGCGCAAACGTCTCCGAACAGTTTTAGACGCTCGCGAATGGGCATCCGATGGGCATCAGCAAATTCGTTAATGGGAACACCACGGACGAGCTCCATGACAAAATAGGGCCGGCCGTCGGCTGTTATTCCGGCATCAAATACGCGTGCGATATTAGGATGGTCCATCAACGCGACGGCCTGCCGCTCCGCCTCGAAGCGTGCGATGATCTCTTTCGATCCACTTCCCGGCTTGACGATCTTCAATGCAACATTGCGTCGTACGGGTTGCTCCTGCTGAGCCACATAGACGAGGCCAAAGCCCCCTTCGCCAATCTGCTCCATCAAGCGATAGGGGCCGATCATGCTTCCGATAACGTCTACCCTTGGCGCACTTTGGTCTGCGTCTGAAAGCATCGCCACGGATAAGGCGACGGGTGGTCTGTCGAGAAGATTGTCAGGTTGATCGTCCGCTACCAGAAGCGCCTCAACGCTGGCGCGGAGAGCGACATCGTCACCGCAGGCATTGTTCAAATATGCTTCGCGAGCAGCCGGGTCGACTCGATTGAGAGCTTCAAAGAAGATTGTCCTTTCTGATGGATTCATGAATCGCCCTCCATCTCTCGTCGCAACCACGCTCGTGCATAGGCCCAATTGCGTTTGACCGTTCGAGGTGACACATCAAGCATCTCGGCGGTTTGATCGACTGTCAGACCCGTGAAATACCTCAGTTCGACCAAGCGGGCCAGGTCCGCATCTTCGCTTTCCAGTTTGGTAAGCGCCTCGTCGAGCGCTAGCAGAGTCTCTGAATCCTCAGCGTCGATCATCGCTGCGTCCTGTTCGAGCTTGGCGCGTTCCCAATCGCCGCCACGCTTCTCGGTGTTTCGTCGGCGGGCCGATTCGATCAAGATGCGTCGCATGGCCTCGGCGGCTGCGGCAAAAAAGTGCCCTCGACCATCCCAAGAAAGTGAATCCTCACCGCCCACGAGTCGTAAGAACGCTTCGTGGACGAGCGCTGTTGGCTGTAGCGTATGCGATGACTTCTCGTGCAACATCCTTTGCGAAGCCAGCCGACGCAGTTCTTGGTAGACCAGGGGCAACAACTGGCGGGCCGCGTGCCGGTCGCCGCTTTCGATCTGATTCAGGATTTGTGTGACTTCGCTGCTCACAGCCGTGGCAATCGTCGATCATTGTGGATGAATAGGCAGGAGATTCTCATGTTGATTCATGTTAATGTCAACACTTACCATGCTGGACCAGAATCTGATTACCGAGGGCGACTTGGCCTTTGCCCACGCTCTCCAGGAGCGCCGCCACCGGGGCGAAACCCTGGCGGCGATTTCAATTGCTCAAGTTGTTCCTTGGTGAGAATGTTCCGAAGTTCTTCATCGACGTTTTTCTGAAGAGTCTCAATCTTTTGCTTCTGCTCATCACTTAGATTCAATTCATCTTGGACAAAGTTGGGCAGAATCTGACCAGGTCGCGGTGGACCGCCTCGTCCCGGGCCGCTGGGACCGCGCATCCCGCCTGGGCCATTGGCGGGTCCGCCAACACCTTCAGATCCGGTCGGACCTCTGCCGTTGGAACGCCCCGCAAATACGCCGAGAGGACCGCCGCCCCCAGGGCCGTGTCGAAAGTCGGCGGACGGAGTTCCTCGATACATTCGAGGAACCACAGGCCACGCTTCGGTCATGAAATATGCATACGTACCTTCCGGAAAATCTGGAGTTATCGTAAATCGTCCGCAGCACTCGTCCAAATCTCCTGAGTCTGCGACATACTCGTAATCGGCAACGAAAGTCCCGTCATACCTTCCGCCCGGAGCATCGCCGCCGGGGCGATCTCCTTTCTTCAGTTGATAACTGGACGTTAGTTTTTGAACTTTTGAAGTTGCGTCATTAGGATCGCAGTAGCCATAGACTGCATACATGGGGAAGCCATCGGCTGCCCAGCCGATCAGTGGCGAGTGTTTGCTGGGGTCAAGCTTAACCGAGTCGAGCAATCCTGTTGGCAACCCGTGGTAGTGATACTTGCCGGTTGGTTGCACGTGGGCATGCGATACGTCGATACCCAGGTCAATTGCGCCAGATAGTGGTTCATACTGCCAACCAGGAGCTCCGTCATAGAATTCTCCAGCACCCGGATCAAACGGCACGCCATTGATAGCTACACCAAACATCCCATGCATCGGAGTCGGGGCTGCGGCGATCTCAGGATTTGCCGGGATCGAATAGGTGTGCGACTGAGAGGAAATGCGATTGGGATTGCCGGAGTTTGGAAACACCCCAGTCTTATGGTTCGGGATCCCATTGGACTTGATGATCCTCTGGTCGCCTACAACCTCAATGGATACCTCATTCTTTTGGTCCGGCGCTGCTGTGGCGGGACGCGGAGTCAAGGTTCCTTTTTCAATGACCTTATGCAACCTGGGTGGCGGCGGTCCCTGCGCGAGAGTGAAAAGCACGATGCATCCTATCGCAACGACAGCCGAAATCGTGGCAAGTTTCTTTTTCATCAAATATCCTTCCCATTGGTTTGTAAACTGAGCTTCGCTTGGAATTCATCTTCGCACTACAAGCGTGGCGTGGCGCAACGACTGGCAAAATGAAGTGACTGGTTTTGGTAGCCTTGGCGTCATCCCTATCGTATGTCTTTCACCGCACATGCACTGGCTCGAGCAGGCTGCTGATTGTACTTGCGCGGAAGTCAAGCGGCCGATCACCAAGTAGTAATGCGTCAGACGATCAATTAGGGTGACACGAAAAACAAACAGAATTTGCAAGTATTTATCCGCATGCCTGAACTGCTGAAACATGCGCTAATTCAGCTGTTTTGCCACAAGTTGCAGCCGACTAGCACTCGAAGATGCATGTGTGCATGTGTCATTTTGCGCTTTAAACGGGACCATCATTTTGCGCTTCAAACGACACCAGTTTTGGTCGTTTGTTGAATAAGCTTCGATTTGGTATCGTTTGCCCGCCTTGGTCTACTCTATTCTTCGGCAGG